>CANQHG010000014.1 GCA_947623655.1 uncultured Clostridia bacterium | reverse complement strand
CGCGGCACCACGCAGGGTTGGTCCCCCACGATCACGGGCCTCTATGCGCCCGCGGGCGAAGTCATCACCTTTAAGATGAGCGCAGAGGACATGAAGCGCACGGGCGGCATGATCGTCACAATCGGCATGGTCCAGATGCCCGGTCTACCGCTTTCAGTCGGCGTGGATAGATATCCTTCCCGCCCCGCCCGTATCATCGCACAGACCACGCTCACATCGGATATAAAGCACCCCGAAGAAATTCCGCTCACAGATGATGAAGGCAACTATGTGTTCCATTTCGGCTCCTATCTCGGCGGACCCATCTATGTCACGCCCGTCAATGCGGGCGAGCACTTCACGATCGACATCAAGGGCGCCGTGGAATATCAGCACTACATCTATGGCGTCACAACAAAGGACGAATTCGAAGCTCGTCAAGATACGACTGCGCCTTACTTCGAGTGCTGGGTCTCCACCGAGGACGTCCGCTTTGTCGGCCCTCGCTCTCAGGTTTCGGGTGCAACGTTCACCTTTGAAAACTTCGTCAAGGTCTCCCGTCTTTGGGAGAATGCGGCGCGTATTTCCAAGCGCTTCCCCAGCCAGTCGAACAGCGAATACGGCATCATGGTAATGTTTGAGGCCTACGTTCAGTCGGGCGCTGCCTGCGCCTTTGCGGGAGCGAACACGGTCGATTCGCCCTACGGTTGGATGGGCGGTGCACTCAGCTATGAATCTATCGTTGAATCGGGCGGATGGGGCAACTTCCACGAATTCAACCACTGCTATCAGTACTTTGGCATCGGCGCGGACTCCGAGGTCTCCAACAACACCGTCAACCTTGTGGAATTTGCCCTGCTCACCGAAATTTCCGCCCACCGCGCCGTGGACGAAGACGGCATCTCCACGCGCTACCGCGACTGGGAAGCGTACACCGACCCCGCCTTTACGCTCCGTGTGCTCACGGGCGGCAATCCCGCGAACGGTTCCCGCGACAAGAATATTTGCCGCTATGAGAATCTCTTCTATTCCTTCGGGCTCGACCGCTATGTAGAGATGACGCAAATCACCAGTCACAACGGCGGACAGATTTGGGGCTCGACGAAGGGTTCCTATCCGTTCTTTATTGGAGCCAGCGAAGGATCGGGCTACAACATGGAGTATTACTTCAACGAGATCCTTTTCCCGACAACCGACGAGGCCTATAAAAATTATCATATCGATCTAAAAGACAATTACATAAAGGATCTCTATGAGAACGAATATAGTAAACTTCCCATGTTCGTGCCCGTAGCCTGCACCTATCAGACGGGCGTGGGGCACGCCTTCGACCCCGAGACCGGGAAAGGCGTCGATGCGTCGACCCGCACGGGTGAAGTCCAATGGGAATACACCACGACATCCCGTCCGTTCAGGATCGAGTTCAACTCTTCGTTCACTCTCGATTTTGAGCGTACGCTTGCCATTCCGGGACGGAGCAAAGATACGAAATGGGAGGACACGCTGTTCGATTGGACGATCGATCTCACCAATAAACCGACATACGGACAAGTGGAACGTATCGCTGAAGGCGGGAGAAACTTCCTCTATACCCCCGATGATGCCGCAAGGAAGGCGGGCACCTCGGGCAGCATGATCTTCACCGTGACCTACACGGGGAAGAGCGGCACCGTCACGGAGGGCATCCACGGAAGTATGCAGATCGTCGTCCAGTTCGACGCAAAGCCGGGCACCACCCGCGTCTATGACCTCGACCGCACCGTCTACACCTATGCCGAGGGTATAGAAGAGGACAAAGACACCGAGAGCGGCGAGGGTAGCGAAGGAAGCGAGGGCGTCGCAACAGTTGCCGAAACACAGAGCCCGTTTGAAGCGGAATATGAAAAGTGGCTCGCCGATTTGAAGAATACCACGCATAAATACAACGGCACTTTCGAGGGCGCATTGTATGTGACGACGGAAGAGAACGTCCTTCCCGAAGGCAAAGAAGAAGAAAACAACACGGCGGTCTGGTTCGACGAGAATCATCCCGCGCCCACCGATTCCTTCGTCGTCGTCAGCGGCACCTATACGCCAACAGCGGACGGGACGTACTATCTCGGCTTGGAGAGCGTCGGCATGAGTGCGCTGTACATCTCCACCGACGGCAAGACCTACACGCTCCATGTGATTTGCGGACCCGACGTTACAAATACAGGCGATGTGGTCACCAAAAATGCCGACGGGGTCTACCGAGTTGCAAAGAAGATCGCTCTGACGGCCGGGAAGTCCATTTACTTCCGTGAAGTATTTGCTCCCAACCCTGAAGACCCGAATGACCATGTCAAGATGCTTTGGGGCACTTCAGCGGATGATCTGTCCGATCGGCCCACCGAGAGCACCGGCCATGCGGGCTGCGCCTATTGCGTGAAGGATATCGCGAAGAGCTATGAGCTTGAATATTTCGAGACCCACGACCAATATTTCATCGAAAAATCCACGGCCACGCAGGAAATGGTCGAAGTCAAAGCCGAAAAAGGCTTCACAATCAACGAAACCAGCCTACCCGGATTTGCTACCCCCAACAGAGCAAACTTCTTCGATGAGGATCCCTATAATCCATTCAGAGTTGACGGCAAAAGTGGGAATTTGACCATTATCGGCGAGATGAGCGAACTTGTCACTGCGGATTTCTTCACGATTCGGACGGACGCGGACAATGCACCTCTCACCTACAAGTTGTCTGTGGGCAAAGATAAGGAAAATATCAATACTCTCGTCTATTCGCAGAACTGGAGCACATACGGCGAACGTCCGAGATTGCAGAGATTGGGCACCTTGGAGCACCCCTTCAACGGCGGCAAACAGGAATTCCAATACTACAAACTTGAGATCACACAGGCGAACGGTAAACTTATGCTCTACGGCATCGAGTTCGGCAATCGTTGGAACGTAAAACAGCCTTCTGACCGCGACGTCGAAAAACTCGGCGCTTGGGACAATGTCCGCACGAACGGCTCCACCTTTGGGTATCTGCTCACCGCGACCGGCGCGACCAAGGATGCGCCCGTCTCCACGCTCACCATGAAATTCACGGGCAAGGAGCTTCACATCCGCGCCCTTGTCGGCCCGAAGTACGGCGCCGTGGAGCTTTTGATCGACGGCGTGAGCATCGCCGATATCGATCTTCGCGCCTCAGAGGCGAAATGGGTCGATATCCTCTCTGAGCCTTTCCTCACAGAGGATGAGCTCAAAAAGATCTCAGACGCTTTAAGCTCGGACGAAGAGCATACGCTTGTTCTCAGAAGCGTTGAGAAATTCAACATCGACGCAGTATACTACCGCTGATCGGTTGTAATAAACACAAAAGGCTGAGGTCATCCCGCAAATATACGGGATGCCTCAAACCATTTTTATGATCTGCGCTGTCCTTTTTTTAACTTTTATGTAAAATATTTATGTTTTTTATGCGGAAAGATTGACTTCTTTCCGCTTTTTTGGTAGGATATAGGCATGATCTACTTAAAAGATTTCCGTCAAGGTAAACTTTTATATGAGGCGCTCGATTCCGATGTCCGTTTGGGGATCCTCGAGGAGCTCCTCACACACGGCGAACTCAACCTCGCGTACTTTGCCAAGCGCTTCGGCGTCTCCAACGGCGCGATCACGGCACATGTCAAAAAATTGCACGCCGCGGGACTCATTGAGATCTCCACTTCCTCGGGTGTGCGGGGCACGCAAAAGATCTGCTGTCTTGCGACGGATAAGGTCATCGTCGACTTTCTCGCGCAGCCGCAGGCAGAGGGGAGAGTGGAGGCCGCCAACATCGACGTGGGGCACTATATCGGCTATGACGTGCACAAGACGTGCGGCATCGCAACGGCGGAACACATCATCGGCGGATTTGACGAGCCCGCATGCTTCTCGTGGCCCGAGCGGGTGAAAGCGGGCATTTTGTGGCTCGCCTGGGGGTATGTGGAATACCTCGTTCCCAACTATCTCACCGAAGAAAATGTCTTAAAGGAACTCCGCTTTTCTCTCGAGATCGCATCCGAGGCTCCCGGGTATGCCGCCTACTATCCGAGCGATATCCATTTTCTCGTGAACGGCGTCGATCTCGGCGTCTACACGAGCAAGGGGGAGTATAACGACCGCACGGGCACTTGCAATCCGCCCTGGTGGTATGGAAATCTGGGGCAGTACGGCAAAAAGATCACTGTCTCCGTCGGGCAGGACGGAACGTATATCGGCGGAGTAAAGGCCTCCGATATTACGCTCAAAGACCTTGGCCTGAAGCCTTCCGCGCAGATCGTTTTCCGGATCGAAGTGCCTGAAAATGCCGAAAACAGGGGCGGTTTTACCCTCTTCGGCAAGGGATTCGGCGACTATGACGAGGGCATCGTCTGTAAATTCATCTATCGCTGAAACGCAGAAAAAGCGCCGTAAGAGGTTTTTCCGAAAAAGAGGAAAAATTCCCAAAATACGGGTGAAAAAAATTGACAAGCCCGCGGGAGAATGTTATAATGAACAAGATAGTAAGTGCTACGGCGAAGGAGGGTAGAGGATATGTCCACGATCAAAGTCGGAGAGAACGAAAATCTGGAAAGCGCGCTCAGACGCTTTAAGAGAAAGTGCTCGCGCGACGGCATTATCGGCGACCTTCGCAAGAAGGAATTTTACGAAAAGCCTTCCGTCAAGAAGAGAAAGAAGTCGGAAGCCGCGAGAAAAAGAAGCAGAAACTAATGAGAGATCCGCAAGAAATTGCGGATCTTCTTTTTGCGAAAAATGTCGAAAAAGTGAGGCCGTATGGAAAAAACGTTGAAAATGCTTGCAAAAGAGGCAAAGACGCGCATGAAAAAGGGATTCTGGCAAAAATGTGAGGAAGAGCTGGACTCCAAACGCAGCCACGCGCGGGAACAGGGCATCAACGAGAGCAAAATGGAGCGCTATTTTCAGGAAAAAGTCGGCGCGGCGATCAAGGGCGACACGCCCGACGAGTTTTATCTCAGAGTACGCGACATGCTGTTATCCGAGGGGGAAGTATCGGACGCCATCGGCAGACTCACCGACATGGAGCTCTACAATTCTTTGAATTATTCGGAGCGGCAGAGATATACGTTGGAACTCTCCGAAAAATATCTCCGCGCCCTCGAGCGCTTTAAGAAAGAATATGAGTTCGAGCTCAAGGGGAAAAAGGCGGATTGAGGGATGACGGCGCGGAGCGCCGCTTCCGCACAATGACGTGCAGAGCGCTTGCAATTTTATCCGTTATCTGGTATAATCATACCGTATGGAAGAGTTTCAGGAACTAAACGAAGAACAGAGGCTTCCCGTATTCGATACCGAGGGCGCGGTGCTCGTGCTCGCAGGCGCGGGAAGCGGAAAAACACGGGTACTCACAGCCCGTATCGCACATCTTGTCGAGGATCTCGGGGTCTCCCCCGCAAACATTCTCGCGATCACCTTTACCAACAAGGCCGCCCGTGAAATGCGCGAGCGGCTTGAACGCTATACAGACACTCGCAGCATGTGGGTATGCACGATCCACTCTATGTGTGTAAAGATCTTGCGCATGTATGCGGAAAAGAGGGGACTTACCGAGAATTTTTCCATTTATTCGGAACAGGAACGGAATGCGGTCGTCAAGCTCGCTTTTCGCGAATGCGGCTACAGCGACGACGACGGGCTTTTAAAGTCCGTCCGCTTTCATATCTCCAACGCGAAGATGCTCGGGCTCAAGCCCGACGATTATCTGAAAAAGTACAGATATGAGCGAAATATCGAGACTGCCGCCAAGGTGTACGCGCGGTACGAAATGCATCTCAAGGCGAACAACGCGCTCGATTTCGACGATCTCCTCACCGAGGCGCTCGCACTTCTTTCGGCGGACGCGGAGGCGCGGGAGTATCTGGCGGGAAAATTCCGCTATATCCATGTGGACGAATTTCAGGATACCAACGGCGTGCAGTTCGACATCATCAAGATCTTGTCATCGGTGCACGGAAATTTGTTCGTTGTCGGCGACGACGACCAGTCTATCTACGGCTGGCGCGGCGCAAAAATCGAAAATATATTGCAGTTTGAGCAAAGTTTCCCGAGGGCGAAAGTCTATAAATTACAGCGCAACTACCGTTCCACGGCCTCTATTTTGGCGCTTGCGAATGCTTCCATCTCCCACAACGCCCGCCGCAAGGGCAAACAGCTCTGGACCTCGGCGGGAGAGGGCGACAAACCCGTCTTTTACGAGGCGGATGAGGAGGCGGGAGAGGCGCTCTACTGCGCCCGCGTCATTGCCGAGTCGGTGAGAAAGGGGAAAAAACTCTCCGATTTTGCCGTCCTCATGCGAATCAACGCCCTCACGCGCTCTTATGAGCAGGAATTTACAAAATACGGCATCAATTACAAAGTGTTCGGCGGCTTCAAGTTCTTCGAGAGGAAGGAGATCAAAGACATCCTCGCCTATCTCCGTCTCGTGTCTAATCCGTATGACGATGAGGCGCTTACCCGCATCATCAACGTCCCCAAGCGGGGCATCGGCGACAAAACCATGCAGACGCTCGCCGAATACGCCGGCCGCGAAGATCTCTCTCTGTACGACGCCATTATCGATTGCGACTGTCTTGCGCTCTCGCAGGGGATGAAAGAAAAACTCAGATCGTTCGGCAATTTCATCAAACAACTCGTCATTGCCTCGCAGGAACTGAATGTTGCGGAGTTCACCAAAGAGCTCATCGAGACGTCGCAGATGCGCGAGCAGTACGCCGATAATTCGGACGAATCGGTCACAAAGCGCGCGAATATCGACGAATTTCAGAATTCCGTCGACGAATATGTGCGTATGAACGAGGACGCGGGACTATCGGACTATCTCCAACAGATCACCCTCTATTCTGACACCGACGAAATGGACGACGGCGACTATGTGACGATCGCCACCATTCATGCCGTCAAGGGGTTGGAGTTCGACACGGTATTCCTCGTCGGGCTCGAGGAGAACATCATGCCCACTTCCCGCGCGGTCGACGATCCGAACGGACTCGAGGAAGAGCGGCGGCTCATGTATGTCGCCATCACGCGGGCGAAGAAAATGCTCTATCTTACCCGCTCCAAGTCGAGATATTTATACGGCCGCAGAGAACCCACCGTGCGCTCCCGTTTTGCCGATGAGCTCAAGGGGCTCATCGATCTGCCCGAAACCTATCCTTACAAGCGCTATGCGGGCGATTACACGGGCGAATTTTCCGACGGCTATCGGGAGTACGGTACATATGGCAGAGGGTACGGCACCCGCGGCGAGAGCGGATATGGGAACAGTTACGGGAACAATTACGAAAATAGTTACGGCAGAAGCTACGGCGGATACGGGCGCAGAGGGGACGGGTACGCAAGTTCCGCCCCGAAGAAAGTGGGGACATACAGAGAACCTTCGGAGTATTCGTTCGGAACAGGCAAAAAAACCACGCGGCCGATTTCCGTCATTCCCCAGCCCGAACAGCCGCTCAAAGATACGTCCCGTTTCCGCGTGGGAGCGCTCGTCAAACATGCCCGTTTCGGCACGGGAGAGGTCGTCTCCATGCGCGGCGAGGGCAGAAATCTGTTTATCACTGTCCGTTTTGCGGCGGCGGGCAATAAGGAACTCGCGGCGGCGTTTGCGCCTCTCGAGGTATTGGAGGATTAAATGGACAGGCAACGGTATCTGATCGACACGCTCAACCGATGGGCGTATGAATATTACGTTCTCGACGCGCCCAGCCATACGGACAGGGAGTACGACAGACTGTACGATGAACTCAGAGAGATCGAGCGCGAGACGGGCGTTGTGGAGCCCGATTCTCCCACGCGCAGGGTCGGCGGCGAGCCCGTAAAGGGCTTCGGGCGGCATACCCACATCGCGCGGCTGTATTCTCTTGACAAGGCGGTGACGGAAGACGAACTCTCGGCATTTTTTACTCGCGTCAAAAAGACGGCGCAGGAGACGGAATACACCGTAGAGTATAAATACGACGGCCTCACCGTGTGTCTGACTTACGAAAACGGCGCTTTTGTCCGAGCGTCCACCCGCGGCAACGGCGTCGATGGGGAAGACGTTACGGCGCAAGTGCTCACGATTCGCAGTTTCCCGCTGAAGATCGGTTACAAGGGCACGCTGGAAGTGCGCGGCGAGGCGGTCATACGGCTCTCCGTACTCGAGAAATACAACCGCGAGCACCCGTCGGAAGCGCTCAAAAACGCCCGCAATGCGGCGGCGGGGGCGGTGAGGAACCTCGACCCGAAGATGACTGCCGCAAAGGGCGTGGAGATCCTCTTTTACGATATCAACTACATGAGCGAAGATCCTCTCCCGTCGCAGGCGGCGGCGATGGAATTTCTCAGGCGCGAGGGCTTCAAGACATATCCCTTTTTCAGGCTCTGTAAGAGCGAGGAAGAGGTGCAGGAAGCGGTCGATGAGATCGAAGTGGAGCGCCGCAGGATCGATGTTCTGACGGACGGAGCCGTCATCAAGGTGAACGAAGTTTCCGTGCGAAACGAGATGGGTTATACCGATAAATTCCCCCGCTGGGCGATCGCCTATAAGTTCGAGGCGGAAGAAGCGGAGACGACGGTCAAGGAGATCTTCTGGCAGGTCGGACGCACGGGAAAACTCACGCCGCTCGCAAAAGTCGACCCCGTGGAGCTCGCAGGCGCCACCGTACGGCGGGCCACGCTCAACAACTACGGCGATATTACGCGGAAGCATGTCCGCGTCGGCGCAAGGGTACTGATCCGCCGTTCCAATGAAGTTATTCCCGAGATCTTGGGCGCAATCGACGATACCATGTCCGAGACCCCCCCCGCGGAAAAACCGTCTGTGTGTCCGTACTGCGGCAGCAGGACGGAAGAGGTCGGAGCCAATCTTTTCTGCCCGAACAGGGAGTGTCCGCCCCGCGTGATACAGAAGATCACCCACTATTGCACGAAGAATGCGGCGGACATCGAGGGCATGTCGGAGGCGACCATCGAGCTTCTCTATTTTAAGCGCGGTCTGAGACGGTTTTCCGATCTCTATGCTCTCACGGAAGAGAGCTTTGCGGGGCTCGAGGGGTTCAAGGAGAAAAAGATCGCCAATCTTCTGACGGCGATCGAAAAGAGCAAAGACATCACGCTCGAGCGCTTTTTATACGCGCTCGGCATCGGGCAGATCGGGCGGGTCGCCGCAAGAGATCTGGCCGCTTTCGGCAGTCTCGAAAAGATCGCCTCGCTCACCTTTGAAGAACTCGTGGCGCTCGAAAATATCGGCGAAGTCACGGCAAGAGGCATTCTCGCCTATTTTGCCGATGAGGAGAACAGGGAGGAGCTGGCCCGTCTCAGGGCGGCGGGCGTGGAGCCGAAGAGCGTGAAACGCACGGAAACGGGCGTCTTTTCGGGACAGACGGTCGTGCTCACGGGGTCACTCTCTTCCCTTTCGCGTTCGGAGGCGCAGAAAAAGATCGAGGAACGCGGGGGCGTTGCGGCAAGTTCGGTGACGGGCCATACCACTCTCGTCGTCGCAGGCGAGAAAGCGGGCAGTAAGCTCGACAAGGCGAAAAAGTTGGGGATTCCCATCATCGGCGAAGAAGATTTTTTGAAGATGATAGAGTGAGTGATTTCGAACATTTCTTTGCTCGACCCTCTTACCCGCCCCCTCCCGAGGAGGGGGCGGGTGGCGCGGCATAGCCGCGTCAGGTGGGGGTTGAAGTCGGGGGCGGCTCGCGGGCCTACGAAAAGAAAGTGTTCGAGGTCTACGGGCGGCGTCATGCTGAGAACAGGAGCTGTACGCAGTCCGTGAAAGAAGTACCGAAGCATCTCGCCGCATGCTTTACGTTTTCCCCGCGAGATTCTAACTTCGTCGCTACGCTCCTCGTGCCGCCCTTCGACGCCATAAAGAACGTGCGGGCGGGGCGGGTTAAGGATTCTGACTTCGTTCTGCATCCAATCTCAGAATGACGCGGGGCGCCTTATGCCCACCTCAGTCGCCTGCGGTGACGGCTCCTCTTTGGGAGGCGCCAAGTACGCTCTCTTGCTCCGACGGTTGGAGGAAATTCACCGCCGTAATTTCTCTTTTTAATTGTCAATTTATAATTTTATTTGCTTGACCGCCTCGCGCGCGTGTGATATAATATACCAAAATCGGAGAGATCTTATGTACAGCATGACGGGTTACGGAAAAGGAGAATACGCCGAGGACGGGCTCACCGTCTCCGTCGAGGTCAAATCGGTCAACAACCGCTATCTCGACGTCGCGGTCAAGAGCCCCCGTGTTCTGCTCTGCGCGGAAGATTCTATCCGCGCCGCCGTACGGGAATATCTTTCCCGCGGGCACGTCGATGTGTTCGTGTCCTTTACCGACAAACGCGAAAAACCGCGTTCTCTCTATGTGGATTGGAGTACCGTGAGCGCCTATATGAAGGCGGCGGAAGAGATCAAAGCGGCCTATCCGCTTCTCGAAGACGACGGCTCGCTCTCTTTCTTTTTGAAACTGCCCGACGCCGTTCGCGCCGATGAGACGGCTTCCGCCGACGATGTGCTTTTAAAGTGCCTCGACGAAGCGCTCCGCATCGCGCTTTCCTCCCTTTCCGCCATGCGCCGCGCCGAGGGAGAACGCCTCAAGAGCGATCTTCTCTCCCGCATGGAGACGATCTCCGTCCTCCGCGATAAAATTGCGGAACGCGCGCCCGACGTCGCCGCGGAGTACAGGCGCAGGCTTTCCGACCGCATCGAAGAATATCTCGGCGGCAAAGTCGACGAGACGAGGATTTTGACGGAAGCCGCCGTATTTGCCGATAAGTGCAATATCGACGAAGAGCTCACCCGCCTCAGATCGCATATCGACGAATATTACGCCGTCTGCGAAAGCGAACCCGCGGGGCGGAAGCTCGACTTTCTCATACAGGAATTCAACCGCGAGTGCAACACGATATGCTCCAAGTCCTGCGATAGGGAGATCACGGCATATGCGCTCGAGATGAAAAACGAGATCGAAAAAATACGCGAGCAGATCCAAAATCTGGAGTAACGAATGAGAAATATACCCATTGTCATTTCGGGGCCTTCGGGAGTTGGGAAGGGCACCATCGTAAAAGAACTGTTGAAAAAAGATCCCACGCTCGTGGAATCCGTCTCCATGACGACCCGTGCACCCCGTCCCGGCGAGGTCTCGGGGAAGACGTACATCTACGTCACCAAAGAAGAGTTCGAGCGTCGCATCGCGGAGGGCGATTTCCTCGAATACGACGAGCACTTCAGCGGCCTCTACGGCACCCCCCGTTCTTTTGTGGAAGAACAGCTTCAAAAGACGTCCGTCATTTTGGAGATCGACGTCGTGGGCGGGCTGAACGCACGGAAACTCTTGAAAGACACCTTGCTCATTTTCATCGATCCGCCGTCTATCGAAGAGCTGGTCGAGCGCCTCAAAAAGAGGGGCACGGAATCCGAGCAGGCTTTGCGCGAGAGGTTGCAGCGCGTCAAATACGAGGTGCACATGCGCGAACAGTACGATTATAAGGTCTTAAACGACGACCTGAACAGGGCGGTGGATGAGATCCTCGCCATTCTTGAAAAAGAAAGAAAAAAGGAAGGTGATCAAGATGATTAACGAACCCTCGGTCGACGCTCTTGTCCGCAAGCTCGCTACGGACGACGCGCCTGCAAGCAGATACGAACTTTGCATCCTGATTGCAAAGCGCACCCGCCAGATCATCGAACAGATGCAGTCTACGGGCGCCACCGAACTCCCCGGCAAGCAGAAAGAGATCGTTCTCGCCTGCCAGGAAGTCATGAACGGCAAAGTGAAAATGACAAGAGACTGAACGAACGCCCCGTTTGCAGCGGGGCATTTTTCAGTTTGAGCCCCCCGGGGAACGGGAAAAGGAAAAAAGAGTGATCGCGGAAGTTATCGTGGACATCGCGCACAGCGACGTCGACAAAATCTTTGATTACGCCTGCGGAGAAGAAGTGAGAGCGGGCATGCGCGTTGCCGTCCCTTTCGGAAGAGGGAAAAGCACGGCGACGGGTTTTGTCATGCGTGTAAAAGAAAAGAGCGACGTCCCCCCCGAAAAACTCAAGGAGATATACCGCGTAGAAGACGAGATCCCCGCGATCAACGGGGAATGTCTTTCTCTTGCGGAAAAGATCTCCGCCCGCTATCGCTGTCCCATGGCGCTGAGCTTAAGGCTCTTTCTTCCCGCCGAAATGCGGACGGGGAAAGTAGACAAGACATATCGCGAGTTTGCGCGGCTCGCCGATGAGCTGCCTCCGATCGGGGCGGGGGCCAAGGCGCAGCATGCTCTGGTTGCGTATCTCGGGGAGCGCGGAGAAGTTCCCGCTTCCGAGCTGAGAGCCCTGTCCGCTTCCGCAGCCGCGGCGCTCATAAAGAGCGGGGCGGTCGTTCTCGAAAAGCGGCGCGTCATGCGTAAGCCGTACGAAAACGTTGCATATGCCGCGGAAAACCATGTTCTCACCCCCGCACAGGAAAACGCCGTCCGCACCGTACGGGAAGTAAGCAAGACTGTCTTTCTCATTCACGGCGTGACGGGAAGCGGCAAAACGGAGATCTATCTCACGCTGATCGCCGAGGCGCTCAAAGAGGGGAAAACGGCCATCTTTCTCGTCCCCGAGATCTCTTTAACGCCGCAGATGTTTTCGAAACTGCGCGGCAGGTTCGGCACGAAAGTCGCCATTTTGCACAGCGGCCTTTCCGCGGGCGAGCGTTTCGACGAATGGGAACGTCTTCGCCTCGGGGAAGCGCGGATCGCCGTCGGCGCGCGTTCCGCCGTGTTTGCGCCCATTGAAAATATCGGCTGTATCGTCATCGACGAGGAGCACGACGGCAGCTACATCTCCGAATCTTCTCCCCGCTACAACACCTTTGACATCGCATATCTTAGAGCAAGGCACAACGGATGCAAGCTCATTCTGGGGAGCGCCACGCCGTCGGTGGATACTTACCGCCGCGCCGAGAAAGGGGAATTCGGACTCATCACGCTTCCCGACCGAATCAACGCCCGTCCCATGCCAAAGGTCCATATCGTCGATATGCGGCGGGAGGTACGGCGGGGGAACGCGACGCCGTTCTCGCTCGCTCTGAGAGAAAAACTCAAGGCCTGTCTTGACGGCGGCAATCAGGCGATCGTCTTTCTGAATCGCCGCGGGTTTGCGCAGACGGTGATGTGCCGCGATTGCGGGAACGTCGTCAAGTGCGAAAATTGCGACGTCGCGCTCACCTATCACAGCGATGAAGACTGTTTGAAATGTCACTACTGCGGGGCGAAATACAGACCTCTTTCCGCGTGTCCCGTTTGCGGCGGCACCCATATCCACTACATGGGCACGGGAACGCAACGGGTCGTGGGGGAACTCAAAAAACTCTTTCCGCAGGCGCGGATCTTGCGCATGGACGTGGATACGACGAGCGGAAAAGAGGGACATTATAAGATATTGAAGCAATTCGCCGAGCGCGGAGCGGATATTCTGGTCGGCACGCAGATGGTCGCAAAGGGGCACGATTTCCCGTCCGTCACGCTCGTGGGGATCCTCGACGCCGACATGAGCTTGCACTTTCCCGACTATCGGAGCGGGGAGCGGACGTTTCAGCTCATCACGCAGGTCGCCGGGAGAAGCGGCAGGGCGGGCGCCGAGGGCGAAGTCGTTTTACAGACGTACGACCCCGAAAATTACATTCTCCGCTTTGCGGCGTCTTACGACTACCGCGGCTTCTACGGGCACGAGATCGGCATGCGAGAAGCCATGATGTTCCCGCCTTTCGTAAAGATCGTCCGCGTGATGGTGACGGGCGAAGACGAAAAGGAGACGCTCTCCGCTTTGCGCACCGTGTATGAAAAGATGCAGAAGATCTATACGGCGCACGAAGAGCAATTCCTCTTTTTCAACCGTATGCACGCGCCGATCAAACGTATCCAGAATAAATTCCGCTATCAAGTGCTCATGCGTATGGCGGCAGACGGACCTCTCAGGGAAGTATATGCCGCCGCTATGGAAGAAAAATATAAAAATGTGCTCGTATATGTAGAAGAAAATCCGAGCAATCTGAGCTGAGGTGAAAATATGATCCGCGAAGTATTACAGGTCGGAGCTCCCGTTCTCCGCAAAAAATGTGAAAAAGTGACCCGCTTCGACGACGGGCTCTCCCGTCTTCTCGACGACCTCAGAGATACCGTTTTAAAGGAGGAGGGCGCGGGACTTGCGGCTCCCCAGATCGGCGTGTCGCAGCGCGTGTTCGTCGTCAATGTCGAAGAGGGATATTTTGAGTTTGTCAATCCCGTGTTCGTCTGGCAGAAAGGGGAACAGACGGGCGCGGAAGGGTGTCTTTCCGTCCGTGGGAAAGCGGGTACCGTGACCCGTCCGTCCAAAGTCAAAGTCGTCTTTCAGGACAGAAAGGGAGACAGGTATTCCCTCGTCGCGCACGGGTTTTTCGCCCGCGCCATCTGCCACGAATACGACCATCTCGACGGTATTCTCTATACCGATAAGGCGACGAACGTGCAAGACGAGTGAGATTTCGGACGCCTCTATTGTCATCCCGCGGCGAAGCAGGGGCTTTTCCCGCGGACGCGCACGCACGTCGGGACGAGCCCCCATAAAGTCATAAAAGGAGCAATACATTGAAAATTCTCTTTGCGGGTACGCCGCAATTCGCGCTGGAGCCGCTCAAACGGATCCATGAGACGTTCGGCGTCGCCGCCGTACTCACCCAGCCCGACAGGCCGCAGGGGCGAAAGGGCGTTTTGACTCCGCCCCCTGTGAAACTGTTTGCGCAGGCGCATAATATTCCCGTCTTGCAGCCCGAAAAGGTGCGCATGAGCGTCGGGGCGCTGAAAGAAGTCGGCGCGGATCTCATGGTGACATGCGCATTCGGACAAATTCTGACGCAGGAAGTACTCGACCTCTTCCCCATGGGCGTGTGGAATATTCACGCGTCCCTTCTGCCCGCCTACCGCGGCGCGGCGCCCATCCCCCGCACCATCATCGACGGATGCACGGAGACGGGCGTCACGATCATGAAGACGGACATCGGCCTCGACACGGGGGATATCCTCTCCCGATCTACGCTCCCGATCGACGGAAACGATACCTGCGGCACGCTCTCGGAGAAGCTGTCCTCTCTCGGCGCGGAGATGATCGTCGGGGCGCTTTCCATGATAAAAAACGGCACATATACGCTGGAAAAGCAGGGAGAGGGGACGGTCTGTAAAAAAGTGCGGCGCACCGAAGTCGACTTCGGCAAGACGGCTGCGGAAGTCAAAAACCTTATCATGGGGCTTTCGCCCGACCCGCTCGCCTATGCTACGGCCGCGGGTATTACGCTCAATTTTTATTTGGCGGAAGTCGTCGGCCACTGCGGGGACGAGCCTGCGGGGACGGTGCTGTGCGCTTCTCCGAAGAGAGGGCTCATCGTCAAATGCGGAGAAAACGCCGTGCGCTTGCCTCTCCTGCAACCTGCGGGCGGCAAGCGTATGACGGATACGGCGTTCTGTAACGGCAGAAAAATTCAGGAAGGGCAGTGCTTTGACAAACCCGTTTTATGACCCCTACGTCCTTTTGAGCAAGGTCTATTCGGACGGGGCGCATCTTAAGATCGCTCTCGCCGAGACGCCCGTCGAGGAGCTCAACCGCGCGCGGACAGTCAAAACCGTCTACGGCGTGCTCGAAAACGACGGGTATCTCTCCCTCTGCATTTCGGCCTTTGCCGAAAGGTCGCCCAAAAGCGCCGTCCGCATCGTCTTAAAAATTGCGCTCTATTGGCTGATATTTTTACAAAAACCGCGCTATATGGTGACGGATACGGCCGTTTCTCTTCTCAAAAAAATGGGAAAGGGGGGAACGGCGGGTTTCGTGAATGCCTTTTTAAGACGGTTCGACGTGCAGCAAGTGGCCGTTCCCGTAGGGGAGGAGGGACTTGCCGTCAGGAGCAATTTCCCCCTCTTTGCCGTGCGCGAACTCACCGCCCGCTACGGGGAAAGAGCGGAGAGCATCTGCATGGCGAAAAGCCACGGCGTCGCGGTGCGGTTCGAAAGGGGTGAAGAGAAGTATCTTTCCCGCCCGCACGAAGACACGCCCTTTGAGCGCCTGTATCTCTTCAAAAATTTCGTCCGCGACGAGGGATTTGACCGCGGCGATTACACTTTTCAATCGGTCGGGAGCGTGGGGATCTGTTCGGCCGTCGGGGCGCATGCGAATTTTCTCGACGCCTGCGCCGCCCCCGGAGGGAAGAGCGTACTTCTCGCAAAAAAGTGCGGATATGTTACGGCTTGCGAACTGCATGCGCACCGCGTAGAGCTCATAAAGAGCTATATTCGTCGCATGGGCGTCGGGAATGTTACCGCAGTGCAGGCCGATTCCTCGGTCTTCGACCCCGCCTTTTCGGAGAAGTTCGACGGCGTGCTTTGCGATGTGCCCTGTTCGGGCCTCGGGACGGTTGCCGAGAACCCCGATCTCCCGCTCTTCAAAAAAGAGGCGGATATTGTGCAATTAACGCAAGTTCAGCTCGCGATCTTAAGGAATTGCGCCCGCTATCTCGTGCGCGGCGGCGCGCTGTACTACTCTACATGCTCCCTTTTGGACGCCGAGAACGACGGCGTTGTGAAACAATTTTTAGCGGACGCTCCGTTTGAGGCCGAACGCATAACAAGCCCGCTCGCTCACGAAAAAACGGCATACGGATTGCAGTTTTTACCCGATACGGCATACGGCGCGGGATTTTATGTTGCAAAATTGAGGAGAAAGGCATGAAAAAAGTTTTGCTCGATCTCAGCCGCGGGGAACTTGCGGCGCTTGTTGCGGCGGCGGGGGAAAAACCGTTCCGTGCCGGCCAGCTCTTCGAGGGACTCATGCAGGGGAAGAGGCTCTCTCAGATCCCCGTCTCCGCCGCGCTCAGAACGACGCTTTCGGAGAGGTATGAAGACGAGCCCGTCAAAATCGCGGAGACGTTTGTATCGGCAGACGGCACAAAAAAATTTCTCTTCGCGCTTGCCGACGGCAACATCGTCGAAGGTGTTCTCATGTCCTATAAATACGGCAACACGCAGTGCGTCTCCACGCAGGTCGGTTGCCGCATGGGTTGCAAGTTCTGCGCTTCCACTTTAAACGGCCGCGTCCGCGACCTCACCGCGGGCGAAATTTTAGGCCAGATCCTCGCCGTCAATCGCGCCGAGGGGGGCACGTTAAAGGAGAGAAAAGTTACAAATATCGTTCTCATGGGAAGCGGCGAACCTTTCGATAATTACGACAATGTTGTCAGGTTTTTACGCCTTGTCACGGCCGAGGGAGGCATTCATATCAGCGCGAGAAACATTTCGCTTTCCACATGCGGCCTTGTTCCCGAGATGAAAAAATTTGCCCTCGAGAACATCCCGCTCAATCTCACCGTCTCTCTCCACGCCGTCACAGACGAGGAGCGGCGGCGCACGATGCCGATCGCAAATAAGTATACAATTTCGGAGATCCTCGAAGCGTGCGCGTTCTATTTTGAGAAGACGGGACGGCGGTATATCTTCGAATACAGCCTCATTGCGGGGGAAAATTGCGATGAAAAACACGCTCTTGCCCTTGCGGCTCTGTTGAAAGGGCGTCCGTGCCACGTCAATCTCATCCGTCTCAACGAAGTGAAAGAGCGGGATCTCAAACCCACTTCCGAAAAGGAAGCATACCGTTTTTTGGGGATCTTAGAAAAACATGGCATTTCGGCGACGCTTCGCCGCAGCATGGGAAGCGACATCGGCGGCGCTTGCGGCCAGTTGAGAGCGAGATATTTGGAAGAAAATTAAAAATTGCGGCGGGAAGAATGATTTGAGAGCGCTTCGCCGCCCCGCGCCATTCTGAGCGGCGGTGGCTGTACGCAGTCCGATGACTTGATCCGAAGAATCTCGCGGGGCAACCGTAGAGCTGTGCGGCGAGATGCTTCGGACACGCTTCCGTAGACTGCGTATGTACCTCGTGGCTCAGCATGACGCCGCGCCGCCGAGTAGGGAGCTCACCCTCAAACATAAGCAAAAAAGGAGGAAAACCATGAACATCAAAATTGCGCCGAGCATTCTCGCGAGCGATTTTTCGCGGGTGGGCGAGGAGGTCGCGCTGCTCGAAAAAAACGGCGCCGATCTCATCCATTGCGACGTCATGGACGGTAATTTCGTACCGCCCATCACGTTTGGCGCGCAGATGGTGAGAGCGATCCGTCCCCATACGAAATTGCCGCTCGATTGTCATCTCATGACGCTTCATCCCGAGACGCATGTCGAGGACTTTGTACGGGCAGGCGCCGACAACATCACCGTCCACGTCGAGACGTGCGAGATCCCGACCCTCTTCAAAAAAATCGCAACATATGGTGTAAAAATGTCTGCCGTCATCAACCCTGAGACGGCGGTCGAAAAGGTTTTTCCCGCCGTGGAGGAGGGCGCCGACATGATCCTCCTCATGAGTGTTCATCCCGGTTGGGGCGGACAGAAATTTATTCCCGAAACGCTGAAAAAGATAGAGATATTGCGCGATTTCTGCGTAAAATGCGGCTGTCCCGCGCTCGATATCGAGGTCGACGGCGGCATCACGGAGGAGAACGTGAAAGATGTGATTGCGGCGGGCGCGAACGTCATCGTTGCAGGCAGCGCGGTGTTTCGTTCAAAGGACATGGCGGCAACGATCGCGAGGCTGCGCGGATGAGGCCCGAGGTGCGTAAACGGTTCGTCATTTTGTTGAACGGCGAGCCGTACCGCGGACAAATTTATGCCGATGGGGCGTATGTGATCTGTTGCGACGGCGCCTACGCTTGGGCGAAGGGGAGGGTAAGGATCGACGAAAATCTCGGCGATTTCGACTCCCTTGACGAAACGCCCTCTCCCGCGCCCCGATACAAATTCCCCTCCGAAAAAAACGAGACGGACGGCGAGCTCGCCGTCGATCGTGCGATCGAACTCGGCGCGACCGATATCCTCTTTTACGGCGGCGGGGGCGGACGGGAAGATCATTTTCTCGGCAATCTTCACCTCCTTTATAAAGCGAAAAAGTTTGGCGTTGTTGCCGCGCTCGTAACGAACGGCGCGGTAATATCCCTTTGCGGCAAGGGGAAACACAGCTTTTCATGCAAAATGGGGCAGACCGTCTCGCTGTTGCCTTTCGGCGGCGACGCGCATATCATGGGGATAGAGGGACTCAAATACGCCGCGGACGACCTGTGGCTTCGCTACGGCTCCACGCGCGGGATCTCCAACATTACGACGGACGGGAAATTTTCTTTCCGCGTGTACAGGGGATATGTGCTCGCTATCATCAATGAGGAGGTTGTATGATCATCTGTATCAAGCTGCCGAAAGTGCTCGGCTGTATCGTACGGTTGTTCTACAAGGGATGAAATACATCGATCTGCACACGGACGCTCTCACCAAGGAGGGCGTCCTTTCCGTTACAAAAGAAACGCTCGGGACGGGCGGATGTTTTCTCGAGTGCTTCGCCTGTTTCACGCCGCGCGGAGACCTTGAAAAAACGTTGAAACTTTGCGATAAGTTTGAAAAAATGTGCGCCCGTGACAACTTTCAGTGGGTGAAGAGCGCGGGGGACCTCAGCGAAAACCGCGTCAACGCCATGCTCACCGTCGAGGGAGGCGAGGCCGTCGGGAACGATCTCAAAAACCTGCACATATTGTACGAAAAAGGGGTCCGCATGATGACGCTCGTGTGGAATTACGACAACGCGATCGGGACTACGCACAAGGCCTCCCCCCTCAAGGGAGAGGCTCCCGCGGAGCGGGTGGCGGGAGGAACGCATGGGGGACGGGCGGTGACGTACGCCCCGACTGCTCATTCTGAGCGTAGCGAAGAATCTCATAGACTTACGGACTTCGTTCGAGGGGATTCTTCGGTCGCTTTGTTCCCTCAGAATGAGCGGACGTCCACGGACTTCGTTCGAGGGGATTCTTCGGTCGCTTTGTTCCCTCAGAATGAGCGGACGTCCACGGACTTCGTCCGAGGGGATTCTTCGGTCGCTTTGCTCCCTCAGAATGAACGGCGCCCCCTCGGCCTTACTCCTTTCGGACGGGACGTCGTGGAGAAGATGGGGGAGCTGGGTATGATCGTCGACGTCTCGCACGGCTCCGACGCGCTCTTTTTTGACGTTGCCGATTGGAGCAAGAGAAGCGGTATTCCCTTTGTCGCGAGCCATTCCAACGCGCGGGCTTGCCATTTTCATACGCGAAATCTCGACGACGGGCAAATCAGGACGCTTGCCGACTGCGGGGGCGTCATGGGACTGAATTTCTATGATGAATTTCTCTCCGACGACAAGACCGCCGCGGGGCAAAAAAGGGCGCTTATTGCACATATTACGCACATTTTAAAGGTCGGCGGGGAAGACGCTTTGGCATTTGGGAGCGATTTTGACGGTATCCCGCAAAATGCGTATATGAAAACCGCGGCAGATATGCCGCGGCTCATTGAGGCGATGTGTGATGTTATCCCGCCCCGCGTCGTCGAAAAAATTGCTTTCCGCAACGCAGAGCGGGTGATACGAGCGGTGTGCTCATGCTGAGTAAATGCCCCGCGTCATTCTGAGAAACGGAGCGCATAAAGAGTACGGGGACTAACCCGAAGAATCTCGCGGGGCGAATACTGCGCCATTCCGATTACGTCATGGTGCCCCGCCCGCACTTTCTTTATGGTGTCGAAGGGCGGCACGAGGAGCGTAGCGACGAGGTAGCGCCCTAAGCGCGAAGTAGCATAGTAGAACCATCACCTTATTATTGCTACGGTGATCCTTCGACACGCGCTTGCGCGCGGCTCAGGATGACGCTATTTAAGAATGCTTCCGTAAGGCATGCGGCGAGATGCTTCGATACGGCCCCCGTAGACCTCGTTCCCGCTCCCATTCTCAGCATGACGCCGCACATCCTCCGCCCGTTTGCGGGGATTCTTCGGCCCGCAAGGGGCCTCAGAATGAGCAAAATCTTCAAAGCGCCCTTATGCTTTCTACGGGCTTTTTTCTTGCGGTGAAGTAGACGGGCAGGAACGTGGAGAGGAGCGCGACGATGAGAGCGACGGCTATCATTACCAAAATGGGGACGGGGCCGAATACGAAGAGCGTCACGTCGAAACCGATGCTGTCCCTCAAAATGTTGTTGATGACAACGGTCAAGATCGTCGTGCCGATGAGGGCGAGCACCGTGCAGATGCCGACGATGATGCCGCTCTCCGAGAAGAAGATCTTAAATACATCCGTCCCTCTTGCGCCGACCGCCCGCAAAATGCCGATTTCTTTCTTCTTGTTGGAAATACTCATCGAGATGAAGTTGAAGAGGAGAAGCGACGAGAACACGGCAAGAACTAAACCGATGACGAGGAACACGACGGAGAGCTCACTGACGATGTCGGAGGCCATGCTCACCTCGCTATAGAGGGTGTTTCCGATGGTGTAGTAGATGTCCGTCGCGGGGTCGGTCACCCCCGTTCTGTCGAAGAGGCCGCCGAGCTCCGAGGCGCTGTGTTCAAAGGGGACAAGCACGGCGCCGAACGTCGCATCCGCCTCAGGGACATACTTGGTCTCCTCGCTCGGCGGGGCCGACCCAATGAGGGCGTCATACGTCTTTTGGGAGCAATAGTAGCCGTAGCCGCCGTCGGTGGGGACGATCATGCCAACGATGCGGAAGGTCCCGACGCTCGTGTATTGCGGTCCGTAGCGGTCAAATGTGATGGAATAGTACTCCCGCGTGATGGGGTGGGCGGCGAGGAAGGCCTTCAGGTCCGAAACAAACGTCTCATCGTCTTCGTAGAAGGAGTAGTTCTCCAGCCGCTCGAGAAAATCTTTATAGTCCTTATAGCCCTCGTCGCTCTCATCCGGTATTTCCTCCCAATAAAAGGAAGCGAGATCGAAGTAGGGGACGATGAATTCGTCATCCTTGAGCGCCGTGAGCTCATTCGCCGTGACGACGGGGAGCATGGGACGGTCCCCCGCGGGGTCGTAGACGGCGAACGAGCGGGTGGCCGCCGATTCACTTACGCCGTATTCATCGTCCCTGAGTGCGGTATAGGTCAGCTGCGCATAGTCAAAGTAGGAGACAGGTATCTCCATTGGGTCGTCGCAAGAATCGGCGAGCGCCTGCGTCGTGATGGCGAGCGAGTGCAGCCCCTCGCGGAGATAGGAGCGGAAGGCGTAGAGGTTGAGCTCTAAGTTGTAGTCGAAGTAGCCGTTTTCGATGTGAATATCCTTGTATTCATCGTACTTGTGCGGCAGCTCTCCGCTGTCAAAAACGCCGCATATGTTGAGGATTTTTTCGTCTATGACAAGTTTTTGCCCTACGAGATCGGCGGCGGAAGAAATCTTCAAGGATGTCTCGGCGAGGTTCCCTTCCGCGTCGGCGGGGAGGAAGCCGAGCTCCACGGCACAGGCGAGAAAATAGCTGCTCACACAGATCTCGTCATCTCGTTCGGGAAGACGGCCCGCGATGAGTTTTTGCCCGAGCGGGTGCCCTTCCGTAGCGACGGTGAGCGAGGTGATCTGCGGCAGATAGTAGTAGCTGTCCCCCTTGAACTGGGAGAGGGAGAGGTTGACGGAGTAGGTGCCGATCGCGTTCTCCCCAAAGCTCTGCACTTCGGCGGGGGTGAAGAGGGTGGGCTCTCTGGACACGTAGGAGAGTTCTCCGCCCATATAGTGCCGCTCCTCGTAGCGCTTGTTGAGGGTGATGTAGTCGTAATCGGTCGCGAGGAAAGAGTTGATGAGCACGTTTCGCTCGCTGTAGAGCATCATCGTCGAGGCCAGCCCGAACATGATGAACGCGGCAACAGAGAGAAGGATCGTCATGATGAGGCGGATGGGCTTGAGTCTGAGCCCCGAGGCCCCGATCCTCATCGCCTTGAGAACGGGAAGTCTGGAGCGGATAAACTTGGTCTTTTCTCCGTCGTATTGCTTGAGTTCTACCTCTTCGGTCTCCTTAAAGTTCTCCCGCGCACCGTCATCGCCGATGCGGTTGGCGCGGCGGAAGGAAGCGATGTCGGCTTCCCCCTTGGAGATGAGCACTTCGCCGTCGCTCTCTCTGAGAAATGCCTCGATCTCCTTGAGCGTCCTCTCGTCGAGGGTACCGCCCTGCACCGAGAGGGTATCCTCGCCGATGCGCCTGACGTTTTCCGCCACTTTTTCGGGGGCGATATGCTCTTTTGTGACGTCGGAGACGATCTTGCCGTCCTTGAGTTCGATGATGCGGTCGCCGTACACTTCCGCAAACTCCCTGTCATGCGAGACGACGAGCACGAGACGGGTCAAAGAGAGCTTTTTGAGGGTGTCGAACACTTGCTTGCCCGTCGCGGAATCGAGGGCGCCTGTTGGTTCGTCAGCCATGATGATCTGCGGATCTTTGACGAGGGCGCGGGCGATGGCGATGCGCTGTTTCTGCCCGCCCGAGAGGGTGTTCGGCTTGCGCTTTGCAAACGCCCCAAGCTCCACGTCGCGGAGAATGGCCGAAATTTTTTCCCTGTCTTTGGTTTTCCCCTGAAGTTCTAAGGCGAGGGCAATGTTGTCTTCCACGGAAAATTCGTCGAGGACGTTGTACTCCTGAAAGATAAAGCCGACGAAAGTGTTGCGGTAGGAATCGAAGTCCGCGCCTGAGAAGTCCTTCGACGACTTGCCCATGACGATGACTTCGCCCGAAGTGGGAGCGTCGAGCCCGCCCGCAAGGTTTAAGAGGGTCGATTTGCCGCTGCCCGACTTGCCGAGCAGGAACACGAGACCCGTTTCCCCGAAAGAGACGGAAACGTCGTCGAGCGCCCGCGTCTCGGCGCCGCCCTTGGTCGTATAGATCTTGGTGAGGTGTCTGATTTCCAGCATACTTGCTCCTTTATGATTACAACGAACGGCAGAACGGTTTTGTCCCGCTTTTTTTCTTATTGTTACACAAGAGGAGCGATTTGTCAATACCCTGATGCCCCCTCCACGGGAAAGGGGCAACCTCGCTTCCCCTGTAGGGGAAGTATCCGCGCAGCGGGGGATAGGGTTTTCAAAACTCCTCAGTCACTGCGTGACGGCTCCCCTGCGAGGGGAGCCGAGGGCGCACGGCGGCACGCCGTGCGCTCTATTCCATTCTTCCACCGCAATTTTGAAGAAAAAAAGCGGGCCCGTGAGGGTCCGCTTCGGTAATTCTTGCTTAAACTCTTTCAACCTTGTCGCTCTTGAGGCATCTTGCGCAGACGTATCCGTTTTCCACCTTGCCGTCTTTCATATAAGAGACCTTCTGCACGTTTGCCGCAAACGTTCTTCTCGTTTTGCGGTTGGAGTGGCTGACGTTGTTTCCCGACGTTTGGCCTTTCCCGCAGATACTGCATACTCTCGACATATCTCCACCTCCATGGGTTTTACCGTAGCTTTTTCGGCCCCTTATTTCGGAGACCGATATATATAATACCAAAGAAGCGGCGAAAAAGCAATAAAAAACGCGCCTGTTTTCCGAAAAAATTTTTTCTTTTACCGAAATTTTTACCGATATTGCTTGCAAAAATAGGTACAATAGGATAAAATAGGATAGAGAAAAGTTCAAAGAGGCAAGTATGTCTGTCAGCACAAGCAACGCTTACGGAAAAATATCCATCTCCGACCTTGCGATCGCAAAGGTCGCGGCTCAGGCCGCGGTCGAGAGCTATGGGATCGTGGATACCGTGTCCCGCCGCTTCTCTGACACGCTTGCGGAACTTCTCAAGAAGGACGCGGGAGGCAAGGGCGTCAAAGTCGCGACGCAGGGCAACCGTATTTTTATCGACGTTTACGTTCTCATCAAATACGGCGTATCGATCGAGGCAGTTGCGGAATCCCTGAAGGAGTCCATCAAGTATAAAGTGGAATATTTCACGGGCATGATCGTAGATACGGTCAATGTCAATGTCATCGGACTCAAAATATAGCGGCCTCCGTTTCCGTTAGTTCAGGAGAATTTTGAATGCAAAAAACCATTAATTGCGCCGTATTCCGTAAAATGGTGCTTGTCGGGGCAAAAATGCTCGACAATAACAGGGCCAAGGTCGACGCGCTCAACGTCTTCCCCGTCCCCGACGGCGATACGGGCACAAATATGTCTCTCACGATGCAGTCGGCCGTGAAAGAACTTTCGAATTGCTCTTCCAATGTTTTTTCCGAGGTGTGCGACTGTATCTCCAAGGGCGCTTTAAAGGGTGCGCGGGGGAATTCGGGCGTCATCTTGTCGCAGATTTTCCGCGGCATCTGCTCGGTGCTCCGCGACAGTAAACCCGAGATCGACACAAAGACGTTTTCAAGGGCGCTCGAAGCGGGCACGAAAGTCGCCTATAACGCCGTCTCCATTCCCAAAGAAGGCACGATCCTCACCGTCGTCCGCATGATGAGCGAGTTCGCCGCAAAAAATGCGGGGAAGTATCGCGATTTCGAAACATTCCTTCCCGCCGTCATCGAAGAGGGCGACAGGGCGCTTGCCAAAACTCCGGATCTTCTTCCCGTATTGAAGAAAGCGGGCGTTGTCGACTCGGGCGGCGTCGGCCTCATGACCATCATGCGCGGCTTTCAGGCGGCGCTCATGGGCGAGGAGATCGCGTCCGAAGTTCCCACCGAAGCAGGGAGCCAGCTCAATGCAGACGATGTCTTCGGCGACAATTCCGAAATCATCAACATGGACCTCGGCGACATTCAGTTCGCCTACTGCACGGAGTTTTTTGTCATCAACTTAAAAAAGAGTACTACGCTTGCGGATATCGACAAGCTCAAAGAGAGTTTGATGGGCATCGGCGATTCCGTGATCTGTATCGGCGACCTCGAAATGATCAAGGTGCACGTCCATACCAACTGTCCGGGCGTTGCGCTCACCTACGCTTTGGAACTCGGCGAGCTCGACAGGATCAAGATCGAGAACATGCTCGAGGAAAACAGGGCGCTGAAGGCAAAGATCGCCGCCGAAAAGAAAGATCAGGGCATGCTCGCCATCTGCACGGGGCAGGGCCTTGCGGATATCTTCAAAGATCTCTTTATCGACCGCGTTATCGAGGGCGGACAGACAATGAACCCTTCCGCTTCCGACATTGCGACCGCGGTGCAGAAGATCAACGCCGAAAACGTCTTCGTCTTTCCCAACAATAAGAATATCATTCTGGCGGCGGAACAGGCGCAGGCGCTTGTCGAAAACCGCACCATCCATGTCATTCCGACCAAAAATGTCCCGCAGGGCTTTGCCGCTGCGCTCGCATTCGATCCCGAGGTCTCTGCCGAAGAGAACAAGACGAACATGATCCACGCGCTCGACAATGTTCGTGCAGGGAGCGTCACCCACGCCGTCCGCACGACGAATGTCAACGGATTTGCGATCAAAGAGGGAGACATCATCGGGCTCGACGACAAAAAGATCCTCGCCAGGAGCAACAGTATCGACGAGACCGTATTAAAACTTCTCGATCGGCTGAAAGACGACTCGCACGAAGTCATCACGCTGTACTACGGCGAGGGCGTGACGGAAGACGACGCGAAGGCGCTCACCGAAAAGGTGCAGGAAGCGTTCCCCGACTTCGACGTCGACTATCATTACGGCGGACAGCCCGTCTATTACTATCTGTTATCGTTAGAGTGAACAAAAGAGCGGGGCAACCCGCTCTTTTGTTAAAACTGAACGCTTGTGCGCCTGATGTCACAGCGAAAAAAAGGAGGTCATCATGCGAAAACTGCAAATTGCGCTTGCGGTCATATTGCCCGCCGTTATCGTGTTGCTCGCGGCACTCTTTGTGTGCTCGATAAACGTCAATTACGGGGAAAATGACCTCGGCGCCGCCTTTGCCGCTCTGTTCGTCGTCTTGATAAACGTGGGCTCCGGCGTCGCTTGTCTTCCCTTTGCGGCCGCATTTCTCGTCATTGAGATCTGTCTGTTCGCCGTCGAAAGGCAAAAGGGGACAGCGTGTGCGCTCTTGATTCTGATGAGCATTCTTTTGCCTCTCCTCGGGGTTTTGGTCGTGTTCGACGCCGCGATCTTCGCTTCCTATTCGCCGCTGTTTTTAACGGTCGCGATCGCGACGGCCGCCGTTTATCTCGCCGCTTACGTGCTCTGTATTCTCTATTTCCGCAGTTGCCGCAAGACCGCACAATGACGGGGAGAGCCTGAACTTAGCCGCGCCCCCTCCAAAGGAGGGGGGTAGGGGGGTGGGCAAAAAACCGCGTGACGCGGAGAGGCACATACTGTATTCAAAGGGGACTATATGCAACTCAAGGACTTAAAAGGGATCGGCGAAAAACGCGCCCGCGAATTTGCCAAACTCGGCATTTCATCGACGGAAGAACTCATCCGTTACTATCCGCGCACCTATCTCGATATGACGAGCCGCGTCTCCATCCGTGAGGTCGCCCATAACGACATGGCGCTTGTCGCCTGCAAGCTCGTGTATGTAGAGCCGCTCAGAACGCGCGGAAAGTATAAGACGGTGCGTGCGCTTCTCGAACAGGGACGGGACAATTTTACCGCCGTTTGGTTCAACCAGCCGTACATCGTTCAAAAGCTCAAACCGGGCGAATATCTCTTTTACGGCAGAGTGCAGAACTATTACGACCGTATCTCCCTCGTCAATCCCACTTTCGAGCGGCTGGACGGCAACAACCGTCTCAAGGGCCTCGTACCCGTCTATCCTTTAAAGAGCGGGATCCCGCAGTGGCTCGTCCGCGATTGCGTTTCCCGTGCGCTCGCCGTGGAACACCCGCAGACGCTCGTTCCCGCGCCCCTTGCGGTAAAATATAAACTCTCTTCGCTCGAAGAGGCTTTCCGCAAGATCCACGCCCCCTCCACACAGCGGGAAATGCAGAATGCCGCCGAAAGGCTCGCGATCGAAGAATATTTCTCCCTGATCGCGGCGTTCAAACTCATCAAGGGAGACAGAACGGAGGCGCGGACCAATCGCTACAGCGTCACCGAACGCGAGGTCGCAACGTTCGAAAAACGCTTTCCGTTCACGTTCACGCAGGGACAGCAGGCGGCGGTGCGGGCAATCTATGATAACGTCACCTCCCCGCAGCGTATGAACAGGCTGTTGCAGGGGGACGTCGGCAGCGGCAAAACGGCAGTCGCCTTAACGGGCATCTTTATGGCGGTGAAAAGCGGTTTTCAGGCCGTATATCTCTCGCCCACCGAAGTGCTCGCGGCGCAGAACTATGCGCTTCTGACGCGCATTTTTCCCGATTACAGGGTCGGTTATCTCGCGGGCGCTTCCACCGCCAAAGAGAAACGGGCAATCAAAGAAGCCTTGGCGAGAGGGGATATCGATATCCTGTGCGGCACACACGCCGTACTGCAGTCGGATGTGCAATTCTCCCGCCTGAGTTTTTGCGTTTGCGACGAACAGCATCGGTTCGGCGTGGCGCAGAGGAATTCTCTGAGCGAAAAAGGGGAGAATCTCGATATCCTCGTCATGTCCGCAACGCCCATTCCGCGCACCCTCTCGCTCGTCTTCTACGGCGACCTCGACGTTACTACCATTCCCGATAAACCCGCCGAACGAATCCCCGTCACCACTGCCATCATCCCGCCGCGCAAGTACGACGATATGTTCGGCTGGATCAGGCAGGAGATCCACCGCGGCAGACAGGCTTATTTCGTCTGCCCCAAGATCGAAGACGACGAGGGACAGGCCACTTCTGCCGAAGAATTATATGATAAATTGAAGAACAATTTGCCCGATATCCGCTTCGGACTTTTGCACGGAAAAATGCGCGAGAAAGAAAAAGAGGGTACCATGTCCGCATTCAAGCGCAAGGAAATAGACGCTTTGGTCGCAACGACCGTGATCGAAGTCGGCGTCGACGTGCCCGACGCAACGGTCATGGTCATCTACGACGCCGACCGTTTCGGCCTCTCCCAACTGCACCAGCTTCGCGGCCGCGTCGGCAGGGGGGCGGACAAGAGCTACTGTTTTCTTCTCACCGAGTCGGAGAGCGAGACGGCGATCGAGCGGCTGAATATTCTCAAGAGCACGGCCGACGGTTTTGTGCTCGCGGAAAAAGACCTTGAACTCCGCGGGAGCGGCGATTTTCTCGGAACGCGGCAGAGCGGCAGGTTTTTGAACGAGATCAAGAATTTGCGCTACACGACGAACGCGATCTTTACGGCGAAAAAGCTTGTAGACGAGGCGTTTGAGCGCGGCCTCGATCGGGAAAAGATCCGCGCCGCCGCAATGGAGAAGTACGAGAGTTTGAAAGATGTGGTTTTGAATTAAAGTTTTTCGAACATTTCTTTGCTCGGCCCGCGGATGCATAGGGCTTCAGCCCGCGCGTCATCCTGCCCCGCGCGTCATCCTGCCCCGCGCGTCATTCTGAGCGAAGCGAAGAATTTCGCCTGCCCCCTCCCGAGGAGGGGGGGTAGGGGGTGGGCAACGGTTTCAGAACATGCTCACCTCACTCACGGCGTTGCCGTGCCGGCTCCGCCTTGGGAGGAGCCTTGGCGCCCCTTGCTGGGGAGCCGTCATGAGCGTAGCGAGTGACTGAGGGGTTTAACCCCTTTCCCCTTGCAAGTTCGGGGACTTCCCCTAAAAGGGGCAGCGAGATGGGGCGCAAAATGTTTGACAAAACAAAAAAAAGCGTATAATATAATGATGTTTTGATCAATGGGCCTGTTTCGGATTCGATTGCAAGTTGATCTTGACGGACGCACGTCGGAGGCTCGGCTCCGTAAAAACGGAACAAATTTAACTGCTGAAAATACAAGCAGACGCGCTCCTGTAGCGCTTGCGGCTTAACCTTTTAAGCCCCGTCTTACCCCGAAGGCCTACGGTCGGGGATAGGGCGTAACGAAGTAGGGAACGTTGTTTCATGGCGGATCTCCCCCATGGGACGAGGCCTTTCGGAGATGTGCGTGCGGAAGAGGGTGTCTACGGACTCTCCGCATGCGAGAACGACCATAGACTAAGCGTGTAGTGTCCGCATCTGAACCTTGTAAGACCGGAGTTCAATTCTCCGCAGGTCCACCAAAAGTTCTGCCGCATATATGCGGCGCAATACGGTGTCAAACTCCGCTTGCCTCGGGTCATTTACGCCAAGTAAACTCCCCGTCGGCAATGCTCGTTTTCCTTGTCTTGCTTGCATCTCTGCAGCAGAAACGGGTGCGGATTTGACGCCGACAAATCCACCATTCTGCCGCATATGCGGCGCAGGAAAGAGAGGCCGAAGCCTCTCTTTTCATATGCTATATCCCCATCCCACGGTCCTCTGTGCAGAATTTCCCTTGGGGGGAGCCGAGGAACCCCCTCATCTCGAGCCGTAGGCGAGGAGATCCCTCTATAAGTAACGGAGTCCGTGGGGCTATGAGATCCGCTCGGCTACGTCTCGGGATGAGGGACGGGGCGGGGAAATGAGAAACAGGGCAAAAAATGCTTGCAATTCGTGCGGGAGAGAAGTATAATATAGAGCAAGCAGTCCGCGGGCCATCCGAGCGGCGGTCGCGGGCGGCGGAAAACGATTGGGAGCACATATGGAAAAAGAATACAGAACAGAGAGCGACTCGGTCGGGGAGCTCTCGGTGGACAGCGGCGCGTATTACGGCATTCAGACGCTCCGCGCCAAGGAAAATTTTGAGATCACGGGTACAAAGCTCACTTTCCCGTTCGTGCGTAACATTGTCATCATCAAAAAGGCCGCCGCGATCGTCAATAAGTCGTACGGACTTTTGGACGCGACCAAGGCCGATGCAGTAATCGCCGCCTGCGACGAGATCTTGCACGGGAAACACAGGCGGGACTTTATTGTAGACGCCGTTCAGGGCGGGGCGGGAACGTCTGCCAACATGAACGTAAACGAAGTTATCGCCAACATCGCCATCGAACATCTTGGCGGCAAAAAGGGCGATTATACGGTCATCAGCCCCAACGACGACGTAAATATGGAGCAATCGACGAACGACGTCATTCCCACGGCGGGCAAACTCACGCTTCTTGCTCTTTCCAAAGAACTGCTATCGGAACTCGGCCACCTCTATGACGCATTGATGCAGAAAGCGCATGAATTCGACGGCATTCTCAAAATGGGGAGGACGCAACTGCAAGACGCCGTTCCCATGCGCCTCGGGCAGGCATTCCGCGCCTTTGCAACGTCTGTGCTCCGTTCCAAAGAGAGAATAGAGGCGTCGCTCTCCGAAATGCGGACCATAAACATGGGCGCGACGGCGATCGGCACTGCGATCAATGCAAAAGAAGCTTATTTTACCCATATCACCGAGGAACTTTCTCTTCTTACGGGGGAGAAATTAAGGCGTGCCGACGACCTCTTCGACGGTACGCAGAACGTAGACGGCTTTGCGGCCGTTTCGGGGACTTTAAAGGCGCTTGCGATCAACCTTTCCAAGATGTGCAACGACCTCAGACTGATGTCCAGCGGCCCGCGTACGGGGCTCGGCGAGATCATTCTTCCCGCGCGCCAGAATGGTTCTTCCATCATGCCTGGAAAGATCAACCCCGTCATTCCCGAGGTCGTCAATCAGGTCTGCTTCCTCGTCATCGGTCACGACGTTACGGTGACAATGGCGGCAGAAGCGGGTCAACTCGAGCTCAATGCTTTCGAGCCCGTCATTTTCTACCAGCTTTTTGAGTCGGTGAGGGCGCTGACGGGGGCGATCAGGACGCTCATCGAAAACTGTATCGTCGGCATCACCGCCAACCGTGAGAGATGCGCCGAGTGGGTCAACAGAAGCGTCGGCATCGTGACGGCGCTCAATCCGTATATCGGCTATCTGAAAGCGGCCGAGATCGCCAAGGAGTCGCTGAAGACGGGGGAACCGATCCGCTCCATCGTGCTCCGCGAGGGATTGATGGACGAAAAGACGCTCGACGAAGTGCTCGATCCCCTCGTTCTCACCGAACCTTGCGGCGGGAGATTGTAAAGAGATACACAGAAAAAATCCTCGGCCTGTCGCCGAGGATTTTTTGATCGAAAAATTTTCCGTATTCGATCGCTGTGCGGGGACCAAACACGCGTCTTCCGCATATACTGAGAGCATGAAGCTTTCGGTATTTTATTTTTCGGGAACGGGAAACACGGCATTTATCGTGAAAAGGATCGTGAAGACGCTCTCGCGCAGGTATGAAACGGCCGTATACGACGTCGCGGGGGGAGCAGACCTTGCGCAACCGCTCAAAGAGGCCGATCTCGTTCTCATAGCTTTTCCGATCTATGGCGGCGCGCCGCCCATTCCCATGCGGCGCTTCGTGCACGCGCATGCGGACCTCTTCCGCGGAAAAAACATCGCCATCGCGGAAACGCAGTATTTCTTTTCTGGCGACGGTGCGGCGACGATCGGCAGAACGCTCGAAAAGTTCGGCGGTACGGTGATCGCCGCCGAGCATTTCAATATGCCTAATAACATCGCGGACAGCAAGTTCGGCGTGAAAAACGGTGAAGAACTCAGAAAAAAGCTCACATATGCGCAAGTTAAGGCCGATAAGTTCGCCGAAAAAATTTTGGACGGAAAGAAGTGCAGGCGAGGTTTTACGCTCCTGCCTCACGCCGTCGGCTACTACAGCCAAAGAAAATATTGGAGAAAGGGTGAGGCGGAAAAACGCGGCAAACTCAAAATCGACCCGTCCCGCTGCGTCGGGTGCAGAGCGTGCGTCAAGAGCTGTCCCGTTTCCAACCTCACCGTGGAACACGGCAAGGCGAAGGGGACGGGGAAGTGCGTCTTTTGCTATCGGTGCGTCAACCTCTGCCCCAAAAAAGCGATCTCGCTCTTTGGGAAGGAGCCGCCGAAAGCGCAATATAAGGGGCCTTTTTTGTGCTGATTTTTAAAATTTTGTCCGTTCCTTTCGCCAAAAGCGCATAAAAAGACAAATTGATTCAAAATAATCAAAAAAATTCTCAAAAAATTTGTAAAACTTTTTCCCAAACACTTTACAAAACAAAAAATCTGTTCTATAATTTTTTTAAGAAGGCGAAAAAAATGAAAGAAATAGTTGTTTTCGGAAGCAATAAGGCGCTTGAGGCGGACCTCATCAACTCTGTTAGCGACGAATTTCTCGTGACCCAAGTGCAGAGCTGTGAAAATCTTGCGGGTTCAAACCGACCTGTCCCCGCTGCGGCCGTGATCTGCGTCGGAACAGGATCCGACCTCGAGGCCGTGAGAGAGGCGCCTCAGATGCCTTTCATCGTAATGGCGGACGCTGCCGACGCAGATATGATCGACAGGGCCGTTGCGCTCGGCGCGAAGTATTATTTCGTCTCACCCGTGCCTTTCTCCATGCTGAAAACGAGGCTCGAGGGGCTTGTGCGGGAAGTAGAACGCTCCGCGTAACGCTCAAAAGAGGGTCAATACCCCCCAAAGAACGCCGAGCGAGGCGGTAAGAGAGGGGAGAGCGACTGCGACGCCGAGCTTTAAAAAGTCTTTATAGCCGAACTTTACGCCGTGTTGCGCGAGGATAGAGCTGAACATCAGCCCCGCAAGGGCGCCGATCGGGGTGAAAAATGCGCCCAGATTAGAGCCGATCACCGTCGCATACACAGCGCCCGCTCCCGCCCCCGAGGCGGAGATCATCGAGGAGAAAAATACGCTCATCGGGATATTGTTGATGAGATTGGACGCAAAAAAGGACAAAAATCCGTAGATGGGAACGGGAAATTCCGTCCCCAGAAAGTTTGCGATCTTTGCCGTCGTGCCCTGCATGGCGAGCGCTTCCGTCAGAATGAACATAGAAAGAAGAAAGGGAACAAGTTGCCAAGGGGCTCTCCTCAGACTGCCGAGGAGGGCCCTCGGTTTTTTTCTGCGCACGAGTGCGAGAATGCAGTTTGAAAGACAAAGGCTCCCCGCCGCGCATGCCGCAACGAGCCACATTTCCACGCCGATATAGGACCCGACCGCGAGCATCACCGTGCAGACCCCGAGATGGACGAGCCCGATGACGAGCGCGGGAATATCTTCTACCCGATCGCGTTCCGCCTGTCCCGCAAGGGGCTCTGCAAGTTTTTTCCGAAAGAGGAGATAGAGCAGAAGAAGCGAAACGCCGCCCGCGGCGAGCGTAGGCAGGGCGGCGACGAGGAAGTAGGAGACAAACTCTACGCCGAACGCCGTCGCGAGATAGATATTCGTGGGATTGCCGATCACGAGCGCCATGCTCCATGTGTTCGCCGCGACAAATTCCGCCGCGAGATAGGGCATGGGGTCGATCTTCGCTTCCCGCGCGAAATAGCAGATAAACGGGGTGAAAGAGAGCACGATGACGTCGTTCGACGTGAACACGGTGAGCACTGCGACCATGCAATAGAGGGAGAAAAACAGCCGCTTTTGTCCGCTGTGCGCATGTCTCAATGCGAACCCCGCGAGAGCGCGGAAGAAGCCGAGCTCGTCCAGAAAGACGGAGAGGACCGTCATGCACAAAAAGAGGACGAGGATCTTCAGGGGATTGACGGCAGTGTCCGCAACGAGCGCCTTGCCGATCGCCGCAACGTCTGTCTGCCCGCAGAGGAGCAGAATTGCCGCGCCGAGCGTCACGACCGCCCAATAACTATCGATTTTCAGTTTCCCGAGCTTGATTTTGGGGAAGAAGAGCACGCCCGAGATCATGGCGAGACATGTCGCGGCGCAAATGATGATATTGACCATAAAACCGCGCATATGCTATCACTTTTGTCGCAATTTGTCAAACAAATCGGGGCGCAAACAACACATTGATGACCGATTATTCTCGGGGCTCTTTTTCATGCCCAAAGAATCCGGAAATTTTTTATAATGTTGAATGAAAATCATTGACTTTCATTCAACGAATGTGGTAGAATAAAACAGAAGAATCAAAAAGGAGACTGTAAAATGAACGATTTTGTTTTTCAAAACACCACAAAGGTTTATTTTGGAAAAGACCAACTGAAACATCTCGGTGCGGAACTCAAAAAGTACGGAAGAAGAGTTCTTCTCGTCTATGGCGGCGGCTCGATCAAGAAAATGGGACTTTATGAGAAGGTGCTGAAAGAAATGGCGAACGCAGGGCTGGAATGTTTTGAACTTTCGGGAGTAGAACCCAATCCGCGGCACACGACCGTCAACCGCGGCGCGGAGATCTGCAAGCGGGAAAAGATCGACGTTCTGCTCGCCGTCGGCGGCGGTTCTACCATAGATTGCACAAAGGCGATCGCCGCGGCAACATATTACGACGGCGACGCTTGGGATTTGGTAAAAGGTACGGCTTCCGTTGTGAACGCATTGCCCATCGTCACCGTTCTCACACTTGCGGCGACAGGCTCCGAAATGGATTGCGGCGGCGTGATCTCGAATATGCAGACGCATGAAAAACTTGCCATTCTCAGCCCGCTGTTACAGCCCAAAGCGTCTTTTTTGAACCCCGAAAACACCTATTCGGTCAGTAAATTTCAGACGGCTTGCGGCAGCGTGGATATTCTTTCGCATGTCTTTGACAGCTATTACTTTACAATGCAGCCCAAAATGGATTTTATCGACCGCGTTATGACGGATCTCATCAAGACCGTTGTCAAGTACGCTCCGATCGCGCTCGAAACTCCCGACAACTACGAGGCGCGCGCAAATCTCATGTGGGCATCTTCCTGGGCATTGAACGGCTTTGTTGCCGCAGGGGTAGACCAAGATGTCTCCTGCCATATGATGGAGCATGAACTTTCCGCGTTTTATGATATTACGCACGGTCTCGGGCTTGCGATCTTAACTCCGAGATGGCTCAAATATGTGTTGGATACCCATACTGCCCCGCAAATCAAAAAATTCGGCGTGGATGTTTTCGGAACGGATAATGCGCTTTCGGATATGGACGGTGCCAATGCCGCGATCGACGCCCTTTCCGACTTCTTCTTCCATACGCTCGGTCTGCAGAGCACGCTTACCGAACTCGGTATTGACGACAGCAATTTCTCCGTTATGGCGCAAAAAGCCTGCGCAGGCGGTACATTGCAAGGCTTCAAGCCGCTTACGCCTAAGGACGTGGAAGCGATTTTCAGAATGTGCCTATAATACCATAGCCTAAAAATGTAAAAATAAAAATTGGAAGAATTTTAAGATGATCGAACAGGTTCTTTCACGTCACAACGTGGCTCCCCGCGTGAAAATCACGGTAAAAACGCTGATTTCTTTGGGAATTATCGCGCTTGCGGTCATTCTTCCGCAGCTTGTACATCTCGCCCTCGGCGCGCCCGGAGGGATGCAGTGGCTCCCCATGTATCTGCCCGTTCTTCTCGGCGGATGCTTGCTCGGCTGGAAATGGGGGTTGGGCGTGGGTATCCTCTCTCCCGTCATCAGCTATGCGATCACTTCGCTTGGCGGGAATCCCATGCCTGCCGCAATTCGTCTGCTTTATATGATCGCAGAACTTGCGGTATTCGGGGCAATTTTGGGACTCTTTTCGCGCAGTATCGCTAAAAACAGTTGGATGGCGTTCCCCGCGGTACTCCTTGCGCAGGTCGCAGGCAGGCTCGTGTTCCTCACCATCGCCGCCATTTTCCAGAGCGTTTCTCCTCTCTAGGCGGTAACGGTTTGGTCGCAGATCCAGACAGGGCTTTTAGGCATGGTTTTGCAAGCCGTTCTCGTTCCTTTCGTTGTTATGGGACTGCGCTTGCTCCTTATAAAGGACAAGGAATAACTTCATGACCGAGATAACGACATCGCTCGCCCTGCTCGGCGGGCGTCTGAAAGATGAAAATCTGACGTGCATTGTACAAAAGGACGACCGTATTCTTACCAGCAGACTGCGGGGCATCCGTCCTCTTTTGGATTGGATCGAGCAGGGAGAAAACCTGCACGGCGCTTGCGCCGCAGACAGGATCGTGGGCAAAGCCGCCGCCATGTTGTACGTTCTGATGGGAGTGAAAGGCGTATTCGCCGAGGTGCTCTCAAAAAGCGGTCTTGCCGTGCTGAATAAATACGGAATATCTGCACAATACGGCACGCTTACGCCCAAAATCATGAACCGCGACGGAACAGGGCTTTGTCCGATGGAGCAGACCGTTCTTGCGATAGACGAACCGTCTGCGGCATATGTCGCGCTCGCGAAAAAAGCCGAACAGCTGCGAAAGGCGGCGCAGGAAAACGGAGGATTTATGTCTGAAAAAATGACGAACAGAAAAATCGCCGCTTTGGAAACGAGGAAGAAGCTGTTGGAAACGGCAAAGGACATCATCCGCGAAAAGGGACTTGTCAATACCTCGATCGAAGAGATCACGAAGGCGTGCGGCGTTGCAAACGGCACATTTTATACCTATTTCAAGCGCAAGGAAGATGTGGTATTTGCGATAAGCCACGATATGTTCCGCGAAATTTACGAGGAGGCTCAAAGCTACGACGGACCGTTTATGGATCGGTTGACGTTTTATATGGTCACTTTTTCGGGACATATCGAACGGGACGGACTTAAGCTCTGCCAGGAATGGGTGCGCAATACCGTAGACCCCGATCTCGTAGAGAACCCCTACGACAAGGAAAAACTCCGCAAAGACAACGATTCCATGAAAGGGATGATAAAAAAGGGCGTTGAACGGGGCGAACTCAGAGAGGACACGCCGATCGACGCGCTCGCCGACGCCTTGACGGACGTCATTTACGGCGAAATGCTCTGTTGGGATATGGCGGGCGGCGCGTACAGTTTTGAGGAGCGCACCAAAACGTTTTGCAAGATGTTTCTGCCCGCTATGATAAAGCCATACTTAAACGGCAATGCCGAATAAAACAAGGAGAAAACAATGATGCGTGAAATCAAAAAATTGGGATTCGGACTTATGCGACTGCCGCAAAAGAGCGCAAACGGGGCCGATATCGACATGGAACAATTTAAAAAAATGGTAGATCTCTTCCTTGAACGGGGATTTACCTACTTCGATACGTCCTACGTTTACCACAACGGGGCGTCCGAGACGGCGATCCGCGAAGCTCTCGTAAAGCGTCATCCGAGAGACAGCTTCCTGCTTGTTTCAAAGTTTCCCACTTTCCGGATGCCCGCGGAGGACAGAGTGGAAGAGATTTTCAATGAACAACTTGAAAAGTGCGGCGTGGAATATTTTGATTACTATCTGCTCCACAATCTCAATCGCTATCTCTATTCCGCGGAAGTGAAAGCATGTCACCTGTTCGATCACATGAAGAAGTGGAAAGAACAGGGAAAGATCCGCCACATTGCTTTCTCTTATCACGACGACGCCGAGCACCTCGATCGAATTCTCACCGAACATCCCGAGGTGGACGCCGTGCAGATCGTATTGAACTATTACGATTGGGAAGAACCGTTCATTCAATCGAAAAAGTGCTACGAAGTTATCCGCAAACACGGGAAACAGGTCATCGTTATGGAACCCGTCAAGGGCGGCACGCTTGCCAAGCTGCCGTCGGGCGCGGAGCATATTCTCAAAGATATTGATAAAGACGCCTCTCCCGCGAGCTTTGCCATCCGGTTTTCCGCATCGCGCGAGGGCGTACTCGTCGTCCTCTCCGGCATGAGCGATCTTTCGCAGGTTGAAGATAATACGGGTTATATGCGGGACTTCAAACCCATGAGCGAGGCGGAAGAACGCGCCTTAAAAGAGGTCAAATCCGAGTACCAAAAGACATGGAAGTATCAATGCGCCCATTGGGAGGCATTGGACGATAACGCTTACGGTGTCCCGATTTCTGGTATCATCAGAGCGTATAACAGTATGTTCATACAGCCCGATCCCTTTTTCAGCGCAGAGCTGAATTACTATAAAAGTTTCCGCTCCGCCTACGATCTTGCCTTTGAAACAGGAGATTACTCCAAAGAGACGGCTAAAATCGGCGGCGCGTTCGATGTAACTTCCGCTCTCAAAGAGGCCGTAAAAACGCAGTTTGAAAACAGCTTCCAAGACTACATGGATTGAGCGGAAGAGGATTTCCGAAAAAAAGCATAGACAAGTTAAAACGGCGGGGAAAGTTCCCCGCCGTTTTTGAGATCTGTGGGTCGGATGGGTGCTATGACGGGACGGTCGGTCACGTCGGTCACTTGGTCGCGTTAATGAAGTTGGTCACGTCGGTCAGACGTTTCCGACGACGCCCGAGAAGAGCGGGACGTCCTCTCTATCCGTGAGAAGGAAGCCGAACGTCTTCGAGACGACGAAGTCCTCGTACGCCGTCTCATACCCGTCGGGGCCCGCCGCGCCCGCGCCCGGAAGGACAAAGACGGCCGCGCCCTCGATGCCCCGTTTGTTGACGGTGAGTTTCGCCGCGTGGAGCGCTTCCCTGCACCAGATGTTTTCGGGGGTGAGCGGGGTAAAATCGCAACCCGTCTCGGCGAAGAGAGAGCGGACGCCCATTTCTTCGAGAGCCGCGCGCACATCCCCGTTGAAGGAAGCGGAGAACTCGGGGAAGAGGCAGCGGGTGTAGTAGTGGATGAAGTTCACGTCGTCGTCGGCGTTGTAATCGTCCACGCCATTGACCTCTGCGATCGTCTCGGGCGTGAAGATCTCCGCCGCGGTGTAGCCCTCTTTCGGGAGGAAAAATTTGAGCTTGAAGCCGTGCTCGGTCTCGGTGTAGAAATGGGTGAACGTCTCCCCTTCATACACCCTACCTCGGACATGGTACCCCTCGAGGAGCTTGACCGTCTTGGTTTCGCCGCTGAGCGGCGCAAATTCCACGGGCTCGGGGGAGAAGCTGAGGGCCTTGCCGAAGAGGTCCCATGTATCTTTGAGCCACAGCGTGCTGACGAGGGCAAAGACGGTATCTGCGGGGAGTTGGAAGTTCTGGTTGATGAGCTTGTTCGTATGCTGTTTGACGAAGTTCTGCACGGCGAGGTTGGCGTTCCCGTTGTCGTGCGCGAAATCGGCGGCGTACGAATACCCGTAGAACTTTTCCGCGACGAGATCGACGCACGCACGGTTGAACTGCGTCCCCTCGTTCAGCCAGAGAGAGCCCGAGAGTTTCGCCTGCCCCATGCCGTCCGAAACGCGCGCCGAAACGGAGCGGTACAGATCGCCGAAATTGCTTTCCAACGCCCTATATGACGTTTTGAGCGCGGAGAGAAGTTCCTCTCTCGTCTCCCCTCCCGCGCACGCGGCCGCCATCGAGAGCGCCATGTACGCGGTGATGGGCGATACGGTGAAGTTCTCACCGTCCTCATAGCGGCTGTATGCTGCGGCGGAGAACTCGGCGGAGAACGCCCCCAGCGAGGCGCGCAGCTCATCGAGGCCGTCTGCGGTGAGTTCTTCGTAAGAGAGCTTCTCGGCGGCATTCGGAGCGGCGAGCTGCGTGGATCTGCCCGTCCCACATGCGGAGAGGCTTGCGGCGCACAGCGACGCGGCGAGCACGAGGGACAAAACTGCGCTGGTTTTTTTCATGGTTTATCTCCGTGTCATCTTGTTTCGCTTATACAACGTTCGGACAGGGGGATTTGTCCCGCCGTCATAAAAATTTTTTTGAAAAAGTTGGGTCGATGCAAGTTTGTCTGTATTGTATCGCATGCGGCGGAAAAAAAGCAAGCGTTATTTTGGGGGACGCTTTGGTATAGAACGGGGCGTGTGCGCGCGAGGTCGTGAAAAAGTATCGCCCTTATCTCGACGAACTCGATCTTACCTACACGCAGTACATCGCCATGATGGTTTTTTGGGAGAAAGGGAAATGCAGCGCAAAAGAACTCGGGGAGAAGTTGTTTCTCGATTCGGGAACGCTGACCCCCGTTCTGAAAAGCCTTGAAAAGAAAGGCTTTGTGAAGCGAGAGCGCTCATCTGCGGATGAGCGTTTGCTCGACGTGAGTATTACCCCAAGAGGCATGGCGCTTCGTGAGCGCGCGGTAGAGGTGCCGGGCAAGATTGCGGGCTGTATCAATCTTGACGGCGAAGAAGTAATGTCGCTCTATCATATTCTTTATAAGATTCTTTCACAAAAGACCGACAAAGACGCGGATTGACATTCGGAAGAAAGCAAAAACGGCGAGAAAAACTTCTCGCCGTTTTTGTTGGCTCGCCCAAAGGTGTATTCCGATATAAAATTTTGTTTTGTTGATTTCCTATCGACACCCGCCTTTTTGAGACGGACGTTTTTTTGTTTCTATGATTTGATTTTATAATGGGAAAGAGTTATTCGATCGCCTTGAGCGACTCGTTCATATCGATCTTCTGGATTTTCGGTCGGAGCATGAGGGTGACGGCAAAAGTGAAGACGAGCGACAGGAGCGCGGCGACGATCCACACGAACCAGCTGATGCCTGCGAGCGAGCCGAAGTCGAGCAGATTGAAGATAAAGAGACAGAGCAGACAGCCGAAAGGAAGCCCCAGCGCAATGCCGATGGCGCTTGTGATGTAGATCTCGCGGTAGACATAGAGATCGACTTCGTGCGTCTGGTAGCCGAGGACCATGAGCGTCGCTAGCTCGCGGTTTCGCTCTGAAATGTTGATGTTTGTGAGGGTATAGATGACGACGGCGTTGAGCAGCGCGGCAAAGACGAGCACGACAACGGAGACGCCGATCATCGCCGCCGTGCCGATGTTCTGGAAAAGGCAGCAGTCGAGAACGGCAAGTCCCGCGACGACGAGCCCCGTAGACGCCATGACGGCGACGACCGTCATCGCAAAACGCATGCGGAATCGCAAAACGTTGCGCATCGTGGATTTATATTTAAAGGAAAGTCTGTTCCAAAGGAGCGGAATGCGCTCGAGAATGACTTTTCTTCCCGCTTTCGGCGTACGGGGGCGGAGAAGCACCGCAGGCGTTTCCCGCGTCTTATGAATGCCCGCCGCAAAGGTCGCAACGAGAGTGGAAACGAGGATGATCGACGCCGAGAGGATAAAGAATATGGGCGCCGAGTGCATCGTATAGGGGGGAAGCGCGTAGCACCAATCGAAATTGATATAGATGATATAGGAGAGTGCCTCGCCCGCAAAATACGCTCCCGCGCCGCCGATCAACGTCCCCACGAGGGCGAAGAGCAGGTATTTGCTCACGATCATAAAGGGCGAATAACCGAGCGTCTGCAGACAGGCGATCTGGGCGCGCTCCTCTTCGAGCAGTCTTGTCATCGTGGAGAGCACGACGAGAAGAGTCACAAGCAGAAACACCACCATGAGCACGTAGCCGATGCCGTCGATCTTCTCTTCGTAGGCGTCAAAAGAGGAAAAGGAGAAATTTTCCTTGAGCGTGAGCACGGCCACATCGTCGAGAAGCGCTTCGATCTCCGCCTTTTCCGCATTGACCCGATTCATATATTTGCCCGAAAACAAGACCTCTTCCCGTGTCGGGAGAGTGATATATACGTCATTTTCGGGGATCATGGCGGAGAGAAGGGGACAGTTGAAGATATAGGCGATATGTGCGAGTTCTTCGCCCTCATACTGCATACTCACATCGTCCATTTTGGTGAAATGGAGCGGGTTGATCACTGTTCCCGTAACGATAAATTCGTATGAAAAAGAGATGGGCCCCATCGCGACGTTCATGGTGAGACGGTCTCCCTCAAAGGCGGTAAGCTGTTCCGTCTCCCGCTCGAGATAGAGGGGAAACTCGTTTTTTTCGGCGTCCGGCGAGACGTCGAAATCTTCGACCCGTTCGAAACGGTTGAGAGAAAGCTCGTCGGGGTTTTGCTGTTCAAAGATATAGAGACGGGTGATGCCATCGCCGACGCCCTCGAGCGGGAGCGTGCTCTCTCCGCCCTTGATCTCGAGAGAGGAAGCGGCGAGCACATTTTCTCCGCCGTAACGCTCGGCCAGCGCGGCGATCTCCGCCGCTGTGAAGCCCGTCTCCCGCGTACTCTTTACGATGAGGTCGCTCACGTTGGACGCGCGGTAGTAGTCGTCGAGGGAGCGCTCCATCTTCTCCGTGGAAGTGCCGATGCCCGCGGTAAAGCCCACGCTCACGAGCACCATTAAAAAAATGGAGACGAGGCGCGTCAGATGCCGCTTGAACATTCTTGCAAAGGTTTTGAAATAGGTACGCATATCACCACTCGATTTCGTCTACGGAGAGGGGAGAAGGGTTTTGTTCGATGCGCTCGATGTGCCCGCTCCTGATGTGAATGACTTTATCCGCCATCTGCGCGATCGCCGCATTGTGCGTCACGATGACGACGGGTTTTTTCTGCCGCTTGGAGGTTTCGTAGAGCAGTTTTAAGATCTTTTTGCCCGTCTCGTAGTCGAGGGCACCCGTCGGTTCGTCGCAGAGGAGGAGCTTAGGGTTTTTCGCGATTGCACGGGCGATGGAGACGCGCTGTTGTTCGCCGCCCGAAAGCTGGGCGGGAAAGTTCATGAGCCGTTCTCCGAGCCCTACTTCCCTCAGAACAGTCTCGGGATCGAGCGCGTTTTTGCAGATCTCCGTTGCGATCTCCACATTTTCGAGCGCCGTGAGATTGGGCATGAGATTGTAGAATTGGAAAACGAACCCGACGTCGTAGCGGCGGTATTCGGTGAGTCCCTTGCGGTTGAGCGCCGTGATCTCCTTGCCGTCGAGCACGATCTTCCCCTCCGTGGCGCTGTCCATGCCGCCGAGCAGATTTAAAAGAGTGGTCTTCCCCGCACCGCTCGAACCGAGAACGACGGCAAATTCGCCGTCTTCGAGGGCAAAAGACGCCCCGACGAGGGCGTTTACCGTGACGGTACCCGTGCGATATTCCTTGCTGACGTTTTCAAGTTCCAAATAGCTCATACTGTCTCCATTTTCATTCTTATTATAACACGGTTTTATTCAAAATGTAACGTCTTTTCCGTCACGATTTCCTGTGACATCGCTGAGTTTTTTGTGAAAACCGCCCGTTTTCCGGCGGGGCGGAAGAAAAAGCAAAAATTTTTCGGAAAAGATGTTTCAAAAGCAAAAAATGACGGTATAAAAAAATAAAAGGGAGTAGATGCGCCGCATGTCGGCGTCGCGCCGTCGTCAATACGGTTTTTACCCGGCGGCGTGAAAACTTGCCAAAGTTTTATCAAGACTTTTACCGAGCGTTCGGTAAAAGTCTTTTTTTTCGGCAAGGATTCCGCTTTCCGTGCACTACTTCCGAATATCATAGTAACAGGAGGTTTCTATTATGGCAGCTTGGCAAGTCGGGTTGATCGTCGGAGCATGTATTCTGGCGGCATGTATCGCAATGTTTTTTATTCTCGGGTATCTCAAGGCGCCGCCCGACACGGCGTTCATCATCTCGGGCCCTTTCCGCCGCAGGATCCTCATCGGGCACGCCGGGTTCCGTATTCCTTTTTTTGAAAGGGTAGATAAGATCTCTCTGCGCGTCATGCAGGTGGACGTCAAAACGAGCGAAGCGGTCCCCACGAACGAATTCATCAACGTCAATGTAGACGGCGTTGCGAACGTCAAAGTCTCGTCCGATCCCGAACTGCTGAAAAAGGCGGCGGAATCTCTTCTCGGCATGAAGCAGGAGGAGCTCATCAGTCTCGTCACGCAAGTCCTCGAGGGCAATATGCGCGAGATTGTGGGTTCGGTCGGGCTCAAAGAGATGGTGCAGGACAGGCAGGGCGTCGCGAAAAAGATCACCGAAAACGTCGTCCCCGATATGGAAAAGCTGGGGATCGAGGTCGTCAACTTCAATATCCAGAATTTTAAGGACAACGCGGGCACGATCGAGAATATGGGTATCGACAACGTTGAGCAGATCCGCAAGAACGCACAGATCGCCAAGGCGAACGCCCAGCGCGACATCGCCATTGCGACCTCGAACGCCGCACAGGAGGCAAATGCCGTCAAAGTCGAGTCGGAAAAGAAGATCGCGGAGCAAAATGCCGCGCTTGCCGTCCAGCAGGCCGACATGAAAGTCAGAGCGGATACCAAAAAGGCGGAAGCGGACGCCGCGTATGCCATCCAGCAGGAGACGGAGCGCAAGACCATCGAGATCACCAGGGCGAATGCCGACATCGCAAGACGCGAAAAAGAAGCGGAGCTTGCAGAGCGGGAGATCGCGATCAAGGAACGGCAACTCGACGCGGAAGTCAGAAAGCAGGCGGACGCACTCAACTATAAGATCGCCAAAGAGGCGGACGCCGATCTCGTAAAGAGACAGAAAGAAGCGGAGGCCATGGCATACGAGGCGCTCAAGCGGGCGGAAGCCCAAAAGGCAGAAGCGGAAGCCGCAAGGTACGCCATGGAACAGGAAGCGGAGGGTATCCGCGCCAAGGGGATCGCCGAAGCGGAAGCCATCGAACGCAAGGCGGAAGCTCAGCGCAAGATGGGAGAAGCGTCTGTGCTCGAAATGTATCTCGGTGCGCTGCCAGAAGTCGTCAAAAATGCCGCCGAACCCCTGAGCCGCACGGATAAGATCGTGATGTACGGCGACGGAAACGCGACAAAGATCGTAAAAGACGTCATGTCGAGCGCAAATCAGATCATGGAAGGGGTCAAAGAATCGACGGGTATCGATATTTCGTCCCTTCTCGCGGGCGTAGTCGGCGGAAAAGTGGCCGCCTCAGGCGCCAAAACCCCACTCTCCCGCGAAGGAACGGAGAGCGACGGAATCCCCGTATCCGATCCTGCTGCAGACAGCGCAGCCGCAGGGTAACAAACGTGTGTGCCGACCTTTTTTGTGTCGGAGAGGGAAAAGACTTACTACATTATTTATATCATCGTTGTAAAATAAAACCCGTCTGCGGGGGACCGCAGGCGGGTTTAAGTATGAAATTTACATAAAAAAAGCCGCCTATTAAGATA
>CANQHG010000013.1 GCA_947623655.1 uncultured Clostridia bacterium | reverse complement strand
TGTCTTGCGCTCTTTCCCTCGCAAAAATCCTCAGAAAATCTTCCCGCTTTTTACTTGACTTTTATTTGCAGGTCTTTTATGACAGAATAACATCTGTTTATCCGCACATATGTGTAAGTTTTTTGGTCTTTTGGCGAATTTTGCCGAACTTACAAAATCGCCTTGGGTTCGTACCCCGCCTCGGTGACGGCGGCGAGGAGAACATCGTTCCCGACCTCGGAGGCGAGCTCCACGACGGCGGTCTTGTTTTCCAGACTGACCTCCGCTCCCTTGACGCCCGCAACTTTTTCAAGCGCGTCTTTCACGTGCTTTGCGCAATGCGCGCACATCATACCGTCTACAAGAATTGTCTTTTTCATCGTTATATCTCCTTTTTGATTTATTTCGTTGAAGTCAGGCGGGCAGAAAGCAGACTGCGTTTGAGGGGATTCTTCGCTATGCTCAGAATGAGCAGAACCCAAACGCTCATCCTGAGGGAGCACAGCCACCGGAGTCAAACGCTCATCCTGAGGGAGCACAGCGACCGAAGGATCCCCTTGAACGGAGTTCCCTCTCCCCCCGAACCGCACAAGCCGCAGGGCGTTCGTCACCACGAAGAGCGAACTCAGGCTCATCGCCGCCGCCCCGATCATGGGATTTAGCGAGACGCCCGCCCACGCAAACACGCCCGCCGCGAGCGGAATGCCGATGCAGTTGTAGAAAAATGCCCAAAAGAGGTTTTGCCTGATAATGCGCATCGTCTTTCGGGAGAGCGCGACGGCGCGGGGAAGGGCGCGCAAATCTCCGCTGACGAGCACGGCGTCCGCACTCTCGATGGCGACGTCCGTCCCGTTCCCCATGGCGATGCCGACGTCTGCCTCTTTGAGCGCGGGCGCGTCGTTGATGCCGTCCCCGACCATGGCGACGTAGCGGTTTTCCCGCCGCGCCTGACGGGTTTCGCGCTTCGCTCTCTCGTTTTGTTCCCTTGCTTCCCTGATGTAGGAGAGTTTATCCTCGGGCAACAACTCTGCGCGCACGCAGTTCTCATAGGGCGGAAAGCCAGCCTCTTCGGCGATGTGCGAAGCGACGGCCCGATTGTCCCCCGTGAGCATGACGGGAAGACACCCCGCTTTCACGAGCTCCCCTACAGCCTCACGGCTCCCCTCTTTCAGCGTGTCCGCCAGGGCGAAGAGAGCGAGCGGCTTTTCTTCATCGGCGAGAAAGAGCACCGTCTTTCCCTCGGCCGTAAGTTTTTCGAAAATTGCAAGATATGTGCCGAATTTTATGCCTCTTGCCTGCATCATGCGCTCATTGCCGAGGAAGTACGTTCGGCCGTCCACTGTGCCGACGGCGCCCTGTCCCGTGATATAGGCGACATTTTCGGCCTCCTCCCCGCCGCCGCAGAAGTCGGCGACGCACTGCGCGAGGGGATGATTGAGCTTGCTCTCGAGCGCGTAGGCGATGCGCATGGACTGCGTTTGGGGGCGCTCCTCTCCTCCCTCAGACGCAAGGGGAGGGCAAGTAATGTCACGCTCATCCTGAGGGGACGCAGCGACCGAAGGATCCCCTTGAACGAAGTCCTCAAACCACACCACTTTGGGCTTCCCCTCGGTAAGAGTGGCCGTTTTGTCGAGCCAGACCTCGTGCACCGTCGCCATTTTCTGCAACGCCTCGGCGTTTTTATAGAGAATACCGAGCGCCGCGCCCCTTCCCGTCGCCGCCATGACCGCCACGGGCGTCGCGAGCCCGAGCGCGCAAGGACAGGAGATGACGAGCACGGAGACAGCATAATTCATCGCCTTGGGAAGCTCCCAAGTCGTGAAGTACCAGATGAGAAAGGTGACGACGGCAAGTCCTAAAACGACGGGGACGAAGACGGCCGCGACCCTATCCGCTAATTTTTGAATGGGAGCCTTGGAAGCGCCAGCCTCGCGCACCATTCTGATGATGCCCATGAGCATGGTATCCGCTCCCACCTTTTCGGCGCGGATCTTCAGATAGCCGTTTGTGACGATACACGCGCTCACCGCTTTTCCCCCCGCCGTAAGTTCCACGGGGAGACTTTCGCCCGTGACCGCAGATTGGTCTACAAAGGCGTGCCCGTCGAGAACCGTGCCGTCCACGGCAATGGACTCCCCCTGCCGCACGAGCACGATATCCCCCTCCTCCACTTCGGAGAGCGGCACCGTGAACTGTGTGTTGTTCCGTTCCACCGTAACGCGGTCGGGCGCGAGGGAGCGCAATTTTTCGATCTCCCTGCCCGTTCGCTTTTTGGAACGGTCTTCGAGCCACTTACCGAGCGTCACGAGCGTGACGATCATCGCCGCCGACTCGAAGTACAGTGCGTGTCCCATGGGATCGAGGCAGGCGAGCACTGTGCTGTAAACAAAGGAGACGCCCGCGCCCAAAGAGACGAGCGTGTCCATATTCGGCACCAATTTAAACGCCGCACGCACGCCGCTCACGAAAAATTTGTAATTGATGAGCAAAATAACGGCCGTGATGCCCAGCTGAAAGCCGTGGTTGAGCCAACCCATCGGCGTTGGAAGCCCCACCATGTGCCCCATCGAGAGGTACATGACGGGAAGAAGCAACACGAGAGAGAGGAGAAAACGGACGAAAAGCGTGAGAAATTCCCTCTTCTTCTCGGGCGTTTTTCCGTATTCGAAAATGCCATAGCCAAGCCCCGTCACGGCGCCGACGATCTGCGCCTCAGACAATATTTTTTCGTCGAACGTCACATCCATGCACTCGCCCATCAGGGAGACGGCGCACGCCGATACGCCGCCGAGCTTTTTTACGGTGCGCTCGATCCCCGCGGAACAGGCGGCACAGCTCATGCCCGTGATTGAATATTTCTTTTTCATGAAAACCTCTTGAAGAGATCGACGATCTCATCGAGCACGGCGGTATCTCCCGCTTTCACGTGCTCCGCCACACACCCATGCAGGTGATTTTTGAGAATGACGGCGGAAAGGCTCTTGACGGACGCGTCTGCGGCGGCGAGCTGGACGAGGATATCGTCGCAATACCTGTCCTCTTCCACCATGCGTTTAATGCCGTTCAGTTGTCCCGATATGCGATTGAGACGGGAAATGATGGTCCTCTTTTCCTCTTCCGACCGTATGGTCTTGCGTTCATGTGCGTTACAGCAACAATGTTCTTCCATACATATCTCCATATACCCCCACGGGGTATTTTGGAAACAGTATATCATATGCAATATGCTCTGTCAAGGGAAAATTAAAAATGAAAAATTGTGGCGGGGAGATTGGGAACGACACCCTCTCAGTCACGCAAGGGCGCGTGACAGCTGTCTCGGGCAGGTCGATTGTCCTCGGTCACCGTTCGCGCGGGATAATGCGCTCACTCATCGCAAAACGCAGCGCACAGCGCACTGTACTGATGCGCAGAATTGCGTTTTGCGTCCCTCGAGGGGGAGCTAAACCTGCCCCCTTAAAAAGGGAACAGGCGGGTAGAACATTCATCCTGAGGGAGCAAGCTTTCACTCCCTCGGGGGGCGGGCGGCGCAGCGTAGCCGCGTCAGGTGGGGGTTGAAGTCGGAGGCGGCGTCATGCTGAGAACAGGAGCTGTACGCAGTCCGTGAAAGATGTACCGAAGCATCTCGCCGCATGTTTTACGTATGCCCCGCGAGATTCTTCGCGTTCGTCCCCGTCTTTTCATCCTGCTCCTTTTCTCAGAATGACGCGGGGCCGGGAGCCAAGGAAGTCCCTTACGAATCTATATACAACGCAGGGCGGGTTTTCCGAAGAAAACCCGCCCTGCGTATGATTTTTTCTTTATGCAGTTTCCTTATAGACGAGCCGCGGCTTTGCGCCGTCCGTCACGCAGTCGCGCGTGATGATGACTTCTTCTACATTGTGCTCTGACGGAATGTCGAACATCACGTCGATCATCAGGCTCTCGATAATGGTCCTGAGCCCTCTCGCCCCCGTCTTGAGGCGGATGGCGGTATTGGCGATCTCTCTCACGGCCCCGTCTTCGACCGTGAGCTTTACCCCGTCGAGCCCCACAAGCTTCTGATATTGCTTGATAATGGCGTTCTTGGGCTTGGTGAGAATGCTGACAAGGGCGTCTTCGTCGAGGGCCTGCAAACTCACGACGATGGGGATACGGCCGACGAACTCGGGAATGAGCCCGAACTTGGTGAGATCCTGCGGCTTTACCTCATCGAGAAGGGTATAATCGACTTCTTTCTCGCCGAGTTTGACCTTTCCGCCGAACCCCAGCCCCGAATCGTCCTTTCTGGCCGAAACGATCTTGTCGAGCCCGACAAAAGCGCCGCCGCAGATGAAGAGGATATTCGTCGTGTCGATGCGCATGCAATCCTGCTGGGGGTGTTTTCTGCCGCCCTGCGGGGGAACGTTTGCGATCGTGCTCTCGATGATCTTGAGAAGGGCCTGCTGGACTCCCTCGCCCGAGACGTCGCGGGTGATGGAGACGTTCTCCCCCTTTCTTGCGATCTTATCGATCTCGTCGATATAGATAATGCCCCGCTGTGCCTTTTCGATGTCGTAATCGGCGTTCTGAATGAGCTTCAGGAGAATATTTTCAACGTCTTCGCCGACGTAACCGGCCTCGGTGAGAGTCGTTGCGTCCGCCGTCGCAAAGGGAACGTTCAAGATCTTTGCAAGGGTACGGGCCAACAGCGTCTTGCCGCTGCCCGTGGGACCGAGGAGAAGAATGTTGCTCTTTTCGATCTCCACATCGTCGTTCTTCACGCCCTCCGCCAAGGCATTGATGCGCTTATAGTGGTTGTAGACGGCAACGGAAAGAACGCGCTTGGCCTTATCCTGCCCGATGATATACTTATCGAGCTCTTCCTTGATCTCCGTGGGCTTTTTGAGTTCCACTTTCTCTGCGGCCGAAGAGGACGGGGTCTTTTCGATCATGTCCCTGCACAATTCCACGCACTCGTCGCAGATAAAGATCCCCTCGGGACCCGCGATCAGTTTTTTGGTTTTGGATTTCTCTTTCCCGCAGAAAGAGCAGCGTTGTTCGAATTTTGCCATGTTCACTCCATGAAATGTAAACTACACGCCGCGCGGCAGAGCGCGCCCGCTCTCGGGGGCCGCGGTCAACGCTTGAAGTATACTCTGTCGATGAGGCCGTACTGCATTGCCTCTTCGGCCGTGAGATAGTTGTCTCTGTCGGTATCGCGGGCGATATCTTCGTAACTTCTCCCCGTATTTTCGGAGAGGATACGGGTCATCTTTTCCTTGATCTTCAGGATATGGTCGGCCTGTATCTTGATGTCGCTTGCCTGCCCCTGCGCGCCGCCCAAGGGCTGATGGATCATGATCTCGCTGTTGGGGAGCGCATAGCGCTTGCCCTTTTGCCCCGCCGCGAGGAGGAAAGCCCCCATCGACGCCGCAAGGCCGATGCAGATCGTCGATACGTCGCACTTGATATAATTCATCGTATCGTAAATCGCCATACCGGCCGAGACCGATCCGCCTGGGCTGTTGATATAGAGGCTCACGTCTTTCCCCGGGTCTTTTCCCTCAAGATAGATGAGCTGGGCGACGACGGTGTTCGCAAGCGCGTCGTCGATCTCGCCCGAGAGGAAAATGATCCTGTCTTCAAGGAGACGGGAATAGAGGTCGTAGCTGCGCTCGCCGCTCGACGTGCGCTCTACGACATAGGGAATGAGTACGTTCTTTGTCATTTTCTTTTCTCCTTATACCCGTTATGCCTTGGGTTCTTCGGTGCACACGACCATCTCGTTGTTTTCCATCAGGAAATCGAAGAGTTTGGTGAGTTTGATGTCGTTTTCGATGTATTCTCTCTGGCGGGGGTCAAGGGTCTTTTCGTATTCCGCGGGCTCTTTGCCGACGGAAGCCGCCTGTTCCGCGATCTTTGCGCCGATCTCCTCTTCGGAAGCCTCGATCTTCTCCGTCTCGAGGAGTTTGTCGATGATGAGCTGGCTCATGACCATCTTCTTCGCCTCTGCTTCGAAGTTCTTCTTATAGGCGTCGCGCGTGGTGCCGATATATTGATAGTAATCCTCGGGACGGATCCCCTGATACATGATGTTCTGCTCCATTCTGCTGACGGACATCTCCTCCTGTCTCTCGATGAGAGCGTCGGGGAGCTCGGCGGAAGCGGTCTTTGCGATCTCTTCGAGAATGGCATTTTCCGTATCGTTGCGGGAACGGCTCGCGGCGTTCTTTTCGAGGCGCTCGCGCACCTTTGCCTTATAGGCGTCTACAGAATCCGCTCCGAACTTCTTGACAAACTCGTCGTCGAGCGCGGGGAGGTCTTTGCCCGTGATCTTATGCAGCGTGACGGTGAAAACTGCGGGCTGTCCTTTGAGAGACTCTTCCTGATAGTCCTCGGGGAAAGTGACGCCGATATCTTTCGTCTCGCCGATGTTCATGCCGGCGACCGCCTCTTCGAACCCGGGGATAAAGCTGTGGGAGCCGAGCGTGAGGTCATACTTTTCAGCCGTGCCGCCCTCAAATGCCACGCCGTCTTTCTTGCCCGTGAAATCGATGTTCACAGTGTCTCCCATCTGTGCGGGACGGTCGGTGACGTCGATATTCTTTGCAAGACGGGTACGGGTCGTCTCGATGTCCTGTTCAACTTCGGCGTCCGTAACAGTATACTCATACTTGTTGATTTTTATACCCTTGTAGCTGCCGATGGTAACGTCGGGCTTCACGGGGACGGTGGCGATGAGAGAGACGTTCTCTTCGGAGAAGTTCTCGCCGAGAGCAAGCTCGGGATCGCCGACGGCCGTGAAATTGTCCTTTTCCTTTTCGAGGATATCGGCATAGTGTTCGCCGTACAGCAAATTCAGCGCTTCTTCGTAGAAGATGGCCTTGCCGTAGAACATTTCGAGCATCGCCTTGGGAGCCTTGCCCTTGCGGAAGCCGTTGACCGTATACTTGTGTCTGTTCTGCAAATATGCCTTATCGTTCGCCGCCGCCCATTCTTCGGGCGTGAAGACGATCTCGATCTTAACTGTGCTCTTTTCTGCGGGGGTGACTGTGTAATTCATGATTTTTAACTCCTGTCCTTTTTCTCCGATTTATCGCTTTCCATTTTAACATAACCGCCGTCAAAAGGAAAGCGTTTTTATTTACAATTTTATTTTTTTGGGGTATAATGAGGGGCAAGAAAGCTTGGGAGGCAAATATGCCGCAAGACGCCTTTACGCTCCGCCTCGTTTCGCGGGAACTCCATGAAACGCTCAAGGGCGGAAAGATCAATCGCGTGAACCAGCCCGGCAAAGAGGAGCTTTCTCTTCTTATATACACGGGAAAACGCACCCTTAAACTTATTTTGAACGCAAACGCTTCCGATTGCGGCGCATATTTTTGCGAAGAAGACGCGGGAAATCCCCAAAACGCGCCCGCTTTTTGCATGCTCCTCCGCAAACACATTCAGGGCGCCGACATTTTAGGCGTGGATACGCCGGGGTTTGAGCGCATTTTGCGTTTCCGTCTTCTCTGCCACAGCGAATTCCGCGAAACGGAACGTTTTCTCATCGCCGAAATCATGGGCAAGTATTCCAATATCATTCTGCTCGAAAACGGCGTCATCCTCGGGGCGCTGAAGACGACTTCCCTCGACGAAAACACCAAGCGCATGATCTTCGCGGGCGTGAAATACGTTCCGCCTTTCGCGCAGGACAAAACGGATCCCTCCGACGAGACGGCGCTTCGTGCACTGCTCGAAAATTGCACGGGCGACAGAGCGGACTTTCTCTTCCGTCACGTGCGCGGTCTTGCCCCCGTTACGGCGCAGGCGATCGCGGATGTGTATACGGGCGGCGACTTCGCGCGGCATGTCTATCGTTACATCTTCTCAGACGAGATCTCTCCCCGCGTCATCGAACGGGACGGCGCGGCGGTCGATTTCACGGCAAGAGGCAATTCAGGGATCCCCTTTCCGACGCTCTCCGAAGCGCAGTCGGAATTTTACAGACGGAAGCGGGAGAAAAAACAGTTCGACGGACTCAAACGCCGTCTTCTCTCCGCGCTGCAAAGCGCAAGGAACAAACAGGAAAAACAGCTTCGGCAAAATCTCGAAAAACAGCTCTCTTGCCGCAACGCCGAAGAAAACAGGATAAAGGGCGAACTGCTGACCGCCAATCTCTACGCGCTTCACAAGGGGATGCAAGGCTGCGAAGTCGAAAATTATTACACGGGACAGAGAGAAAAAATCAGTCTCGATCCGCAACTTTCCCCCGCCGAAAACGCGCAAGCGTATTATAAAAAATACCGCAAACAAAAGCGGACGGTCGAAGTGCTCGTTCCCCGCGAGCGGGAGACGCGCGCGGAAATGACGTATCTCGAAAGCCTCTGTGCGCTCGCCGAAAGCGCGCTCGACGTGACGGACCTCAACAGCATTGCGGAAGAAATGACGGCCGCGGGGCTCATCGAGGCTCCGAAAGAAAAAAAGAAGACGGGCCGCGCCGAAATTCCCTTCCGCACATATGAATGCGGGGGCATGCGTGTGCTTGCAGGACGCAACAACCTGCAAAACGACGCGCTGATCCGCCAGAGTGCGCCCGAAGACATATGGCTGCACGCGCAGAGATACCATTCCTGCCACGTCGTTATAAAATCGGAGGGAAAAGCCGTTCCGGACGACGTTTTATCCTTTGCGGCGGGCGTGTGCGCGCTATACTCGGACGCGCACGGCGAAAAGATCCCCGTCGACTACTGTCTGCTGAAATTCGTAAAAAAACCGCCCCATTCCAAGGCGGGATTTGTGATCTATTCCAATTTTAAGACGACTTTGGGCGACCCGAATTTAATTAAAAATTAAAAATTATGGTGAGACATATTTAGAATGGCACCCCCCTCAGTCGCGCAAGGACAACGCGCCAACGCCATTAAAGGGGACGCCGAGGTACGGGGCAGGGCGGCGTCATGCTGAGAACGAGAGGGGTACAAAGTCTACGAGGGCTGTACCGAAGCATCTCGCCACATGTTTCTACGGTTGCCACGCGAGATTCTGACTTCGCGCCAAGGGCAGCGCTCGTGCCGTGCTTGGATATGCATAGAACGCGCACGGGGCAGAATGACGCGGGGCCGCATTTACTTTTCCCACAATTTGGTCTTTTCTTCGATAATTTTCTCCACCTTCTCCAGATAGGTCGGGATATCTTTCGGACTGCCGTATCGCTCGATACGGCTTTCTTTTAAGAACAGTTTCTTTGTGATGGCGTTTGCGCCGACCGCAAGATTGTCGCACGTCTCTTCCATCACATCGACGTTATACACGCACGCCTTTCCTTTCTTCGTCCAGCCCACGTTTTCATGTGCGCCCGCCATGTATTTCTGCCGATACAGATAATACGGCTCATAGCCCGCCGCCGTCAACGCTTCGCGCGAGTAGGCGATCATATCCGAGAGAAGCCCGTCGGGCAACAGAATTGTCTCCTCTTTGAGCTTCGCTCCCTTTTTGAGACAAAGGGTGTGCACGGTGATATTTTCAGGCGAGAGTTCTACCGCCCTGTCTATGCTCGCACGAAATTCTTCGAGGCTCTCTCCCGTGAGACCCGCGATGAGGTCGCAGTTCACGTCGAACCCGTAGGGCTGCGCCATGCGGAACGCTTCCGCCACTTGCTCCGCCGTGTGTTTTCTGCCGATGGCTTCGAGCGTCTTGTCAGAAAAACTCTGCGCATTGATACAGACGCGCGTTACGCCGTATCTCTTGCAAAGTTCCAGCTTCTCCTCTGTGAACGTATCGGGCCGACCCGCCTCCACCGTAAATTCGCATCCGTTTTCGCGCAAGGGCACAACGGCCTTTAAAACGCTCTCCAGCTCTTCCGCCTCAAGGGCAAAGGGCGTTCCTCCGCCGATATAGACGGAGCGCAGGTTCCCGATGAGCGGTTTCGCCGCCCCGAGTTCCTCCTTCAGCGCCGCAAGATAAGCGGGCATATATTTCTTCGTCTGCGCGATCGGCGCGGTGATAAACGAGCAATAGATACACTTTGTGGGGCAAAAGGGCAGAGAGACAAAGAGGTCGACGTTCCCGTCCTTTCTCTCGTAGATTCCTTTCTGGCCCTCGATGACCCGTCCGACGAGCGCGCTGTTCTCCGCCGAGACGCCGAGTTTTCCGAAGAGAGACAAAAACTCCCCTGTCTTTCCGATCTGCTGATAGGCGAGCCGCGTGGGACGGATCCCCGTGAGCGACCCCCATGGCAGTTCTTTTTGATAATAAGAGGAAAGCACCTTATAGAGGGCGAGCTTTGCAAAGCGCTTGACGAAGCTCTTTTCCTCAAGGGGAGATGAAAACGTCTCTTTCTCGCAAAAATCAAACGTCTCTCCGCCAAGTGTGATCGCATTGCAAAAGACCCCGCCGCCGTATTTCGCCGCGTGTCCGATCTCGAGCGTTTCGGCGCCCGCAAACAGGCGCACGACGTCCATGAGCTCAGGTTCGAGCCATGCTTCGGAACAAGTGATCATTTTGACACCTATATTACGCTTTTTCGCGCTATATGTTGCATTTTTTGGGAAGAGGAAGTTGGAACGACACCCCCCTCGTACCGCGCTTGGAGCAATACGAATGCGCACGGGGCGCGTCCGTGAATTGCAAGGCTCCTCCCAAGGAGGAGCTGTCACCAAAGGCGACTGAGGTGGGCAGAAAACGCCCCGCGTCATTCTGAGATATGGATGCAGGACGAAGTCAGAATCCTTAACCCGCCCCGCCCGCACGTTCTTTATGGCGTCGAAAGGCGGCACGAGGAGCGTAGCGACGAAGTTAGAATCTCGCGGGGCAAACGTAAAACGTGCGGCGAGATGCTTCGGTACTTCTTTACTAATTCGACGTTCTTCTCACGCTCACGATCTTGTCTTTTGCTGAGAGGCGGTTGATGAGCACTTCGATGTCCTGTTTGCTCAAGAGGGAAACCGTGATCTCGACGATGGCGTCGCCGTTCTTGTCGTACCGTCCGTTGATGGACGTGAGAGAAAGTTTCATGTCGGCGAGCACATTGGAGACCGCCGCGAGCGCGGCGCCCTGTTCTTCCGCAGTGACGATGAGCCCCGCCTTGAACCGCGCGTCCCGCTCCTGTTCTCCCGTCCATTCGGCAGGCTGAAGTCTGTCCGGCTCGGCATTCTTGAGATTGGGACAATCCTTTCTGTGCACGACAATGCCCCTTCCCCGCGTCACAAACCCGATGATATCGTCCCCCGGAACGGGCGAACAACAGCCCGCAAAGGAGACGAGTAGCCCCGACATGCCCTTGATGGTGACGGTGCCCTTGGCGTTTTTCTCTCTGAAAGGTTGCAAAACGGGCGTCGGCACTTCCTTGCGGAAATAGTCTACGAGCTTGAAAAAGACCTGCGATGCGGAGACTGCGCCGAAGCCGATGGCCGAGAACATTTCTTCCTGCGTGTCAAAAGAGTACTTTTCGGACACTTTGCGGAAGCTCTCGGGCGTGAGGATCTCCGAAAGCTGATACCCTTTCCGCTTTGCGACTTCCTCGAGCATGACCTTGCCCTGTTTGATGTTGTCTTCCCGCATCGCCTTGCGGAAGAAAGACTTGATCTTCGCCCTTGCGGAAGGAGATTTTACAAATTTGAGCCAGTCGCGCGAGGGTCCTTTTCCCGTGGGCGAGGTGATGATCTCCACGACGTCCCCGAGCTCCAAAACGGAGTCGAGCGGGACGATCTTGCCGTTGACCTTGGCGCCGATGCAGCGGTTACCGACCTCGGAGTGAATGGCGTAGGCGAAATCTACGGGCGTTGCGTTTTCGGGGAGAGAGATCACCTTACTCTGCGGGGTGAATACGAGCAATTCGCTTGAATACAGCTCCTCTTTGACGTTGTTCATGAACTCCTTGGAGTCACGGAAACCGCCCTGCAACTCCATCATCTCGCGGATCCACGACATGCGTTGATCGAGAGACGACATACTATCGCGCTGTTCCTTATATTTCCAATGCGCCGCAATACCGTATTCAGCCGTGCGGTGCATTTCTTCCGTCCTGATTTGGATCTCGAAAGGCTGGCCAAAGTTCGTGACGACCGTCGTATGCAGCGATTGATACATATTGGGCTTGGGCGTTGCGATATAATCTTTGATCCGCCCCGGGACGGGCTTCCATTTTTTATGGATCTTGCCGAGCACCTCGTAGCACTCGTCCACCGTGCCCACGATGACGCGTACGGCCGTGAGATCGTAAATCTGATCGAGCGTCTTATCCTTTGTCTTCATCTTTTTATAAATGGAATAGAAGTGCTTGGGTCTTCCGAACACTTCGCCCGAGATATTCGACTCGACGAGAATATCGTTGATCTCCTCGACGACGAAATCGACAAAGCGGTTGCGTTCTTCCAATTTTTGATGGATATTTTCGACGAGGAACTCAAACGCCTCGGGATCGAGATATTTGAGACACAGATCTTCGAGCTCGCACTTGACCTGGCTGATACCCAGCCTCCCCGCGATGGGCGCATAGATATCGAGGGTCTCTTTCGCCATCTTTTGCTGGCGTTCCTTGGAAAGAAAATTGAGCGAACGCATGTTGTGCAGACGGTCGGCAAGCTTTATGATGATGACGCGGATATCTTTTGCCATCGCGACGAAGATCTTGCGGAAATTTTCCGCCTCTTCCTCTTCCTGCGATTTGAAGACGATCTTATCGAGTTTTGTGACGCCCGAAACGAGCGTCAGCACCTCTTCCCCGAATTCGCGGCTGATATCCTCTTCCGTTGCGGGCGTGTCCTCGATGACGTCGTGAAGCAACGCCCCCGCGACGGTGGCGGCGTCCAGCCCGAGATCGGTGAGAATTTCGGCGACGGCGCACGGATGGATAAAATATGGCTCGCCGGACGCCCGTTTCTGGTTTTTGTGCGCGCGGGAGGCAAAGTCGTAGGCGCGGAGAAGCATATCCCTGTCCGCGCCGCTGTAATATTCGTAGATCTTCATGAGGATCGGTTCCATATCACTCCTCCTTCAGGCGGACCGCCGCCATATAGATGGAAGAATCCGTCAGATCCTTTCTTTCTCCCCGCACGGTGCGGACGTTGCCGCCGTCCAGAACGACGAGCCCGAGCTCTTCGAACACGGAGAGCGCAAAGAGAAGCTGTTCCTCTCCGAATCCCAGCCCGCCGCACGCCGCAACGGCTTCCGCAAAAGTATCACCCCTGAGCCCGCCCGCTTTCACAGCGGCAAAGATCTTCAGAAGCTCCTCCCGCTTGACTTCACTCTCCTTGATCGGCGCATATCCGCAGATATCGCCGTTATAATAGAGGCGCGCATGCCCCGTGAGGCACGGATCGCCCGCGGGCGCGTCCAAAAAAACGATGTCGCGGTAGGCGGAAAGATCGCACCCTTCTTCGGGCGCATAGAGCACCGTGTTACCGACGTTGGGCGAGGAGAGGCGGAAGACGTCTACGGGAAGTCCCTTGAGCGCAGGGAAAGCGGCGAGCGTCCCGCGGGAAAAACATACCGCGGCAAGTCCGTAGGCACAGCTTTGCAACCGTTCGTTCAATAAGACGTTCAGGCTCTCGGTGTCCATCCTCTCCCCCGCGGGGGGAAGCCCGAGCGTATGGAGCTGTTCTTCGAGAGCGTCGAGTTCCACGCGCTTCCCGCTGAGACCGTCTGCGAGCACGGCGCGGACAAAGCCCTTGAGATACTCTCTGCCCCTGAAAGTCGATAAATTATATTCGTAGACGATCGTCTTTTTCACGTCGCTGCGCAACAATTTCAGATCTTTCGCGCCGCCGAAATACATAAAAGACATGCCGTCGAGCGGGAAAGAGATGTGCGGAGAGTCGGGCTTTACCTGATTTGCGTCCACATGTTCCGCCTGCACGGCGAAGAGCGGGCGCTTGTTACCGATCCCGAAAGGTTCCAGCCTTTCGAGTTCCTGCGCAAGGCGGCGCGGAGAATCTTTGGGTTCGCAAACGGACAGCACGGGCGTGAATTCTTCGCGCGTGTAGTGGTCGGCGATATAGCGGTCGAGCGCTTCGCGAAGACGCTCGAAGTTCTCCTCTTTGACGTTGATCCCCGCCGCCTGCGAGTGGCCGCCGAATTCCTCGATCCACTCCGAGCATGCCTTGAGCGCCTCGAAAATGTTGACGGCTTCGATACTGCGGGCGCTGCCCTTGAGCATATTTCCGTGCTTGACAAAGAGCAAGGCGGGGCGGGAAAATTCCTCTGCGACGCGAGCAGCGACAATGCCGACAAAGCCCGCGTTCCACCGCTCTCCCGCCAGCATGACGACGTTTCCGTACGCGCCCTGTTCTCGGATGCGGGAAGAGACCTGCGCATACAGTTCGTCGCAGCAACGCTGCCGCTCGGCGTTATATAAGTTGAGTTTTTCGGCAAGCGGAGGAATCTCCTCTTCGTTCTCCGTCGTGAAGAGACGAAGCGCCGCATGCGCGTCCCCCATTCTTCCCGCGGCATTGATGCGGGGAGCGAGGGTGAAAGCGAGCGTCTGCGCCGTCACGGGCGCCGTCTTTTGCAGGAGCGCCGCAAACGCGGGGCGCGGGCTCTTCCCGATGAGCCTGAGACCCTCGGCTACGATATCGCGGTTCTCTCCGAGAAGAGGTACGCTGTCGGCCACGGTCGAGAGCGCCGCAAAATCGAGATAGGCATATGCCCTCTCGCCGATGAGCGCACACGCGAGTTTGAACGCCACTCCCGCGCCGCACAGATTGTCATACGGGTAATCGTCGTGCAGTTTGGGGTTTACGACGATACAGTCGGGAAGCCGTTCGGGCAGCTCGTGGTGGTCGGTGACGATGACATACGCCCCCTGTTCTTTGATATATTCCACTTCCTCGGCATTGGAAATGCCGCAGTCGACGGTGATGACGAGATCAGGCAAAAACTCGTCGAAAATAGCGTCGATCGCCCGTATGCTGAGCCCGTAGCCCTCCGTCCGTTCGGGCACATAGAGATAGGGTTCGATCCCGAATGTGCGGAGCGCGCGGGAAATGATGGCGCATGCGCCGATGCCGTCCGCGTCGTAATCGCCGAACACGGCGACATTCCAGCCCTCCTCTTTCGCCCGCGCGATGAGTTCCACGGCCTCTTTCATCCCCCGCATGAGGAAAGGCGAAAGGAAGTGCTGTTTGCCGGGGTCGAGGAAAGAGAGCATCTTCTCCTCGGTGTCCATGCCGCGGGCATAGAGAAGACTCGCCGTCGTCTCGGTGAGAGACAGCTTCTTCGCGAGCGCCTTGACGCTATTCAGTTGTTCGGGCGTAAATTCATATTCCCGGACAAGTTTTTTCATGACGTTTCTTCTGATATGTCTGTACTTTTTATTATTATGCCCAAAAATGCACCGTTACGCAAAGCGGCGGGATCATCTCCCGCCGCCTGATGTTCGTACGTTACTTGTCGGCCTTCTTTTCTTTACCGACGTACTTGAATTTGTTGCCACGCGAGAGTTTGTCGAATGCCCGCTTGACATGCACGTGAAGCGCGGGGCCGACGAGAAGCGAGGAATAAGCGGCCGCCGCAACGGCGATGAGCAAAGGCAAGACCATCGCTCTCACGCTCGTCGAAGCGATCGAACCGATGACGATCACAACGAACGCGACTGTACCCGCAATGGCCGCGATCCACTTCCATGCGCTCTTGTACGACGTCGCCACAGAGGTCTCCGCGTCGAGCGGGGTCTCGGACTCTTTCTTGAGCGAACGCAGTTTCATGCAGTGCACGAGCCAGAGTGCGAGGGAGAGGAACGCCGCGGCCGCCGCATAGAATACGGGAGCGGCCGCATAGACGGGAATGCGGACGATCGCGAGGAGCGCAACGGTAAACAGCGCGTCGTGCACGGAGAGCACAAGCCCCGTGAGGGCGCTGCCGACGCCGAAGCGGATCCCGAGATAGACGAGCGCCACGACGATGCCGACGGCGATCGCGCCGCGCCACACATAGTCGGCTTTCGAAACGAGCTCTTCGGTGTGCCATGTGAGATGGATCTCAACGTAGTCGCCCGATAACGTGTCGTCTGCCGCGATCTTGCTTTCGAGTTCGGAAATCACTTTCGCCTGTTTTTCGGCGGAAATATCGGAGGTAAAGTAGAAGTTGAATGCGCCCGTATCGGCCGTGCCCGCGGTGCCCGTCGCTTCCTGCATATCGCAGACGGTGAGGCCGTTGGTCCCAAACACATCTTCGCAGTAGCCCTCAAGCCTGTCTTGCGCGGCCTCGTCGATGATGACGCTGATATTATACTTGACTTCGAGCTGCGTATTTTCGGGCATTTCGGCGGCGGTGTTAAAGCCGAGAAGCGCCATTAAAATGATGCCCGCCACAATCACGACCGCGGAGATCGCCAGCCATATGGGAAGAAGTTTCCACGGTTTAAACTTATTCATCTTCGGTTTCCTCCCTCTTGAAGTTGCAGAAAGCGCTCTTCTTGGAAGTATTCCCCATCATGATCGCCCAGTTGAAGCGGTTGATGAGCAGGGTCCCGAGCCCCGAGAACACGGCGGTGAGCCCGAAGACAAACCCGAACGAACTCAGAGGAGGAAGCGCCACAAAGTACATGAAGAAGCCCGCGAGCGCAAGCACGATGTGCAGGTCGAAGAGGTTCCAGAAGCACTTGGAATACCCCGTCTTGACGGAAGAGGTCATCGTCTTGCCCGTTGCATATTCCGCACCCGCCTTTTCGAACGTAACGATGTCGGAGATGCTGAGGAGCACGGACGTGAGCATGAAAGCGACAAACGTCTCTACGCTGAGCGTAAGGAACGGGATCGCCCATACGCAGAGCACCGTCCCGCACAGGAACAGCAGATATGTGTACAGGTGCACGAAGCCGAGCAGGTGATATCTCACAAAGAAGAAGATCATCATGCCGAGCGCACATACGCCGAATGCGATATAGAGCCACAAGAGAGCATTTTCACCGCCGAGCGCATGATAGCCGTTCGTGTCTTTCACGTTGAAACTGAGTTCGGTCTGCGTGCCGTTGACGGCCGTGTCGATGAGGACTGCCGAGGACTTCGCCGAGATCTCGGTAAAGCTCGAATTGGAGATATAAAGGCTGTCCTGATCGATCTTTTCGCTGACGGTGAGCTGCAACGCGTCGTTATCGCCGACGCGGAAGAAAGCGGTCGAGGAAGAATCCGCCGCCCCTTCCGAGGCCTTGGCAAGCGCTTCCCTACCCTTTTGGGTGAAGTCGATGACGACGTAGTGGCTGCCGTCGGCCCCCGTTCTTGCATAGGCGCCTTTCACATAGTCGCCGATCGTCTCCGTCGCGCGGGCGGGCATGATCGTCGCGGCGCTGCTTGCGTCGGAACCGTACTTCACGGTGAACTCGCCCGTGTAGGAAAGGGGCGTGAAAGCTGCGGTCTCGCTGCGGGCGACAAACACGCGCACGGCGTATCCGTCGAACACGCTTACGCGCACATCTTCGAGGTGCAAAGCCTCGTAGCGGGCGGTGAAGAGCTCCACTGCACTTTGGAACTGCTCCTTGAATGTATCGTCGGGTTCGCCGTTCGCAACCGTGATCTTTTCGTTATCGAAGTAGAGAGAACCGACTTTTGTATACTTTTGCTCGTATTCGGACTTGTCCGCGTCGGCCTTTCCCGCCAGGGTGTAGTCGTACTCCTCTGCGGAGATGACGCCCTCGGGATAATAGACGGCCGAATAGCCGCCTCCCAGATATCTTTCGCTCTCGTCGTCTGCGGCGCCGTAACGCATGCCGAGGTCTGCGTCTTTCTCCGTCATGCGGAGAATGGAATTATAGGTATCCGTCCCGTTCGGCAGCCCGAAAGACACGAAACATATAAAACACAGCCCGGCGATCAGCAGCGTCATAAGCGTTAGACAGATTGCCGATTTTACTTTGCTCATTGCCTCCTCCTATCTGAACGCGGGCATAGCCCGCCCGAAAAATTCCCTTGGGAAATTCCGCTATTTACCATTATATATAAAATGCGTTACATCGTCAAGCCGAATTGCAACCATTTTCTCAAATTTCGTCTAAATTTCTTTGATTTTGCGCATGGCGAGCACCCGCATCGCGCATTCGATGCGCTTTTTCATCATCGCGCAAGTAATTTCGTAGGGCTCGTTGATGTCGCCGTTGAAATGATAGTTGTTCGCATTGCATCCGCCCGAGCAGATGAACTTCGCAAAGCAACTCCCGCACTTCTTGCGCGTGAAGAGACAGCTGTCCGCAAAGAGCGCCCTCTTTTCGGGATCGATCTTCCCCTCAAAGACGTTGCCCATCTTCCACTTCTCCTCCCCCGCAAATTGATGGCAGGGATAGATGTCGCCGTTGGGGACGACCGAAAAATATTCGTTCCCCGCACCGCACGCCGAAACGCGCTTTTCGAGACAGGGCCCGCCCTCGAGATCGACGTTGAAATGAAAGAAATTGAACCCCTTTCCCGCTCTTTCGCGCTCGATGTACGCATCGCAGAGGAGCTCGTACTCCTTTTCGATCGCGGGGAGATGTTCCTTTGTGATCGCAAGGTCGGGAATATCGGTGACGACGGGCTCCACCGAAAGGGAGTCGAAGCCCTGATCGGCCAAAAAGAGCACATCTTTCGAAAAGTCGAGATTTTTCGCCGTGAACGTGCCGCGCACGTAGTAATGCTTGTCCCCTCTCGCCCTGACAAACTTTTTGATCTTTTCGACGACGATATCGAAGCTCCCCTTTCCGCTGACCGTTTGTCTCACGGCGTCGTTGACTTCCTTTCTGCCGTCGAGAGACAAAACGACGTTCTCCATCTCCTCGTTGAAGAATTTTATGGTCTCGTCGTCGAGGAGGAGGGCGTTGGTCGTCGTCGTGAATAAAAACCGCTTGCCGAGCTTTGCGGCCTCTTCCTTTGCGTAGTACACCGTCTCCTTGATGACGGAGAGGTTCATGAGGGGCTCGCCGCCGAAGAAGTCCACTTCGAGCACCTTGCGCTTGCCGCTGTTTTTGAGGAGAAAGTCGATGGCGGCCTTGGCCGTTTCAAAGGACATCGCCTCGCGCTTGGCATGATAAGCGCCCTCGTCCGCAAAACAGTATTTGCAGCGAAGGTTGCAGTCGTGACAGATATGCAGGCAGAGCGCCTTGATCTCTTTGCTCTTGATGGGACGGGCGGAAGTTTCGGGCGCGTCTAAAAGGCCCGCCTCTTTGAGAGAGAGAATATCGGAAAGTTCCTCATCGGTGAGCTCGATCGGCTCGCCCGAGAGATACTTCGCCGTCCGCTCATCGCATTGGTGCAGGCTCCCGCTGCCCGTATCGTAGACGTAATAATCGTTGTGATATGTAAAAACGTGGATCATAATACCGAAAAAAGCGACGCGACGCGCCGCTTTTCTTTTTCGCGTATACTTATTTCTGCTCGTCGATCTTCTGTTCTCTGGTGATGCGTTCGCAGGATTGGTTGCCTACCGTGCAGCTCGTTTTGCAGGCGGATTGGCAGGTGCTTCTGCATTCGCCGCAGCCCGTGACTGTCTTTTCCTGAGGCTTTGCGATAGTCTTGATCATAGTATTGTCCTCGCTTTGATTGAGTTTTTACTCATTATACAACCATATGCGAAATTTTGCAAGTATTTTTTTACGCTTTCCGCAATTTCGCGCCGAGAAGTCCGCCCGCGCCGCCCAAAATAGCGCAGACGACGAGCTCGAGCACGAAAAATCCGTCGACATGGACCCCCCCGCCGATCATGGCGAAGAGGAGAAGCGTTAAAACGGCAAAGAGCGCGCCCGCTCCCGCGCCCTTGAAAAGAGAGCGTTCCCCCCGTATAAAGAGGACACTGCCGAGAAAGGCCGCCACGCATTTCACGCACCAATTCACCGCCGTAACGCCCGCTTGCGGCACCGAAAAATTCTTGACAAAGATCGCCGCGAGCGCGAGCGCAAGAAGCGAAAACACCGCGCCGAAGAGCGCCGCAAATATGAGCTGTTTCAACGTCTGCTTTAAGAGCTCCCTGTCCATAAAAACCTCCGCACACCGTAAGGTATGCGGAGATATTTCGATTTATTCTTTGTTATTCTCTTCGGGAAGCTCTTCGCTCTTCTCATCTGCGGGCGCCTCGGGCTGTGCGCTCTCCGCCTTTTCCCCGTTTGCGGGGGCCGCGCCCTTCGCCGCGTTCTTGGCGGCGAGCTTCGCTTCCTTTTCCTGCTTTCTGCGCAGTTCCGCCTCTTCCCGCGCGATCTGCGTGGGACCCTTTGCGTCCGTCTCGTAGATGCACTCTTTCATGAGTTTGAAATAGGACTTCCCCGACGCCTCGCTGCCCGTCTCCAAAACAACGGTATTGTCGTCGCAGACTTCCACGACGACGCCGCAGATGCCGCCGCGCGACGTCACTTTATTGCCAGGTCTGATCGCCTCGATCGCCTCCGCATATTCCTTTTCGCCGGACTTGTTTTTTCTGCCCGAGAGGAGGAACCACGCGATGATCATGACGAACACGACGACGATAATGATGGTGAAGCCCCAGTTGAAGCCGCCGTCCGGTTTCCCGTCCGATTGCGTCGCGTTCTGGGAACCGTCTCCCGTTTCCGTATTCGTCTCGCCTTCGAGGGTGAGCCCATCGAGCGCTTCGCTGTGAAATAGCGAATACTCTTCCGAAATCTTCAATTCCATTGCTGTCTCCTTTTTCTATATCATACTATTTCGGAGGGATTTTGGCAAGCGATTTCAGCCCGCTTTTTCCCTTTCGGGGAATTTCGTGCGCGGATCATGTCGTTTCCTGTCCCTGTTTTTCGTAGAAATCTTTTACAAAGTCTTTCAGATACCCGTGGAGGATACTTTCACGCAGACCGCGCATGAGCGAATGCAGATAGGAGATGTTGTGGAGAGAGAGAAGCATGCCCCCCATCATCTCCCCTACGTTGACAACGTGCCTCAGATATGCCTTGGTATAATTGCGGCAGGTATAGCATTCGCAGTCGGGGTCGAGCGGGGTAAAATCTTCCTTATATTTCCCGTTGCGGACGACGATCTTGCCCCGCGAGGTGAGCGCCGTGCCGTTGCGGGCGACGCGGGTCGCGAGCACGCAGTCGAACATATCCACGCCGCGAAGGACGCCCTCGACGAGGCAGTCGGGCGAACCCACCCCCATGAGATAGCGGGGCACGTCGGTCGGAAGTTTGGGCTGCAAGAAATCGAGAAGTTCGTACATCAGCGATTTGGGTTCCCCCACGGAGAGCCCGCCGATCGCGATTCCGTGTCTGACATAGGGCAAACAACGGCTGAGGCTCTCTTCCCTCAGATCTTTGTAGAAATTTCCCTGAATGATGGGAAAGAGCGCCTGTTGCGGGCGGTCGTGCGCCGCATAGCACCGCTCGAGCCAGCGCGACGTGCGTTCCATGGCGGCCTCGGCCTGCTGATGGGTGTAGCCGTACTCCGAGCACTGGTCGAACGCCATCATGATGTCCGAACCTAAATTGTGCTGGATGCGCATGGCGAGCTCGGGCGTGAACGTGTGATAACTTCCGTCCACATGGGAAGAAAAAGTCACGCCGTCGTCGGTGATCTTGTTGAGTTTGGCGAGAGAAAAGACCTGAAACCCGCCGCTGTCGGTGAGAATGGGTCTGTCCCAATTCATGAATTTGTGGAGCCCCCCCGCGCGGGCGATGAGCTCGTCCCCGGGGCGCATATAGAGATGATAGGTATTGGATAATATGATCTGCGATCCGATTTCCTTGAGGTCGCGCGGAAGCATGCCCTTGACGGTCGCCTGTGTGCCGACGGGCATATAGACGGGCGTTTCGATGTCGCCGTGAGGGGTATGGAACACGCCCGCCCTCGCCCCCGTTTCGGGATCTGTTTTCTGAAGTTCAAAAGAAAAATATTCGTTATTCATAATCAGTTATAATTTTAGTATCTCGCTCATTCTGAGGGAGCGCAGCGACCGAAGAATCCCTTCGGACGGGCGGAGAAGCTCCGCGTCATTCTAAGGTACGGATGTTGAACGAAGTCAGTGGACTTGACCCGAAGAATCTCGAGGGACGCAAAACGCAATTCTGCGCGTCAGCACAGTGCGCTGTGTGCTGCGTTTTGCGATGAGTGAGCGCATTGTCTCGCGCGAACGTTGACTGAGGGCAGAAATCGACCCGCCCGAGACAGCTGCCAAGCTCTGCGAGACTGAGGGAGTGTCATTCTAAACCTTCCCCCGCCATAATTTTGAATTACAAAAACAAGCACGCGTCCCCGATACTTACGGGAGGCAGGACGCCTCTTTTTAGAAGCAAGCAGGTCGCGGAGCGCGCGGATTTCCCGACGGGAGTTTACTATGAGGTAAATGACCGAGGGAAAACGCAAGCGCGACAATGAGATGCGCCGCTTATAAAAAGAGGCACGCATCGCCGAAAGAGAAAAACCGATACCGCTCTTTCACGGCAATATCGTAAACCGACAGGATCTCCTCGCGGGTGCAAAGACAGCTCACGAGCATCAGCAGAGTGCTCTCCGGCAGATGAAAATTGGTGATGAGCGCGTCGACGCACTTCATCTTATAGGGCGGATAGAGAAAAACGGACGTCTCTCCGTTCCCCGCGTTCACCGTGCCGTCGGCATTTGCCACCGTCTCGAGGGTGCGCACAGAAGTCGTTCCCACGCAGATGACGCGCCGCCCCTCCCGTTTGGCCGCGTTGATCTTTGCCGCCGCCTCTTCGCTCACTTCGTAGTATTCGCTGTGCATGACGTGGTTTTCCACATCGTCGACTTTGACGGGGCGGAAAGTCCCGAGCCCGACATGGAGCAGCACTTCCACGATCTCCACACCCATGTCTCTTATTTTTCGGAGCAATTCGGGCGTGAAATGCAGTCCCGCCGTGGGCGCCGCCGCCGAACCGTTCTCGCGGGAATATACCGTCTGGTACTGCTCGGGGTCCTCGAGTTTTTCGTGGATATAGGGCGGCAGAGGCATCGTCCCCGCACGGGAGAGAACGTCTTCAAACGCTCCCTCATAAAAAAACCGCACATGCCGCTCTCCCGTCACCGTGACGGACAAGATCTCCAAAGAGAGCTCGCCGTTGACGTTGAGCCGAACGCCGGGACGGCATTTCTTCCCGGGACGGACGAGACATTCCCACGTATCGAGCTCGAGGCGCTTTAAGAGCAGCACTTCGATCTTGCCGCCGTTCTCCGTCGTCGCAAAGAGACGGGCGGGAAGCACGCGCGTGCGGTTGACGACGAGCACATCGCCCGCTTTCAGATAGTCGGTGATGTCGCGGAAAACGCGGTGCTCAACGGTCTTGTTGTCGCGATGATAGACGAGGAGCCGCGCCGAATCCCTCGGCTGTGCGGGCGTCTGCGCGATGAGCTCCTCGGGCAGATCATAATAAAAGTCGGATGTTTTCATGCTGAATTGAAAAATATAATGAAAGATTGCGGCGAATAATAGAGAGCCCCTTGGCGCCCCTCGCAGGGGAGCTGCCACGCGCCCTTGCGTGATTGAGGGGTTCCCAAAAACCCTATCCCCCGCTGCGCCGATACTTCCTCTACGAGGGGAAGCAAGAGAGGCGATTCGGATACTTCCCCTGAGCGGGGAAGCGAGGGGGAGCGTTCTATTCGTCGAACACGGAGAGTTGTTTCTTCACCGATTCGGGCATTTTCATGCCCATATGCTCGTAGCCGCCCTTGAGACATATGCGCCCCCGCGGCGTGCGGGCGATAAATCCGAGCTGAATGAGATAGGGTTCGTATACGTCGAGAATGGTATTGACGTCCTCATTGACGGTCGCGGCAAGCGTGTCGAGCCCCGCGGGTCCGCCGTTGAACTTCTCGATGAGCGCCCTGAGAAGATTTCTGTCCGTCTCGTCGAGGCCGAGCTCGTCGATCTCCATTTTCTTGAGCGCCCTGTCGGCGTCTTCCTTGGTGATGGCAGAACTCCCGCGCACGGCAGAGAAATCCCGCACGCGCTTTAACAACCTGTTTGCGATACGCGGCGTACCGCGGCTTCTCTTGGCGATCTCGTAACTTCCCCCCTCCTCGACGGAGATCCCCAGCGTACGGGCGGAGCGGGTGACGATCTTTTTGAGTTCCTCGGGCGTGTACATGTCGAGACGGCACATAATGCCGAACCTGTCGCGCAAGGGGCTTGAAAGCATCCCTGCCCGCGTCGTCGCGCCGATGAGGGTAAATCTCTTTAAGGGCAGGCGGATATTTCTCGCCATGGGGCCTTTCCCCACGATGATGTCGAGCGCGTAATCTTCCATTGCCGAATAGAGCGTCTCCTCTACGGCGCGGTTGAGGCGGTGGATCTCGTCGATGAAGAGAACGTCTCCCTCGTTGAGATTGGAGAGGATCGCCGCAAGGTCTCCCTGCCGTTCGATGGCGGGGCCCGAAGTCATTTTGATCTGCGCGTCCATCGTGTTGGCGATGATGTGCGCGAGCGTCGTCTTTCCGAGCCCCGGCGGGCCGTATAAAAGAACGTGGTCGAGCGCTTCGCCGCGCTGTTTTGCGGCGGCCATATATACGGTGAGATTTTCTTTTACCTTGTCTTGCCCGACATAATCCTCGAGCGTCTTTGGCCTTAAAACGTTTTCTTCGAGATCGTACTCGCTCTTCGTGCCCGAAAGGATCCTCTCTTCGCCGAATTCGTCGTCAAACATATGTCACCTCTTACAGTCCTCTCAGTGCGAGGGCGAGAATTTCTTCCATCGTCTTTGCGCCGCCCGCCTTGGCGCGATCTACGGCGCGGGCGCTCTCCTGACGCGTAAAGCCCATCCCCATGAGCGCGGAAACGGCGTCTTCATCCTGCGAGTCGACGGGTACGGAGACGCGTCCCCCCACGCTCTCCGCGCCGAGCAGCTCGTCTGCGGAGATCTTGCCGTGAAGTTCCAGAATGATGCGTTCCGCCGTCTTTTTGCCGAGTCCTTTGACGGAAGCAAGGCGCTTGGAGTCGGCGGAGGCGATAGCTTCGGAAACTTCCGAGGGGCGCATGGAAGAGAGCACGCTCATCGCAAGCCTCGCGCCGACGCCCTGCACGGACGTGAGTTTTAAAAAGAGCGCCTTCTCCTGCGGGTCGCAAAAACCGAAGAGGGTAACGTCGTCTTCGGAGACTTTGAGATAGGTATACACCTCCCCCTCTTCTCCCTTTCTCACGCCAGAGAGGCGCGAAAAAGCCGCGCCCGAACAGACGACTTCATAGCCGACGCCGTTGACTTCCAGAATGACGTACGCAGGATCGAGATATTTTACCGTTCCTCTTAAGTATCCTATCATGTTTTACTCCTGAACGATCGATACAAGATCAAAAATTTCGGAATGCCCCGCAGGGAAAGAGCGCGGATGGCTAACGGACGCCGAACAGCGCCGAAAATCTGCTCGTGAACGCATGGCAAAGGGCCACGGCGAGCGCGTCGGCGGCATCGTCGGGGCGCGGGATCCCCGAAAGGCCGAGGTGGGAGGCAACAACTCTCTGCATCTGCCCCTTGTCCGCCGCCCCATAGCCCGTGAGCGCCTGTTTGATCTGGTTGGGCGTATATTCGTAGAGTTTTCCGCAACGTTTGTTGCAGGTGAGCATCATCACTCCCCGCGCATGCGCCACGGCAATGCCCGTCGTAATGTTTTTGGAAAAGAAGAGCTCTTCCATCGCCGCTTCGTCGGGTTTGAAACGGTCGAAAATGGAATTGAGTTTTTCCTCGAGAATGCACAGCCGCACGGGAAAACTCTCGTCCGTCGGGGTCTTTACGGCGCCATATGCCACGGCGGAGCAGTTGCCCCGCGCGTCCTTTTCGAGAATGCCGTATCCCATTGTTCCGTAGCCAGGGTCGAGCCCCAAAATAATCATATGTTTATTTTACAGGAAAACAGCAAAGATGTCAAGGATTACCGCCCTTGTATTTTATCATAGAACGCTTGCTTTTTTCCCGAAAACGGAGTAGGATAGGAGTATGGGAAATATAGAAGAAAACGTCCGTCGCATTCTCGGCGAGATCGGCGGCGGAAACGGCTTGGGCGAAAGAGTTACGCTCGTCGCCGCGACAAAGACGAGAACGCCCGAAGAGATCTCCCGTGCAATCAAGGCGGGAATATCGTGCGTCGGAGAAAACAAAGTGCAGGAATTTCGCGACAAATACGCCGCTTCCGAGGGCGCCGAACGGCACTTTATCGGCAATTTACAGACAAATAAAGTAAAATATCTCGTCGGAACGTGCGATCTTATCCACTCCGTCGGCAGCGTTCGCCTCGCCGAAGAGATCTCCCGCCTCGCAGAGAAAAGGGAATGCGTGCAAAACGTACTCATCGAGATCAACGTCGGCAACGAGAAGAGCAAGGGCGGATTTTCCTATGAGGAGGCGGAAGAGGCCCGCCGCACGGTCTCTTCGCTGATGGGATTGCGCTTCAAGGGGTATATGGCAATGCTTCCCGCGAGCGGGGAACTTTCTTTTCTCGCTTCCCTCTGCAAAAAGATGCGGGCTCTCTTCGAAAAGGCGCGGGACGCGGACGAAAACTGCGCTTATCTCTCCATGGGCATGAGCGGAGACTATCGCCTCTGCATGGAACACGGTTCCAACATGATCCGCCTCGGCACCTGCATTTTCGGGGAAAGACAACGTTAAATTTTTACGCAAACTGCGCTATAATAGAGTACGGAGAACAGCTATGCCTTCAAGCATCACGCACGAACTTATCGCAAAGAGCGCGGCCGCGCTTTTGAGCAAAGAGGAGAGACAACACATCTCTGCCGCGCCCGACTATTATTATCTCGGCGCACAGGGCCCCGACCTCTATTTTTTCTACAAGCCTCAGCAGGGCAAGAAAAATTGGGGGAAGATCTTGCACCGGGGCAGGGTGTACGAATGGTTTTGTGCGCTCATAAAAGCGCTTTCGTCCCGCACGGGCGAGGAGAGAGACAAGTGTCTCGCCTACGCGCTCGGCTTTTGCACCCACCTCGAAGCGGACGCCGCTTTTCACCCCTTTGTGTACGGATATCTCAAGGAAAATAAGTTCAAAAAGAGCGTTCACCAGCGCATTGAGAACGATTGGGACGTCTATTTTGCGGCGACTCTCGAAGAAAGATCCGTGCGCGCGTATGCGTGGCCGTTCGACCTGAAAAAAATCGCGCGCGAGGGCGTCCTGTACGCCTATCTGCGGGACGCCGCGGCGCTTCTTGCGATCACAATAAAAAAGGGCGCTTTCAGGCGCGCGCTCAACTTTTTCAGATGGTTTTGTATGCACTTCCATAGGAAGCGCTTCCGCTATCTCCTGCCCTTTGTGCCGCAGCTCTACCCCCGCGCCGTACCCGATCCGCACATCCTCGGCGGCGCGCAGTTCGCACGGCTCTCGGGCGAGGAAAATGCCGACGCGCTCTTTCTCACCGCCGCGCAAAACGCCGCATGCCGCATGGAAGATTTTTTAGGCTGTCTTTCGGGCTCCCCCCTGCCGTCCGCCTTTTCGCGGCATCTGCTCACAGGCGAAAAAACAGAAACAGGAAAGCGGGAATAAGGCGATCTCTTTCCGCCGCGCAGGATGCGCCCAAGCGCTCAAAGTTATTTTAATTTCTCTTCGAGTATTCGCAACCGCAATAGTTTTGGCGATATAAATCGTATTCTTTGGATAATTCGACGGAACGGAGATACCCGTTCCTTTTTTTGAAATCCGAGGGCAGATACGAAACGCCGTACTTTTCCGCCAACGCAAAGCCGATGCGGTTGATCGCTTCGCTGTCTTTGAGGGGCGAAACGGTGAGCGTGGTGCCGAAAAAGTCGTATCCCCCCCTCTTCGCCTCTTGCGCCGTGCGCTCCAGACGCAACAGAAAACACCGCTTGCACCGCGCTCCCCCTTCGGGTTCGTCTTCGTATCCCGCGGCGATCTCGCGGAACGCTTCGCTCTCATAGCCGCAGTCGAGAAAATCGGCCATACCCGTCTCCCGCAAGAGCCGTATCTGCTCGTTTTTGCGGCGGAGATACTCTTCCTCGCTGTCGAGATTGGGATTAAAGTAAAAGACGGTCGTCCCGAAAACGGGGGCGACCTGCGTAAGACAATAGCTCGAACAGGGCGCGCAACAACTGTGGAGAAGCAACCGCTCCCCCGCATGATCTTGCATGATCCCGAGCATTTCCCTGTCGTAATTTCTCTTGTTCATCGGGAGAATTCTCCGCCGCGCCGCTTATTCTCCGTCCGCGTCGCCGTCGAGCTGCTCTGCCTCGTCTGCGTCTTCGAAATCTTCGTATTGGTTGCAGAATTCGGCGAACACTTCGTCGAGAAGCGCGTCGTCTTCGATCGTTTCGAGTTCCTCGTCGTCCTCGCCGCCGACAAGATGGTAGATGACGATCTCGTCGCCCTCTTCATCGTCCTCTTCGGCCTCCGTCTCTTCCTCGGGCGCCGCAGCGGGAGTCAGGGCGATGTACCATTCTCCCTTGTACTCAAAGGTGAGCAGGTGCTCGAAAGAGAGTGTCTCGCCGTCTTCGCTCACAAGTTCCACGATATTATCGTCGTCGTAATTGTTTGCTTCTTCTTTCATATCTTCGTCTCCCATATTTTTTTCAAGATATCTTTCGAGGATGTAGGCCGCCGCAAGCGAATCTACATTCTTCTTTTTTTTGTCGCGCTTCGCGCTCACGCCCATGCGGACGAGATCTCCCCGCGCCTGTAAGGTGGAATACCGTTCGTCTTCGACTTCAACGGGAATCCCCGCGCGCTCCGCGAGAGCACGGACGAAATTGCGGGTCTTGGCGGTCTGGACGCTCTCGGTGCCGTCGGCATTGAGGGGAAGCCCGCAAACGATGCGCGCGGCGCCGTGCGCTTGGGCGATGTCCGCAACAGCGCGGACATCTCTGAAAAAGTCGCCTGTGCGGAAATAGGTATCGGACGGCATGGCGTACTCTCCGAACGGATCGGATACGGCGACGCCGATGCGCTTATCCCCGATGTCGAATGCGATGATCGTCGGCTTCATATGCAAAGTATAGCACAAAGCGGCCTTTCCGTCAACCAAAATGACGCGCCCGCCGCATTGGGCACGAGCGGCAAGGAAAAAGAGCAGTGCAAGAGTGCGCCGCTCTTTTTCTTTTTACTTCTTGCCCTTTTTCTCGGGCGTTTCTTCGGACTTTTCGTTTCCTTTCAGCTTCTCATCGACCATTTCGTCGAATTTCTGCATCATCTCGGCCTGACTTTTCTTGACAAGGCAGCGCATCTTATAGCTGTTTGCGACAAGGAGCGCCCCGCCGACCATGCCGAGCGCAAGGCCCAGACAGAATAACTTTTCCATGGTTTCCTCCCTGCATACAGTTTGTGAAAGGATATGGCGCTTATTCTCCCTTTTCGTTGCGCAATTTTTCCAATTCCGCTTTCAGCCGCTCGTTTTCCCGTCTTAAATCGATGGCAAGGCGCGAATAGAGCGCGTCGATCTCCCGTTCGAGTTTGCGCTGCAAAAAGCTCTTTTCTTCGGGGATCCCCGCATCGCGCGCGGCCTTTTCCACCCGTTCGGGCTGTTTTTTCAGAAGATTTCTGTACTTGTTCTGCATGCGAAGCATGAGCCGTTCGTCGCCGCCGCACACGTTGATGATCGCCCTGCGCACGGAATACCCCTTTTTGCGCTCGGCAAGGATCTTTTTGAGCATTTCGTCCGTCTCCTCTTCGGTGAACGGCTTGATCTCGCCCGCGGCAAGGTTTTTCCCCTCGAGGATGCGCTTTACCCTGCTGTCCTCCTGCTTTTTGAGAAAAGCGTAATAGTAATTTCTCACGCTGCCCTTTGCCCTGCTGTGCTCTTTGCCGTACGTCTCGAAGAGATAGGAGAGCGTCTTGCCCGCATTTTTGCCCGAATAAATATACTCGATGAGCCCCGTCGCTTCTTCTTCCGTGTAGCCGTTGATCTTGTTCATGATATCACCTCGGAGAAGATTGTTGACATAATTTTATCCCGCTATACATCTAATATCAATATGCAGGTAATTTTTTTGGCGGAAAAACCGTGCGCTCTCAAGGTAAACGGGGCGTACTTCGGCATGGTAGACGGCTTTGAAAAGAGAGCCGAGCTCGACGTGAAAGACGGTCTCTTCTGCGAATTTCTCCCCACAGGATACGAGGCCGTCCGCTTCCGTTTCGACGAGGAATTTCTGCTCGCGCCCCCGCCCCATATCGATCTGTATTTCGTAAAGAGCGGCGTGGCGGTCTACTGCCGCGACCTCGTAAAAAGCGACCCCTCTCTCACTGTTTTGTGGCAGGAAAAGACGGGCGGCAGTCTGCTCACGCTCTGCATGCAGGGCTCATTGCAGCTCAATCTCGAAAACGAAAAGGGCTTCCACATCGTCCGTCTCCCGGAAGAGCTCTCCGACTGCAAGCCTTATGCCTTGGGAGAAGAGATCTTGCTCGAGGGAACGATAGGCTTTGCGGTCGTCTCGCGGGAAGGCGAGCTTCTTCTCTGCACCGAGGGCAAGGTGACGGAAAAGGGCGAGACGCTCAAAGCGGAGATCCCCTTTGCGGACAGCATGGGACATACAGCCGCAATCGAACGGAAAGCGGGAAAACTCGTTTCCTGTTCGATCCGCAGCCGCTATGAGCCCACGGAGCGGACGTTTGCGCTCGCCCTCTTCGAAAGCGTGCTCATCGGTGCGGACGCCGCCCCCTTTCTTGCGGAAGATCTCAAAGAAAAAGCGGGCTCTCTGCGGCAGTTTTTGGGGAAATATGTCTCCGTCGTTCTGACCGACGACCCCGCGCTCACGGGACTCGTCTATGGGCGCAAGCCGCATGTCTTCGACGTCCGCTATTTCCGCGTGACGCTGGAAAACGGAAAAATTGCGAATATCCGCGAGGAATAACGGAAAATCTACATGAAAAAAGGACGCATGCGCGTCCTTTTTTGCTATGTTCATCAATACTTGGTTACTTTGACCGATTTGACGAGGATGGGTTCCTTGGGCACATGGAACGTTTCGACTTTGCCGCCCTTTCTCACGCTCTCAAACTCATTGTAGATGTCGGCAAAGACGTCTACGGTACCCATGTGATCGAGCGTGTCGAGGCGCATCTCAACGTCTTCCGTGAATACGCTCTCATCCTCTTCGGTGTTCTCGTCGTCTGCCGACGAGGAGGCCGCGATCGCGTCGAGAAGAGGCTGAAGCTGGCCGTCGTAGTCCTTGGTCTTGCCGAATACGGCATACTGTCTGTCGAGCGAGGTGGCCGACGTGTTGAGATAGGTGTAGAAGAGCGACGTCGCGCTGTTTGTGGAATAAGGGATCTCCTGTTCGGAAGCGCCGTCGTTGTTGTCGCCTCCGTCGTTGCGCTCGACCGTGACTTCCACGTTCTTCGCAGAGGCGAGTTTATCGGTATAGTACATGACGAGGGCACCCTTGGAGTGGGTATTTACGCGGTTGCCTTCGTTCTGCACGCCGTTGTCGGAAAATTCCCCGTAGACGGTATAGAGCGGCACTTTCGTTCCGTTGTTGTTGAAAAAGACGCTCTGCGTAAATTCGTTGCCGGCCTTTTCGAGCTCGCGGACGACCGCAAAGTAGTCCTTTTCGGTGAGCTCGTTCTGTTCGTTCATATAGTACCCGCCGCCATAGAGCGCCGTAGACGTGTAGTCGTGAATGCACGTACCGTCGTAGTAGCCCGCGTCGGCAAGTTCGATGAAGTGCTGGACCGTCTTGGGTGCGTCGGAACGGGAAAGAACGTACTCCACTTCGTATTCCGTGCCGTCGAACTCATAGGTGATCGTAACTTCCGGCTCGCTGCTCGTGCAACCCGCGAACATCGCAAGCGCCCCTACCGAAAGGCCCGCCGCAAGCGTAACGGCGGCAAAACGGCGAATGTTTCTTTTTTTCATGGAAAAAACCTCCTCTGAGATTACAGCTTTATTTTACCCGTTCTTCGGCGATACGTCAAGCGCTTTCGGTGATTTCGCGGTGAAAAATTCGTGCAGACACGAAAAAGCCGACCCAAAAGGGTCGGTTTTTGAACTTTTTACTGTTTTTATGCCTGCGCGTTGTCGGCAGCGGCTGCGATCGCATCGGGAGTCGTGACTTCTGCGCCGAAGGGGAAGCAAGCGAGCTTCGCGAACTTGAAGGCCTGAAGACCGAAAGGAATACCGATGATGGTAACGCACCAAACAAGGCCTACGATCAGATAGGTGAGCGCAAGGCTGAAGCCGCCGAGAATGAACCAAAGAATGTTCATGATGGCGTGCTTGCCGAAGTCCATCTTGATGACTTTGCCCATGGGCCAGAGAGAGAGCTTAGCGAACTTGAAGCTCTGAAGACCGAAGGGGATCCCGATGATGGTAATGCACCAGAACAGACCGAACAAGCACCACATGATGGCTGTTTCGAGGCCGCCGAGGAGGAACCACAAAATGTTGCCGATTGTTTTCATACCGTCTCCTTTTTTTTGTCGGCTTATGCCGAATATTTGTAATTATTATACATGATAAAATGTATCGTGTCAATCATTTAAAACATCTTTTTTTTGGTAAAATAGAAAAATATTTTCATGGCGGAGAAAAAATTCACACTTTCCGCCTCACAAAAGAAGCGCCGCGCGGAGGCGGCGTCCAAAAAAGAAAGGAGACATGCGCTGTCTCCCCTCTCTGTTTTTGTTTTCTTACTTGAGCTCTGCGGTAGCGCCGGCTTCCTTGAGCTTGGCAAGAGCGGCCTCCGCGTCTGCCTTGGGCATCGCTTCCTTGATGGTGCCGAGACCCTCGACGGCTTTCTTCGCCTCTGCAAGGCCGAGGCCCGTGAGTTCGCGGACGACCTTGATGACGCCGATCTTGTTCGCGCCGAAATCCTTGAGCACGAGATCGAACTCCGTCTTCTCCTCTTCTGCGGGAGCGGCTTCGGCAGCGCCTGCGGCGCCTGCAACGGCTACGGGAGCGGCGGCGGAAACGCCGAACTCCTCTTCGAGCGCTTTTACAAGGTCGTTGAGCTCAACAACGCTCATCGCCTTTACTTCTTCGATCAATTTCTGAACATCCATTTTTTTGTTCTCCTTTTTTTAAGATTTTTGGTCAGCGATCGCCTTAAGCACATAGGCGAAGTTCGCGATGGGCGCCTGCAAGCACCCGAGCATCTTGGCAATGAGCACCTCTCTCGAGGGAATTGCCGCCAGTTTCTTCACGCCCTCGGCATCCACATACGCGCCGTTGACATAGGCGCTCTTGGGAACGAGTTTGTCTGCGAGCGCGGGCGTATCCTTTGCCGCCTTGGCGAGAATGGAGCAACCGCTCGTCTCGTCGGGGCAGAACACAAATGCCGACGCGCCGTTCAGGTCGTCATGAAAGCTGTCTACGCCGAGTTCTTCGAACGCCTTGCGCACAAGCGTGTTTTTATACACCTTATATTCGCACTTGGCGGCCTGGAACTTTCTGCGCAGATCCGTCGATTCCGCAACGGTCACGCGCTCGTAATGCACGAGAACGACGGACTTGCTTGCGTTGATCTTCTCTTTGATCTCTTCGACGACGGCCTTTTTCGCTTCAAAGTTTTCCGACATATTTACCTCCTGTCCGAATTAAAAACTCCGTACGCAGACAGGTACGGAGCCGTTCTTAATCAATTAAGAAGTGTACCTCGACGGGATATTGAGCCTAAGCACCCGTTGTCTGCGGTAATAAAATTGTACTATATCCGCTTCACGCTGTCAAGCGTTTTTGCAAAGTTTACGCCGCGGCGTTACATTTTGCTGTAACTCACCTTGACGCCGGGGCCCATCGTGCTCGTGAGCGTGACGCTCTTGATATACTGTCCCTTTGCGGCGGCGGGTTTCGCCTTGACGATCGCGTCCATGAGGGCGTTGAAGTTTTCGCAGATCTTCTCTTTGCCGAAGCTCTTCTTGCCGATCGGGCAGTGGATGATCGCGGTCTTATCGAGACGGTACTCAACTTTACCTGCTTTCACTTCCTGCACGGCCTTTGCAACGTCCATCGTGACTGTACCCGACTTGGGGTTGGGCATGAGGCCTTTCGGGCCGAGGATACGGCCGATACGGCCGACGACGCCCATCATATCGGGCGTGGTGATCACAGTGTCGAACCCGAACCAATTCTCGGTCTGGATCTTCTGGACCATCTCTTCCGCGCCGACGAAATCCGCGCCTGCGGCCTGCGCCGCGTCCGCTCTCTCACCCTTGGCGATGACGAGAACGCGCTTTGTTTTACCCGTGCCGTGGGGAAGGACGAGCACGCCCCTCACCTGCTGGTCGGCCTGTCTCGGGTCGACGCCGAGCCGCACATGAAGTTCGATCGTCTCGTCGAACTTCGCTTTCGCGTTGTTTAAAACGATGTCTGCCGCTTCGTTCGCGTCGTATGCTTTCGACTTTTCGTATGCCTTGAGGCTTTCCGCATATTTCTTACCGTATTTCATGTCTCAGCCCCCCTTACTCCTCGACGGTAACGCCCATGCTGCGGGCGGTACCCTTGATCATGCTCATCGCGCTCTCAAGCGACGTGCAGTTGAGATCGGGCATCTTCGTCTTGGCGATCTCCTCGACCTGCGCCTTGGTAAGTTTGCCTACCTTGGTCTTGTTGGGAGTCGCGCTGGCGGTCTCGAGCCCGAGCGCCTTCTTGATGAGGACGGGCGCGGGCGGGGTCTTGAGCACGAACGTGAACGAACGGTCTTGGTAAATGGTCATGACGACGGGGATAATGAGCCCCTCCTGACCTGCCGTCTTCGCGTTGAATTCCTTGGTGAACCCGGGGATATTGACGCCGTGGGGACCGAGTGTAGAACCTACAGGGGGACCGGGCGTCGCTTTTCCGGCGGGCAGCTGCAACTTAACGATTGCCGTTACCTTTTTTGCCATAATAGCTCCTTATATTCGTGGTTTTATCGGCGGCATGAAAAGATTTACCGTCTTCCACTTTTTAACAATAGTAATGCGCTTGAACGCCTGCTACACCGCTCATTCTGAGGGAGCGAAGCGGCGTGACGCATTTCAATGACGTCTTAGGGTGAAGTGTTTTTCCTCACTCTTCGTCGTCCTTGGGGATCTCGACGGCGTTTTCGGAGATCTTCTGCATCTGGATATACTCGACTTCCACTTCCTGCTTGCGGCCGAACATCGTGATCCCGACTTTCGCCCGCTGCGTCTCGTCGTTGAGCTCGCTGATGACCCCGATGAACCCCTCGAGAGGCCCGCTGTCGATCGAAACTCTGTCGCCCGCCTTGAAATCGGCGTCTTGCACAAAGTCTTCGAGGTGCATTTTACGGATCTCGTCTTCCTTCATGGGAATGGGACGGCCCTGCGGCCCGCAGAACCCCGTCACCCCTCTCGTGTTGGTGACAAGATACCAGATCTGGTTGGTATAGATCATCTTGATAAAGACGTAACACGGCAAAAGCTTGCGTTCTACGACTTTTTTCTTGCCGTTCGCCTTCTCCTCGATCGTCTGCTCGGTGGGAATCTTGACGTCCGTGATCATGTCGCCCAGATTGTTGTTTTCAATCAGCCGAAGCAGGCTCTCCTTCACCATTGCCTCGTAACCGGAGTATGTGTGCAGGATATACCACTTGGGTTCGGTATCGACTGCCATTTATCAACCCCCCCAAGAGGTCATAAGTTTCAAAAGCTCGGTGAACCCGACGTTCACGCAGGTGACAAGGATCGTAAAGATGAGAACGACAACGATAACGACCCCCGTGCTCTTGAGCGCCTTGCCGAAACTCGGCCATGTGACGTTTTTGAGCTCGGAGAAAGTCTCCTTGAGTTTTCTGCCCATGCGGACAAAGATATTGGGCTTTTTGTTCTTATCTTTTTTATCCTTTTTGACGGGCTTATCTTTGACGGGCTTATCCGCGGATTGATTTTTCGCCATATTGTACCTCCGACGCGCCTATACGCTTACTTGGATTCCTTGTGGACCGTGTGCTTTTTGCAAACAGGGCAGTATTTTTTGAGCTCGAGACGATCGGGATCGTTGCGCTTATTCTTATAGCTGTCGTAGTTGCGGTTTTTGCACTCCGTGCACTCAAACGTGATCTTCGCTCTCGTTGATTTAACGGCCATTTTGTGTGAACTCCATACAAAAAAATTACACCCACTCGGTGCGTAAGACAAGTCTAACACAAAGAGAAATGCTTGTCAACCGATTTTGAAAGGAAAATGGAAATTATAAGGAAAAAAGTGAGAAGCGGGCGGGGTTTTGGAATTTGCCCTCTTCAGTCGCGCTGTCCTTGCGCGACTGAAGAGTCCCTCTCGGCTCCCCTCCCGAGGGGGAGCCTTTTTTCTCGCCCCCTCCCGAGGAGGGGGATTCAGGGGGTGGGCAACGAATCTTTTGATAATTCTTGCAATTCCTTAGAATATATGATAAACTTTGTCTATGCGTTATACAAGCAATGCGGATCTGACACAAATTGCGCGAACATTAAGAAAAAATATGACTAAGGAAGAAAAGAAGCTATGGTACGATTGCCTACGATATCTGCCATGTGCATTCCACAGACAATATGTTGTCGGACATTATATTGTAGATTTTTGTTGTCATGCGGCTATGCTTATCATTGAACTCGACGGAGCACAGCATTACGAGGATGCGGCATTGCAATACGATAAAGAACGCGACGAATATTTGCGCAATCTCGGATATACTGTGCTCAGATACACAAACATTGAACTGAATTCTAAATTCAAAGATGTGTGTGAAGATATTTGGAATCACTTGCCCACCTCAGTCACTGCGTGACAGCTCCTCCTTGGGAGGCGCCTTTTTTCTTGCCCCCTCCCGAGGAGGGGGATTCAGGGGGTGGGCAACCATTTTAATTTTGCCCACCTCAGTCACTGCGTGACAGCTCCTCCTTGGGAGGCGCCTTTTTTCTTGCCCCCTCTCGAGGGGGAGCCTCTTTTCTCGCCCCCTCCCGAGGGGGAATCCTCTTTTCTCGCCCCCTCCCGAGGAGGGGGATTCAGGGGGTGGGCAACCATTTTAATTTTGCCCACCTCAGTCACTGCGTGACAGCTCCTCCTTGGGAGGCGCCTTGAAATGAAAAAGAAGCCTGCGGAAATCCGCAAGCTTCTTTTTCGTTCACTCACTCATCGTGAGTTTGGGGTGAAGTTAGTCGGCTGCAACAGTCGTTGTGACTGTAAGTCCCGCTTCCGTAAGAGTCGCACTGTCGAGAGCAAGCGCGAGCTTGTAGCTCGAGACCGTCATGTTGCTGAGAACAACACTCAGAACCTGATCATCTTCGGTACTTGCATCATCTGCGCCGAAAACGGTGACAGTGATCGTAACAGTGCCGTTGATGTAGGTAGCAACGACCTCAAACTTCGCATTCTTCTTGAGCGCGATATACGTGTTTGCTTTCTCGTCATCATCGGTCTCACCCGCATTGGGATCGCCCATGAAGCCGGGAGTCACAGTACCTTGCCCATATGCCCATTCGCCGGTCACATCTGCGCAGTCACCTGCCTGACGGAACACATAGAGAAGCTGATTCGTTTGACCGTTGCGGAGGAAATACATAAGGCCGTTCCATGTAGCCGTGCCGGCGTCTGCGAATTGTCCCGTGATCTTAACCGTGGTGCCTTCCGTCAAAGTAGCGACATCTGTCGGCTGGAAAGGAGCGACCCAAGAGGGAATTTCGCTTGCGGGAACATTCTTTGTGCCCGTTTCGGGAGTTACAGGTGTGCCAGGATTTCCGCTTTCGGTGGCGTTGTATTCGTTCACAACGAGTTTTGCGTTCGTGCTGGTTACGCCGTCAAGGCCGAAGAATGCGTTGTAGGTGTCCTTTTCAAGGTTGGAGAACGTCACCGAACCCGTCTTGTCGGGGCCTACATTCAGGTCGTCCTCTGCCGTCCAAAGTTCATAGGTCACTTTAATCGACGTGCCCTGCCAAAGAACGGTCACGCGGCAGAAGTAGCCCTCTTTGGAAACGTCACCGTATGCGGCGATCGTTCTGTCAGCGTTGGCTTTCGCGCCCCAAGGTTCCGAATCGGGATTAAGGACGAAGCAGTTGCCCTGCAAGAATGCCTGCGATGTAGGACCGTCGAAGAAACGCGTCACAACGCCGTCCCAATCCTTAGCTGTGGTATCCGTATCAAATTTTGCGGAGTAGACGATCTCGAGGACCTTGCCCTCTGCGGGCTTTGTCATCGTGTACATCTTGCTGTGGTCGGTCCAGCCGTTCGTCGTATCGCCGAGCTCTTCGGAGCTGAGCTGTTTGCCTGTGACCTGTCCGCAGACGGAGCATTCGCCCTCTTCTGTGGTGAACGTATGAGCGCAGACATAGTGGCAATCCGAGCAAACCCCGTTCACAAACGTGTGCTGATGATTGACCGGCTTGTCGCAGACATCGCAGATACCGTCGGGTTCGCCCGTGCCGTCGGGACCGTGCTCATCCTTGTGCTGATGATCGGGATTGAAGATACCGCACATTGTGCAATGATCGGTGTCGTCCCAAGCGTGTGCTTTGCCGCCTTCGGACGTATTGCCATGGTTGGGATTGAGCTCGCCGCACGTGCACTTATCGTCGTCGCCATAGGCGTGGGTATGAGTAGGATAGTAATACTTCTCGGAAATATAGGCGTTGTAACGTGCCGCCGCCTCGTCCGCAGTGTATGCCTTGCCGTACTCGATCAAAGCGTCTTTTGCACTGATGGAGCCGTTGTAAGCGGTTTCGGGAGTCGCAACAGTGACGCCACCCTTCTGTGCAGCGAGAAGGAACGCTTCGATAAAGTCGCCCATCGTGCCGCCGTTTGCAGAGTCGGGGAATGCCATCGTTGCAGGGAAGCTGAAGATCTGCACGCCGTCCATGTAGAAGCTGATCGCCTCAAGGCCGATCGTGATCGTTACATAGACGTTCTTGCTCGAGCTGATCGCATCCCAGTTGTAACCGTTTGTGATCACTCCGGCAGAGCTCGGGAATGCATTACCATTGCCGATCTTCGTGCGGAGAGCCGCGATCGCTTCGTCCGACGATACATCGGTGCCTTGGTTGTTCGCCTGAATGTTGGGAAGCGCGATCTTGAACTTACCGAAGTTCGTCCAAACGCCGATCGCATCCCAGTCGTTCCCTGCTTCGATGAGCCAGAAAGAGACGCTCATGCCCTTTTCGTCGAGGTCCGTCGTTCCTTCGGGAACGGAAACGTAGGTGCTGACTGCATTGCCGGAATGAAGGATCGCGCCGCATACGGTGCAGACGTAATTTCCATCACTATCGACAGCAGCGGGATAGCTGTGTGCGGGAGTGACTTCGAAATCCCAATAGAAGGATTCATCCGCATTCGTCTTAGCTTTCTTGCCGGGCTCTGTGCAGCTGTGCGTGCCGATCTCTTTCTCGGAAGTACCGGCCGTTGCATTCTGCTCAGTGATCGTTCTGTTGGCTGCGACTGCATAATAATACTTCTCCGCACCCTCGGTCGCGAGCATGACGCCGTAAGCGCCGTCCTGGGCGATACCGATGCCTTCCAGATCAGCGACGGTAATGACGATCGCCGTGACCGTCTTGCCGTTTATTGTGGTGTTCATGAGGACGGACGCTTTCGTTGCGACATTGGAGTCAACGAACTTGCCGCCCTTGAAGCCAAGTTCCTGCATACCGATCGTAAACTTGCTCGCGTATGCTTTCCCTGCGTTGATGATGACGGGAAGGGTCTCGGCCTCTGCCTTATCGGAGACGAGCACGAGCGTGCCGCCGTTCGCAAGGATATACCAGCCGCTCGTCTCGATCTGCTGTGCAAGACCCTCGAGCGAGTTGGGATAGACGGAGATACGGTTAAGGATGACGTCGTTCTCATCGGTGAGAAGGAACTCAACCTCTGCGACGTCCTTAGTGTAGTCCTGAACGCCCGCATATTTCACGGTGACCGCGTGGGTCGAAGCGTTGTATGCCGTGACGGAGAAGAGACTGTTGATCGCCACGGGAGAGGTAGCGCTCGCGGCAGCGAGGTCGGCAAGCGCGACGGCGTCTGCGCCGATGGCAAGTTTCGCGGTCGCGGGGATCGTTCCCGTGAATGTGAGGGTGAACGTGTCGCCTGCGAGCTTAAGGTCTTGCTTATCGGCCGTGACTTCGACGTCGGAAAGAAGAATATTGCTCAAATCGACAACGATGTCGCCCTGCATGGTGTTGCCTGCAAAGTTCACGAAGTCGAGCGTCGCCGTGGTGTACGCGGTCCCTGCCGTAAGAGGCAGATAGATGAGCATCTCCGTTCTCTCGGTGTTGAGGGTAGCCGTTGCGTTCGCAAACGAGGAACCGTCGGCATTGCGCACATACACGTCGGTGCTGCTGTCGATCGCGCTTTGGAACGTAACTTTGAATGCTACATAGTAGTTCTTGTTTTCCATCGGCGCGTTCCCCGTGAGGGTGACTTTGTTGCCGGCGTTGGCGATCGTCATCCCCGTAGGAGCCGCATGGCCCGAAACGTCCGCAAATGCAACGCTCTCGATGGTGCTGTTGGAGACATTACCCTTTACAAGTTTGCATTCGCCGTTTGTTTGAATTTCGGGGCTCACATCTGCTACGCCGTTCCAGTTATCCAAGCGGAAGTTGACCATGATCGAGGCGGCCTTGGAGACAACTGTCATCATAACAGTGTACTGGAAGTAAGGCGTATCGGTCATTTCCTGATCTTTCGTCCAAAGTTTGGTAATAACGGTGACTTTGCCTTCGACATAGGACGCATAGACCTTGAAGAAGCCTTCTTTCTTGGCGTCGAGATAGTCGGTCGCCGCATCGATCGGTGTGCCGTCGATACCGTTGGGAACGCCGTTGCAGGTATTTGCGGGCGTGGAGTTGGAGTCAAGAGTGATCTGCTCATCGGCGCCCACTTCTCTTGCATAGAAGCCGTCGTTACGGACGCGGACATAGAACGCGTCGCCGCTTGCCTGACGGACATTGGTCTCAATGCCGTTATAGGCTTGTGCGTGGGTGCTGCTGTTGTATTGGCCGCTGATTTCAACGAATTGACCGTCGCGAAGTTCGTTCTTTTGCGAGTTCTCGTCGTGCGTCAAAGAAACTGTGCCGATCGTGGAGCCGCAGAGATCGCAAATGTTGTCGCCGTCCGAATCGTCGTGCACGCCGCCCCCGACGGAAGCCTTTGCATAGAACACGGTCTTGCCGCTCTTGGTGATCTCCCAAGCATAGAGGCCTTCCTGCTGGCAGGTGCCCTCGATGATGATCGCGGTCTTGCATTCGTTCGCGGCAACTGTCTCTTGCGAGATCTTCGTGCCGGAAACTTTGTTGATGGAAGCAGGCTTCGCTTCGTCGGCAGAGTTGAACGTCTCGCCGTTGTTGAAGTCGAAGTAGTAGTCGCCGTTGATGCCGAGCGTTGCGAGATCGACGGTGAGGACGACGTATGCGCCCTTATCGGCGCCGCCGCGCTCATCCCCGAAGGTACCGACGATCTGGCAGAAGCCGCTGACCGCCGCGGGAGCGTTCACGAGCACGAGCTCGCCGTTCTCGATACGGTAGACGATGGTGAGAAGACCGTTCGTCTTGAACGTGTCGAGGTTGCCGTCATTGATGTTGAGGACGACTTTACCGCTCACGGTGCCGTTCTCCACATTGTCGGACGGGAATGCCTTGACGACGTTGAGCTTGCCGCTCTCGGTGACATAGGCGTAGTGACCCTCGCCCGCAATGAAGCCCTCAACGGTATCGCTCATTTCCATCGTGTAGTCGATAACGTCGGTGATCGCGTCGAATGTGCTGCCCGAGGTGTATCTGAGTTCGAACTGTGCAGGCGCATAGTTTGCAAGGTTTGCACCCGCGACCTTCACGGTGATGGTGAGCTTGTTGTTCTGAAGCGAAGCGTTCGTGAAAGTATAGTTCCCGTTCGTGTAAGGCGACGTAGTCCACTTGCAGCTGCCGTCGGCATTGAACGCGTTTCTGATCTGATAGATCGAAGAGCCGAATGCGAGAGCAAGTTCGTCGGCCTTGGCGTTTGCGGGAAGATTATAGGTAAGCGTGAGCTCGCCGCCCGCATTGAGCTTGAGCGTACCCTCGACCGCGGACTCGAGCATGAAGCCCTGCAGTTCGGAGAGGTTGAGGACGATCTCCGTCGCCTGTGCGCCGGAAATGACGATCTTGTCGGAAGCTTTCTTGAGCGCGAGGACGAGATAGAGGTCGCCCGCGTCGGAGACAGTCGCACAGACGGGAACGTTTTCGGTGCCGTCTTTTGCGGTGAGGCCGTTCGCCGTGAATGCAGCGCCGAGCTCTGCCGCATTGATACGGAGCGCAACATATCTGGTCGCGCCGTTCAAATCGGTAAATTTCGCCGTCTGCGTCTCGTCGAGCTTCTGCACGTTGCCGCCGCTGAGCGCGAGGACGATCTGCTCTTTCTCCGCGTCAAAGGAGAACGGAAGTTCGCCGACTTTGCCGTTGTTGTAGAACGTTACGCCGTCGATCGTGACGTCGGAACCTGCAGCGGAAGCGACCTTGTTGGCGACGACCTTGATGTCGTTCTCGCCGAGGAGCTGTACGAACGACTTGCCCGCCTTGACGAGGTGGATCTTGTAGATCTTGTCGCCGGAGACGAGGTTGTGGTTGCCGAGGGAGATCCACTTCTCGGAATCGAGAGAGTTGAGTTCGTCGGCATTGGCCGCAAGTTCGGCGCGGCTGAGCGTGCCGTTGTAGTAGTAGACCTGAGAGTTAACGATCTGCAAAGGTTCGAACTTGCCGGCAGCCTGCTCGTATTCGACTTCCACGTTGAGCGTGGTCGCGTCGTATTGCATATTTTCGGCATAGGTCTTGTTCGCATTCGTCTTCAGACCGTTGTATCTGAACGTCTTGGGCGTTCTCTTCGTGGTGATGACGCTCTCGGTGATCGTCATATCGCTGTAGTCGCCGTGGAGGATCGTGTCGTAATAGCCGACGGACGAGGCGGGAACTTTGATATACGCCTTGAGAACGGTCGCATAGTTGGTGCCGTAAGCGTAGGTAAGCTCGATCACGCCGTCTTCACGGTAGTTCCACGTATATTCGACGTCGGCCGCTTCACCGTAGTAGCTGCCCGACTGCATGATCTCGCCCGAGGAATAGGCCCACCAATCGCCGACGGACGACCAATCGGTCGGGATCGCCTTCGTGTAGCCTGCGGCCGCCGTACCGGGCGTGCCGGGGTTGGCGGAGTCGTTCGCGGCGTCGATGTGCGAGCCGTAGTTTCTCCAGCCGCCCGCGGACGTGAAAGAACCGCCCATGATGCCGCCGAGAAGGTTTGCCGCGTTTTCGCCGATACCGTTGTAAAGGACCCAGCCTTCTTGACGGACGATAACGGAAACGCCGTCGGTATAGCCCTTATGGTCGCTGTTTTCGATCGTATTATTGTATCTGTCCGCAATACCGATGAGCGGGAAGTTCCAATATTCGTTCGCATGGTTCCAAGGGCCGTTTGCGTCGGTCGCCGTCTGCGCCTTACCGCGAATGGTAATGGTCGTGCCGGGTTCGAGCTGGCCCACGGTGAGCGTGGGAACTTTCTTGCCGTTTACGAGGCCGAATTCGGACACTGCGGAAGTGTCTGCCTTGTAGTTGGTGTAGACCTTCGTCTCCTTTCTCGCCCAAAGACCGGAGTCGAGAGAGTTCTGCGGGATCGTGGCGTCCGTGCCTTCGTGGAACGTGCCGTAGTGGATAACGACATCTTCCTCTCTCGTCTCTTCGCGTGCGCCGCAGGCGCTGTATTGGCAGATCCTGAGACCGTTGGACGAAGCGCCCCAATTATGCTTTATGGTGACTGTGAGCGTGGCGACCTTGCTGTCGTCGCTCTTGAGATGCACGTTGAGCGTGTATTCACCCACCTCGTGCAGCGTGACGGTCCCGCTTATATCGCAATCGTTGAGCGTGAAGTCGGTCGTCATGCCGTCGTAGTCGGTCGCAGTGACCACCACTTTGCCGTATTCGCTGTCGAGTACGGACTGTTCGTCTGAGTCTGTCAATGCGATTTCCGACGGTCTTACCCTGATGTTACGGTATTCGCCGGGTTCTGTCGTACCGCCCATGTCGGTACCGCAAATATCGCACTTGCCGTTTTCGTCCGCGTCAACATGGTCGTGCGGCACATCTTCGCCGCAGACGTCACACTTGCCGTCTTTCGGATTTTCGTCGACGTGGGTCGTGTGCTCATCTTCCCCGCCGCCGCAGGCGAAGAGGCCCAGCGACATCACGAGCGCGAATAACAGAATCAGAACTGTTTTTAGCCTTTTCATGTCTTTCCCCCTTATAAAATTTTTCGCCGTTTTATAAATGGCGTCCTTATTCTACAACAATTTTTTCACTGTGTCAACATTTTTATAAAAAAATTTTTACTTGGAAAAAGTTAACGCTCCCTTTTGCGGAAGCGTAACTCTTATAATTTATCTTTATAGTATATCTTTATAGTATATCTTTTCTAATCGGGGCGGAAAAGAGGGCGGGGATCTCCCCGCGGGGGAAGTTCGCGAGCAGCCACATGAGCTTGGTGAGCGTAGCTTCGAGCGTCATGCTCCGCGCTTCGATGACATTCCCGCACGATAAGAGCCTGCGTCCCACTTCGTATTTGTCGAGCGCGCTCCCCTCCCGTTCGACCTGCGTCGTGAGCACTGCGACTTTCCCCGCGTCGAGAAATTTTTTGAGACGGGTGAAGAACATGTCGTCCTCATAGCGGGGCAGACCGCCCGAGCCGAAAGACTCGATGATCAGCCCGTCGCAATGCGTATCGCAGTAGTCGAAGATGTCGGCGGAGATCCCGGGGGTCATCTTGAGAACGAAGACTTTCTCGTCGAGTTTATGATAAAAGCGCGGCGCCGCGGGCTTTTCCTCTTTTATATAATAGAACGGCACCCCCTCGCGCACGATGGCGATCTCGGGGTAGTCGATGGAGGCAAAGGCGTTGTAACTGCGCGTTCTCGTCTTTTTTGCACGGGTGCCGAGGATGACTTTTCCGTCGAAGACGACTTCCACGCCGAAAGAGCCCCCGTCCGCACAGTAGAAGAACGCGTCGGCGAGATTTTGCCGCGCATCGGTGTCGCGGAGATAGACGGAACGCTGGGAACCCGTGAGCACGATGGGCTTGGGAGAGTCCTGCACGAGATAGGAAAGCGCCGCCGCCGTATAGGCAAGGGTGTCCGTCCCGTGGGTGATGACAAATCCGTCGTATCTGTCGTAATTGTCCTCGACGAGCCGTGCCATTTCCAGCCAGTGGCGGGCATAGACGTTTGTGCTGTCGAGATTGAAAAGCTGTACGGCGTCTACGTCGCACGCGGCCCTGACTTCGGGCACTTCCGCGAGCAATTCTTCGGAAGAAATGGCGGGCGCAAGCCCCTCTCCCCCGTTCCGCGAGGCGATCGTACCGCCCGTTGCTATGAGTAATATGTGTTTTTTCATGGTTTTTTTATTCGGTATACAAAAATTTCGGGCGAAAAGGTTCAGCACAGTTTCCCGCGCAAGGCGAGAAGGACGGATGGCGGAACGCCTTCGGGATCTTCTCCCCGCACGATCCTCAGAATGAGCGAGGCGGCCTCTTTTACGTTTTCGCCGTACAGGAGCACGCAGTCCCGCGCCTCGGCGGCGGGAAGAAGCCATTCTTCTTCGGTGCAGATCCTCTTTACGGGAAGATCATGTCCGCGCGTCCCGTCTTCCGCGATGAGGATGCGGCAAAGACGGGTATAGTGTCTGTCGTCGTAGCGGACGCCGCCGAGATCGAACACGCCCTCCGCCGCTTCCCTTTCCCCCAACTTGGCGAGGATGTGCTTGCACAGCACCGCGGGATAGGGCGCTTCCTCTTCCGTAAAGGCGTCCGTTTTCTCGACGCGGGCGCACTGCACTCTGTCGTGCGGGCCGACGGGAGCGAGCACCCTCTCCCCCTCTTTTACGGAAAAGGGCGCGATGTACCAATAGACGCGCCCTCTCAAATTTTCATCTTCCGTAAACCGCAGTGCGGCAAATTTCTCCATATGTACTCCGTTCCGCGTTGCGGGAATTATTGCTTGTCCTCTCCGGCGGTCTCTTCCTCCGCCCGATCGCTTTCCCGCGTCTTTTCTTTCTTTTTGCGGTTGGTCTCCACGGCGTAGGCGATCGCGCCCGCGATGATAAGACCGCCGATCAGACTTCCGATCGCGCCGACGATCGTGTTGACGTCTCCGCTCGACGTCACGGTCTGTTTGTCGAAGCGCACCGTCATGCCCCGCGCATAGATGGCGGAAACGACGTTGATGAGCTCATCCGCCTCTTTGTTGAGCTGATCGAATTCCTCTTTCAAACGGGCGGCGTACTTTTCCACGTTCTCCGCCGTAAGCGTGCCGTTGCCGTTCCGCGTCACCGTGTCCGTCTCCTCGTCGTAATCGAACCCGACCCAATAGGCGATGTTGTTGTTCCGCGAGATGAGTTCCACGATGCGGGCGCTCCCGTTCGTCTGCGCCACCGCAAGCTGGTCGATCTCGTCGCGGTTGCGTATATATTCGTTTTCGAGCTGTGTGAGATAGTCGTTGAGGTCGGCGCCGTTTCCCGTCCAATAATATCCGCCGAATTCAAGCTCGTTCTCGAGTTCCAGCTTTACGCTCTCGCCGAAGAGAGCGGCAACAGAGTCGTGGAAATCCTTGAGGCGGCGGGCAACGCGGTTGCCCTCGGCGTCTGTGAACTGCACGGTGTACGTCTCGCTGAAGACCTCGATCCAATTTTCATAGACGGAGAGAAGGCTCTCTTTTTCCTGAGCGAGGAGAAGAAGGCGTTCCTCGAAGGGCGCGCTTTCAAACGCCTTTTCGTCGAGCGCGTAATTGACTTCTTTCGCCCTGTTTTTAATGTCCGTTACAGGCAGCCCCGCGACCGCGCGGATAAAATCCGCCGCCTGGTCTTCACCTCTGAAATAGGCGCCCTGCACCGTGATCGTATATCTGCCCGTATACACCTTGACGTCGTTGACCGTTTCCGTCTCCGCTTCGATGGCGATATGGCCGTTTTTATTCATCTTTTCGATATCGATCGACGAAAAAGCGTTGTCTGAATTTTTCGCCGCGGCGAGCGAATCGCGCGAAATGATGTCCTGATAGAAGAACGGCGAACCGTCGGGATATGTACTGTTCCCCTCCGAGGGGAAAATCAGCCTGAATTCCATGGAATATGTAGCGAGCAGCGGGTTTACGAGAAACTCCAAGAGAAGGATCATCGAGGCAGTGAAGAGCACCGCCGCGCCCAAAATCCACCATATCTTTCGTTTGAGGACACGGAAGACGTCTCCGATCGTAACGCCTTCGTTCATCTCTTCGTTGTCCATTTAAAGTCTCCTTTCCTGTGTATTTCCATTATAATCCTTTCATCTTTTCCCGTCAAGGCTTTTCTCAATTTATTTTCAATGTAAAGGGTGCAAAAGACGGAGATATCCCTCGAGCGCTTTCAGCGTCGCATCCGTTTTCAGCGAAAAATACGCACCGAGAAGACGCAGGGCCCTCAAATTCCCGTCGTCCGTTCCCTCTTCGCCCGCATACGCGGCACGGACGGCGCGATAGGTCGACTCGCTTGCGGGCACGCCCTCCGAATGGTCGGAACAGGTAAAAACGCCCGCTTCCATGTCGAATTTCATGCGGCCCGAGGGCGTTGCTCCGCAGACGGGACATGCGCCCGCGCGGACGGGATAGCCCGCGAGGCAGAGCGCTTTCAGCAAAAATAGAACGAGCGCTCCCGCGCCTTTTCCGTCTGAGAGCGCTCCGAGCGCCTGCACCGCACAGACGAGGAGCTCGCCCCCCGCCATCCCCTCGTAGAGGATGAGGTCGCATGCCTGCGTGACGCAAGTCGCCGCATAGAACGCCGCGATATCTTCGCGGAGAGCAAAAAACCCGTCGTGCAGGCTCGCGCCCGTCACAGTGCGCCTTGCGCCCTTTTCGGCGAGCACATATTCGGCAAAACAAAAGGGCTGCGCCGCAAAATTGAGCTTTGCAGTCGGTTTTTTCACGCCCTTGACCGCGGCGGCGAGCTTGCCCTTTTCGGCAGTCAGAAGGGTGACGATCTTGTCGTTTTCGCCATAGTCCGCGCTCCTTAAAACGAGCGCGTCCGTCTTGAATTCCATGGTTTATTTCAATCTCTTATAGAGCATGTAATAGCTCAGATTTCCCGTCTTTTCAAAGAGTTCCCAAGCGATTTCACACGCGGATTTTTCCTCTTTCATGTCTCCCTCCCGTCCGCAGTATGGGAAGAAACGGGGAAGTTATACCGTGGTCGCCGATACAGGTCGTCTTCCGATGCGGCGCGGCAGGTGACTATTGCTTGGCTTCCCCCAAGAAAGAGCTGGCGAGGCGTAAGCCGAGACTGAGGGGGACAGAAAGCGCCCCGCGTCATTCTGAGATATGGATGCAGAACGGAGTCACAATCCTTAACTCGCCCCGCCCGCACGTTCTTTATGGCGTCGAAGGGCGGCACGAGAAGCGTAGCGACGAAGTTAGAATTTCGCGGGGCAAACGTAAAACATGCGGCGAGATGCTTCGGTACATCTTTCACGGACTGCGTACAGCTCCTGTTCTCAGCATGACGCCGCCCGCACCCCCTTTGAACACTTTCTTTTCGTAGGCCCGCGAGATTCTTCGCTTCGCTCAGAATGACGCGCGGGGTAGGATGACGCGCAGGCTGACGCCCTACGCGTCCGCAGGCCGAGCAAAGAAATGTTCGAAACCATTCCAACATCACGTGCCTCAGGCGGAATTTACTTCCGCCGTGAGCGACCCAATTCGGCGCATACCTGCGCCTCGTTGTCTTTCAAGGAAGTTCAGTTCGTGGGGTGATAAGGCTTGGAAATGTAATAAACCGACCCCTCGAACACTTTCTTTTCGAAGGCCGTAGGCCGAGCAA
>CANQHG010000012.1 GCA_947623655.1 uncultured Clostridia bacterium | reverse complement strand
CGCGATGCGATCTTTTTCGGGAGACCTTTTTTCTTGGTTCGGTCCGCAAGAGGCCGCTTGTTTTCATAACAAAACGGGCCGTCTTGCGACAGTCCGTTTTGTTGGTCGAGGAGACGTGATTTGAACACGCGACCGCGTCGCCGTGGGCTCTGCACCGAGCCCTTGCCGTACGCGGCAAGGGCAACAAACGCGCCGCCACGGCTCCTTTTCCCGAAAAATCTCGCGATGCGATCTTTTTCGGGAGACCTTTTTTCTTGGTTCGGTCCGCAAGAGGCCGCTTGTTTTCATAACAAAACGGACCGTCTTGCGACAGTCCGTTTTGTTGGTCGAGGAGACGTGATTTGAACACGCGACCTCTTGGTCCCGAACCAAGCGCGCTACCAAACTGCGCTACTCCTCGTAACTCCTGTATTATAACAAAGTCGGCCGACGAAATCAAGCTTTTTCACGCGCCTTTTTCGGATACAAAAGAATTTTTAAGGCCTCTTTCCCTTAAGAATGCGTCAAAAAGACGCCTTTTAAAAAAATTTTTCGGTGCAAAGCGTGAACATGGATTCAATTTTGTGAAAAAGAGGGGACAAGAGGCGCATGTTCTTGTTATAATAAAAACCGTTTGCGGATAGCATGAGGGACAAGACATATGAACGCATGGGATATCGTTAAAATCATATTGCAGATCTTCGGCGGCATGGGGACCTTTCTCGTCGGCATGAAAATGCTTTCGGAGAATATGACAAAGCTCGCGCACGGCAAACTCAGAAAGATGCTGAGCAAGACGGCGGACAGCCGTTTTGCGGGCGTGGGGATCGGCGCGGCCGTCACCGTGCTCGGACAGAGCTCGGCGTTTACCACGGTCATGGTCGTCGGTCTCGTGAACGCGGGCATCATGTCTCTCTTTCAGGCGACCGCCGTTATCATGGGCGCGAACGTCGGGACGACGCTCAACGCGTGGGTCATCGCCCTCGGCGGTTCGGACATCACCGTTTTCTTCTTCATTCTCGCCGCCGTCGGCGTGCTCATGACAATGTTCTCCAAAAAGGAGCGCGTCGTCACCCTCGGCTCTGCCGTGGCGGCCTTCGGCATCATCTTCGTGGGGCTCAAATTCATGTCGGGAGCGCTCACGTTTGAGGCGGGAAGCGAAGCATATCTTGCCGTTTCCGATGTCCTGCACGTCATCAAAAATCCTCTCTTGCTTCTTCTCATCGGGATCGTCATCACCGCGCTCGTGCAATCTTCCACGGCCGTAAACGCCATCATTCTCACCATGGTCTCCACGGGGCTGACGATAGGGGACGGGGGGAACGCGGCGCTCTTTATCATCATCGGCTCCAATATCGGCACGTGCGTCACCGCGCTCATCTCCGCGCTCGGGGCGAGTTCGGGGGCAAAGAGGGCGGCGCTCATTCATTTCCTCTTCAACTTCTTCGGCGCGATCATCTTTACCGTCATTCTCGTTTTTTGGACGGGCTTTGCGGACACGGTACTGAGCGGCGTGATCCCCTCGGGCTCGATGATCGTCGGGGAGACGGACATGGCGCCGGGGATGCAGATCGCACTCTTCCACACGCTGTTCAACACCGTAAATACTCTCCTCTTTTTGCCCTTTATCAAGGGATTTGTATGGCTCGCCGAGCATATCGTCCCCGAAAAGAAGAGGGAAGAGGAAAACGCCGAGCCGCTCTATGCCGAGCTGGACGAACGCCTTCTGCGCACGCCGTCCGTTGCCCTCAACTATATGTACCGCGAGACGGGGAAAGTGTTTGCCTTTGCAATGGCGGAGCTCGACAAGGCTTTCGGCGCCTTTTTGCAAAAGGACGTCTCCGTTACGGAAGAGATCAACGCGCGGAACGCCGAACTCGCCGCCGCCAACATGCGGGGAGTATCTTATCTCGTAAAGCTTACGGCGCAGCCCCTCGTTTTCGAGGAAGAACGCATGATCTCCGAACTGCACTATGTGCTCAACGACATCATGCGCGTAGGCGAGCTCGCCGACAATGTTACCAAATACACCCGCCGCTACGAGGAGGACGCCCTCGTCTTTTCGGACGAATTTTTGCAGATGCTCGGCGCCATGTACGAGAAGATCCGCGCCCTCTACACCATCTCGGCGGACGCTTTTTTATACAACGACCGCGGACGGCTTCCCGAGCTTGACGCGCTCGAAGACGAGATCGACGCCGACAGGCGGGCGCTCGTGGAAGCGCATATCAACAGGCTCAACGAGGGCAAGTGCGACCCGAGAAATTCGAGCGTGTTCATCAACCTCGTCGGCAATCTCGAGCGTGCCGCAGACCATATCACATATATTGCCCACTCCGTCGAAGAGGGGGGCCGCGAAGCGTATATCGCTAGAAAATCTTAGGGAAAATTTAACTTTTCCCCTTGCTTTTTGGCGGCGCCGTGCTATAATATACTTAACTTAAAATGCAGATTTGCAAAAAGGAGAGAATTATGATTTGTCCCGTATGTGGGAAACAAAGCGACGCGGACGCGCAGTTTTGCAGCAGTTGCGGCGCAAAACTGCAGGGCGGTTCGCCCGAAGTGCCCGAAGTGCCCGAAGTGCCCGAAGTGCCCGAAGTGCCCGAAGTGCCCGAAGTGCCCGAAGCGCCCGCCGGTGCGGATGAAAAAGCCGTCGGTTGGGAAGAGAAAAAGAGCAAGCTCAGGCTTTTGAGCGGCGTCTTTGCGATGATCGGCGTTTTCTTTGTCTTCCTCTTCACTTTCTTCCTCGGAACGGGCATGTCCGCAGATCTCGGCGCGCTCTCTTCCGTCACAGGGACAGAGGGGCTCGGAAGTTTTCTCGGCAGCATGCTCTCGGGGACTTCCGTCTACGCCTATTTCGGCGATATCTACTCCGAGATCGCCCTTTTCACGAGTTCTCTCGAGAGTTCCTATACCGCTACGAGCGCCTATATATTCGCCGCTCTCGGCACATTGACCGCCGCGGCGACTATGGTCCTCGTTCCGCTCTTTTCCGTCATCGCCGTCGTACGCTATGTGAATTTTACGGCGGGCAGATCCAAAAAGGGATATACGACAGCGGCGATCGGCGCATTTTTGAGCTATCTGGCGGGAGCTTGCATGCTTCTTGCGCTCGAATATATGCGCGTCCGCGCCGTGGAGCAGGATGTTTCCGTTGAGTTTACCGTCACATTGAACGGAGCGACGGGCGCGGGCCTCGGCGTCTCCGCCCTGTTTATGGCGCTTTCCGTTCTCTGCCGCGTCGCCATGCGCGGGGAGTCCCTCTTGCAGAAAGGGAATGCCAAAGGGCTCATCCTTTCCCTCCTCGGCGTCATTTTCGGCGGCGTCTCGCTGTATATGATCTCGCATGCGAGCGTGGCAGTCAATGTCGGCTCTATTACGGATATGTCCGTTTTGCAGATGCTCTCCGCGGTATGCGGGGCGGCGGACGCGCAAAGCATGGCGGTCGCGATCGATCCCGTACCCATGATCGCCGTCGGCACCGTGCTCATTTTCGTGCGCCTGTGCGCGGTCGCTTTCATCGCCCTTTTCGTGCGCGAACTCGTTCTCAAGGAAACGCTGGGCGGAAAGCGGCATTTCCTCGTCTTTTCCTGCGTCGCGTTCGGGCTTGCGGTACTCAACCTCGCGCTCGGCGTCGTGATGGGCAACCAATATCTCGAAGTGTTTGACACTTACGACGTGAACTATGCCTCTTCGGTACAATTTTTGATTTTCGCCGCGCTCTTGCTCGTTATAGGCATTCTGCGCCATCTTTGTAAAGGCAAGAGGGTCGGGTAAGCGCCGTGCGGACGGTTGAACGATAAAGAGAAAACTTTTTTTGAAAAATCCCCCGAAAAGAATTTTCCTCGGGGGATTTTTGTGTTATAATCAATGAAAATCAAAAAAAGTATAAGGAGCGTTTGCATGAAGATATCATTTACACAGGAGGGCAAAGTACCCGTTGCGGCGGGCGGCGTCGGCCTGTTTTTCGAGGATCTCAACTATGCGCTTGACGGCGGACTGTATGCCGAAATGCTCGAGAACCGCAATTTCGAGGCCAAAGACGTTCACGGCGAATGGGACCATTACATTGTAGACGAAGACGGCGGGTATGGCTGGGAAGTCTCTCCCGCGCATGCGAAAGTGTCGCTCAAGATCAAGACGGACAGAGCGCTCTTCCCCGAAAATCCGCACTATATGCGCGTGGAGACGCAAACGGACGGCGCGGGCGTCTCCAACAAGGCGTACGACGGCATCTATCTCACCAAGGGGCTCGGCTACAAGATCTCTTTCTATGCCCGCTCTTACGATTACCGAGGCGCGGTGCGCGTGGGCGTGTTCGGCGCGGACGTCATGCTCGCCGGGAGAAAGATCAAGATCGTGACGGACGGCAAATGGCACAAGTATTCTTTTACCGTCAAGGCGAAACAGGACGCCGAACGGGCGCAGTTCCGTTTTCTCCTCGAAAAGGCGGGAACGTTGCACATCGACGCTTTCTCGATGATGCCCGAAAATGCCGTGCTCGGCGTGTTCAGACGCGATCTCGTCGAACTGATGAAGGCGATGAACCCGGGATTTTTGCGCTTCCCCGGGGGATGCGTCGTCGAGGGGAACGATCTCGCAAACAGATACCTCTGGAAAAATTCCATCGGACCCGTCGAGCGCCGAAAGCAGAATTGGAACCGCTGGGCGGTGCATGCGACGGGGCCCGAAACGAATTGGCGTTCCGATTATTCGCACTACGGCCAGACGCTCGGCGTGGGCTATTACGAATATTTCCGTCTGTGCGAATACCTCGGCGCAAGGCCGCTTCCCGTCGTTTCCGTCGGAATCGCGTGCCAATACATGTCCACCGAATTCGTCCCGCTCGGCAGCCCCGAGTTGGAGACTTACATCCAGGAAGCGCTCGACGTCATCGAATTCGCAAACGGCGGCGTTGACACCGTATGGGGGAAAGTCCGCGCGGACATGGGGCACCCGGAGCCTTTCGGCCTTGAAATGCTCGGCGTCGGAAACGAGCAGTGGGAGGCTTCCCCCGTTCAAAAAGATACGGGGAAACCCGCTCCCAATGAATTTTATAAGCGTTTCGAGCTCTTTGAGCGGCGCATTCACGAAAAATATCCCGATATAAAGATCGTGGGCACCGTCGGACCCACCGTCGATACAGAGTCTCACCGCGACGCGTGGAAATGGACGCGGGAAAATCTTCAAAAAAATCCCAATTTCGTCTATGTCTCCGACGAGCACTTCTATGTCTCGCCGCAGTGGATGTATGACCATGTGGACGTCTATGACAGTTATCCCCGCATCGGGACGGTGTATGCGGGCGAGTATGCGGCCCATGTCCCGGGATCGGGGGCGGCGGGGTTCAATGCACCGCAGTCCAACTGTTGGGAAGGCGCGCTCGCAGAGGCCGCGTTCATGACGGGCATGGAGCGCAATTCCGACGTCGTTATCATGAAATCTTTTGCGCCTCTCTTTGCCCGTCTCGGCTATACGGAGTGGTGTCCCGATATGATCTGGTTCGACGGAAAGACGGCTTACGGCTCGGCGAGCTACTATGTGCAGCTTCTCTATAGCCAATATACGGGCAATAAGGCGTTCAAAACGGTGACGGACGAAAAGGGCGTATACGCTTCGGTGACGGAGCGTGACGGCACTTATTTTGTGAAGGCCGTCAACGCAAACGGGAGGGAAGTACAGGCCGAGGTGACGGCCGACGTCGATTTCGGCGCCATGACGCGGATCATACGCCTCGAGGGCAAACCGGACGAGTATAACACCGTAGAAAACCCGACGCTCATTTCGCCCGAGGAGATCGCTCCCGCCGCTCCCGCCTCGCTCACGCTCCCGCCGTACAGTTTCACGGTGATGATCTTCAAGAAATAAAAAAATCAATTTCGAACATTTCTTTGTTCGGCCCGCTTACCTGCCCCCTCCCGAGGAGGGGGATTCAGGGGGTGGGCAACGACCGGAGAAAGCCTCCTCTTTTTTGGGGGGAGGCTCCGCCGTAGGCGGTGGTGGGGGGACATGCACACCTTATCCCCCCCATCCGTCACGGCTATGCCGTGCCACCCTCCCCCTACAGGGGGAGGGTTTGGGGGACGGCCCCACCTCAGTCACCTTTGGCGACAGCTCCTCCTCGAGGGGAGCCGAGGGTGCGGCCGGATGCAAGAGGGAAATTTCTCTATACGGCGTTTTTTCCTTTACAAATACTTTCTTTTTTATTATAATAGAACCATGATTCGCATTGCCGACGGTTGGAAAGAGTTCTCCGTCATCGCTACGGGAGACGGTTATAAGTTGGAACGGTGGGGGGATATCACGCTTCTCCGTCCCGATCCGCAGGTCATATGGCAGGGACAAAGAGACCTCTTCTCCCTCGGATTCGACGCCGTATACCGCCGCAACGATAAGGGCGGGGGGGCGTGGGAATACCGCCGCCCGATCCCCCCGGAATGGAACATCGGCTACAAAGACCTCACATTCAAAATAAAGCCCATGGGCTTTAAACATACGGGGCTTTTCCCCGAACAGGCCTACCATTGGGAAAAGACGGGCGCGCTCGTGAGAGCCGCCGTGGCAAAGGGGAAGAGACCGAAGATCCTCAATCTCTTTGCCTACACGGGCGGGGCGAGCGTCGCGCTTGCCAAGGCGGGGGCCGAAGTCGTTCATGTCGACGCCGCCAAGGGCATGGTCGAACGCGCAGGCGAAAACGCGCGGCTCTCGGGCGTCGCGGGAGGGATCCGCTATATCGTTGACGACTGCAAAAAATTCGTGCTCCGCGAGATACGGCGGGGAAACCGCTACGACGGCATTATCATGGATCCGCCCTCATACGGAAGGGGCCCGGGCGGGGAAATGTGGAAGATCGAGACGGAGCTCTTTCCGTTCGTGAAGCTGTGCGCGCAGCTTCTTTCGGACGAGCCTCTTTTCTTTCTCATCAACAGCTATACGACGGGCTTGCAACCCGCTGTTCTGCAAAATATTCTGTCTCTCGCGCTCGGCGGCGGGGACATTGAGGCGTACGAAGTCGGGCTGCCCACCGAAGAGGGCATCTGCCTTCCGTGCGGCGCGGGAGGGATCTACATTCATGGCTGATATCACCGAAAATATTTTATTCGAAGACAATCACGTTCTCGTCGTTCTGAAAGAACAGAACCTCGCATGCTGCCCCGACGACAGCAAGGACGAAAATCTTCTCGATATTTTAAAGGATTACATCAAAGTAAAATATCAAAAGACGGGCAACGTCTATTTGGGGCTCGTGCACAGGTTAGACAGGCCCACGGGCGGCGTGATGGTGTTCGCAAAGACGTCGAAAGCCGCCTCCCGCCTCTCCGAGCAGATGAAGACGGGGGATTTCGAAAAGAAATATCTCGCCGTTTTAAACGGCACGATGGAACCCGCCGAGGGGAAACTCGAGGGCTGGCTGAAAAAGAACGCCGTCAACAACATGGTCTATCTCTGTCCGCAGGGCACCGATGGGGCGAAGTATGCCTGCCTCGACTACAGAACGCTCGCATCGCTTGGCAAATATTCGCTCGCGGAGATCAAACTGCATACGGGGCGCAGCCATCAGATACGGGTACAGACGGCGGGCGCGGGACATCCCGTGTTCGGCGACATGCGCTACGGCGGAGACACGGCGCAGAAAGGAAAGCTCGCGCTTTGGGCGTATTCCCTCTCCTTTACCCATCCCGTCACAAAAGAACGCATGCGCTTCGTCGCCTTTCCGCCCGACGCGACTCCGTGGAGAGAATTCGACGTTGAACGGTGCAACCTCGTGTGAATGTGTGTGGAATTTCTGCGAAATTTTTAATTTCTTGTAACTTAGAGGCAAATACCGCTTGACGAGCGGTGAATTTTATTGTAAAATAAAACGAGATAATCGTGCGGTATATCCGCGTGGAGCTAGTTATCATGAATAAGGTTAAAACACGTTTTATTACGATCGTAGCATGCTTTGCCCTCCTGGCGCTTCTGTTGGGGCTGGCTGTCGGAGCGCTCATGCCCTCTGTGGAAGCGGGCGCCGTCACCGTGCGCCCCACGTCTATCTTCTGGGCGATGACGGGCGGCGAGGTGAGATCATACGCCGCGAGCACGGCCGACGCCGAGGCGGAAGAGCCTTTCGGCTACGTCACGCTCGTTCTTGCCGAGAACGGCCGCAAGGAAGGGACAGTCGAATATCATAAAGATCTTGCGCTCAAGTGGTATCTTCCCGTCAACGTCAAGAGCGACGCGGAAGACGCCGAGGGGGGATCGTTGCAGTATTTTACCATGACGTTCTCTTTCCCCGAAGTCAATTTCGAAACTTTCACCGTCTCTTTCTCGAGCGCCGAGGAAAACGTCACGAAAGAGGCCAAGTCCGTCAACGAAGTCATCTTCAAAAATACGGCGGACGGGCTGTACGCTTATCTGAAAGACGCGTCCCTGCAAGACGACGAGCATAAAGATTATGCGCCCGAGAGCGACACGGAGCGCTGCCTTATCGAAAACCCGAAAGGCGACATCACCCTTGCTTTCTCCGAAGAAGGATGCAGCGCGGGCGAATTTGCCCTCACGCTCAACGGCAAGACGCTCGGAGACGCCGAGCACTCCAAGCTCACCAATGTCGGCGGTTATTTCATGGAATACCGCACCTCGAGCAATGCGAACGTCCCCATGACGTTCAAGGCGGAGATGCCCGCAAATGCCTCGAAGCCGCAGAAAGTTCTCATGAAAGACCTCAACAGGCAGTCGCTCAAAGTGACCAAGGGCAACGCCTATAAGGAGAACGGCGCGGTCAAGGCCGATGAAGACGGCACTGTGCTCTATTCCGATGGTACCGTGGAAGACAACGCGGCTCCCGCCCTCGTTCTCAACCAGAGCGTGTACGCGTTCACGCTCGGCCAGAGATACGATCTCGACTACGAAGTCATGGACGTCTGCGACGACAGCCTTTCCGTCTCCCGCTATTACTACATGGCAAAGAAAGCAGACGGCGTGTGGGTCAAGCCAAACCTCACCGAGCAGCAGAACAAGGAAGACGGCTATCAGCAGCTCTACACCAATAACTATTTCCTGCCCAAGAACGAAAACACCGAAGGAGAGGAAGAGTACGTCTCGATCCGCTTTACCATCGACGACGGCAGAGACGGCGCCACGAGTGACTATTACTACTATCTCACCTGGTATGCCGATCCCGACGCGGACGTTGTACGCACGCTCGACGGATTTGACTATATTCTCATCGACCTCGAAAAAGAGGCGCCTCACTACACCGTGATCACGCCCACCGAGACCGCAGACGAAGAGACGGGTACGGTGACGAAAGCGAACGTAAAGGCCGATAATTACGACGAAGTTGTAAACAACTACCAGCAACAGCTCGACGAAGCCGCCGAAAAGGTGAGCGCGGGCGACGGGGCTTACTTCTATCTTCCCTCCCTCCGTGACCTCATTACCAGCGACTATGCCGACTATCGCAACTTGAGATTCAGCATCTACTACTACAAACCGGGCGTTGCCGAAGGTTCATCCGCCTCGTCCGAGACAAGCCTTCGCTACAACAATCTCCGCTTCGAGATCGAGGAACCCGGCACGTATAAGTTCCGCGTCATGGCTGCAGACGCCGCGGGCAATACGATGCAGATGTATCTCGACGAGGGCGATAACAACCTCAGGCTCACCACCCTCTCCTCGAGCAACATCTGGGATATCGAAGAAATTCCCGATTTTACGATCGAAGTCAACTATACGGGCGCCGTTATCGAAGACATGGAAGCGCAGAGCATCGGCTACCGCGGTACGTCGTACTCCATCTCGAGTTTCGACATCGTGGCATACGGCAGCAGTACCCGTGAGTACACGCTCTACTATTTCGACGAGACCAAGCTCAAAGAGGGCGTCAGTAAGCTTACCTACGACGAGCTCGTCGAGGACGCGGAAAAGTATCTCACCGACGACAATTATAAGGATTGTTTCACCGAGATCCGCAAGTTTAATTCCGACGTCTCCAAGGAAGATGAAGACGCTTGGAGCAGAACGGATAACGACTACAACTGGAACCCCGGCACCACACCCGGCTCGTTCACGCCCCAGAAGAGCGGGTACTACGTCGTTAAACTTCTTCTCATCGACTCCTACCTCGCGAACACCGAGACAGCGGCCTATCAGGCGATCGACATCCGCAACCCCGTCGACGTCACGCCCGGCCAGATCGATTGGCTGAGGAACAACGTCACTTCCGTTGTGCTCTTCGCCGTTTCCGCTGTGCTCGCGGTCGCCATCGTCGTGCTCTTCGTGGTCAAGCCCCCCGAAAAGAACGTGGAAGAGGTCGATCTCGACAAGCTCAAGGGCAAGAAAAAGAACGATAAGAAATAATGAAGAAAACCGCCGACAAGCCGTCGGCGGTTTTCCATGTATAAACTTTTCCTCATCGCTCAAACTGCTTGCAGGAGGGAAAACATGGTCATTGCAAACATCATCTCTTATATCCTTGTGCTTACGGGCGCGCTAAATTGGGGACTCTTCGGGATCTTCAATTTCAACCTCGTATCTGCGATCTTTCAAGGACCCAGAGCCATCGGTTCCATCATCGTCTATTCGCTGATCGCGCTCGCGGCTCTTTGGCTCATCATCTCGCCGATCATCACGAACGGCGCCTTGAAATTGCAGGGAAACAGGGAAGTACACGAGACAGACCGTACCTGAAAAGAGGGCGGCGGAGAATGCGGACGGGCATAAAAATCGCCCCGCCCGCATTTTTTATTAGCATGAACATATGCGATATGGAGAGGGGCGACGTTGCAGTCGTCTTGTCCGTTTGCGCGGAGAAAGCGCTCCGCGAACGGCTCAAAGTGCTCGGGATCTATGCGGGCGCACGGATAAAACTCCTAAAAACGTCTTTTTTCCGTAAAACATTTCTTTTGTCGTCGGCGAGCGGGAAAGTGGCGCTCGGAAAGAGCGTTGCGTCGGAGGTCGAGATATGTCCCGTCCGCTGAAACTTCTGCTCGTCGGCAATCCGAATGCGGGGAAGAGTACGCTCTTCAACAAACTCACGCGCGGCCATGCCAAGGTGGGGAATTGGCACGGCGTCACGGTGGGGGTGCTCGAAAAAGAGACCGTGCTGTGCGGAAAAAAAGTCACCGTATGCGATCTTCCGGGCATCTATTCGCTCGACGCGCTGAGCATGGAAGAAAAAATCTCGCGTGACTATATTGCGGCGGAAAGGGACGCGACGGTCGTCTTTGTTGCCGAATGTGCGGGGTTCGGGCGGGCGCTTGCGCTCTTTCGCGCGGTGGCGGGCGGAAGAAAGACGGTTGTCGTCCTCACCAAGAGAAAACAACTTCTGCGGGGCGGCGGCGCCGTCGACGGCAAGGAGCTTTCCCGCCGTCTCAACGTCCAGGTGCTCTTTGCGGAAGAAAAGGATCTCAAACAAAAACTTTTGCAGGCAGTGGAGACGTCCGTCCCCGCCGTCCTTCCCGCAGAAATCAGCTTGGAGGGGGCGTTTCGGCCGCCCCGAGAGGGACTTACACGGACGGACCGATTTTTTCTGAACGGTTTTTTCTGCGTTCCGCTCTTTTTGGCCGTGATGCTGCTCGTGTTCTTCCTTACCTTTGCGCCGCGACTTCCCGGGGACGCGATGAAGGGGGCGGTCGAGAGCTTTTTCTCCGATTTTTTGGGCGGATATGCGCAAAAGATCCCCGTGCCCGCCGTGCGTTCCCTCGTCAAGGACGGCATATTGGGAAGCCTCGGGAGCGTCCTCTGTTTTCTGCCCCAGATCGGCATGCTCTATCTCTTTCTCATCGTCTTCGAGGAGAGCGGGCTCCTGAGCCGTCTCGCCTATCTCACCGACGGGCTCTTTTCGCGGGCAGGCCTCAACGGACGAGCGGTTTTTTCGCTGTTGATGGGCTTCGGCTGCACTGCCGCCGCCGTGCTCACAACGCGCGGGCTTGACGACAAAAAGTTGCAAAGGAGGGCCATATTGTGCCTGCCTTACATCCCGTGCAGCGCAAAACTGCCCGTATTTTTGACCCTGACCTCTTCTTTTTTCCGAGATCCCTTTCCCGCCGTCGTGGGGCTGTATTGCGTCGGCGTACTGCTCTCTTTCCTCACGGCGATGCTTCTGAAAGGAGAGCGGCCGCCCTTTTTGATGGAACTCGCCCCCCTTCAGATCCCGAACGCGTTTTTTGTTTTGAAAAGCTTGCTCTTTCAGCTTAAACAGTTTATAATAAAGACGGCGACGGTGATCTTGTGCTTTCTCATCGTCTCGTGGGCGCTCTCCTCGTTCGACTTTTCATTTCATCTCGTTTCGGCGGAAAATAGCATGCTCGCTTTTTTCTGCGGCGGACTTAAATGGCTGTTCGCGCCTGCGGGCATGGGGGATTGGCGCGTCGCCTATGCGGCGCTTTCAGGCCTCGTTGCAAAGGAGAACGTTGCGGGGGCGATCGAGATGTTTTTCGGCGTATTTCCCTACGGAAAGGCGAGTGCGGCGGCGTTTGCCGTCTTCATTCTCACCTGTTCGCCCTGCGTGTCGGCGGTCGCCGCAACGGCGCGGGAAGTGGGAGCCAAACGCGCCCTCGCCTATGCGCTCTTCCAAACCGTTTCGGCCCTTTTGTTGTGCTATATTACGTATTTTTTGCTGACGGGCGGCGTCGTTTACGCGCTCTTTGCCGCTCTGCCCGCCGTTGCATTTTTGCTTGTGAGGGATCTCATTGAAAACGTACACCGTACAAGAAGAAAACACCTTGAAAAAGTTCACCGATGACGTGAACGCGCAGGCCTCTTTCGCGTTCCGCTCCCTCTTGCAGGGGAAGAATATCCGCGTCAACGGCGTGCGGGTCAGGAGCGACATGCCTCTCGGAAAAGGGGACGTCGTGCAATACTTCCTCACCCCTGCACAGGAGGAAAAGCGCGCTTTCACGGTGCTCTATGAGGACGACAATATCGTCGTCGCCGACAAGGAGAGCGGCGTGAACGCCGAGGCCGTCTTTTCGGCGTTAAACGAACGATATCCCGTGTATTTTATCCATCGGATCGACCGCAACACGGACGGCCTCATGGTCTTTGCAAAGAACGCGGATGCGGAAGAAGAACTCCTCGGCTGTTTCCGCGAAAGGAAGACGGAAAAGGTCTATCTCGCCGCCGTGGCGGGGCATATGGAGCCGCTTTGCGCCGTGGCGGAGGCATATCTCGTCAAAGACGGGAAGACGGCGACCGTGCGCATATATAGAGAGCCGCGGGGAGAAAAGATCGTGACGGAATACGAGACGCTCGACCGGAACGCCGCCTTTTCTCTCCTCCGCGTTACGCTCCATACGGGTAAGACGCACCAGATCAGGGCGCATCTCGCCTTTTTGGGACATCCCGTGCTGGGTGACGGAAAATACGGCGACAGCGCGCTCAACCGCAGGTTGCATATGACCCGCCAGCGTCTTCTCGCCAAGGAACTTACGCTCTTCCCCGACGGAAAACTGCAATATCTGCGCGGAAAAAAATTTATTTCCCCGAAAAATCTTGAAATTCCGCCCGAAAACGCTTGACAGGCGTTTTTTCTTTATGGTAATATATGAACAGTTATTCATATATTGATATAAGAGGTGCATATGAAAGTTTGCGATCACGAAGAAGAACATGAGCTTGCGGCGAAGAGAGCGCGGGCAAATATGCCGAAAGACGGGGATATCGCGCGGGTCGCTGCCGTATTCAAGGCGATCTCCGAGCCCTGCCGCCTGAAGATCTTATTCGCACTCCGACAGGGAGAAATGTGCGTGTTGCACATTGTGGAGGCCGTCGGGGCGACGCAGAGCGCGGTCTCCCACCAGCTGCGCCTTCTCAAGGCGAACGGCGTCGTCAAATCGAGACGGGAGGGGCAGAATATTCTCTACTCCCTCGACGACGAGCACGTCGTAGCCGTTCTCGAACTCGCATGCGCGCACCTGCACTGCCACATATAGGGAGGAATTATGGAAAAGGTCATCAGGATCCGCGGCCTCGACTGCGCCGCCTGCGCGGCAGAGCTCGGCGAAGAACTCGAAAACATAGACGGCGTGAGCCATGCCGCGGCGGATTTCATCAATCAGCGGGTTAGTCTCACCTATGAGAGCGCCGAAGCATTCGAAAAGGCTGTGGACGTCATCTCGCATTTCGAAGAAGTGGAGATCGTCGACGGCAACGCGCCCGAAAAGAAAGAGAGCCATTTAAAGGAGATTGTCTCCATCGCGGTCTCGGCGGTCTTCTTTCTCGCGGGGCTCGTCTTCACGATTTTATTCGGCACCGATGAACGCTGGGCTTTTTCTCTCGGCGTGAGTTTTTGGCTCGTCGCTTTCCTCGCCGCGGGCTGGGAAGTTGCCGTGAACGCGGGAAAGAACGCCGTCCGCGCGTTCAAAGACGGCTTTCATCCCTCGCTCCTGCTCGACGAAAACCTGCTCATGCTCATTGCCGCCGTCGGGGCGATCGCGATCGGCGAATACATGGAAGCCGCGGCCGTCGTACTTCTCTACGACATCGGCGAACTGTTGCAGTCGCTCGCCGTCGGCTCCTCGCGCGGGGCGATCAGAAAACTCATGGAGATGAAGAGCGACAGCGCCGTCCGCATCACGTCGGACGGTCAGGAAGAAGTCGATCCCGAGGCACTCGGAGAGGGGGATCTTCTCCTGATCCGCAAGGGAGACAAAGTGCCCGTCGACTGCATCGTCGAAGAGGGCGAGAGCGCTCTCGACACCAAGTCCCTCACCGGGGAGAGCTATCTCAAAGAGGTCAGGGCGGGAGACGAGGTTTTGGCGGGGTGCGTCAACGAGGGGAACCCCTTTCAGGCGAGAGTGCTCCGCCCCTATGCGGAGAGCGCCGTCGCAAAAATTCTGGAACTCGTGGAAAATTCTTCCGCTTCCAAGGCGAAACCCGAGAAGTTCATCACCAAGTTCGCCCGTATCTATACGCCCGTCGTCGTGTTGCTCGCGCTCGTCATCGCTCTCGTTCCGCCCCTTTTCCAAAATTATAATTTCGCGCTGTGGGTGGGGAGGGCGCTCAACTTCCTCGTCATCTCCTGCCCGTGCGCCCTCATCATTTCAGTGCCGCTCACCTACTTTTCGGGGGTCGGCGCGCTCGCGAAAGAGGGAGTGCTCGCAAAGGGCGCCGTGTATTTAGACAAACTCGCCGCCGTAAAAGTCGCCGCCTTCGACAAGACGGGCACGCTCACGGAAGGAAAATTCACCGTTGCGAACGTTATGGGTGGCGAAAAAGTGCTGCAATATGCCGCGGCGGCGGAAAAGTGTTCTTCGCACCCCTTGGCGCAGGCATTCAAAGATACGGCGACGGCTTTCACCGCCGAACATGCGGAAGAGATCGCCGGCAGAGGCATTGCCTGTGAAATAGAGGGCAACCGCGTTCTCGTCGGCTCTTCGAGGCTCATGCGCGAACAGGGCATAGAGGCGGAGGAGACCGTCACCGACGCCGTGACCGTATATGTGGCGGAAAACGGCATATTGCTTGGAAAGGTGGAGATCGCCGACGCGCTCCGCAAAAACGCAGGCGACGCGCTTGCCGCGCTCAAAAAACAGGGCGTGAAAACGCTCGCCGTCCTCACGGGCGACAGCGAATCGAGGGCACGGGAGACCCTCCGCGGCCTTCCCCTCGACGAGATCCGCGCGCATCTGCTTCCCGAAGAAAAGCCGCTCTGCGCCGAAAAGCTCAAAGAAAGCGGAACGTTGCTCTATGTGGGCGATGGGATCAACGATACGCCCGTCATGGCGGTGAGCGACGTGTCGGCGGCGATGGGCGCGCTCGGAAGCGATGCGGCGATCGAAGCGAGCGATTTCGTGCTCGCGGGCGACGATCTCTCCTCCCTTGCCAAGGCGGTGAAAGCCGCGAAAAAGACGCGCAGGATCGTGACGGAAAACATCGTCTTCTCGATCGCGATCAAGGTCGCGCTCATGGTTTTGTCTCTCTTCGGATTTATTCCGCTTTGGGCGGCCGTGTTCGGCGACGTCGGCGTGATGCTCCTCGCCGTGCTCAATTCCATGCGCATGCGCCAACGCTTATAAAACTGAATTTTTCCGTATTATCCGTCTGGCCCGTGTTTCCCCAAAGAGGGACGCGCGGGCTTTTTTTGCTTCAAAAAAATGCCAAAAACGGAAAATATCGGGCGTAAAATTGCAAAAAATTATAATTTAAAAGAGATTTTTTAAAAAAACCTGTTGACAGCTTTAAACCCTTGTGATAAAATGTCAATGCTTATAATGTAATATTGTGTCAAATTATAAGCGAATGAAATTTAAGGAGTGGAGAAATGAACAAATTCAGGAAAACGCTTGTTGTGGTTTTCAGTGCCTTGTTCCTGCTTTGCACCGCGCTTTTTGCCGTCGGTTGCGACCTCGGGACAGGCAACAATGCTGAAGCACCCGAAGCGCCCAAGTCCGCGTACTCCGTTTCCGTCGACGTAAACGACGCGTCGCTCGGCAACTACACGCTCACTGCGGCCAATTACGGGGAAGAATACACGGCAGGTACCCCCGTCACCGTCACGGTCGAGCCCAACGAGGGCTATGAGGCGGCGCTGAAAGTCAACGGCGAAGAAGTCGCCCTTGCAAACAACGCCTACACCTTTGCGATCGATGCGGATACCACGGTCGAAGTCAGCTATACCTATAAATATACCGTTACCACCTACGTTTCGGGCGGCGAAGGAGAGATCGTCCTTTCCAAACCCGCCAGCGGGACGCAGTATAAGGAGAACGAAGAGGTCACCGTCACGCCTACGGCGAAAGAGGGTTCGGCCGTTTCGGCTCTTTGGGTCAACGGAGATCCCGTAGAGCTCACGGAGGGCGTCTACAAGTTCAACATCACGGGGAAGACATATGTCGTCGCCGAATTTGTTGCACTCTACGACCTCACTGTCATCAACAACGGTTCGCTCGGCAAGATCGCGCTCACGGCCGACAGGCAGCCCGTCAACCAGACCCCGACAAAGGATCTCAAGGCAGGCACGCTCATCAGCCTTACCGTTACGCCCGTCGGCACGAACACCCTTCAGGGCGTGTATATGAACGGTGCGCTCCTGCCTCTTGCGCAAGACGGCACGGCTTCTTTCACGCTGAACGCGGACACGACGATCGAAGTCGTCTACGATACATATTATAACGTAACGCTTCCCGAAGTCGCCGACGCTATGGGTTTCGTCTCCCTCGACAAGGAAGTCGGCGAGAAGCCCGGCTATCTCGCAGGCACGGCTCTCACGCTCATTGTGGAAGCGCAAGACGGCTATGTCGTCTCGTCCGTCACCATGACGGTCGGCGACGACGAACCCGTTCCCGTCGAACTCATCGGCGGCAGATACACGTTCGAGATCGCGGGCAACACAACGTTCGCAGTCGAATTCAAACCTTACGAAGAAGTTCTTTCCTACTCCGTTTCGCTCGCTTGCAATAACAACGGCTATGGCGAAGCCTCGATCGCGCTCGTCGAAGACACGGGCTCCAAGCTCGAGAGCGGCGAATATACATACGGTTCCGAACTTACCGTCACCGCAACGGCGAAAGCGGGTTATAAGTTCAGTTATATCACAGTAAACGGCGCACGCGTCAACGCCGACGATCTCACCGAAACAGACGGCACATATTCCTGCACCGTCACGGTCACGGGCGAGACCTCGATCTTCGTCTGCTTCGTCAAGGCCGAGCGCTACACCGTCCGTCTTGAAATGTACGGCTTGAAAGACACGGGCGTCAAGGCCGCGTTTGCCGAAGGCGTCGGTGAAGCCGTGTTCGACGGCGAGACCTCTGCCGAGAGAAAGTTCTACGCCGGCCAGACCGTTACCGTCAACCTCACCAAGGCAGACGGCGCTCTCGCAGACGGCAGAAAAGTGTTCTACACCGTCAACGGCGGCGAGAAACAGATCTATAACGATGAGGCGATCGTCGTTGAGAACATTGCGGGCAACACGCTCATCAGCATCTTTGCCGAAGAGCCCGTCAAGCCTCAGCCCACATTCGGGACCAACGTTCAGGGCGTTGTTGTCGCCGATCCTGCAGGATATCTTGAAACCGCGCTCGAGGGCGGTATCTATACTTATACTTTCAAAGCCGATCCCGCAAATGTCACGGATAACGGCAAGACCTACCGCTTCAACGGTTGGACGGTCAAGGTCAACGGCGAACCTGCGGAGAAGAACGCAGCTGCGGCCGCGGCCATTGCGCTTGCCGACAATGCCGACGAAGCAGAGCTCTTCAACGAGGGCGACAGCTTCTCGTTCGCATACAGCAACGATCCCGAAGAGATGAAGATCGAGATCGAAGCGCAGTGGATCGAGCTCGTTGCCGTCACCCTTCCCGAAGCCGAAGGCGCCAACGGCAAAGTTACCCTTGCGCCTCAGGCGACCGAAGGCTATTACGACATCAATACCCCCGTTACCATTACGGTAACGCCCAACGAAGGCTACAGAGTCAAGTCCGTCACGCTCACGTTTGAGGGCGAAGACGCTACTGTTAAAACCAACGCTTCCGTCGGCGCTTATGCGCTCCAGGATCTTGCCCTCAAGGCAAATCTCACCGTTGCAGTCGAATATCAAAAAGTCTGGACGGTTTCCGCGTCTGCCGAGGCTTTCTCCGAGAACGCGACGTTCACGGTCGCACCTGCGGCGGCAGAAGCCGAAGACGTCTTCTGCTATTTCGACGAAGCTAAGGGCGTATACACGGTCGACGACGGCGTTGAATACACCATCACCGTAAAGGCGAAAGACGGCAACCTCCTGACGAAAGTTGTTGTCAACATCGCAGGCGGTCAACCCGTCGGTTTCACGGCTCACAAGAGTGAAGACGACTATAATGCCAAGGCCGAGTTCACATACACGCTCAGCGGCGGCTTCAAGGCGAACATTACCCTTGAGGCTGAGACTCTTGCGGCGCATACCCTCACTTTGGACTACGACGGCGCAGAGGAAGCGGAGAATGTTACTCTGAAGTTCGTCAAAGGCGACAAGTACACCCTTCCCGCAAAGCCCGTACAGGCAGGCTACACATTCAAAGGTTACGAGATCGCAGACGAAGAGGGTTATAAAGCAGCCGGTACCGAACTCACGCTCGAGGAGACCGACGTCGCCATCACCGCCGTTTGGGCTTACACGGTCAATGCGACGGCGGGCGAAAACGGCACCGTCACGCTTGATCCCGAACAGACCGAATACCTCAAGAGCGAAGGCAAGACGATCACCGTCACCGTCGCTGCAGCGAAGTATTACAAGATCAAGACGCTTACCGTGACCGTCGCGGGCTCCGAGGAATTTGACGCAGATACGGCTATCACGTATTCCGAAGACAACAAGACTGCTACTTTCGAACTCACGCCTGAAATGGGCAACGCCACGATCGCCGCTGAGTTCGAGAAGCTTATGGTCACCGTCAAGCTCACCTTAAACAACGCTCCCGAAGGCGAACAGCCCATCTTCAAATTGGGCAGCGCCGACGGTGAAGACATCGTATCGGGCCAAGAATATCCCGCAGGCACGATCGTCTACTTCTACACCGAGGCTCCCGCGGGTTACAAACAGGTGATCAAGGGCGCCATATTTGAGGGAGTCAATCTCGGCGGAACGTTCAACAACAAGGGCAAGTTCAGTGTGCAGAGAGCCCTCACCGAGAAAGGCCTCGACCTTGTGATCGATTACTATAAGATCGTTACCGTCTCGCTCAAGGTGACAGGCGAACAGCCCGAAGGCGCAGGGTTCGCATTCAAGTACACCGATGAAAAAGGCGACGACATCTTCGCCGAAGATTCCGACTTTGCAATAGGCGCATCCACTACGCTTTCGACCGATACGATCGTCTACTTCTATGTCATGGCTCCCGAGGGCTATCAGGCGATCATCAACGGCGCCAAGTTCAAGAACTTCTCCTTGAATGGCGGTACTTTCAAGAATGTAAATGGCGGCGCTTTCAAATATAGCGGACTTCTCACCGACGAAGGCTTAAATCTTGAGGTCATCTGGTCGAAAGCCGCTAAGTTGGACTACACGTTCGTGAACAATGCGGGAACCACCGAAGGCCTTTCGTTCACCTATACCGAAAACGGGCAGACCTATACGGTCGACAGCACCACGAGCGTCTATCTCGCAGTCGGCACGAAGCTTTCGCTCCACATCGATCCTCCCATGGGATATCAGGCCACTGTCACGGGTCTCTTCGGCCCCGGTAAGATAATTTTCCAGGAAGGGTCTCACGGCAACTTCGGGAACCTCACGCTCGGTGAAAACGGGCTGAACATCAAGATCGTATACGAGCATGTCGCTGCGATCACATACGTTCTCGAAAAGAACGTCGATGAAGCGCTCCAAGGCGTCACGTTCACCTACGGCGCAGACAACACACCGATCGAACCCGGCAAGAAGACCTATCTCCCCGTCGGCACGATGATCACGCTTAATCTCGAACCGCTTGAGGGCTATCGCGTTACGTATAGCGGCTTGGTTCTTAAGAACTTCACCAGCCCTGGCACGATGACTTATTGGGGCGGCACCAAAGGCAATGTTTCGAGAGAGCTCACCGAAACGAGCTTCACGCTCACCCTTCTCTACGAGAAGATGGCGACCGTAAATTACACGGTTGAGCTTCCCGAGAGCAATGAACCCGAGACCAATGTCACCCTTACCTATGGCGAAGACAAGACGATCGCCGCGGGTAAGGCCACCCCGCTTCCCGTAGGGACCAAGCTCACACTCACGCTCAACGTGCCCGAGGGCTATAAGGCGACCGTTACTGGCTTGACGATCGATGGCCACGAAGACGGCGTATTCGATGGTGCGAACAAGCCCTACACGGCAGAGCTCGAGCTCACGGCCGAAGGCCTCAATTTCACCGCCACATACCAGGTGACGAAACAATATCCAATCACGATCACGGCCAACCATGCTGTCGTAACGTTTACGGGCGAAAATATCCCCGAAAATGAAACGGAATTCGAGGCTTTCGAGGGCACACGGTTCACTATGTCGGTACGTCCCGCTGTAGGATATACGCTCACGGCTACTTCCGCAACGATGAACGGTGAACCTCTTGAAGGGACTCCCGCCGAAAACAAGTTGGACTACACCTACACGTTCACGGTCGGCAAAGAAGCGGTCGAAATCGTCATCACCGCTGTGAGAGAGCTCACCAACGTTCAGTTCCCCGAAGCAACGCCCGAGCAAGATTCCACGGGCGCTCCCGTGCAGGGCACTTGGGAAGCCGTTGCCGAAGACGGTGAAAACAACCTTGAGATCGGCGCAAATACGCTCGTCATCAATGGCGATCCCGTAAAATCGGCCACCACAAACGACAAGACGGGCGGCGAGGTCGTCTATAACCTCACCACCGAAACCAACAAGACCTACTCCCTTGCATGGTTCGAAGAGACCGAGGGCTTTATCCTCGTCCTCACCGACACCACGCCTGCAGGCGCCCGTCTCCGTGCCGCGGCACGGACCGCGGGGGGGGTAACGTATTATGTGAACCCCGAACTCGGCGATAAACTCCACGCGTCGTTCGCCGATGGCGATAGCGCTAAGTTCGTCGGTACTTGGACCGATAACCTCGCCGCGGGCGAAACTCTCCTCGTCATCTCCGAACAAGAAGGCAAGATCGCCCTTACGCTCGGCGAGGCAGAAGCCGCCTACATCATCAACGCAACAAACGGTCAAAACAGCCGCTACTTCGTTGTCATGGCCGACGGCACCGCCGCCTACGTCCTCACGGCAGGCGAGGGCACCGTCCTTCTCGACGAAAATGCCTACTCGCCCAAGCTCTACAAGGTCACAATGGCAGAAAACGAGAATGCCGTTTTCGCAGTTGTCGAGCCCGCAGAGTCTGCCGATGGTTACAAAGTCGGCGCAACCGTAAAATTCACCGTCACGGCGAACGAGGGCTATGAGATCGTCTCCGTCAAGAATGGCGATGTCGAGTTGCAGGCAGAGGAGGGCAAGTACTCCGTCACGATCGAAAACGCCGACATCATCATCACCGTCGAAACGCGGGCCGTCTTCACCGTTACGCTCACTGTGAACGGCAACACCGAAGGCGACGGTAACTCCGCTACGCTCGACAAGACGGGTCCCGTTCCCACAGGAACCACCGTTACCCTTACGGTCGTCACGGCCGCAGGCTATACGGCTACCGTTACGATCGACGGCACGGGCGTTGAGCTCAACGAAGAAGGCAAATATGAGATCAACGTCACCAAGAATATCGAAGTTGTCGTTACTTTCGCCGCCACTGCACCGTCGCCCGAAAAGGAGATTACAAAAGTCAGCGGCGCAGTGATTGAGGCCAACAAGCTTTTCTATCTTATCATCGATACAAAGGGTCAATACGACGCTGAAGAGCTTCAAAATACCTTAAAGCTTGTTTGCGGAGAAACAGTTATGAACTGCGTTGGCATTGAAAGCATTGCTGATCCCGCCGGACGCTTCAAGGTTTGGTTCAACTCTCTTATCGACTTGCCTATCTCCGAAACAGATTATGTTGTCACGCTTAAGGTCGACAAGACGGACATTGTCTTTACTGACCTTACCGATGGCGCAGATACCTCCAAGACGTTTGTTCATGATGGAAAGAGCTATTCACTTGTTGCAGAAGACGGAAAATTGAGCGTGCATGTTGAAGCTGCTCAATTCACCGTCACTGTGAACGAGAGCGGAAAGCCCGCAGACATTGAGGGCTTCAGCTATTCGCTCAAGAATGGCGAAGATACAGTTGAGAACAACGGCAAGGTTCCCGCAAATGCGACCCTTACGCTCACCGTCACCGTTCCCGGAGGCTATCAGGCAACAGTTGTCGTTTCCGGTGCTACTTCTGAGCAGAGCGGCGAGGGCTATACCATCAAGAACCTCACCGACAATGTGACGATTACGATCACCTACACCAAGGAGGGTGAACCCACGCCTGTAGCAAAGGTAACTTCTGTTGCAGGAGCTATTGTGGAAGACGGTGGATTCTACATTGTCGTCAATACGGAAAATGTGACGAATGCAGACCAACTCAAGGCGAACCTGAAGATCAAATTCGGCACCGCTTTGGAGAAAGAATTTACAACCGCAGACTCGACAGCAGTTCCCGGACAATACAAATTGTTCTTCAATTGCATCGTTGATTTGGTGAGCGGGCAATCGTACGTCGTCACCATGACCGCGTTCAACGAAACATTCGAAAATCTCACGGAAGGCGCTACAACGAACAATTCGCTTACTCTTGGCGATAAAGTCTTCACCTTATCGGTTGCCGATGGCAAGCTTACTCTCACCGTCGCGAAGGACGGCGGCGAGCCTCAGCCGCAGGGAACGATTGAGGGCCCGACGGATGTTGACCTTATTCAAGACGCTCAGGGCGTTTGGCTTGTCGTTAAAGGCACTTTCGAGGGCTACGATGAAGCCGGCCTCAAGGCAGCATTGACCAAGTACGGTTGTGACCTTCAGGAGCTTAGCGGTGTAATTAGCGGGGAGCCGGAAGATTGGAGCAGACAAGGAAGATTGTCCCAGGCAATCATTGCCGACAATATCACCGTAAGCGGCGCAGAGTGGTCTGTTCGTTTCAGCCTGTTGAACCTTAAAATCTATGCATACTGCTTGCACTTTGGCCCCACGGCTTCCAATCCCGAAGATGTCAAGATTGAGGGCGTGCATGAGAAATCCGTTGAATACGACGGAAGAAAATACTCTCTCATCAACAAATATGGCAGCACGACTCAACCTGAATATTGGGGTTGTGTCGGGCTTAGAATCGAGAACATCGCCACAGCTGCAACGGTTACCGCAACTTCGGCGAACCTCGAAGCAACGGATTCGGCGGTCTACTTTGTCCTGTCTGGCACGTATCAGAATATCGATGCAGACAAGATAGAAGATCTCTTGAAGACAGTCTATTTCGACTTCCAGGAACGCGACGGATCATGGACCGTTTACACATTTGACCGTACAGTCAGTGTCGAAGGTAACAACTGGACGATTAAATTTGACATCACCAAACTTCCCGTCAACGCCAACGCCTTCACAGGACATTTCCTTCCCGCATTGGAAAACAACACGGCTAATGCTGGCGAGAACTTGACGCTCACCACAGAACAGCTTCCCGACGGGACGATCACTGCAACAGTCGGGGCAAAGAAATATACGCTTGTCAACAAGCATGGCTCGGGCGAAGCAACTGATAACTGGGGTTGCGTGTCCGTCAAGGTCGAAGACGCCGTTGTTGTCACCGATAAGTATGTGATTTCTAAGGATACGATTGAAAAGGCCGAGCTTGTTCAGGAAGACGGCAAAGCTTACTTTGTAGTTACGACGAACGCTGGAACGGCCTCAAACGGCTATACGCTTGAAGAGCTTGCAACCACCAAAGTCGGTAATATTGATGGGAGTACTCACGTTTTGTACGACTGCACTTCCGCAAAGATCGTGGACGGAAAACTTGTTCTCAAGTTCGAACTCACACAGTCTGCGAAGCAGAATGAGCTCTACATGAACCTCTACAAGAGCGATGAACAGAAGATTACTGATATCAATGAGGCCGTAACCGTTTCGTCGATTGCTGTGAATGGTAAGGCATTCTCAATCAAAAACACTCAGGAATACAACAGCATTCTGCTCACAGTTGCTCCCGACTTTACGATCGATTATACCAAGATCCAAGTGACGGAAGAGGGCGGTAAGCCCGTCCTCAAGATTGAGGGTACGGTCGGCACATCGATCACGGATGCCACGTACATGGGCTTCGACCTTCAGTCCACAACAGGTAGTTGGCCGCGCGTACAGGATCTGGACTATACGATCGCTGTCGCGCAGGGCAAATTCACAGTAACTGTTCAGCTTAGCTCCTTGGATTTCTTGGGCGGTGACGGCTATATTATGCACATGTATGCCGGCGGCAAAGCCGAAGGCACGGGTGTCATCACAATCGACGTCGAGGATAAAGAGTCTAAGTTAACATCGACGGATGTTACCATTGATTGTGTCAGATATGTTGTTAATCGTCACACCATGTGGAACACAAGGCCTATGGTGACGCTTACTGTTGAGAATGTGCATACCATTCAAAACGGCGTGTGCGTTATCTGCGGCAAAGTATGTAATCATGAGGGCCAAACCGGTACCACATGCTCCAAGTGCGGCGCGACGCTTGTGTCGGGTTCTGATTATACGAAAGATGAAAATGTCGTCGAATTTGGGACATGGGTCGATATTCCTGTCGAACTCACGAAAGGGAATCAAGTCATTATGTATGGCACGCAGACCACAACGATGACCGATACTGTAGCCGAGAAAGAGGGCGCAGCGAACCCGACATTCGGCCAGCCCGTTAATCATGGCACAGTGATTTGGGAGTGCAAAGAAGGATACACCGGCCGATTCGATAACTATGGTTGGCAGTTCAATGTCACGAACTTTACCGGCACTATGACAGGCATTACGCTTGCGGTTTTTGATGCGCAGGGTAATTTCGCGACGGGCGATGTTTGGACGCTCTATCAGGATATCTGCAAGGATAGCAGATGGGTCGTTCGTATCGCATATGCTTCCGATTACGTTCTCAGCGTGTATATCGCAGTCACAGCAAATTCGGGTGAGCATGCGGGGTATACCTATGTCGATGCATATGATGTACATATCGCAGCGGCACAGGCAAAATACACTTTCCATGTCACGGGCGGTAGCACGGGCGGTTTGACGAAGTTCGCAGTCACCGGTCATCAAACTGCGGCGTTTACGGGACGCACAGATACGTATGCATCGCTTCCGACATGGCCCACTTTTGTTCGGAGTACAGACCTTGTCAAGGGCGGAAGCGTCACGTTGGAAGCAACGCTTGATTCGTTCGGCGCCGATGATAAGGGTACTCAAAATTGGCTTACCGCCGTGGCGAGACTTAATGTCGTAAATGCCGAGAATGCATTCTTCTTCCGTGCAGACGGGATTGGACACTTCCCTTGGCTGGAGGATGGAAGTAGCTGGCATGGTGCAAACATAGACAATCAAAGTATAACCATCAGTAACGCGGCTTATATAGTTTCTTCCAAACCAAGTGGAGATTTAAGCTACGAAACGTTTGTTGGCGGAATAGTAACAATGACTTTCTCTTTGGATGTTAACGGCACGTTGAGTTTCAGCTATACCTTGACGAAAGGCGAAACAACGTATTCGTACAGCGGAACGATCTCCACATTGACTGCTCCCAGTTATGGCCTTGATTTTGCGGTCGATGGCGGTACGCTTTCGAACATCACCATTACCACAACTTACGCACAGGCGTAAACGCGGCTGATCGATCGGCTCACAACACAAATAAAAACACGGCTTCGGCCGTGTTTTTGTTATAAGAAAACTACGCGATAGTCGCGTGGTTCAAAAGAGGCGAAAGTCGGTGAGGAGATGATCTTCTTCTCGGCTGCCCCTTTCGAAGGCAGTGGCGAACGGAGTGAGCATAAGGGGTTTCGAAAACCCCTCTGTCACTCGCAAGCTCGTGACATCTCCCCTACGAGGGGCGACGAGCGATCCCCCTCATCCGTCACGGCTACGCCGTGCCACCTTTCACCCCTCCCCAAGAGGAGCCTTTAGAATAACGGCAGAATGTGATCAAATCCAAATAAAAACACAAAAATTACAAAAAAATTCATTCAAAAGCGGTACAAATCGGCAAAAGTGTGATATGATATACGGTAAGGGGAGTTATGGATATCGATACGGCCAAAGCGCTCTTGGAGCCCAAAAAAATAACGGATAAACAGTGGTACCTCGATCTTCTCGACGATGATGTGCAAGTCTCCTATGAAGAAGAGCATCTTTCCGCGCTTCTCAGGGTTTTGCGTTTTGCGTATATTGCGCGGCACCAACAGCGGATAGCCGAGGCCAAGGCCGAAGCGGACGCCATCCGTGCGCGCGAAGACTACGGGGCGGAAGATTACCGCGAACTTCTCCTGAAAAATGCGCTTATTGCGCAAGAAACGAAGGCGCTGAACGCCTATAAGTGTTATTTTTCCGAGCCGTATTTCGCCCGAATGGATGTTGTTGACCCGCAAGAGGGGTATAACAGCTACTACATCGGCAAAAAGGGGGACGTGAAGCTTGAGATCGTTGACTGGCGGGCGCCGTTTGCGGTGCGATACTATCAAAAGAGCCGCGTCAATTTCACGATCAACGGCTATGAATACCGCACGGTTTTACGGCGTGCGCTTTCTGTAAAGAGCGGCAAGCTCATCGATTTCAAAAACGAATATTTGTCCGTGAAAGACGTTTTAACGGATGAAGAGATCGCGGGGCGGGACGAGGAGATCTTATTCGACCCCTATCTGAGGTCCATTATCAAGAGCCGCAAAGACGACACGGGCATTCGCGACATCATCCGCACGATACAGGAGCAGCAATTTGCGGTGATCACGCGACCTGAGCGGGAGAGCTTTGTGTTACAGGGCTGTGCGGGGAGCGGAAAGACGATGATTCTTCTGCATCGGCTGAGCTATCTCATGTACAACAACGAGGCGTTGACGCCGCGGGACGTTTTGGTGATAACGCCGTCCGACTCGTTCAATGCGTTTATCGACGAGCTCTCGCAAATTCTGGAGCTTGAGAAAGTGAAGACGGTGACGATCCGCACATATTTTTTCCAGGCGCTCAAGAACGAGGGGATCGATCTCTCCGTGCGTTTGAGCGGCGAGCGGGAGAGCGGCGCGTATCTCGATTATATCTATTCGCCGCGCTTCACTTCGGACACAAAGAGCAAAATACAAAAGCTATACGACGGGATCTACGGCATGTTCACGTCGCGCGAATGCCGCGAAGTGGCGGAAGAGATCCTGAAGAATTGCAAGGAGTTGCAGGGCGGGTTCACGAAGATCAAAAATGCGGGATTGCGTGTCCGCCGCGCCGTATTGGGGGAACTCAAAGACAGCCGAGAGGGCGGATTTTACTTTACGAAGCCTTTCCGTTCGCTGATGAGCGCGTATGTGGGCGTTGAGGATTTTCTCAATTTTGTATTGCGGGAAGAGGCGCGCACGCCCGATTATTTCTTCCGCCTGTTCATCGACTTTTATCGCTCGGTGAAGTATGTGGCAACGGCGTCGGAGAAAGTATTTCAGCAGGCGAGAGAGGATCTTACGGCGCTCGCCGAGACGATCGATAAAGAGATCCTCGATTTAAAGCGTTACCGTATCCGCGGGGCCGAGAAAGAGATATACACCTATGCCGACCGTATTTTACGGCGCGAAGAGCTGAAAGCGGAGGCCATGAAGATCTCGGAGCTCATTGCCGACATGGGGAAAGGGAACGACCTTGTTGCGGAGTTCTACGGCGTGATCCGTTCGGCGGCCGTGTGCAACGCGCTCGGCAAATGCAAGGACGGGACGGACATCGCGCGGTGGCTGTACCGCGAGACCGTGAAGAAGACGAAGCAGCGGTTCGGCGTAAAGGGGATCGTCCCCTCCGACGGATTTTCGATTTTGTACGTTCTTGCCGCGGCGGGAAGGCGCATCACGCCGCGCTACGGGCTTGTGTTCGTGGACGAGGGACAAGATCTTTCGGAAGGGGAGTACGAACTTCTCAAAACGATCCATGCGGACGCGGCATTCAACATCTTCGGCGATTTAAAACAGAACATCACGCCTTTCCGCGGGCTCAGGAGTTGGGACGCGCTCGGCTGCACCGAATACACGCTCGACCAGAACTACCGCAATACGAACGAGATCGTCGATTTTTTGTCAGGGGTCCTCGACGTGAAGATGAAGCCCATAGGGCTCAGCGGCGAGCCCGTTTCGAGGCTGAAACTGAGGCAGGTGACGGGATTTTTCAGAGGCTGTCAGGGACTCAGAGTCGTTATCGCGCGGGAAGAAAATATGCACTTGTTCCGCAAACGGGGCTATAGCTTTCTGTCCGAGACGGGAAGACTTTCGAAGACGAAGATCAACGTCATGACGGTGTTTGAGAGCAAGGGGCTGGAATTTACCAATGTCGCCGTCTACGACAAGGACATGACGGACAACGAAAAATACATCGCTTACACGCGGGCGCTCAGCCGTCTCGCCGTTGTGGAGAACGGATGAAAGACATTTTTTTGCTCGATCTCGATGAAACGCTTGTGGATTTTTCCCGTGCGGAAGAGAGAAATTTTTATGAAAGCCTCGCCTTTGCGGGCGTGAAAGCGGATGGCCGGATGTACGGGCGATTTCATGAGATCAACGACGCGCTCTGGAAGAGCCTCGAACGGGGCGAGATCGGGAGGGAAGCGCTCAAGGTCCGCCGCTTTGAGAAGTTGTTCCGCGCGTATGGAATCGAGGCGGACGCGGAGAAAGTTTCGGCGTTTTATTATCGGAATTTTCAGAATTTTTGTTTTCCGTTCCGCGGTTCCGAAAACTTTTTAAAGAAACTTTCAACGCGCGGGAGAGTGTATATCGTGACGAACGGGGGGACGGAAATTCAACATGCCCATGTAAAAATTGCGGGCTTTGAGAGATTTCTGAGCGGCATGTTCATCTCCGAAGAGATCGGATTTGATAAACCCATGTCGGAGTTTGCCACCCATGTCGAGGAGCATATCCCCGATTATGAGCGGGCCCGCGCCGTGTGGATCGGCGATAGTCTGACCTCGGACATGGTATGCGCAAAATCTGTCGGGATTGACTTTATTCTCTATTTACCCCATACCATGTCGGTGCCTTACGGAGGCCTCGTCGCAAGGAACTACAGCGAGATCCTCAGCCTTCTCGATAAAATGTGAGCGATCCCAAAACCGCCGTACGGAATTTTCCGTACGGCGGTTTTGGGTAAAAGAAAACCACGCGAGGATCGCGTGGTTCAAAAGAGGCGAAAGCCGATGAGAAAGTCTCTTGCTCGGCTCCCCTACGAGGGGACCCAAGGGCTACCTTCCGTTATGCGTATAAGCCTTTTTCCCGCAAAAATTCTTTGATCTTATGACCGTCGGCATAGCCTTTTTCGTACAGTTTTTTCAGCGATTCTCTGTCTTTGTGGAGCGTATCCACGCCGCAAGTATCGTCGGGCGATACGATCACAAGTTTTCTTTGTTTTGCATATTCTCGGGCGAGGGCGACTCCTTCGTTATAGTGTTGCGCCCGCAAAGAGAGCTGTTCCGCCGCCTTGGGATATTTTTTACGGATCCGCTTTGCAAGTTTCCCGTCAAAACCCTGTTCGCGCGGCTTATTCTCCGGTTTTGTAAGGATGAGGACGACAAGATCGCAGCCGAGTTCGAACGCCTTTTCGACGGGGACGGGATTGCCGAGCGCCCCGTCGTAATAGGGCTTTCCGTCAATAAAGTACGGCTTATTGATAAAGGGAATGGATGAAGAGGCTTTGAGCGGCGCATAGTTATCCTGTGAGAGCGAGCTTTTATCAAAATATGTCGCTTCGCCGCTCATGGCGTCGGTCGCGATCACGATATATTCTGCGGGATTTTCACGCAAGGCGGGGTAGTCCAGCGGATTTTCTCCGTCGCTGTTCGACAGCGTTCCATAGACGTAATCCACATCGAAAAAACCTTTCCCGAGGATAAAATTGCGTAAACTTGCGTATTGTTTGCGGAAGGCATATTCCGTATAAAACGTATAATTCCGTCCGCGTTGCCTTGCAAGAAAGGAGGCTAAATTTGCGCTTCCCGCCGAAATGGCGAGCGCAAGGTCAAACTCTATCGCATTGTCTTGGCAATAGTCAAGCACACCCGTTGCATAAATACCGCGGAAGCCGCCGCCCACATCGATCACGCCTACTTTCATCATAGATCTCCCGTCCGATGAAACTCAATAATTGTCTTTCTTGACTTCGAAATAGGCTTGGGGATGCTTGCAGACGGGGCAGACCTCGGGCGCCTTGATACCGACAACGATGTGGCCGCAGTTACGGCATTCCCAAACAGTCACGCCGCTCTTTTCGAAGACCTGTTTTGTCTCCACATTGTTCAGAAGGGCGCGGTAGCGCTCCTCATGCGCCTTTTCGATGGCCGCAACGCCGCGCATCTGGGCGGCGAGGTCATGGAAGCCCTCCTCGTCGGCCTCTTTCGCCATGCGGTCGTACATATCCGTCCATTCGAAATTTTCACCCTCGGCGGCATGGAGAAGGTTTTCCTCCGTCGTGCCGATCTCGCCGAGCGCCTTAAACCAGAGCTTGGCGTGTTCTTTTTCATTCTCAGCCGTCTGCAAAAAGAGCGCCGCGATCTGCTCGTAGCCCGCTTTTTTCGCAACGGAAGCGAAATAAGTGTATTTGTTTCTCGCCTGGGATTCGCCCGCAAAAGCTTCCCAAAGGTTTTTTTCCGTCTTGGTGCCGGAGTAAGGATTTTTTGCCATCGTTTTTTCTCCTTTGATAGATTTTTTCTGATGAAAGTATACCAAAAAGCGGGGAACCTGTCAATACTCTATTTATGTTTTCCCCGTTACCTTTCCCAAGGATGGGCAGGGCCCCGCGTCATTCTGAGAACGCGAGAAAATCAGGAGTATGGAGGCGGACCCGAAGAATCTCGCGGGGCATTCACGAGACTGTGCGGCGAGACGCTTCGGGGTAGCTTACGTGGACTGCGTTTGGCTTCCCTTCTCAGCATGACGCCGCACCCCGCCCCCTCCTTGAAGAGGGGCGGGGTGCGCGGTCCACCACAAAGAGGGAGAGGCGAAATCAGTTCATTGTCACTGTGCCGTCTTTTGCGACCTTTCCGTCCGAGCAAGTCACAGTGTAATTGCCTGTTTCATTGTCCCAACCGTCACCTTTTTGAAGCGCCTGCCACTTTGCCACCGTTCCGCCAAAGCCGATCTCCGTCAGGGAAGTGTATTCGAATGCATTCTCTCCGATCGAGGTAACGCCGGCGGGGAGCGAAATTTTCCGAAGCGAGCCGCAATGGGAAAATGCATAGTTGCCGATCGAGGCGAGTTTGCTTGCGCCTTTCACCGTAACGCTTGAAAGGTTGGCGCAACCGTAGAATGCGCGCGATCCGATCGAGGTAACGCCGGCGGGAATGACGACGCTTTCAAGGCTCGTGCGGCCGTCAAACCCTTCCGATCCGATCGAAGCGACGGCTTTTCCTTCATAGTAGGCGGGGATAATGAGCTCTGAGACGTCTCTCGCGTCGCCGATGCTCTGTACAGTGTAGGTGCCCGTCACTTTATCGAGCAGGTATGTCAAACCTTTCGTATAGACGCTGCTGTACCCGCAGGTCTCGCAGGCGTTATCCGCAAGATAGCTGTGATTTTCTGCGGAAAATTTTTCGCCGCAGACAGTGCAGGTCTTCCAATGCTGTTCTTCGTTTACATTGAAAGTTTCTGCGATGTGGGTATGTCCGTCCGCACCTTTCTCTTCTGCGGGCGTTTCATCGCACGCCGCGAGAGAGAGGGAAAGGCAGAGGGCGACGGAGAGCGTCAAGAGTAACGGTATAAGTTTGTATTTCATGGTTTTTCTCCTGTTTTTTGCGGATAAAAATGGGGGCGTTCCGATCACGGAGCGTCCGCTTCGGAATTTCAGTATACCACATTGAGGTAAAATTTGCAAGATAGTTTTGACGATATCGGCAAGGGGCGTAAGGACCCCCTCGGCCCCGCGTCATTCTGAGAACGTGAGAAAATCAGGAGTACGGAGGCGGACCCGAAGAATCTCGCGGGGCGTTCACGAGACTGTGCGGCGAGACGCTTCGGTACAGATTACGTGGACTGCGTATCACTCCTGTTCTCCTCATGACGCCGAAATACGGAGCCCGTACTTACAGAGAGCTTTCCACAAAATATGGTTCAAATTCTTGCACATCAACGCAAAATGTGCTATAATTATTATGAATTACTTTGCAAAAGAGGTTTTTATGGCTGAAAAGCATTATGACGCGAGCGATATCACCATTCTCGAAGGCCTCGAGGCGGTGCGGTTGCGTCCCGGCATGTACATAGGCTCGACGGGCAAGAGCGGGCTTCACCATATTCTCTGGGAGATCGTCGACAATGCGATCGACGAGGCGGCGAACGGCTTTGCGGACAAGATCGACGTCCGCATCTATAAAGACGGCAGCGTTTCCGTCGAAGACAACGGCCGCGGCATTCCCACCGATATCCACCCCAAGACGAAAGTTTCGGGCGTTCAGGTCGTCTTTACCCAACTTCATGCGGGCGGAAAGTTCGACGAGCACAACTATTCCTTTTCGGGAGGCTTGCACGGCGTGGGGGCCTCTGTCACGAACGCGCTTTCCAAATGGCTGAACGTGCGCGTCTGCCGCGACGGAAAGACGTTCGAAATGGGCTTCCGTTCATACTACGACCCCAAGAAGAAAAAGTATGAGTCGGGCGTTCCCACAGGGCCGCTGACGGATGTTAAGAAAAAGACAAGAAAGCATGGCACTTTCGTCCATTTCATGCCCGATGACGCCGTTTTCCCCGATATAAGCATCGATACGGACACGGTAAACCGCCGTCTCCGCGAGCTCGCTTACCTCAACAAGGGCGTCTCCATCACCCTTACAGACGAGCGCATGACGATGAACGACGCGCTCACGGGCAAAGAGGGGGAAGAGATCCAGCTCGGCATCGAGGGGACGCAGCCCTATTCCGTGACCTATTGCTTCGAGGGCGGCATCGCGGACTTCGTTACCGCGCTCAACGAGAGCAAGGAGACCCTCTACCGCAAACCGCTCAGCTACAAGGGAGAGAAAGACGGTATTCTCGTCGAATTCGCCATACAGCACACGACCGACTTCACCGAAAGCCTTTTCTCCTTTGTCAACAATATCCCCACGCCCGAGGGGGGAACGCACGAATCGGGCTTCAGGAGCGGCCTCACCCGCGTGCTCAACGCTTACGCGCGCGACAATAAGTCGCTCAAAGACAAAGACGGGTTCCTCGGCGACGACTTCCGCGAGGGGCTCAATGTCGTGCTCTCCGTCAAAATGAAAAACGTGCAGTTTGAGGGACAGACGAAGACCAAGCTCGGCAATCCCGAGGCGCGGACGAGCGTGGAGAGCGTGACGGTTGAAGGGCTCAAGGCGCTCTCTTCCGATCCCAAGAACAAAAAGGCGTTTGAAGAGATCATCAAAAAGGCGCAGGGGGCGGCGCGGGTGCGCGTTGCGACCCGTCAGGCAAAAGATACCGCCCGCGCCAAAAACTCTATTGACTCCCTTCAGCTCGTCGGGAAGCTCGCCTCCTGCACGGGAAAGAAGCCCGAGCTCAACGAGCTCTTCATCGTCGAGGGCGACTCGGCGGGCGGCACGGCGAAGCAGGCGAGAGTGCGGCAGTTCCAATCCATTCTGCCTCTCCGCGGCAAACCGCTCAACGTCGAGAAGAAACGGCTCGATCAAGTGCTCGCCAACGAGGAGATCCGCACGATGATCTCCGCGCTCGGCGCGGGCGTCGGAAACGACTTCAACATCGACAAGATCAACTATCATAAAGTCATCATTCTCTCCGACGCCGATCAGGACGGCTTCCATATCCGCTGTATTCTCCTCACGTTCTTTTTCCGCTACATGCGCGAACTCGTCAACGCGGGGCACGTCTACATCGGCATGCCGCCCCTCTACAAAGTCTATAAGCAGAACAGCACGATCGAGGAATATGCCTACGACGACAACGAGCTGCAAGAGAAGATCCAGAAAGTGGGGAAAGGCTATCTCATCCAGCGCTACAAGGGGCTCGGAGAGATGAGCGCGGAACAGCTCTGGAAGACGACCATGGACCCCGCGCGGAGAAATCTCACGCAGGTAACGGTGGAAGACCTTGTATCCGCCGACGACATGATCACAAAGCTCATGGGCGACTCCGTAGATGGCAGAAAAGAGTTTTTAAACAAGCATGCGAATTTCAACAAAGTAGACACGTTCATGGAGCGCGTCGGCAAGAAGGAGGGGAACAATGAAGAAGAATGAGTTGCCGCAGGAGCCGCAGGGCCAGCTCTTTGTTACCCCGCTCGAGGAAGTACTTCCCCAATCCATGTTGCCGTATGCCGAGTTCGTCATTCTCGACAGGGCGCTCCCCCGCGTCGAAGACGGATTAAAACCCGTCCAGCGCAGAATTTTGTACACTATGTATGAAATGGGGCTCATGCCCGATAAACCGCACAAGAAGTCTGCGCGTATCGTCGGCGATTGCATGGGTAAATATCACCCGCACGGCGACAGTTCCGTCTACGACGCCATGGTCCGCATGGCGCAGGATTTCAACATGGGCATGACGCTCGTCAACGGCCATGGGAATTTCGGTTCCGTCGACGGCGACCCTGCCGCCGCCATGCGCTATACCGAAGCGCGGCTCGAGCCGCTTGCGCTCGAACTCTTAAGAGACCTCGACAAGAATACCGTTCCATTCTCCCTGAACTTCGACGACTCTCTGAAAGAGCCCGATATGCTCCCCGGGAGATTTCCCAATCTTCTCGTCAACGGCGCTTCGGGTATTGCCGTAGGCCTTGCGACGAACATCCCCCCGCACAATTTGGGCGAAGTGATAAACGGCGTCGTCGCCTATATCGACAACCCGCGCATTTCCCTCGAAAAGATGATGAAGTATATTCCCGCCCCCGATTTTCCGACGGGCGGCAAGATCATCGGAAGAGAACTCGAACAGGCATATGCCACGGGAAAGGGCAAGATCTCCGTCCGCGCCAAAGTCAGCGTGGAGCTTGCCGAAGGCGAGCGCCCCACGAGCGGGGAAGACCCCAACGTCAAACGCAACATCGTCATCACCGAGCTTCCCTATCAGGTCAACAAGGCAAATCTTTTGAGAAAGATCGCAGAACTCAGGGAGCAAAAGAGCGAACTCGCGCCCATTACCAAGGTCGTAGACGAGAGCGACAGGAGCGGCATGCGGGCAGTCATCGAGATGCGCGGCACGGGCAAAGACGCCGACGCCGTGCTTGCGGCGCTCTATAAATATACCGATCTCGAAGTGAGCTTCGGCATCAACATGGTGGCGATCGCCAAGGGCAAGCCCATGCTCATGGGGCTCATGGACATTATCCGCTACTATGTGGAATACCAGCGCGAAGTCGTTCTCCGCAGGACGAAGTTCGATCTCAATCAGGCGAAAGAGCGCTGCCACATCCTCGAAGGTCTCATCGTCGCCGTCAGAAACATCGACGAAGTGATCAAAATCATCAAATCGGCGGAAAGCACGGCCGACGCGAGAGATAAACTGAGAAAGCGCTTCGATCTCTCCGAAAAACAGGCGCAGGCCATCCTCGATCTTCGGCTCGCCCGCCTCACCAAACTCGAAGTTTTCAAGCTCGAGGAGGAACTCAAGGCGCTCAGAAAGCTCATCGAAGAGCTCACCGCCATCGTGGGGAGCAACAAATTGCAGCTCGACGTCGTGAAAAAAGAGATCACGGAGCTCGGCAAAAAGTATGCGGTCCCCCGCAGATCGGCGCTTCCGGAGAGCGAGGACGACGCCTTTGCCGAACGCTTCGACGTCTATGTCCCCGGCGTTCCCGCGCAGCTTCTCTTCACCGCCGACGGCAAACTCAAGTGTGTGGAAGAGAAAAAGCTCAAGGGGATCCCGCAGGCGATCGCGCCGTCCATGAAAAAGAGCGGCATTGTGCTCAAAATGGCCTCTCTTCTCTCCAATGCGGACGCGGTCGTCATCACCGACAAGGCAAATTGCTACCGCTTCAACATGAAAGACTGCATGCGCAAGTGGACGGACAGCGGGTTAAAACTCACCGATCTTACCGACGCTGCCAAGGACGAAAAAGTTGCCGCGATCTTCTCCGAAGAAGACAAGGGCGCCCTTCTCTTCGTCACAGAGAAAGGGGAACTCATGGGCAGAGAGCTCGAAGATATCATCGCAGGCAAGGGCGTTGCCGTCAAGATGGACGAGGGGGACAGGCTGGTCGCCGTCGAACGGCTCGATACCGAAGAAAAGACGCTGTTCTTCGTGACGAGAAACGGCATGTGTCTCAACATGAAAATGGACGAGGTACCCGTGAGAAAGACGGCCGCGACCTGCGTCAAGGGCATGGGCGTCAGGAAAGGGGACGCCGTTCTCTGGGCGAGCCAGCTCGAAGATTACGGCGAACTCTTGCTCGCGACCTCGGGCGGCAGGTATAAGCGGATCATCGTCTCGCAGATAGAACCTCTCAACCGCGGCGCGATGGGCGTGCGGGTCGCCGACATGAAAGAGGACAAGGTGATCTTCGCCGATTATGTGACAGAGCCGTACGAAGTTGCGGTGTTTACCGAAGAGGGCACCGTGGAAGCGCTCTCGACCGAGGATTTCCCCATCGACGCGACGTATACGCGCGGCAGGCCGCTCAAGGGCGTGAAATGGACGGCAAAAGAAATTTTCTCCATGAAATTCTGACGGATCTCGGGCAGAAAGGGATCTCCCCTCAGGCAAGAAAAACAAGCTCTGAAAAACGATTGCTATTTTCAAGAAAGTATGGTACAATGCCACATGTCGTTATTTTCAGGACATACATACGATCATGAAATTGGACACATCGAAAAAAATCAAATTTTTCATCACGGCATTCGTACTGCCCGTTCTTATCTCGGGGATTGTGCGGGCGTTGGGTATTTATATCTTCGTTTCGCCCAACCACTTTGCGCCGGGCGGCATCAACGGCGCCGCCGTTTTGCTGGAGTATGCGACGCATTGGAATTCCGGCTACTTTCTTCTGATGCTGAACGTGCCGCTCTTCTTCCTCGCTTTCTTTCTTTTGGGGAAGAAAGAGGCCATTCTCTCCACCCTCTCCATGCTGTTGACGTCGGGGCTGCTCATCGTCTTCGACCACATTCCGAACTTTCCGAAGTTTTACGATCTCGAAGGGACAGAACCCATCGCCTACGGGCTCTTGGCGGCCGTTGCGGGCGGAATTTTTCTGGGAATCGCGCTCGCCGTCATGCTCCGCTCGTGCGGAACGGCGGGCGGAACGGCCATCCTCGCCGCTATCGTCAATAAAAAGTGGAAATTTATCTCGGTCAGCTGGCTGACTTCTCTGCTCGATGCGATCGTGGTGTTCGCGTCTTTCTTCGTCTACTATTCACCCGTGGGCTTTGCGGCAAATCTCGTGCCCGTGCTCCTCGCCCTTGTCTCTCTCTTTGTGACGAGTAAGACGTGCGACGTCATCATCAATGGCTTTAAAACGGCGTATAAGTTTGAAATTATTACAAAGGAGCCCGAAGCGATCGCCCGGGAGATCATGGAAAAGACCCATCACGGCGCGACCATGATGCGGGCGACGGGCATGTACACGCACGAGGAACACGATGTCCTCGTCTGCATCATCCGCAAGCGGCAGATCGCCGAAGTCCAGCGTATCATCAAGCGCTATCCCGACACGTTCGCCTTTTTCTCGCCGACTTCGGAAGTGTACGGCAAGTTTTTGAAGTAAGCGGAATATACTTTCTCTTAAGGGAGTTCATACTCGGAGTATGGAACACATTTATGACGTTGCCGTCATCGGCGGGGGGATCGCGGGCTATTCGGCCGCGCTCTCGCTGAAAAGCCTCGGCGCCGATTATCTCTGGCTCGGGGAGACGGCGTTCGGCGAAAAGGTAAAAAAGAGCGAATATGTGCGAAATTACCCCGCTTTTGTGGGGGACGGCGAGCGCTTTGCCGAGGCGCTCGAGGCCCAGCGCGAAAGGGAAGGCGTCCGCTTCACAAGGGGCCGCGCGGTCGGCGTCTTCCGCATGAAAGACGTGTATACCGTCTCGGCGGAAGATACCGCGTATACGGCCCGCTCCGTCATTTTGTGTACGGGCGTCGACCTCAGGGGGAACCTTACGGGCGAGCGTGAATTCACGGGCAGGGGCGTGAGCTATTGCGCCGTCTGCGACGGGGCGCTCTACCGCGGGAAAGATATCGCCGTAGTGATGGCGTCCGACGGATTTTCCGAAGAGGTCGAATATCTTGCCGATTTTGCAAAGACGGCGTACGTCTTCGGCGGCGGAACGTTCCGCCATAAAAACATCGTGCCGTGCGGCGAAACGCCGCGCGCGGTCGAGGGAAACGGGCGGGTCGAAAGGCTCGTTGCAGACGGAAAAACATACAAAGTGGACGGCGTTTTTCTGCTCCGTGCCGCCGTGCCTCCCGCGGCTCTTGTCGGGGGACTGAAAACGGACGGGGCGCATGTCGTCGTCGGGAGAGATCTCTCCACCAATCTCGGCGGTCTGTTCGCGGCAGGGGACGTCACGGGGCTTCCCTATCAGTATGCGAAGGCGGCGGGCGAAGGGCTCGTTGCGGCGCATGCGGCAAAACGGTATCTCAGCGCGTTAAAACAGGTAAAAAAGACGTAAACGCGGCGGTTGAAAGCACCGCGGCGCGTTTATATATAAATATAAATCAAGGCGCCAAAAGGCGCAACGGAGGTTATTTATTTTTTATGGACGGCGACCCAAGTAGTAACTTAGGCGGCTTCTTCTCTCTTTTGAGCGTGAACATGAGCGGCGGTACGGTCGCACTTTTGATCGCGCTCATCGTGCTCGTCTTTTTATCGGGCTGTTTCAGCGCGACGGAGACGGCCTACACAAGCTTCAGCACAGTGCGTATGCGGCGCTATGCCGCCAAAAAACGCAGTGCGCGGCAGGTCTTAAAACTCAGCGACGACTACAACAGGGTGCTCACGACCCTGCTCATCGGCAATAACATTGTCAACATCGCCGCCGCGACCATTTCCACCATCATCTTTACGCGGCTCATCAACGAGGAGATCGGTCCCACGATCTCCACGATTGTTCTGACCGTCATCGTGCTCATTTTCGGGGAAGTCACGCCCAAGACGCTCGCCCGCGAGGCGCCCGAAAAATTCGCATGTTTCATGGTCTATCCGCTCACTTTCTGTACTTATCTCTTCCTGCCCCTCAACTGGGCATTCGGGCTCTGGAAGAAATTGCTCTTCCTTATCTTCGGGTTCAATAAGAAAAAGCCGAAATATACGGAAGAAGAGTTCAAAATGATCGTCTCGGATATCACGAGCGAGGGCGTGCTCAACGACACGGAACACGACCTCATCAAGAGAACGCTCCGCTACGACGATCTGCACGTGGGGAGCTGCATGATCCCGCTCGAGCGCGTCGTCATGGTGGATATCCGCGAAAATGCGGCGCTCGTCTATAAAATTTTCCGCGAATCGAATTTTTCGCGCATTCCCGTCTACAAGGGGAGCAAAGAAAACATCGTCGGCATCTTATACCGCGCGGATTTCTACGAAAACATGCTTGCGGGCAGGCGTGATTTCCAGAATATCATCCGTCCCGTCTCCTATACGACGACCGAAGAAAAGGTCTCCGCGCTCATGAAACGCATGCAGTCCATGCGCGAGCACATGGCGCTCGTCGGCTCGGAGGGGAACGTCCTCGGGCTCATCACCCGCGAAGACATCATGGAAGAGCTTCTCGGCGCGGATATCGACGATAAGTACGATCTGACGCCCGTGACCGCGCCCCTTCAGCCCTTTATTCCAGAACCCGAACCGCCCGAGACGGTAGACGAGACCGAAGAATAGACAAAAAACTCCCCGCGGGGAGTTTTTTCATGCGGGGAATGTGTACGATTTTGTCGCAATTTGACATAAATATGGGCGTTCGATGAAAATTTCGAAAGGATTTTAAATCACGTTTTAATCGATTGACAAAAGTGTATAGAAATGTGTATAATACCATTGTTCAGCAAAAGAAAAAGTTATGGAGGTACTTATGGAACTCAATGATTATGCTGTCCGACTGTTTAAGGCTGTGGAAGCCGTGGCGAATCTCAAGTTTTTCGGTGATTCCGCAAAACTTTCGAGAACGGAGTTCAAACTTCTCAGAGAAGTCGTGTCCGAGCGTACAAAGGGCAGAGATATCATTTCTTCTGAGCTTGCAAGACGGCTCGGCATCACCCGTTCGGCCGTTTCCCAGCTCGTGACAAAGCTCGAAGAGCGCGGCATCGTCGTTCGCACCGCCGCGCCCGACGACAAAAAGATCGCCTATATCCGTCTTTCCGACAATTCGCTCGCTACATACGAGGAACAGTGCAGAGAGCTTAACGAGCTTCTCGAAAATTGCGCGAACAAATTCGGAAAAGACAGAATGCAGCGCCTTTCGGTGGACTGCGCCGATTTCATCGCTCTCATGCAGGAGAGCCGTGAGAGCGGCGACGACGGAGAGGCGGAAAAGTAAAGAATCCGTTTTCAGGAAGGGTCGGGGAGTCTTATGTTGAAGCTTAAGGATATCAAAAAAGATTATAAAGTGGCGCAAGGCTACGTACATGCGTTAAAAGGGATCAGTCTCGCTTTCCGCAAGAATGAGTTCGTCTCCGTGCTCGGAGCGTCGGGCTGCGGAAAGACGACCCTGCTCAACATTATCGGCGGCCTCGATCATTACACTTCGGGCGACCTCGTGATCCAGGGGAAATCGACCAAAGATTTCAAGGACCGCGATTGGGACGTCTACCGCAACCACAGGATCGGCTTTATTTTCCAATCCTACAATCTCATTCCCCACCAGACGGTGCTCTCGAACGTCGAGCTCGCGCTCACGATCGCGGGCGTCGGGAAAGAGGAGAGGAGGGAGAGGGCCCAAAAGGCGCTTGAGCGCGTGGGGCTCGGGGAAGAACTCAATAAGCGTCCCAACCAGCTCTCGGGCGGCCAGATGCAGCGCGTCGCCATTGCCCGCGCCCTCGTCAACAATCCCGATATTCTGCTCGCCGACGAACCGACGGGCGCACTCGACAGTAAGACGAGCGTTGAGGTCATGGAGCTCATCAAGGAGATCGCCTCCGAGCGCCTCGTCATCATGGTGACGCACAATCCCGAGCTCGCCGAAAAGTATTCTTCTCGCATCGTCCGTCTCAAAGACGGACTTGTGGAGTCGGACAGCGCGCCCTATTCCGAAGAGGACGAAGCGGCAGAATGCGCCGCGGAACCCGAAAGGGGAGAGGCGGAGAAAAAGACGGGCGGCAAAAAGCCCCGCGCGAAGATGAGCCTGCTCACTTCGCTCGCCCTCTCCGCGAGGAATTTGTTCACGAAAAAGGGCCGTACCATCATCACGTCGGTCGCGGGATCCATCGGCATCATCTCCGTGTGTCTCGTGCTTGCGCTCTCCTCCGGCTTCAATAACTATATCCGCAAGACGGAGGAGGATATGCTCTCCTACTATCCTGTGGAGATCACGGAAAACACGCTCGATTTAAATGCGGTGATGTCCAACGCGGGTTCCATGGAAAACATGCCCGATATGAGCAAGCTCGAAGATAAGGTATACGTCAACTCCTTTCTGACTCAGCTTGCGCAGGGCATCGCCGTCACCAATAATCTTTCCGACGAATATCTCGGCTATCTCGAGACGGGCAAAAAAGAGCATCCCGAATGGATCTCCGCGCTGAAATATGCGTATGGGATCAGCTTTACGGACAATCTCTTCACCTCCGTCATCACGGGCGGCGTTCTCGACCGTGAAACGAACCAAAATACGCCCATCGTGCCGAAAAATCTTTCCCTCTCCGAACTCAAGGAATTCTATACGGACGAGCTCATCTCTCTTGCGCCCGAATATCAGGCGCTCTTGCAGTATGTCGATTTCTTCGACGACGTTGTGGGCGTGATGCCGGGGACGGCGGACTTTGCGGCGGAAGACTACTCCGATTACGTTCTCTCCCAATACGATGTTCTCGACCCCGAGACCATGCACTTCCCCGAAAACGAAAACGAGATCGTGCTCGTCGTCGGGGAGAACAACGACTCCACCGACCTCACGCTCGCCCAGCTCGGCTTTTTGCCCGAGCAGGATTTCATGGACCTTTTCAACATGGGCGAAGAGGGCAACGAACTCGAGGGCGGTTACAAGACGATCGACTTCTCGGAAGTTTTGAACAAGGATTACGTCTTGTACTATAACGACGCCGTGTATACGCAGAGGAAGACGACGGAACTCACCGAACAGCCCTTTGTATACAGCGGCGAGCGTAGCGACCTTGCAACGGCTTCGAACGACGGCAAGACGCTCGGCATCCCGCTCAAAATCAGCGCCGTGCTCCGTCTCAAGGAGGGGCGCACGTACGGTTGCCTCACGGCGGGGCTCAATCTTACCGAAGCCGTGCGCGACAGCTATATTGCGGCGAATAAAGACAGCGCGATCGTCAAATGGATGACGGGCGAAGAGGCAAAACTGCCCGAAGCATTCACCGAAATGATCAAGGCCATGCTCTCCATGGGAGACTACGATCAACTCGTAGGCTACCGTTCTCCCGCCGCACAGCTCAACGAGGAATATACCGCGCTCGATCTGGGCTCGATCAGAAGCGCCATTGCGGCGTCCCTCGGCGAGACTTTCCTCTCGGGCGTTGAAAAGAGTTTCGCCGTCGTAGACCCCTCATTCAGCGTCAACACGCTTCTCACGAGGGAGAAGATAAAGGGCTTTTTCACCGATCCCGTGTATGGCCCGATGATCGGCGAAAGCGTAGGACAGGAGACCTTTGCGGCAATGATCGCGGGGCTCGACGATCTGCCCTCCGAGTTCACGCGCGAAGAGCTCGCCGCCGTGGTCGGCGATCCGCTCGTGACGGCGCAGGTGGAACCCGTGCTCGGCATGAAACTCGCGGGGACGATCTTTATCAGCTATATGCCCGACGCCGTTGTCCGTCTTGTAGGCGGCAGCGACAAGCCGAATGGCGTATATATCTATCCCGCCGACTTCGACGCGAAAGAAGATCTTTTGGGCTATCTCGACGCATGGAACAACGCGGAGGAGCGCGCGGAAGAGGATAAGATCACCTATACCGACCGTGTGGGGCTCCTTATGGGCATGATGCAGACGATGCTCGACGTCATCACCTATGTGCTAGTCGCCTTTACGTCTATATCGCTCGTTGTGAGCTCGGTCATGATCGGCATTATCACCTATGTCTCCGTCGTCGAACGCGTGAAAGAGATCGGCGTTCTCAGAAGCCTCGGCGCACGGAAGATGGATATACGAAATCTCTTCAACGCGGAGACGTTCATTATCGGCCTTGCGGCGGGTCTCATCGGCGTGGGCGTGACCTATCTTCTGTCTATGGTCATTAACCTCATCATCGTGTCTCTCTCGGGGATCGCGGGAATTGCGTCTCTGCCTCCGCTCACGGCGTTCATCATGGTGTGCGTGAGTGTGGCGCTCACCCTCATTTCCGGCCTCATCCCCGCGCAGGCGGCGGCGCAAAAGGATCCCGTCATCGCACTCAGGACCGAATAAAATTTCTCTGCCATGGGTATACTGTAAAAGACGTGCGAGGTGCTTATGGCAAAAAAGAAGAAGATACAGAGGCTTACCGACGAAGAGTACGAACAGTATCTCAAAAATTTAATGAAAAAATAAAAAAATGGGGCGCATGCCTCATTTTTTTCTGCCCGTCAGCGCAATGAAACATAAAGTTCTTCTCGCGCGGGGAAAAGAGTGCGGGATATGAAACGACGTTCGGAATTTATTCACTTGTCATTTCCGTAATTATATGTTATAATAGAACTATGGCTAAATTACTCGGCATAGACGTCGGTTCCACAACGGTGAAAGTGTGCGTCATCGGCGAGGACGGAAAGGTGCTTTCCTCGTCGTATACCCGTCACTTTTCCCGCGTGAAAGAGACCGTCTTGCGTGAACTCGAAAAGATCCGTCCCCTCGGGGAACGGTATAAAGCCGCCGTCACAGGTTCGGCGGGCTTGGGTCTTGCCCAAAGGGGCGGACTCACTTTCGTGCAGGAAGTGCAGGCTGCATACGGCGCCATTCGCGCCGGATATCCCGACGTAGACGTAGCCGTGGAACTCGGCGGAGAGGACGCGAAGATCATCTTCGTCACGGGCGGCGCCGAACAACGCATGAACGGAAGCTGTGCGGGAGGTACGGGAGCATTCATCGATCAGATGGCCACCCTGCTCGATATCTCCGTCGAGGAAATGGACGCGCTCTCCCTCGAGGCGGAGCGGATCTATCCCATCGCTTCGCGTTGCGGCGTGTTTGCGAAGTCCGATATTCAGCCTCTTCTCAACCAAGGGGCAAAGAAGAGCGACATCGCGGCCTCTATTTTCCGCGCCGTCGTCGACCAAACCGTATCGGGACTTGCGCAGGGGCGCAGGATCAAAGGGAAGGTCCTCTTTCTCGGCGGTCCGCTCTATTTTCTCAAGGGGCTCAGAAAGGCGTTTACGGAGACGCTCGGGCTGGACGCAGAACATGCGGTGTTCCCCGATAACGGCCCCTGCTTTATGAGCATAGGCGCGGCCATGTACGCCAAAAATGCAAGAGAGGAGACGCTCGGCGAGATCATGGAGCGGCTCTCTTCCTCGCCCGACGGCGACAGTATCACGGTGGGAGAACCGCTGTTCGCTTCCCGTGAAGAATACAACGCCTTTATCCGCCGCCATCAGAGGAGCGATCTGCCGTTCAGAGATATCCATCGCTACGAGGGAGACGCTTACCTCGGCATCGATTCGGGCTCGACGACGACAAAGCTCATGCTCATCACGCCCGAAAACGAGATCTTATGGTCGCATTACCAATCCAACAACGGACAGCCCCTCGAAATCATCGTCAACAAGCTCAGGGAGCTGTACGGCATCACCAAAGATAAGATCGCGATCCGCGGCGCGTGCGTCACGGGGTATGGCGAAGACATGATCCGCGCTGCGCTCAAGATCGACTTCGGGATCGTGGAGACCATGGCGCATTTCAAGGCCGCTCTGCACTTCAATCCCGACGTCGACTTCATCATAGACATCGGCGGGCAGGATATCAAGTGCTTTAAAGTCAAAAACCGTGCCATCGACTCCATTATGCTCAACGAGGCTTGCTCGTCGGGCTGCGGTTCTTTCATCCAGACGTTTGCAAAGGCGATGGGCATGGAGATAGAGGAGTTCGCCCGTCTGGGTCTGTTTGCCAAGCGTCCCGTTGAACTCGGCTCACGCTGTACGGTATTCATGAACAGTTCCGTAAAGCAGGCGCAGAAAGAGGGCGCGAGCGTAGAGGATATCTCTGCGGGGCTCTCCTCGTCCATTGTCAAGAATGCGATCTATAAAGTCATTCGCGCGAGGACGCCAGAAGAGCTCGGAAGCCATATCGTGGTACAGGGCGGAACGTTTTTGAACGACGCTGTGCTTCGTTCCTTTGAAAAAGAGACGGGGAAAGAGGTCATCCGTCCCGCAATCGCGGGGCTCATGGGAGCGTTCGGCGCGGCGCTGTACGCAAAGGAGAACACGCCGAAAGACAAGCTCCTCTCCGACATCGCAACGGAGGCAGAACTTTCGCACTTTACATATGCCTCACGCGCAGTGACCTGCAAGGGTTGTACGTCCCATTGCAGCGTAAACATTCTCACATTCTCCGACGGCCGCAGATATATATCGGGCAACAAGTGCGAGCGGGGCGCGGGGCTCAAACCGCGCAAGGACGTGCCGGACATCTATGCGTTCAAATACGAAAAACTGCTCTCCATGCCCAAGACGGACGGGGGACAGCGGGGGACGGTCGGATTGCCGCTTCAACTCGTCATGTACGAACAGCTCCCCCTGTGGACGGAATTTTTCGAGACGTGCGGCTTTCGGGTCGTACTCTCCGAAAAGAGTTCGCGCGAATTATACTTCAGGGGGCAGCACACCGTCGCGAGCGACACCGCCTGCTATCCCGCAAAACTCATGCACGGACACATCGAGAGTTTGCTCGACCGTGGCGTCGACTTTATCTTCTACCCGTGCGAGAGCTATAATCTGGACGAGCACGACAGCGTAAATCACTACAACTGTCCCGTCGTCGCCTACTATCCCGAGCTTCTCAAAGCCAACAACGAACGGCTGAACGAAAAGAATTTCATCATGCCCTATCTCGATCCGAACGATGAAAAGACGACCGTTCGGGCGCTCAAACGGGCGCTTGCGCCCTATAAACTCTCCGCGTCCCTCATTGCGAAGGCGTACAGGCGCGGACTTTCCCGTATGGAGCAGTGGCACGAAGAGATCCGCGAAAAGGGTCGGGAGATCCTCGCCGCCGCCGAACGGGAAGGACTGCACACGATCGTGCTCGCGGGCCGTCCCTATCACGCCGACCCCGAGATCAACCACGGCATCAACAAGCTCTTATGCTCTCTCGGGCTTGCCGTTCTCTCCGAGGACGCAGTATTTGAGGAGGGAAGCCTCGTCAAGGTCAATGTTCTCAACCAGTGGACGTATCACGCGAGGCTGTATCGGGCGGCGGAATACTGCACCCGACGCAAGGACATCGACCTTGTACAGCTCGTCTCTTTCGGTTGCGGGATCGACGCCATCACAACGGACGAAGTGCGTGCCATTCTCGAGAGCCGCGGGAAGCTTTATACACAGATCAAGATCGACGAGATCAACAATCTCGGCGTGGTGAAGATCAGGCTTCGCTCTCTTCTCGCCGCGATCGAGGAACAAAAAAGGAGGGATGAGGAATGAAAGAAGATTTCGAATCTTTGTCCGCTTCTCTGCACCCCTCCTTGCGGGGAGGCGAGGTAAGGATAGGGGCTCGCTCCTCAGCGGAGTCCGGCATTGCCGATTTTACAGACGATTATCCTCGTTTTACCCACGAGATGAAAGCGACGCACACCATTCTCGTGCCCGATATGCTTCCGTGGCACTTCGATCTTCTCGTTCATGTCATCCGTAGGGAGGGGTATAAAGTCGAAGTTCTGCACAACGAGGGACGCGAAGTCATCGACGAGGGGCTCAAGCATGTGCATAACGATACCTGTTTTCCCGCGCTCTGCGTTATCGGACAGTATCTGAACGCGCTCAAGAGCGGAAAATACGACCCCGAACATACGGCGGTGCTCATTACGCAGTCGGGCGGCGGATGCAGGGCGAGCAATTATGTCCCTCTCATCCGCAAGGCGCTCAAAGCCGAATTTCCCTCCGTTCCCGTGCTCTCGCTGAACTTTTCGGGGCTCGAAAAAGGGAACGGGCTCGAGCTCAACCCCGGGTTCATTCTCCGCCTCGCCTACTCCATCTTTTATGGCGATCTCATCATGAGCTGTTTCAACCAGACAAAGCCGTACGAGGTGAAAGAGGGAGCAAGCGCCGAGGCGCGGGTCGTGTGCGTGGAGGAGATCAAGAGAGCGCTCGATCGGGGCAAATACAGAAAATTAAAGAGATATGTGCTGTTTATCCTCAATACGTTTGCCGCTGTGCCCGTAAAGAGCGAAAAAAAGATCAAGGTCGGCATTGTTGGGGAGATCTATGTAAAATATTCCCCGCTCGGCAATTCTCATCTCGAAGATTTCCTGTTGCAAGAGGGGTGCGAGCCCGTCGTTCCCGCATTGATGGATTTCATATTGTATTGTATTATAAACAACGTGAACGATGCGAAACTGTACGGCAAAAACAAAAAAACGGCTGCCGTGTTCAAATTGGTATACCGTTATGCCTATGGCAAGCAAAAGAAGATAATTAAGTGGACAAAACAACATGGCCGATATGAGCCGATGCACGATTTCGAGCGTCTGCGCGCTTGCGCCGACCTTGTGATCAATCAAGGCGTGAAGATGGGGGAAGGCTGGCTGATACCCGCCGAAATGGCGGCGCTTGCTGAGACGGGCACCGAAAACATCGTCTGCGCACAGCCTTTCGGATGTTTGCCGAACCATATCGCAGGCAAGGGTGCGGCGAGAGTTGTGCGGAAGCTGTATCCCGACGCCAATATTGTCCCCGTTGACTACGATCCGTCGGCGACCAAAGTCAACCAGGAGAACCGAATCAAGCTCATGCTCGCCACCGCCCGTGAAAAACTGTGAACAGACGGGACAAAGCGGGGCGCAATAGAAAAGCCGCGGACATAGGCCGCGGCTTTTCTATTACACAAAAGGAGTTTGGTGTGGTTAAATTCTCTTGTCCTCGTGGTAATGCGTGTGGAGGACCTCGTGCGCCTTATGGCTGTTGGGAGTGCCGAAATATTCGTCGTAGATCATCTTGATGACAGGCGTCTCGCTGGAGCGGCGATATTCGTTCTTCTTGTCGCTCTTATAGAGCGCTTCCGCGCGCAGAGATTTCAGATCGAGGCTGTTGCGGATGCTGTCGGGAAGGGTCGGCTGGCCGCCGCCGTTGACGCAGCCGCCCGGGCAGGCCATGACCTCGATGAAATCATAGTGCCGTGTGCCGTTTTTGAGCCCTTCGATGATCTCTTTCGCATTGGCAAGGCCGCTTGCGACTGCAACTCTGATCTCTTTGCCGGCGATCTTATAGGTCGCTTCCTTGATGGGGGAAGTGCCGCGGACTTCAGGGAAGTCGACGACTTCGAAATCACCGTCGAGCAGTTGCGCCGCAACGCGGAGAGCGGCTTCCATAACGCCGCCGCTCGCGCCGAAGATCGTGCCGCCGCCGGAGCAGGTCGCAAAGGGATTGTCGAACTCTTCTTCGGGAAGAGCGTTGAAGTCGAGGCCCGCCGTCTTGATCATGCGGGCGAGTTCCCTCGTTGTGAGGGCAGTGTCGACCTCGCCTCCCATTTCGGGACGGGTGCACTCATACTTCTTCGCCGTGCAGGGAATGACGGAGACGACATAGAGATCCTTGGGATCGATGCCGTTCTTTTCGCAATAGTACGTCTTGAGAAGACCGCCGAACATCTCCTGCGGCGATTTGCAGGTGGAGAGGTGGGGGATCATCTCGGGATACTTCTGTTCGACGAACTTGACCCAACCGGGGCAGCAGCTCGTGAACATGGGCATCGTGCCGCCCGTCTGAATGCGGTTGACAAGCTCAGCGGCCTCTTCCATGATGGTGAGATCAGCCGTGACGTCCATGTTGAACACTTCCACATTGCCGAGACGGCGGATGGCAGCGACCATCTTGCCCTCGACGTTTGTGCCGACGGGGTTGCCGAACGCCTCGCCGAGCGTGGCGCGGACGGAGGGAGCCGTGAAGAAAACGACTTTCTTCTGAGGGTCTGCGATCGCCGCCCAGACGTCATCGACCGTGGTGCGTTCCTTGAGCGCACCGACGGGGCATGCGACGACGCACTGGCCGCAGCCGACGCAGACGGAGGACATGAGATCCATCTCGAATGCGCTGCCGACGTGTGCATTGTACCCTCTGCCGATCGCGCCGATCGCGCCGACCGCCTGTTTGTTGCAGGCCGCGACGCAACGCATACAGTTGATGCACTTATCCCTGTCGCGGACGACATAGGGCGCGGAGTAATCGATGGGGTGACGGGTCTCGTCGCTTGCGAAATAGTTGGGATCGCAGTTGTATTCGATGGAGAGCCGCTGGAGTTCGCAGTTGCCCGCTCTCTCGCATGCAAGACACTCTTTCTTGTGCTTTGAAAGCATGAGTTCGAGGGTCATCTGACGGCTCTTTCTCACCTTTTCGGTATTTGTTTGTACTTCCATCCCTTCGGCGGCGGGATAGACGCACGCTGCGACAAGTCCTCTCGCGCCCGTCGCTTCGACGAGGCACATGCGGCAGGAACCGACGCAGTTGACGTCCTTGAGATAGCAGAGGGTGGGAATGACGACGCCCGCAGCCCTCGCCGCGTCGAGGACCGTGGAGCCCTCGGGAACGGAAACGGGGATATTGTTGATTTTCAGATTGATCATGTTAGCCATTTTCAGTCACCTCACTTTCTCTCAACTGCCTTGAACTTGCAGTTGCTCATGCATACACCGCACTTGATGCACTTCGCGGGATCGATCTCGAAAGAAGCAAGCTTGTGGCCGGGCGCAACATAGTCCGTCCGTGCGATCGCCGAGACGGGGCAGTTCCTCGCGCACAGGCCGCAGCCGATACACTTCTCCTTGTCGATCGTGTAGCTGAGGAGCGCCTTGCAGACGCCCGCCGTGCAGTGGTGGTTGTAGATGTGGTCTTCGTATTCGTTTCTGAACTTGCTCAGCGTGGAGAGAACGGGGTTGGGCGCCGATTGGCCGAGCGCGCAGAGGGAAGAGGACTTCATATGCTCTGCGAGCGCCTCGATCTTCTCGATATCGCCGTCTTCGCCCTTGCCCTCCGTGATCTTGGTGAGAAGGTCGAGAAGACGTCTCGTACCGATACGGCAAGGAGTGCACTTCCCGCACGACTCGTCCGCCGTGAATTCGAGATAGAACTTACTGATATCGACCATGCACGTATCTTCGTCGAGGACGATGAGGCCGCCCGAACCCATCATGGAACCGATGGCGACGAGGTTGTCGAAGTCGATAGGGGTATCGATGAGGCTTGCGGGGATGCAACCGCCCGAAGGACCGCCCGTCTGGGCTGCCTTGAACTTCTTCCCGTTGGGAATGCCGCCGCCGATCTCCTCGATGATCTCTCTGAGCGTCGTGCCCATGGGAACTTCCACGAGGCCGACGTTGGTGATCTTTCCGCCGAGCGCAAAGACCTTCGTGCCCTTGCTCTTTTCCGTGCCGATGGAGGAGTACCACTTCGCCCCTTTCATGATGATGGGGTTGATGTTCGCCCACGTTTCAACGTTGTTCAGAATGGTAGGCTTGCCGAAGAGACCCTTGACGGCGGGGAAAGGAGGACGGGGACGGGGTTCGCCGCGGTGACCCTCGATGGAAGTCATGAGCGCCGTCTCCTCGCCGCAGACGAACGCGCCCGCGCCGAGACGGATATCGATGTCGAAGTCGAATCCGAGGCCCAATATGTTCTTGCCGAGCAAGCCGTATTCATGCGCTTGCTTTATGGCGATCTTGAGACGTTCAACCGCAACGGGATATTCCGCACGGACATAGATGTATCCCTGATGGGCGCCGATCGCGTAGCCCGCAATGGTCATGGCCTCGAGCACGCTGTGGGGATCGCCTTCCAAAACCGAACGGTCCATGAATGCGCCGGGGTCGCCCTCGTCGGCATTGCAGCAGACATATTTGATGTCGCCCTGCGAAGCCTTGGCAAAACTCCACTTTCTGCCCGTGGGGAAGCCTGCGCCGCCGCGTCCGCGGAGACCGGAGTCGAGCACTTCCTTGATAACGTCGTCGGGCGTCATCGTGGTGAGTACTTTTTCGATCGCGGAATAATCGCCTGCCGCAATGGCCTCTTCGATGTCTTCCGCCGCGATCACGCCGCAGTTTCTGAGCGCGATACGCATTTGTTTCTTATAGAAAGGAGTCTCCGCAAAGGGTGTGATGGAACCGTCGGTATGTACGGTGTCTTGGAAGAGGAGCTCTTTTACAACTTCGCCGCCCTTGACGAGATGCTGTCTGACGACCGTTTCCACATGTTCGGGCGTCATCTGCGCATAGAACGCGCCCTCGGGATAGACGATCATGATGGGGCCGAGCGCACAGAGGCCGAAGCAGCCTGTTTTAACGACGAGAACATCGTCGATCCCGCACTCTTTCATCGTCTTTTCGAGGTGCTCGATGACCTGCATGGAGTGGGAAGAGGTGCAGCCCGTGCCGCCGCAGACGAGAACTTGCTTTCTGTACCCCGTGTGCTTTGCCATTTCCTCGGCTTGCTCACGGACGAGACGTCTGACGTCGATGAGTTCTTTTTTGCTTTGACGGATCGCGTCTAATTCTTTCGTCGTCATTTGGTTGCCTCCTTATAAGAGTCGAGGATCCCTTTCACCTTGTCGGGGGTGAGCCTGCCGTATACTTCGTCGCCGATCATCATGACGGGCGCAAGGCCGCAGGCGCCGACGCAACGGCAACTGTCGATGGAGAAGAGCCCGTCTTCGGTGCATTCGCCGCACTTGATGCCGAGTTCTTTTTCGACTTCTTCGAGGACCTTATCGGAGCCCTTGACGTAGCACGCCGTGCCGAGGCAGACGCTGATGCGGTTCTTTCCCTTGGGTTTGAGGGAGAACTGCGAGTAGAACGTGACAACGCCGTACACTTCCGACAGTGATTTGCCGAGGCCCTCCGCGATTTTTTTCTGCACGGCCATAGGCAGATACCCATAGATGCCCTGCGCTTCCTGAAGAATGTGCATAAGGCACCCGGGCGTTGAGCGCGATGCTTCGATGACGGCTTCAAGCGCTTTCTCTTGTTCCGCCGTTCCGCATTTCGCTTCACAGTGTTCCATACCAACCTCCTGATACAATGTATTTGACCTAAAAAGAATATCGGTAGATACTCTTTTCAAAGTTCCAAGACCTAAGCTATA
>CANQHG010000011.1 GCA_947623655.1 uncultured Clostridia bacterium | reverse complement strand
GCCGTCGAGCTTTTCGTTGTTGGCGTCCCACTTCATGACGAAGTTGTTGAAGCCGATCTCGTATTCGCAGGTGCCGTTTTTATCGCCCTTTTCACCGCCATTCGCCCACTTCATGGGCTGACGGAGCCATCTGTCTTCATGGCCTGCGCCCTCGCCCTCGGCATTGAGGGTCTTGGAGCCGAACATGCCGATCTCGTCGCCGCCATAGATCCAAGTGATCCCGGGGACGGAGAGGCACATCGCGCCGTAGAGCTTTGCAAGTTCGCCCGAGAGCTCGAACTGTTCATCCGTCGTGCAATGGGTCGCGCCCCAGTCTGCCTTGGAGATGTCCCAGATTGCGAGCATTCTCTCTCTTGCCCTCTGGACGTCGTGGTTGGATGTGAACACGCTGTCGATATAGTCTGTGCGCATCATGCCGAAGTCGAACTGCGTCGCTTCATACTGCGCCATCGACTTGCTCGCATACTGATAGCGGAGCCTGTTCGCATCCTGTCCCGATTCTCCCGAGAAGGAAGGAACGGGATTGCCGATCGTGCCGAGGCAGCCCGTCGTGTCATAGTACCAGTTGAAGTTGAACTGACTGTCGACGCCGCGGTAGAGTTTTGCGATCTTTGCGGGGTCGCCGACGAAGTTTTCCGCCACAAGGAGCGCGGAGGGGAAGGTGGATTTGAGCTTTGCGTTGAACTCCATGAAGAAGTTCTCCGCCTTCGCAACGTCGATCGAGTAGTCGCCCGCCGTCGCGCCGGGTTCCGCCGTGCCGTCCGAGATATCTTTGATGATATCGCCCGAATGGTTCGGGTTCTCGTTTTCCATATAGATGTGCTTTGCGGCGTCGATACGGAAACCGTCGAGGCCGAAGCTCATCCAATAGAGGGCAACGTCCAAAATGGCGTCGCGCGTCGCCTGATAGTCGAAGTTGAGTTCGGGCATTGAGCTGTTAAACGACGAGAAGTAGAAATACCCGTTGGGGTCCTCAAACCACTGTTTCTTTTCAAGGTCGTCCTTGGGCGTATAGTCGCTGTTCTGCCATGTGTAGAAATTGCGGTAATCGATGGTGCGGTAGCTGCCGTCCGAAAGTTTTACCGTCTCCTTCACGAGCTTCTGCGACTTGATGAACCAAGGGTTGCCCGTCGAAGTGTGGTTGATAACGAAGTCCATCAAAATCTTCATCCCGCGGCTGTGCGCTTCCGTCACGAGCTCGCGGTAGTCGGCAAGGGTGCCGAAACGGGGATCGACCGTGAAGTAGTCGCGGATGTCGTACCCGTGATAGCTGTTGGACTGTTGGAAAGGCGTGAGCCACAAAACATCTACTCCGAGCTCTTCGAGATAGTCGAGCTTGGAAGTGATGCCTTTCAGATCTCCCATGCCGTCACCGTCACTGTCGGCAAAGGAAGCCATAAAGATTTCATAGCCTACGCTGTCCTCGTCCCAACCTTCTGCGACTTTCTGTTGGACGTAGACATTGTTGTTCCCTTGATTGGAAACGACGTCATACTGCGTGACCGCCGAGCCGGGTTCGAGGCCCGCATACGGGTCGAATACGACGAAGGATTCATACTTGGGCGAGCCGCTCTGCACTTCGCCCTGACGGACAAACCAATGGTAGGAGCCGTCCTCTCTGCGACATGCGGAGAGGTCGATATAGTTGTCGCCGCCGTCGTTGAGCCAGAACCCGTCCTTATACAGACGGCTGTCCTGCGAATACAGCTGAAGCCCCAGCCACGTCGCCGTTCTGTAATTAATCTCAATACCCTTATTGTCGCGCGCAGCGGAATCCCAGCCTGCGTCGTTGTAAGTGGCGGTAAGATCGATGTCGTACACTGCGCCGCTCTCATCGAGGAAAGCGGGATAGAACGCTCTCCCCTCGCTGTTTACGGGCGTGTATTCCCATACCCAAAGACCCCAGTCGCCGTAGACCGCGCTTTCGATCTGCGTCGCGTAGTTGGTGTCCTTTGCGGGATTGACGGTGCCGTGCTCGGAGGGATCGTCCCCGCCCTTCAGATAGTGGACGTAGAGGTGATTTTCCTGCACCCAATCCATTTGTCCCTTGGAGAGCTTCTCTTCATACTCTGCCGCCGTGTTGTTCGCCTCGGTGGACTGCCACTGCGCCGTGAGCGTCATGTTCTCGGTCACTTTGTCGTTGGAGAAATCCCAATCTGTGGTATTCCTCGTCCAGCCGACAAGTTCGTGCGTCTGCCACCACGTGCTGTCCGCCTCGTACTCCGCGGCGGGCTCCACGGCGGTGGAACCGTTCTTCACGGTCTGATCGGCAGGCGTCTTGACACCCGCCGCACTTGCTTCTTCGCCGACGTCAAACTTGACGGTGTAGTTGACGGGCGAAGTTGTTTCGGGTTCCGGGGGCGGATTTTCCGTTGATGACGAATTGTCACAACCCGCAAGGCACCCGAGAGCGAGAATGAGCGACAATGCAATGCAGCCCAAACTTCTCTTTCTCATGCTTTTTCCTCCTGATAAATTTTTTTTATTTCTTAGGTAAAACAGTTTACCTAATCTCCAAATAAAACACAAAATGTACGAACAGCTCTTTGTTCGCCTATTTTGTGATGTCTTGTTTGTCGTATTTTGTTGTTTCCGTTCGCCTAATAAGATAATAGATGTACATTTTGCCGAAATCGGACGCCGATTTTGTTTGAGAAAAACAAAATTTGAAACTTTTTGCAAATTTTTTTCAAAAATCTATTGACATCACCCGTAGTTTAATGTATAATGACACCATAAAAAGCCACCTAATATCTTAATAGGCGGCTTTTTTTATGTAAATTTCATACTTAAACCCGCCTGCGGTCCCCCGCAGACGGGTTTTATTTCGGAAATATTATTGTTTTCAGTTCTGGCGGATCAAGTTGAGAATCTTTCCGATCGCGTCGTTCACGTCGTCTCCGACGGCGATCTCGGCGTCGCAGACTTCACTGTTTCGATACTCGAAATCGAGCGACATGATGCGGCGCGTCTTATCGTCGATATCAATGTCCCGATCGATGATGCTCTTGATCGCCGCCGCCCTGTCCCTCTGCATAAACGCAAGCATGGCGCGGTCGCGATAGAGATTCTTGAGGGTGATCGCCCCGCAGATGTCGATGGGAATAACGGCAATGTGTCCTCTGCGGACGATGCAGTCGATGTCTTTCTGCGATGTGCCGAAGTGATAACCGCTGTAAACAGTGGTCTCAAAATAATTTCCCGCCCGCATCTCTTCGAGGAACTGTCCCTCGCCGATGAAGCGGTAGGCCTCTTCTTCCTCGTTCTTACGGCGGGGACGGGTCGTGGAGGTGAGCGGCTTTTCAAACCCCTCGAGTTTGGTGAGGCCGCCGGCGATCTCCGTCTTCAGAGAGCCCGAGGGCCCGACAAGGCACAAAACTCCCCCTTTGCCGAGGCAGGGGAACTTTTCCGAAAAGGAGTTTCTGACCATTTCGCAAAAATGCAGAAAGTCGTCGTAGCTGTTTACGGAGAGAAGCCCCGAAAGACCGCTGTTCCACGGCTTGCGGAAGAGCACGGGATAGGCCGCGCGGGAGCTTGAAATGTTGTGCGCACCGTCGTCGAGCATGATGTCGAGGGAAATTACGTCCTTTCTCGTCCCCACCATGATGTTTTGCGCGGGGATCTCGGGGAAATCCTTTAAAAGTCTCTCCGCGCGGGCGCTCATGACGCATGCGGGCACGGCCGTAATGAAGAAGACGTCTGCGATCTCCGAAAGCTTTTTAACAAATTCCTGCGCCCCCGGAGTAATGGGTTGCGTCCTGACAAACTCGGGATCGGAATAGAGCGCGATCCGTTCGTCGCCGTGCCGTTCGGCGCCCCCCCAGCTTCTGATCTCCTCGATTCTGATGGGCTCTTCGTCGGGATGACGGCGGTTGATGATGTCCACTGCGTACGAATTGCATTCGTAGAGCGTATCGTCTACGTCGAGCCCGATGCGTATTCTGTATTTTCTCATAATTGACCTCGCCTGTTTTATAATTCCATTATACTTGAACCGCGCCATTTTGTCAAGTATGAACGTTACAAGTTGACATTTCCTCTTTTTTATGATATAATTATTTACTTAGATAAAAAGGGAGAAAAATTTTTCATGTTCAACGAAGCGCTCAAGCTCATCGAGCAATACGACAGGATCATCATTCACCGCCATGCGCACCCTGACGGAGACGCCATGGGCAGCCAGATCGGGCTGTATTTCCTCATCAAGGACAATTTTCCCGCAAAGGAAGTTTACATGGTGGGCGACATTGCGACCCGCCTGCCCTTTATCGACATCCCGATGGACGAGATCCCCGACGAGGCCTATCGCGGGGCGCTTGCCGTCGTCCTCGACTGCGGATCTTCCCGCCTCATCTGCGACGACAGGTACAAGACCGCCGAAAAGACGCTCCGCTTCGACCATCACATCTATTGCGAAGATATCTGCGACGTCGATATCGTGGAGAGCTCCTGCGAGAGCGCCTGCGGGCTCGTCGCATGGTTCGCAAAAGAGACGGGGCTCAAGCTCTCCTTGAATTCCGCCACTTACCTCTATATGGGAATGGTGACGGACAGCGGCAGGTTTGTGTTCGACTCAACTTCCGCACGCACGTTCGAACTTGCGGCTTTCCTCCTCTCTCAGCCCATCGATCTCAATACGCTGTACTATAATCTGTACGCGGAAGATTTTTCTAAGATCATCCAAGACGCCGACAATATGCACAAGATCAGGTTTACGCCGAACAACGTCGCCTATATCTACACGGCGAAAGAAGATCTGCCCGAAAACAGCGACGCCGCGCCCGTTGTCTCCTCCGGTATGGTCGGGCTCATGCACGACATCAAGGGCGTTTTCATTTGGGTCAATTTCACCGAAGCGGACGACGGCGTGCACGCGGAACTTCGCTCGAACAGATACAACATCAATCCCGTTGCCGTAAAATACGGCGGCGGCGGACACAAAAAGGCGAGCGGATGCACCGTTCCCGATAAAGAGACCGCCATGCGGCTCCTCGACGATCTCAATGCATTAGCGGCGGAGGAAGTATGAACGAAGAAATCAAAAATAAAATTCTGGAAAAGATCGAAAGTTACGACACCATCGTGATCTCCCGCCATATCCGTCCCGACGGCGACGCGATCGGCTCGACAAAAGGATTTACAAAAGTGTTGCGCGATACATACCCCGAGAAATATATCTATCTCGCAGACGACGATTTCTCGGAGTATCTCTCCTTTTGCGGCGGCGAAGACGCCGTTCCCGAAGAGGTATACCACAATGCGCTTCTCATCGTCATCGATACGGGCACGCGCTCGAGAATTTCCAACGCAAACTATCCGCTCGCGAAAGAGATCATCAAGATCGATCACCACATCGAGGCGGATCCCTACGGCGCTATCAACTGGGTGGAAGATTTCCGCTCCTCGGCGTGCGAAATGATCGCCGACTTCTGCATGACTTTCCGCGACAGGCTCAAAATCACGCCCGAGGCCGCGGGATATATCTATATGGGAATGGTGACGGACAGCGGCAGGTTCCAATTCGAGGGCGTAACGGGCGATACCATGCGGCTCGCGGGCGCGCTGCTCGATTGCGGCGTGGATTACGAAACGCTGTTTGCCAATCTTTACACGGAAGATATCAAAGAACTGCGGCTCAAATCCTATGTCTATGACCATATTCGTCTCACACAAAACGGCGTTGCATACATTTATATGAGTAAAGACGTGCAAAAAGAGTTCGGCCTCTCTCTGGAGGCGGCGAGCGCCGTCGTCGGCGAGCTCTCGAAGATCAGAGGCAGTCTCATCTGGATCGCCTTTATCGACAATGCCGAAAAAGAGAATATCCGCGTCCGCCTCAGATCAAGATTTTTGGGAATCAACGATCTCGCCATAAAATATCACGGCGGCGGGCACAATATGGCTGCGGGGGCGACCGTTTTCTCCGTTGAGGAAATGCACGCCTGCATCGAGGACGCCGACAAGCTCCTCGGCGAATATAAATCCACTCACGAGGGTTGGTTATGAAAATTCTTCTCACAAACGACGACGGCATCACCGCCGAAGGGCTCAAACATCTCGTCGCTTGGGCGAAAACACTGGGAGAGGTCTCCGTGTTCGCGCCCAAAGTGCAACAGAGCGCCAAGAGCCATTCCATTGAGATCCATAATACATACGAAGTGAAAAAAGTAGACCTGTTCGGCGATGTGGAAGCATTCAGCGTCGATTCCACCCCCGCCGACTGCGTGCGCGTCGCCATTCTCGGCATGAAAAAACAGTTCGATCTCGTGCTCTCGGGTATCAACTGCGGCCCCAACCTCGGCGGGGATATCCACTATTCGGGCACCGTGGGCGCCTGCTTCGAAGCGGCGATCTGCGGCGTGCGCTCCATGGCCCTCTCCGCCGCATTCAACTCCTTTGAGAATGCGGTGAAAAACATCGGCAGAGTGTATCGGGAGATCACGGACAGGAGAGTTTTCGACTTTGCAGAGATCGTGAACGTCAATTTCCCCGACGTCGGCGATGAAATTTTATTGACGCGGATGGGTCCCGCTGTCTATACGGATGAATTTGAGCTCTTGGAAGACGGCCATGTCCGTCCCAAACTCAAGTGCCTCTATGAGGGGACGACGGATCTGACGCTCGACACGGACGCGACCATGACGGGACATATTTCCGTTACCCCTCTCCGCTACGACCTGACCGACTTCACTGCATTGGAGAGAATGAAAAAAGTAGGGTGAGATCAAGCATACTGCTTCCCCATTCTGAGCTCTTGTAAAGGGATGAGTGGCAGAGGGTGTGACGCTCGTCGCCCCTTGTAGGGGAGATGTCACGAGCTTGCGAGTGACAGAGGTTTAAAACCCCAAGACGCCCCCTCCCGAGGAGGAAAGTGAAAGGCTTCCCCCCCGCAGGGGGAAGCCTTATGCCCACCTCAGTCACGGCGTTGCCGTGACAGCTCCTCCTTGGGAGGAGCCTTTTGTCCCCTCCCGAGGCAAAAGGGTGGTTTTCCAAAAGGCGGGGAATTTTATTTTAAGAGCATAAAAAAACAACCTTCCTTTTGGAAGGTTGTTTTTTGTTCAGGTCGGGAGCCTGTTAGGCTCGCCTGTTTAGTGCTTACGCGTTGTAACCCCAGTACACAACTTTACTGACTACAACAAATCCGTTAGAAGACCCCTGCTTGCAGTCGATCGCAATCCGATAATACTTGTTTGCAGCTGCGCTGGCGATTTCAAACGTATTATCGCCTGTTTTGATCGAAAGAGATTGCTCTGTCGCGCCGCTGAAATCACTATTGTCGGAAACCAGGAGCTTAAAGGAATTCACATTGGATTCAGAGACACTATCGATCGTAACAACGATCTTTGTGATCTTTTGCGTCATCTGCGGGGTTGAAATTTTGCCAACAACTGCTTTGCTCTTCGAACCTGTTTTTATAAGGTTCCATTGCTTATTATTGTTGTTGAAGCAATCGATCGTGAAAGTATAGCTCCCACGCGTTGCGGTAATGGTTTTGTCATAAGCCGATATACTAGTATCGTTCGTGATATCATTGGCCGTAAATCCAAGCGTAGCGATGACAGTAGCATCGGGGGTGGAGCTCGACAAAATCTTCAGCGTGTAGGTGCCATTTGCAGTCTCATTTCCCTTTGTTGCGGTCAGCTTCAGCGTAACATTTGCGTCTTGTTCCGTGCGAGTGATCTTGACTTTGTTGTTGTTCTCGATCGTCGCATTCGTGCCGCGGGGCTCAACCTCCCATGCGAAGCTTACGCCTGTTACAGGGGAAGCGGGAAGATCGATATCGGCTGTTACACTGCCATTGTTCATATCGATCGCGGCAACTGCGGCTTCAACTTTCTGCTTGTCGGTCGCTTCGTATTTGACAACAGTTACGTTCACTTGGTTGTGAGTGCTCATTTCAGGCGTGCCGAGCGTACCGGCGGATCCCGCAGTGTAAGCAAAGTTTTGAAGATAACCGTTGACAGTGATCTTTGCTCCGTTAAAGAGATCTCCGGGAAGCGGCAGAAGTTGAGCATCTCCGGGATACAGATAGTAGAGTTGCAAAGATTTAGCGGAACCAGATGTATCGTCGGCAATGTAAACTGCCTTCCAATCATTATTGTCTTCACTCCATGTGCCGGCTTCAACAACATAGCCCTGTACATAGACGGCTTGCGCGGAGAAGCTAGCGGCGTTATTGTTGGGACCGGGAACGAGCTTTGTGATCTCCGTGATCGCCTCTGTGACCGTATAAGGGTTATCCGCAGTGGTACCCTTTTCGCCGGCGGCCGAGACCTTTTTGATCGTGATCGTTACAGTTTTTGTGGCGGTCTTTTGCTCGTCGTCTTCGCCGGCAGTGGCCACAAGAGTGAGAGTGACGGTCACATCCGCGTCCGTGGGAAGAGCCTTGACGTCAAGCGCGTTACCGTTGACGATCGTATAGGTAGCGTTATCAGAGGTCCAGGTGAAAGTTACTCCTTCGGGAGCGGCGGGAAGCATGTAGTCGCCCGTTTGGGAGACTTCGTAGGTCGCATTCACGGCTGCAATGGCCGCATTGACTTTGGCCTGATTATCGGTTGTATCGCCGCCATCAGGCGCCTTGTAGGCAACCGCCTTGCAGTTCACACCCGTCGAGGGGTTGTGGCTCACTTCAGCCTTGCCTTTATATGCTTCCAAGCAACCGAAGATCGTGATCTCAGCGCCGACTATAAGGTCTTCTTTGGCTTTGAGATACGTGCCGTCAAGAGCGAGCCTGTAAACCTGTGCGGACACAGCTATATTTGTAGGGTCTGCAGCCTTGGTGTCTGCAATAAAGACGTTTGTCCAATTATTATTTTGGTCGCTCCAACCATCGACTTTGACAACATAGCCCTTGACGTAAATTTCGGTGGGAGTGTCCTTGCCGCCCAAATAGCTTCCGCTTTCGAGGGTGCCTGCGAGAGCGATCGCGTCTGCGACGGTGTAAGGATCGGCAAGCGTACCGGAACCCGTATACTGTGCAGGCTTTTTGACGGTGATCGTGATCGTGTCGTCCGTCTTGGTCGTGTTGCCGACGGTGACTTCGAGCTTGAGCGTAACAGTGGCGTCAGCGTCTGTGGGAAGCTTCACGATCTTGAGAACGTTGTTGGTGATCGTGACAAGATCGGTCGTATCTTTGACCGTCCAAACGATCGTAGCGTTGTAGGTGTTCGGCGTGGTGGGAAGCTCAAATTCCTCGTTGAGCGTATTGAACGACGTCTTGGAGAGCGTCTTCAACGCGTTGAGCGTCTGCTGTGCTTTTTCATCTTCGGGCACGCTGCTCGCGGAGACCATAGTGCCGAGGCGGGCGGGATGCTGCGTTACGTCGAGATTTGCCGCGTTAGAGCCGGTAATATATTTGATATCACTCGGGCTCATCGTCGTGTAATCCGAATTGTCGCGCATGCCGATATAGAAGTAAGCCGTTGCAGGGGTTACGCCATCTTCGGTTGCGACAGGCTTCTGTTTGAAGATCTTGATCTCATTATCCCATTCCCAAACAGCATTTTCTGTCGGCGTTGCGACGAGACGGAGACTATAGGACACGCCGTTGTTGTTGTTCGCATAGGGATTGACTTCAAGATACTGCGTACCCATCTTGATGTACCATTCGGTGTCGCTCTTCTTTGCGATCGTGAGCTTGACAGCCGCCGATACATCTTCTGTGGTGGCGATATAGTTACCATCCAATTCAAGTTTGGAAGCATAGAGTCTTGTGCCCTTGTGCATTGCGGCATAGAGATAGTCGCCTGCTGCGGGAGCTTCGAGCGCCTGGAAGACTTCATCGGGAGCCTTCTGGACCTTAAAGGAGAGTTCGGCCGTTTCGGTCGCATCGTCCAATTTGATGGTAGCGACGATGGTGACGGTGGTGTCGGCTTCGGGAAGAGAATTCACCGTGACGACACCCTCGTTGACGGTGAGCCATGCGGGAGAGCCGCTCTTGGGCGCCCATGTAACGGTGGCGCCAAGCGCGTCGAACGCGGGAATGGTGACCGCGCCTGCAGCCTTGACGTCCTCAATGGTGAGTTTTTCGATGGTTTCCTTCACCTGCGCGAGAAGATCCTCATTGGACATCTTCCAGTTGCGGATATTGAAGAAAGAATAGCCCTCGTAATCGCCGATCTTATAGGTGACTTCGATGTCGTAGTTCTTTTCGGTATCGACGGGTTTGACGGTGATCTTGCCGTCTGCTGCGATCGTGACGGTGACGTCTTTAAGGTCCACGCCTGCGACTTTGTAGGAGATCGTGACGCCGTCCACGGTGGTGGGCATGTCAACGGTCTTTTCGGCCGTGATGAGAGAGTTGAAGTTGGTCTTGACCTTTTCTGCGACCTGCGCGACTGCGGCCTTGACCTTGGCGCCGTCCGTATTCGTCCCCTCTGCATCGACCTTGGTGATGTCGCTTGCGAGAACGGGCAGGATCTGAAGGCCATCGAGAGCGGTTTGGTTCGCGTTGTTCGTGTGGCTTCCGAGAATACCCGTGACGTTGACGAAGTCGCCGACCTTGATATCGTCGTACACACTGCCGAACGCTTCAAGCTGCTCTTGGGTACGGCCCATGTACTTGTTCAGGTACACTGCGATGCTCGTGTCGCCGCGCGTAAGCGTGAGAATATTTCCTTCGGTACCCTTGGAACCGGTGGTCCATGAGCTCGGTTTTGTACCGACATTGCTCACTTGCCAGCCGGAGAGACTGACATAGGTGGATTCACGCCAAACAATAGAAGGCGTCTTTGCGATCACGTCGGTATCTGCCGCATAGATGTGATCGCGAGGATCGATGGGCGCTTTGTCGTCCACGGTGGCGGTGCCGCCGCTGTTGTTTTCCCAAAGGCCGCTGTAATTCTTGGTGGTGTCGCCGCTGACGGTGACGTGTGCACCTTCGACAAACTTATCAGCCTTCGTCTTGTCGATCTTGACGCGGAAGAGATAGTAGCCGCTGCAGAAGTCGTCGTCGATCATGTAGAAAGTCGCGTTGCCATACTGCTCGGAGGATTCAAACACATGGACGATGTAGCCGCTGAGTTCGAGAGGATACCCCTCCACGGAGTGGATCTTGTTGACGGTCTGCCTGTGCTCGAGGGCGGGAGCGACGGAGAATTGATAGGTCGCGAGAGCGGATTCGCCGTTGTAGGTGAAAGTCGCCTTGATTTTGACGTCTTTAATGTCCTCGGCGGGAGTGACGATGACGCCCGTCTTCGCTTCGTTAAGCGCGATATACTCGCTGTACTGCTTGTCGATCTCCCAACCGATCGTTGCCGTCCTGCCCTGATAGGTGAAAGAGGTATCGAGATCGAAATCGCTGCTGATGCTCTGCTTCATCTGAGGGAAAGAATAATGGTCGATGAAAGTGTAGGCGCTGAAGCCGTCGACACGGACGGTGAAGTCTTTGGAGGCTCCGCCCGCGGAGATGGTCAGTTTGACATCCGTCACCTCATCCTGCAAGGTGACTTTGGCCGTGTACTGGTCGGCGCCGTCTACGATCTCGATCGCGGCGGTGTTGCTCGATTCCCATTTTACCTCGACGGCATCGTCTTGCCCGATGTACTTGGGAAGGGAGAAGTCCTCGTCCACAAGCGTTTGGTTCTGGGGAAGAATGTACATTTCGATGGCATCCTTCGCAGATTCGCCGCCGCACGCCACCGCGCCGATGATGCAGGCGAGCATCGTCATGATCATCAACACAATGAGTGTCAGTCTTTTCTTGCTTCTCATATCATATCTCCTTAATTTTATTTGATCGTAATTTTGTTGATATCGGTCACCGTAAGTTTGCCGGACGCCACTTCAAATTGGTAGCAACCCGAAATAGAGAGTTTGGAACCGACCTTGATCTTGTCGTACCCATCGGGAACGGTTACCGTGAAAGTGAAAGCAGCCGTCTTGGAAGTATCGGTCGGCGTGGGCGCGGTGCCTTCGAATGTGAGCGTTGTGCCATTGAGTTCGACGGAAGTTACCGTAACGTCGCCGTAGCCGTTGGGAGAGTTCAGATTGTTTGCATCGAAAGTCAGCCAATAAGAGGTCTGAGCGATCCACGACGAATCCTCGTCGCCCTTGGCGCTGTTGTCGAGCGTGACGCCCGAGATCTGCCAATTCCCCCCGTACTTCTGCAACGTGCCGACAATGTGATAGAGGTTGCCGATCCGCATGCCGGACGTGGAATTTGTGTATCCCGCAAAGAGGGTCATTTCGTAGATCTTGTTCGTTTCCGCGTCGTACTGCGCAACTTTAAACGTTACAGAGCCCGATGAAGCGGTACTCTTTTCGGTGACATACGCATTCAGGCGGATCCTGTTGTTTTCGGCGAAGTTTTCGGGATGCTCGAAGAAGTCTTTGAGCGAGAAATCCTTCGGGTGCGTGTCGTACAGCGGATCGTCGAGCAAGGAGAAGAGGCGGAGCTGAATTTTGCGCGCATGCTCTTCCGCTTTTTGGAAATAGGAATAGTAGGAACTATTCGCGTCTTCCTTATTGAGGGAGTAGCCGTTTTCCACAAGCTCGAGGTTGAGGAGTTTGAAGTTTTTGTCCTCCGCCGTCTTATACCAGACGTAGCACAGATAGCGGGTCCCATTGGAATCTTTTTCGGGGGGTTGCCCTTTCCTGGCGGATTCGATGACGATCGCCGTGGCCAAATGGAGACGTTCGTTGGTGAAGACGCTCGCCGCCTTCCCCCACTTCTGGACGTCTGCGGTGCTCTCGGGCGTATCGACGCCCTGATAGCGGACCGTGACGGAGCTGCCGCTCGTCTTTAAGGCGAAATACGTCGTGTCGCCGTCCGTCGTCTCGCCGGAGAGAGGCGCAACGGCCTCCTCGATTCCGCCGCCGCCCTCTTCGAAGAGGGTCTTGCCGTCGTAGCTATTAGAAAGTTTTAAGGTCTTGGTGATGTCGTCGAAGTGCTCGGTGTTGTCGGCGATCTTGTCGCCGCAGGCCGTAAAGACGCAACACGCGCCGAGTATGGCCATCACGCAAACCGCTAATAGTTTTTTCATTTTGATCTGCAATTATTTGCCTCCGCAGTCCTTATAAGCTTTGCGAAGCGCTTCCGCGGGATCCATACCGTTTGCAAATACGCGTTCCATAACGGTGTCGACACATTCACGGGCCGTGGAAGAACCGACGAATGCGGGAGAGACGAAGAAACGATCGGTCAGTTCGACCGCGGCATTTGCAGCCTTGGCAACGACGAGCTGTTTGCCCTCGAGAGGTGCGCCTTCGTCGGGATCGGTGCCGCTGAGGAAAAGCTTATAGGAGTCGACATCATAGACGTCGGTACGCATGGGATTGTAGCCGCTCGCTTTTGCAAACTTCGCCTGGAACTCAACGTCGAGGAGCTCTTTGACGAACTGGAAAGTCATGATCTCTTTCTCGGAAGCGTTCGTTACGCTGTGGCCGCCCGAGAGCATGACGAGGGAAGGTCCCTGGCTGATGCAGCTGTAGTTCACGGTGCCGTCTTCGAGCTTGCTGCCGGGGATGGGTGCGACCTCCGTCGTGAACCCTGTGCCCGCCTGGTTGCTTGCGCCGCCCGAAGAGCCGATACAGAAGACAAGGCCGTTATTTTCGGGACCCTTTACGAACAACGTGCTCGTATAGGCGCCCTCGTAAGTGGACTGTGTGATGATATAGCCGTCTTCGTAGTAACCGGCAACTTTCTCGAGCCATGCGGCCGCATTTTCGTTATTGAAGAGGAAGTGCTGGTCGTCGTCCGCGCTGGTGTAACCGAAGCCGAGCTGTTCGGCCATCGTGATGAACCAGTTCGCGTCGCTGTCGTAGCCGAGAGGCGTGCAGCTGGGCCATTTCTCCTTTGCCTTTGTACAAATTTCCCAAAGCTTATCCCACGTGGTGGGAGGAGCCGCTTTGCCGTTTTCATCGACCTCGCCGAGCTCGATGAGCGCGTCGGGATTGTAATACAGAAGCTCTGTGGATTTGACGAAAGGAAGGGTGAGGAGCGCGTCGTCCTCATAGCCCGCAGCCTTGTGGCCGCCGAAGTTGACCGCCATGCCTTCGTTGAAGTAGCCTTCGATGAAGTTGGCCTTGTCGGCTTCGCTGAACCCGATGCGTTCGATCGTCTTGGTGTTGTCGCCCACGGTGTAGGTGTAGGACTCGGAACTGGTGAGATACTTGTTCATATCGACGACCGTCTTCGTGTCGATATACTGTGCAACGTGGTCGGCATAGCAATAGGCGAGATCGGGCTGAAGGCCTGCCGTAAGGTCGCCGCGGACCTTGTTCAGCACCTCATTGTAGCCGCCGGGCTGCGAGTGTTCCACTGTCCAACCGGGATACTTGCTCTCAAAGGCTTTGATCGCCGAGTCGGTCACTTTGGAGAGATCGTCCCCTTGGGAGGAATAGAACACGATCGTGTGTTCGTAGTCGCTTCCGCCCGAGCAACCGGCAAAGGCAAAACACCCCGTTGCAACAATGCAACCTGCCAACGCAACTGTCAAAATTTTCTTCATGTCGTTCTCCTTAAAAAATTTTTATCTCAAACGCACCCTTGGGCGCGAAAGAAACCGAAGTTTCCAAAACAAAGCCGAAAAATCAACCTTTTGTGCCGCTCTTCGAAACGCCGCGCATGATGTATTTACGGCAGAAGATGAAGAGGATGAGAAGAGGCAAGCTGACCATGCACACGGCCGCCATCTTGAGGGTATCGAGCGGCATCGTGCCATATGCGCTACCGGCGCCTTCGGGATAGAGAACGAAGCCGTCGGGCTGTACCCTGTCGACAAATCCGCCCGTCACCCAGTTGGTGATCATCTGCCACGGCTGCGTGTTGACGAGACGGGGCCAGATGTAGCTGTTCCACGTGCCGATAAACCTGAGCAGCGTGATGGAAATGAGCGTAGGCGCGGTGAGCGGGATCATGACTTTGATGAGGTAGCCCAAGTCGCTCAATCCGTCGATCTTGGCGGCCTGATAGAGCGAATTGGGAATCTGCATAAAGTTGTTTCTGAGCAAATAGATATAGTACACGCTCACGAGGAACGGGAGAATGAGGACGACGTAGGAGTCCGTCATGCCCGCCTTTGCGACCGTGATGTAGTTGGACGCCGTAAATAGCTCGCCGGGGATCATCATCGTTGCAAGCATGACCGCGAAGAGGAGATTTTTCCCCTTGAACTCCATGCGTGCGAACGCATATGCCGTGATGACGATGATCACGAGTCCCAAAAACGTGGAGAGAAGCCCGACGATGAGCGTGTTTGCAAGGATGCGGCCGAACGTCGCATTCGTGCTCGACTCAGAAGTCACCTGATGGAAGATCATCCAATAGTTTTTCCACTGGAACGTATGCGGGAAGAAAGTAGGAACGGATTCGCGGAACTCCTCTTCCACTTTCAAAGAAGAAATGATCATCCAATAGAAAGGCAGGAACGCAAGCACGGCGCAAACGGTCAGGAACAAATAGACCAGAACGTTTTTGATGATGTACTTGGTTTTTTCTCTCTTGCGGACTTTCTCCGCGTCGAATTTTTCGCCGCCCGAGGAAAGGTCCCACTGCCCGACGACAGCGCCTTCTGCGGCTGATTTATTAAATTTCGCCATATCCTCTCCTCCTTACCTGTACGTCGTCCGCTTCTTTGTGACCTTGTTGTTGATGAATGTAATGATCATGATGATCACAAACAACATCAACGATCCCGCGAACGCATAGCCCATCTGTCCGAGTTCGATATAGTTATACAGATATCCGACCATGGTGCCCATATCGTAGGCCTGCCCCATCGTTTCGCCGAACAGACCGACGATCGCCGAATATTGCTTCATGCCGCCCATGATGCCCGTCACGAGGAGATAACTGATCTGCGGCATGATCATCGGCGCCGTAATTTTCCAGAGCACCGTCCAGCGGCTCGCGCCGTCCACTTTCGCAGCGTCGTAATACTGCTTGTTGATAGACTGCATCGCGCTGAACAAAATGAGGATCTTGAAAGGTAGTCCCGACCACACCTCATAGATGGTCGCGACGATGTATTTCGCCCATGGGATACTCAGACTCCCTATCTGCCAATGTGGCGAAGTGGCGCCTACCCAGTCGACGGGATCGATCCCGAACCACCCGAGCACGATATTGACCATACCGACCGTCTCCGTGTAGCTCTTGGTACCGATAATTTTGAAGAACGTCGCGAACACGGCGCCCATGGCGAGGGCGTTGGTGAGATAAGGCAGGAAAAGGATGGTCTGATACGCTTTCTGTACCCGTTTGATGGAATTGAGGCCCACGCTGATGAGCAGGGCGAGCAATGTGGAGAGAGGGACAGAGATAAATGTGAGGATCAGCGTATTCACGAGACATTGGACGAAATTTGCGCCGCCCGTGCCCGTGTCGCCCTTGAGAACGCGGACGAAGTTATCGAACCCCCATCCGTTGAACGCGCCCGTCGTGCTCGAATAGCCCTGTTTGAAAGAATTGACAAACGCCGCGACGATGGGATAGAAAGTAAAGACCGCCATCAGGATCAGCGCGGGAGCAACGAACAGCCAGCCGCTCTGGGCCTTGAGCCCGCGGCGGAATTTCTCTCCCTTGGAGAGCTGCGGACCGTCGTAGGCGAATTCGTCTTTGGGCTTCTTTCTGAAAAGCCCGCTGAAGAAATCTTTGACCGTCAAAAACTTATCAACGAACCATCCCTTGATGCGGGCGCCCAAATTGATAAAGTACTGTACAAATCTGTTGTGTTTTTTCTTCGGTGCTTCGGGCTGGGGTTCGGTTTCTATGATATCTTTATCGTTTTCCGTCATGCCAACCTCTCCTTTGTCGTCGTATCGAACAAAAGTACACTGCCGGCTTTTACGGCGAACTTCAGCTCTTCGGTCTCCTGCGGCAGTTTGCCCTGCAGAGTGCAACGGACCGTGCCCGTCACCGACGCCTCATGCGACGCACGGACGGTCGCAGTCTTTCCGTCGCTTTCATAGCTGTCTGTCTTGAGGGTGAACGCCCCCTCTTCGCTCCATACAAAGGAATCGGAGCCGATCCCGACGAAGACTTCGCGGTCTTCGAGCGAGGTCTCCGCAACGGCTTCCTGCCCGATCATGACCTTTCCGCCTTCGACCGTGCCCTTGAAGACGTTGAGGGGTTCTCTGAGCCGTTCCTCCGTCACGCCGTCGAAGAATACCATCTTGTTGGGCTTGATCCTGAATTTGAGATTTTCGGCATCGGGGAGAAGAACGTCGCTGTCGATGATGCAACGAACGGTCGGCTTCGTGGAACTCTCGTGCACGGAAACGACGGATTTATCTCTTCCCATGACCTCGATGTGGTCCACTTTGAGGGTAAGGCAGCCGTTTTCGTCGTAGATAAAGCCCTCGGGACGAATGCCGATGTAGATCTCGCGGTCGTCGAAAGCGGTGCAGGGAGCTCCCTGTCCAAAAGGCGATTCGGATACGACCTCGTCGCCGATGTATACTTTTCCGCCCTCGATCCTGCCCTTGAAGATGTTGATGGGAGGCGTTCCGAGGAAGTTTGCGACGAACAGATTGTTGGGATCGTCGTAGATGTGCTGCGGCGCGCCGATCTGCTGGACGATGCCGAGCTTCATGACGACCATCGTGTCGCAAATGCTCATCGCCTCTTCCTGGTCGTGCGTGACGAACACCGTGGTGATCCCCGTCGTGCGCTGGATGCGCTTGATCTCCTCGCGCGTCTGGAGCCTCAGACGGGCGTCGAGGTTGGAAAGGGGCTCGTCGAGAAGAAGAACGTTGGGCATCTTGACGAGGGCGCGGGCAATGGCGACGCGCTGCTGCTGGCCGCCCGAAAGCTCGTTGGGCTTGCGGGTCATGAGGTCTTCGATCTGCACGAGCCTCGCCGCGTCGAGCGCACGGGCGTTGCCCTCCTCTTTCTTGATGCGCATGTTGTCGAGCGGGAAACGGATGTTCTGCTCGACCGTCATGTGCGGGTAGAGGGCATAGTTCTGGAACACAAGCCCGACCCCCCGCTTTTCGGCGGCGAGCGTTGTGACGTCCTGATCGTCGAACAGGATCTTACCGGAAGTCGGGCTCTCGAGCCCGCTCAGCATGAAGAGCGTGGTCGATTTGCCGCAACCGGACGGACCGAGAAGCCCCACGAGCTCGCCGGAGGGGATCTCGATGTTCATGTCCTCCACGGCGTGCACGGCTTTGCCGCCTCTCGAGCGGCTGGGAAAGATCTTCGTTAGGTGCTGAATAGAAATCCTCATAGGCGTTATTCCTCGCGCTTTACTATTTTTATCAAAATTTCCTTCTGATAGCCTTCGACCACCAGATTATCAGGCAGATCCAGCGGGCCGTATGCCCTGTCGATATCGATAAACGGATTGACGTAAACGCCCGCTTTCATGCGGAGCGTCGCCGCGTAATCCTGTGCTTTCAGTAACGTGAAAAGGAACTCTTCCCCCGCGTCCGACATGTATTTGATCCCGACGCTGCCGTTAAAACCGGGCACTTCGGCAAGATCGAGTTTGAGCGTGACCATACTGTAGTAGTCGTGGCCGCCGATATCTTCACGGATAGTCTGTTTTTTCTGCTTGCGGGGGATCTTGCAGACTTTGAACAGAAACCATTGGAAAAACTTGATGATGAAGTGGTATCCGAGCAAGAAGTCGGCTATGATGTAGATCGCAACAAAGTAGAGAATGATGAAAGGGATGGCTTTCCCGTTCGCGCGGCTGTTTACCTCGTCGACCGTCGCCCTGTACTCCGCGGATCCCGCCGTCAGAACGCAGTCCTCCGTGTTCCCGAGAGCCTTTGTAACGGTCTCGACATAGGCGTTCCGCCTGTTGTTGACGGAACTTCTCTCCTCTTCCGTAAGCCCCTCGCGGTCCAGCTCGCCGACAAGGGCGTTGTATTCCCCGATATCGCCGAAACAGCTGAAAAAGGGCGTTTCGAACCCGAGATCGCGCTCGGCCTCGGCGGTGAGGACGTCCGCGCCCGTCTTGTCGGTAAAGACAAGATTTTTGATCGAACGCACGTCGCTTTCGCGGATCTCGAGAACAATGAACCCGTTTTGCGAATACGTCGAGATCCCGTCGTCCGTGCCGTTGCCGTCGGAGTCGTAATCGAGGAGAGGGAGCGTCTTTTCCGTGCCGTCCCCTTGCGTGACGCGGAGCACGGTGCCGTTCCCCGTACGGGAAAAGGCGTCGTAGCGGTCTTCGACCCCGTAGACATACCCCGTATAGCTCTTATAGAGCATGCCGTGGGCGAGGCCGTCTGCGTCGGGCTTTTCCTCTTTGCCGGAACTTCTGTCGTAAACTTCCGTCACGGTCTCATAGAGCACAATGCCGCCGCCCTCTTCGAACTTGCAGTTCAGCGCGGGCTCCCGATAAAATCCGATCGGTTCCGTGAGAACGATGCACTTGATGAATTCGCCGCTCCCGAGCGCGTCGCCGATCACTTCCACGGGCACCGTGAACGTTGCGAAATACCCGGGCAGCGTCAACGAAAAAACAATGCCGATGCCGAATGTGAAAATGAAATAGATGACGGTGGCAAAGATCCTACTTTTTTTCATCTTCTTTCGGTTCGGCCGTTACGGCGTTTGCTTGCGGCGCCTCTTGTGCGGAAAGTCCGTCTGCGGATACTTCGTTTTCCGCTTCGGGCATGCCGTCTGTGCGCTTGATATTGGATTTGAACGCGACCTCTCTCTTTTTGAGATTTTCGCGCTGTTCCCTGTATTGTTTTTTATTGATGACGGGGATCAGAAAGTAAAATGCAACGCAAAGTACGACGATCACCGCCAATACGATAAAGAATACGATGTCCGTCGGATTGAGTGCGAACGAATTCAGCGCCTTTAAGCTAAGCATACTCCCTCTCTTTTTTAAAAATTTTTTTACACAAGACAGGTGCCGTCTGACTGTGAATGGACGCGAACGGGATGACCGTAGCGGAGAAATTTGCAAAAACGGCATGTCCGTACCGCAAATCTGCATTTTCTCCGGAACAAATTATATCACAATTTTTGGAAAGAAGCAATATCTTAAAGCGATAATTTTATAATTATTTTGCATTTCTTTTTCATTTTTTGAAATAAATTTACAAAATAAACTGATTTTTTCGCTTTTTCATACTGTGAATTTGTACAAAAATTCCACTTTTCCGCCGTTTGCGGTGGAATATGTCACCGTGATCTCGGAAAAGACTTCTGCAAAAGAAGCTTCCACTTTCATATCCGTACAGGTGACCGCCGTGCCGAGAAATTCCGACGGCTTTTTGACGTCCGCCTTGAGCGACGTGTCCGTGAGTTTGGCATTTTCGAAGAACTCCTCTTTGAACGTAAAGCTCGTTTCGGCGATATCCGAAGAGAGTCCTACGTCGTCGCCCGTTGTTTCCGCGACTTCGCCGCCGCGGATGACCGCAGTGCCGCTCAGCTTTTGTTTCGCGCTCTGCGTTTGCGCCCCCGAGAGGTCTCCGATCGCCGCGAGCCGTTCCACGGAGTACTGCACGGAGATTTCATCGTCGGAGAACGTCATGGCGTATTGGCTCGTGAGCGTTATGCCGTCTATTTCGTCCGTGACCGTGAGCGAGAGCGCGGAATAATCGGCGCCGAGCATTTCATTGAGCGCGTCGTATTTTTTTCCGCCGTTGCCCGAATCGCACGCGGTAAAGCAGAAAGCCGCCGTGCAAACTGCCGCAAATACGGCAAAAAACTTTTTCATTCCATTTACCTCTTGTTCCCGTGAATTTTCTCTCAGTCTTTTGCTTTCAAAAGACCGCTTGCGCCGCCGAGCGCACCCTTGCTCGCCTCATCCGCCTCCGCATTGCAAGCTTCCGCATAGCGGTTGTATTCCTCGATTGCCGTCTGAAGTCTCTGCACGTCTTCGCGCGCGGCCTCTTTCTCGGCGGCGGTCAGCGCCTTATACGCCGTGACCGCCCTGTTGATGGAGGCAAATCTCGCCGTGAGCAAGCCCTGTGTGACGATCCCCTCGACCGCGGTATGGAACGCGGCGACGTTTTCCGTCTGTTCTCCGCCCCCTTGGCCGCCGCCCTGGCTGTCTCCTCCTTGGCTGCCGCCCGCACGACTGTAGCCGCAGAGGTTGCAGGTCATGTCTCGGTCGTTGGTGTAAACATGTTTTTCCTGCTCATGCACCTCATCGCAGCCCGTGCAGGTCTTGATATGATAGGTCTCGTCGGACGGTTCGTAAGCGTAAGTATGGGTATGATCTCCGCCGTCTCCGCCGTCTTCCCCGCCGCCCTTGGTATAGGTACCGAACACGGCACGGTAGTCTTGATCAATGTACGACATCATTGCTCCCGAAAGGTTGGTATGGCTACCATAGTTGCCAAGGAACCCTGTATTCGTGCCGTCCGTCCACGTAAAGACTTTATTGGTCGGATCCCATGCCCAAGTCTTGCCCGATGTCTGCGAGGCGTTCAATTTAGGATTGACGTGTGTACCGTTGAATTCGATTTCAAGGAAACTTGATCCCTGCTTGATGATCCAGCCGCTTCCCTGTTGGGTAATGGTGTACTGTGATGCCTGAGAAATGTCCGTCGTCGTTTCGATATAGTAGTCGTTGACGAAATTATTCTTCGCAAAATAGTATGTGCCGTCCACGTCCATGCCGAGGTAGTACGTGCCCGCCTTTGCTTCGGTGAGGGGCGTAAAGACGTCGCCAGGGGTGACAGTGATCGTCGCCTCTGCCTTGACGTTGGAGTCGAGCGTGCTCGTCGCCGTGATGTGTGCGACGCCGACGCCCCTGCCCGTCACCGTGCCGTTGGAGACGGTAGCGACCGCCTCGTTATCGGACTTCCATGTGACGCTCTTTGTCGCGTCGGCGGGCTGTGCGGAGAGTGTGAGAACTTGCGTCTTCCCCGCCTCAACGGTCGCTTCCGCGGGCGTAAGAGAAAGAGATGTGGGCGTGACGGGATCTCCAAGCGTCCCGTCTCCCCAGATGGCGTCGGCATAATCCTCATTATCAATGAAAGGATTTCGGTTGCCTTGCTCTTCGAATGCCACGTTATTGCGCGTACGTTCGATGTCGTCTATGGGATCCGACTTGTTCCAGTCAAGAAGGAGTGAGATCGCAGCAGATTCACTGCTTGCTTTGATAACATCTGTAAATTTTAAAGTCCCAAAACTTACACTGCCGCTACCGTTTGTCGAAGCATAGCCTCCGAAAACGCTACTGTTATAGGTGTTGTAATGCGTATACACGTACATGACGATACGCGCAACATCACCCTTGACATTGTCAAGGGGCATGAATACGCCGCCACCGGAATAGCCGCCGAGCTCAGACTGACCCCCGCCTACTTTCTTGGAATAAGCCTCCTCTGCGCTATTCTTATCCAAGTTCCCATATTTATCATTACCGCGTTTGCTGTTTAGCGTCATCTCCGTAGGACGAATATGGTGCAAATCTGCCCCACCGCCTTTGTATCCTGAGGCAGTTTCCTTCCAGAGTCCATTGGATAAACTCTTTGGCCAAACATGTTCTTTATTCGGGTTTCCCGTACTGCTCCCGAAATCTCCGGTCAAAGTTTCATGCGTGTAGAACTCTAAAACGCCTTTCCCATCAAGTCCCGGATCGGATTGGGGGAAAATGGAATTCAACCCCTTATAAGTCGGATATGTTTTGTGCGTTGAAGTGATGAGGTCATGGATCTGCCCCAAAAGGGCTGTGCCGCTTGTCTCCGTAATGGAGTCGTAATAGGTTCCCGTATAGGTGCTTTCCGCCGCGGAGGCCTCCACGGCGGTATACGGCTCCGCCGCCGGCACCGTCACCGTAACGAGGCCGAACAGCACAGCGATCGAAAGACCGAACGTTAAAAATTTGTTGAAAAACTTTTGCATCTCTTTCGCTCCATAATAGGTTTGGTTGGAATGAAGTTTAAATTTTTGTTCTATTTGAGGAAAAAGTACGGGGCTCCGTAGGTTTATGAGATCCTTCGCCTACGGCTCAGGATGAGCGCGGGGTTACCCGCTCATTCTGAGGGAGCGCAGCGACCGAAGAATCCCCTTGAACGGAGTCAGGCTCCGTGGGTTTATGAGATCCTTCGCCTACGGCTCAGGATGAGCGCACGAGGCAGGATGAGCGCGAGCTCACAATTTCCCGCACTTTTTCAGCCAGCAGCGGCGGCACATGGCGACGTAGCGGTCGTTTCCGCCGAGCAGGACCTGCGAGCCCTCCGTCACGACGTGGCCCTCATCGTCGAGCCGCGCGTTCACCGTCGCCTTTGCCCCGCACGTGCATACCGACTTGATCTCGCTGATGGATTCCGCGATCTCAAACAGCCGCTTGCTCCCGGGGAAAAGGTGTGTGGTGAAGTCGGTCGCAAGGCCGAAACAGAGCACGGGAATGTCTCTTTCGATCACGATGTCTGAGAGTTCGTCGACCTGTTCAGGCGTTAAAAATTGACACTCATCCACGATGATAACGTCGCAATCGGAAAATTTTTCGGTATACAGTCTGAAGAGATCCTCCTCGGCATTTACCGCCACGGCGTCCTGCATCAGCCCGATGCGGGATCTGACGACGGCGGCGCCGTCGCGCGTGTCGATGGCGGGCTTTAAGAGGAGCACTTTCATGTTGCGCTCTTCGTAGTTGAATTTTGTGATGAGCGCCTGTGCCGTCTTGGAGCACCCCATTGCGCCGAATTTAAAATAAAGTTTTGACATAGTTGAATGTACTTCCATGGGTCTATGAGATCCTTCGCCTACGGCTCAGGATGAGCGCGGGGTTACCCGCTCATTCTGAGGGAGCGCAGCGACCGAAGAATCCCCTGATACGTAAGTCAGGCTCCGTGGGTCTATGAGATCCTTCGCCTACGGCTCAGGATGAGCAGACAATCCCCTCACTTCACCACGCCGTAGATGAGCGGCTCGTCGGCGGGAGGATCCGCGGATATCTCCGTCGCCGAAAGAAGCGTTTCCGCCGCCGCCCCGAAGAGCGCTTCGTCGTTTGCAAAGAGCGTGGCGATCTCCTCGCCCTTCTGCACAAAATCACCCGTCTTCTTTCTCAAAAGAATGCCCGCCGCGTAGTCGATACTGTCTTCCGCGGTGTTCCGTCCCGCACCGAGGAGCAGGCTCGAAACGCCGTAGCGCTCGGTGTCGACAAGGCCGATAAAGCCGGCGCGCGGCGCTTTCACGGCATACGAATATTTTGCCTTTTCAAAGGTATCGGGGTGCTCGATGAGCGACGCATCCCCGCCCTGCGCCTTCACCATCTCGATGAGTTTTTTGAGCGCACTGCCGTCGGCGATGGCGTCTTTGGCCTTTTGGATGCACTCCTCCACCGTCCCCATGCCCGCAAGCGAGAGCATGTGCCCCGCAAGGGTCATGCAAACTTCCGTGAAGTCTTCGGGCCCGCGGCCGTTCAGCGTTTCCACCGCCTCGATGACCTCGAGAGAGTTGCCGATGGCGTATCCCAGCGGACGGTCCATGTTGGTGATGAGCGCGGTCATCTTTTTCCCCGCGTTCTTGCCGATATCCACCATGAGGCGGGCGAGCTCTTTGCTGTCCTCGACCGTCTTCATGAAGGAACCGCTGCCCGTCTTGACGTCGAGAACGATACAATCGTCGTCGGCGGCGAGCTTTTTGCCCATGATACTGGCGGCGATGAGCGGCATGCTGTCGACCGTGGCCGTCACGTCGCGGAGAGCGTATAATTTTTTATCGGCGGGGGCGAATTGCTTGCTCTGCCCCACGATGGCAAGGCCGATCTCGTTGACCTGCGAGACGAATTCCTCGTCGGAAAGTGTCGTCCTGAAGCCCTTGATGGCCTCGAGCTTGTCGACGGTGCCGCCCGTATGGCCGAGGCCGCGGCCGCTCATTTTGGCGACTTTCACCCCGAGCGAGGCGACGATGGGCGCGACGACGAGGCTCGTTTTATCTCCCACGCCGCCCGTCGAATGTTTGTCGACGCGGATGCCCCGGATCTTGGTCGAGTCGAGCTTTTCGCCCGAGTCCCGCACGGCATAGGTGAGGTCGCAGGTCTCGCGGACCGTCATGCCCCTGAACCAAACCGCCATGCAGAGCGCGGAGATCTGATAGTCGGGAATGCTTCCGTCCGTGACGCCGCGGATGAAGAAATCGATCTCCTCAGTGGAGAGCTCTTCCCCGTCGCGTTTCTTTTTGATGATATCATACATGCGCATATGTGTTTTCCCCCTTGTTTAAACGATAGTTCAAACTTTGAATAAACTATGGTTCAAGCTCTGCGGCCGCTTTCGATGTATTCCGCGACAAGATCTCTCGCGTAAATTTTCTCCGAAAGCCGCGCGACTTCGGTAATGTGGTTGGCGCGATAGTAGGCGGTGTAGGTATCTACAATGATATAATAGGTCTCGTTATTGTCGATCTCCGCCGCGGCGATCCCGTCGGGACTGTAGTGATAGTAGTTGTCTTTGACGGAAAGGAAATTGCTCTTGAGGTAGCTCCCCTTGATACTGCCGAGCACAATGGCGTTGTCGAACGGAAGCAAGGAGAAGATGTCCGCATAGGTCACTTTTCCCGCCGCCAGATTGTAAGGCGTGCGCATCTTGAGATAGCCGCCCGCGAGGGTGATGTCGTAGTCTTCTCCCCACGTCTCCACGCCCTTATCGTAGTATAATTGCGCAACTTTCCCGCAGATATCGGAGGAGACCCATTGAGAAGCGTTGGTGCCGAGGACGGTCGTATACGGATCGTCGTCGGGGAAGTACTTGCCGTAAAGCCTCTGTACGGACAAATCGTCTTTCAGGCTACTCTTTGCGTATTCGCCGTCGTCGATGAGCCGCGGCGTTACGGTATATTCCCCCGTCGCGGTGTTATAGGAGACGTCGGCGCAACTCAGCGACTCGTTTTCGCCGCCGCCCTGCAAATGATAGACGCCGTATTCGTCTTTCAGGATATATTGCCGATGGGTGTGCGCTTCGAAGACGAGATCCACATATCCGTCGGAAAGGGAAGTGTCGTAGTAGCCCATGTCGCCGTCGCTCACGTTGTTGACGCCCGAGGAAGAAAACCGCGAGCCGCCGTCGTGGATCGAGTAGACGATAAATCCGCATCCCTCCTCCTCTCTCAAGCGCTCCGACTCCTCTTTGACGAGTTCGGTAAGCTCTTTGCCCGTCGCAAAATCGAGCCCTTTCTGGAATTCGCCCGAAATGGAACTCAGACAGTCGCCGACGGCGCCGATGATGCCGATCGTGACTCCGCTCCGCCGGACGACGACGGAAGGTTTGCAATACGCCGCGGGCTCGCCGTTATAAGTGACGTTGATGCCGAGGAAAGGAAATTCGGCAAGTTCACTGTTGGGCGTGAGCACGTCGGCCCCCCAATCGAACTCGTGGTTGCCGAGCGTCATGGAGACGAAACCGACTTCGTTCATCCACTCCGTCATGAGCTTCCCCTGATTGGAGGAGGACTCGACCGTCCCCTGCCACATGTCGCCCGAGGACAAGAGCACTTCCTCGCGCTTGGAATCGGCATAGAGATTTTTTATGTATGTCGTAAATTCGTCTACGCCGGGCTGCTCGTCGGTGTCCATGAATTTGCCGTGCAGATCGTTGACCGCATAGACGGAAAAGTCCACGGTGAGGCCTTTGGAACCGCACCCCGCAAAGCCCGCACAGACTGCGGTGGACACAAGCAACAGGGATAATAATTCAGATAATATTTTTTTCATATAGAGAGATCAATTAAATTCGTTCCCCGAGAAAGAATACGGGAAGAGCGCTGCCAGCGTGTAACTTCGGAATTGGTCGGGATCGCCGAGGAGAATTTTGAAATCCTTGGGGCAAAACTCTGCGATCACTTGCCTGCATACGCCGCAAGGGGCAGTGAACGCCGCCGTTTCCCCCTCTCTTCCGCCGACGATCGCGAGAGCCTCAAACTCTTTTTCGCCCTCGCTCACCGCCTTGAAGATCGCCGTCCGTTCGGCACAGATCGTGGGGGTGAACGCCGCGTTTTCGATGTTGCAGCCCGTGTAGACCTTTCCGCTCTTTGTGAGGAGCGCCGCGCCGACGCGGAAATGCGAATAGGGAGAATAAGACTTGCCGCGCGCCTTCTGCGCCAGTTCCATCAGTTCTTTGTCCGTCATCTCTTCACCTCATTCCAGAAACTCGTGCCGCTCGTCTTGCCCTGCCCGACGCCGAAATAGTCGAGCACGGTCGCGGAGATGTCCGAAAAAGTCGGGCGGGTGCCGAGGTCCACTCCCTCTCTGACGCCCTTGCCGCAGATGAGCATGGGCGTATATTCGCGGGAATGATCGGTGGAAGGCGTTGCGGGATCGCAGCCGTGGTCGGCCGTGATGAGAAGGACGTCTTCTTCCCGCATGTCCTTTAAAAAGTCCGTGAGGAACATGTCGAACTCCGTCGCCGCGGCGGCATAGCCGGGGACGTCGTTCCTGTGGCCGTATTTCATATCGAAATCGACGAGGTTGACAAAACAGAGTCCCTCGAAATCGCGCCCCTGCATTTCTTTCGTCACCTGCATGCCGTGGGCGTTCGACGTAGTGCGGTTGCTCTCCGTGAGCCCCGATCCCGCAAAAATATCGTATATCTTTCCCACGGAAATCGTAGCATATCCCGCCTTTTTCAATAAATTAAGCATTGTGTCGGCAGGCGGAACGAGCGAGAAATCGTGGCGGTTGGATGTGCGCGTAAAAGGATATTCCCCCGTAAACGGACGGGCGATGACGCGGCCGACGCCGTGTTTTCCGACGAGCATCTCCCGCGCGATCTCACAGTATCTGTAGAGCTCCTCAACGGGAACGACGTCTTCATGCGCGGCGACCTGGAACACGCTGTCGGCAGAGGTATAGACGATGAGCGCGCCCGTCTTGATGTGCTCTTCCCCGTAGTCTTTGATGACTTCGGTGCCCGAATAGGGCTTGTTGCAGATGACCTTGCGGCCCGTCTTTTGTTCGAATTCCTCGATGACTTCCTTGGGGAAGCCGTTCGGGTAAGTGGGAAGCGGGTCGGGAGAAATGATGCCGGCGATCTCCCAATGGCCGATCGTCGTGTCCTTTCCCATAGATTTTTCGCGCATTCTCGCAAAACTCGCCTTGGGGCGGGGAATGCCGCCGCCGACGCCCTCGATGTTGAAAAGCCCGAGTTGCGTTAAATTGGGGCAGTTGAAAGCGGGGTGATTGCGGATCGCCCCCAGCGTGTTGCTCCCCTCGTCGTGCCAAAGATAGGCGTCGGGCTCTTCGCCCACGCCGAAACTGTCGAGCACGATCAGAAAAAATCTCTTGGCCATGGCGCTTCTCCTCAGGCGATCTCGAGCGCGATCTTCATCATCGCCGTGAACGTCTTCTCCCGCTCCTCGGCGGTCGTGTTCTCTTCGGGATAAATAAAGCTGTCGCTCACGGTGCAGATGCAAAGAGCTCTCTTGCCCGCTCTCGCCGCATTGCAATAGAGGGCGGCGCTCTCCATTTCTACGCCGAGCACCCCCATTTTCGCCCACTGCATGCCGCTGTTTGCGTCGTCGTAAAACATATCTGACGAGAAGATGTTCCCAACTTTATAACGGACCCCCGCCCTGTCGCAAGCCTCCGCCGCCTTTTTGAGGAGAGAAAAGTCTGCGATCGGGCAGAACGTCCCGGGAAGATCATACTGATCGGCGTAACTGCCGTTCGTGCAGGCGCCCTGCGCGAGAATGATGTCGCGCACGTGCAGATCTTTATCGAAAGAGCCGCACGAACCGACGCGGATGATGTTTTCCACGCCGTAGAAGTTGAAGAGTTCGTAGGAATAGATCCCGATGGACGGCTGGCCCATGCCGGACGCCATGACGGATACCCGCTTGCCCTTGTATGTTCCCGTAAAGCCGTTTACGCCGCGGACGTTGTTGACGAGAACGGGATTTTCAAGGAAATTTTCCGCGATGAATTTCGCCCTGAGGGGATCGCCGGGCATCAGAACGGTCTCGGCAAAGTCGCCGTATTTCGCATTGATGTGGGGCGTGGGAACGTTTTTATGTTCGCTCATAATAAATTTTCCTCCTTGACGATCTTCACGATCCTCGAGGTGCCGAGCCTGCTTGCGCCGAGCGCAACGAAGTCTTCCGCGTCTTTGACGGAAGCGATGCCGCCCGCCGCCTTGATCTTTACGTCTTTCCCGACATACTTTTTGAAGAGAGCGACGTCTTCTCTCGTGGCGCCCGCCTTGGAAAAGCCCGTCGACGTCTTGATGAAGTCGGCCTTTGCGCTCGTCACGATCTTGCACATCTCAATCTTTTCTTCCTCGGTGAGGAGACAGGTCTCGATAATGACCTTTAAGATCCTGCCGTCGCAGGCGGCCTTCACGGCCTTGATCTCGTCTTCGATCTTATCGTAGCATTTTGCTTTCAAGTCGCCGATGTTGATCACCATATCGATCTCGTCGGCTCCCTCTTTCACGGCCTCGGCCGTTTCGAAGACTTTGACCGCCTTTGTATTGTAGCCGTTCGGGAAGCCGATGACGGTGCAGATGGGAAGTTTGCCGCCCGCATATTTTTTTGCCTCCGCCACATAGCAGGGCGGGATGCAGACGGAAGCGGTGCCGTACCTGATACCGTCGTCGATGAGGGATTTAATGTCTTCCCACGTGGCGGTGACGCCGAGCTGCGTATGGTCGCATTTTGAAACGATTTCACGAATATCCATGATACTTTTTTATAGTCCCCCTGTATTTAGAGTTTCATTACATTATAAACCCGAAACCCCCGTTTGTCAAGGGGCAATTTTCAAATTTAACAAAAAATGTTTTATTTAAACAAAATTTCGCCCTTGTACATGCCAAAAATTAAAAATTTTGTTCAAGTTCGCGACACTCCGTTAACAAAAACAAGGAGCGCAAGCTGCACTCCCCGTTTATACCGTATGATGAAAGATAGATACATTGCGCCCTGCGGACGAGAGACCCGTTCGCAGCGCCCAATTCCCGACAATTAAAATTTTGCAACCAATGGTTTTCGGAAACATCTCGATATCCTTTTCTTTTGTCGCTGTCTTCATTATATCACTTTTCAAAAATTTGTCAAACGATTAAGGAAGCGCCCAAATGTTCTTTTAAAAGAATTTTTTTTCGGCGGAACGGCCGCGCTCCGAATCTATCCATAATATAAAAGAAAAATCCGCACATACTGTTTGCGGAGGAAAAAGAATGATAGAACACGACACGATAGAACTCATGCGCGAATGCGACGCGGGGATCCAAATGGGCATCGCCGCCATCGACGAGGTAAAAGATCATGCGAAGAGTCCGGCGTTTTCGTCGATGCTCGACGCGTATCAGCGCGAATATGCCGAACTTCAGAACGAATTGCAGGGCATTTTACACACCTATCACGATGAGGGGAAAGATCCCAATCCCGTTGCAAAGGGAATGGCCTGGCTCAAGACAAACGTCATGATGGCGATGAAAGAGACGGACGAAGAAATTTCCGATCTTATCACCGACGGATGCAATATGGGAATCAAATCGATCAATAAATATCTGAACAAGTACAAAGCGGCGGACGGCCGTGCGAAAGACTTTGCGCGCCGTCTCATCGAATTGCAGGACAGACAGCTCAAAGAGATCGCAAAATATCTGTGATCGCGCGATGACCCCCTTTCGGCTGTGCGCGGCCGAAGGGACACGCTCACGCCTCGTCGAAGCGGTGGCGCACGCCGTCTTTATCCTTATATTCCATGACGGTCGCAAGAGAGACGTTTTCCACGCTCCTGAAAATGTTCCTCTCGATCTGCGGATCTTCCCGCTTGAGTTCTCGGATGAGCTCTTTCACCCGCAGCCGCTTGCCGCCGTCGGCGTCTTTCTTCGCTTGGTTTTGGGTAAATTTACACGCACAGCGCAAAAAACAGAGGCCGTTATCGTCCCGCCATGCGATGATGTCCTTTTCGCGGATCAGATACATCGGGCGGATGAGTTCCATCCCCTCGAAATTGGCGCTCTTCAGTTTGGGGAGCATCGTCTGGATCTGCCCGCCGTAGAGCATACCCATGAGAATGGTCTCGATCACGTCGTCATAGTGATGGCCGAGCGCAATCTTGTTACAACCGAGCTCTTTCGCCTTGGCATACAAATGCCCCCGCCGCATGCGGGCGCAGATGTAACAGGGCGATTTTTCGATCTCAAATACATTCTCGAAGATGTCCGTCCCGAACACGGTGATGGGGATGGAGAGAAGGCGCGCGTTCTCCTCGATGCGCTCCCTGTTCTCCTTGCTATACCCCGGGTCCATGACGAGAAAGACGAGCTCAAACGGGAATTTATTGTGTCGCTTGAGCTCCTGAAAGAGCTTTGCCATGAGCATGGAGTCTTTCCCGCCCGAAATGCACACGGCGATCTTGTCGTTCGGCTTGATGAGACCGTATTCGACGACCGCCTTTGCGAACGGCTTAAAGAGCCGCTTTGCGTACTCTTTCCTCAGCCCCTCTTCAATGGTTTTCGCAACGCCGTCCGTCATGCCGCTCTCCTCTCCGACGGGGTGAGTTTATCCTTGAACTGCTCATACGTGCCTACAAAGTCGCCCAAATACTTGTGAATTTCTCCGTTGTCCAAGACGAAGTAGCCGTTTTTGATGGCGTACTCATAAAATGAAAACGTATATCCCGCCTCACCGTCTTTCCAAAACGTGATGACCACCTTGCTCCAATATTTTTCCGTATCTATCTTGTCGTATGTCTCTTCGCTATATAGTCTGCCGTCTATTTGTTGATAAATTTCGTTTATGATCTCCCGATCAGAAGATGTACCGAAGTAATCCTCATCGACGTCGAGCGGCATCCGATCGGAATGCTTGGAAATATGATGATATTCGAGCGAAACTTCATCGTAATTTTCGATCTCCAAACCCAATTCGAGCGTCGGCCAGCCGTCCATGTCGCCGCCGCAGGCGCAGAGCAGGAGGGACGCGGCGAAGAGTAACCCGCAGAGCAGTTTTTTCATCATTTCATTGATCCTCCCTTTGTTTGATGAGATCTTTCACGACCTCGCCCGCGATGATGAGCCCCATTACGGACGGGACAAAGGCAACGCTCCCCGGAGTCTCGCGTTTGCCGCTCTTCTCTTCGGAGGGGAGCGGGCGGACGGGCACTTCTTTGGAATAAACGACCTTTACATGCTCGATCCCGTATTTTTTGAGTTCGCGCCGCATGATCCGTGCGAGCGGACAGACGGAAGTTTTTGCAAGATCTTCGACCTCGAATTTTGTCGGATCGAGCTTGTTTCCCGCCCCCATCGCGCTGATGACTGGCGTATTGCAAGCTTTGGCGTTTTTGATGAGCGCGATCTTGCCCGTCACCGTATCGATGGCGTCGATAACATAGTCGTATCCACGAAAATCGAAGAGATTTTCCGTCTCGGGGAGATAAAACGTTTTATAGGTGCGGACGGTGCAACGCGGGTCGATCTCGGCGATCCGCGCGGCCGCAACGTCGACTTTATATTGACCCACCGTCTTTGTTGTGGCGACGATCTGGCGGTTGATGTTGGTGACGCTCACGATGTCGCTGTCGATCAGGTCGAGCGCCCCCACGCCCGAGCGGACAAGCGCCTCAACGGCATAGCCGCCCACGCCTCCGATCCCGAACACGGCGACGCGGCTCCTTTGCAGTTTTTCCAGAGCGCTCCTGCCCAAGAGAAGCACCGTTCTCGTATCCTTATCCATTTCGCTCTCCTCTTTCCCGGTTTACGCATCATTTTCAGCGCATCATGCTCACGGACGTTCGTTCGTTCTCCCGAACGAAGCGCGGATCACAGATATTTCCGGAAGAACGCTTCGATCTTCTTAAAGGGAATGATATCCTTTCGGTCGTAGAGGTCTGTGTGGACGGCGCCGGGGATGAGAAGAAGTTCCTTATTCGCAGTATATTTGCTGTTTTTTGTCATAGCGGCATAGGCGTCTTTCGAGAAATAGCAGGAGTGGGCTTTTTCGCCGTGGATGAGAAGAACCGCACTCCTGATCTCGTTGCTATATGCCAAAATGGGCATATTGATAAACGAAAGCGAGGAAGTCTTGTTCCAACCGCCGTTTGAGTTCAGACTGCGGACATGGTACCCCCTTTTTGTCTTGTAATAGTCGTAATAGTCCTTGACGAAGAAAGGAGCGTCGTCGGGCAGCGGGTCGACGACTCCCCCGCCGAGCTCATAATTTCCGTTTTTATAATCGGCCGTGCGCTGTGCGTTGAGCGCTTTTTTCGTCTCGAAGCGGGCCTCTTCGCTGTCCGCCGCATCAAAATATCCCTTGGCGTTGACCCGCGTCATGTCGTACATCGTGGAAGCGACGGTCGCCTTGATCCGCGTATCCATAGCGGCGGCGTTTATCGCCATGCCGCCCCAGCCGCAGATGCCGATAATGCCGATTTTATCCGCATCCACATCCCCGCGGCAGGAGAGATAGTCTACCGCCGCAGAAAAGTCTTCGGTGTTGATATCGGGAGAAGCCACATACCGCGGTTCGCCGCCGCTCTCGCCCGTAAACGAGGGATCGAAAGCGATTGCAAGAAATCCACGTTCCGCCATCTCCTGCGCATAAAGTCCCGAACTCTGCTCTTTTACCGCGCCGAACGGGCCGCAGACCGCGATCGCAGGGAGTTTTCCCTCCGCGCCTTTCGGACGGTATACGTCGCAGGCGAGCGTTATGCCGTAGCGGTTGCGGAAAGTCGCCTTGCCGTGTTCCGCCTTTTCGCTCTTTTCAAAGACTTTGTCCCATTCATTCGTCAAATGCAATGTTTCTTCGTTCATCGATCATTCTCCTTTCGATCATAATTTTCCTGAAATTTTAAGCTTTCTCATACTTCGGCCTGAATTTTGCAAACGCCGCAAGCTGTTCATCGGTACGATGGTAATAGCGGACGCCCCTGTTCAGGGCCGCGATTTCTGCCATCTCGGCATCCGTTAGTTCAAAGTCGAAAATATTCAGATTATCCCTGATATGTGAGACGTTTTTGCTCCCCGGAATCACTACAAATCCCATCTGTGTGTGCCAACGCAGAATGACCTGCGCGGGGGTCTTCGCATATTTTGCCCCGATCTTCCCGAAAATCGGCTGTTCGATCAACGTCCTGTCGCCGTGCCCGAGCGGATACCCCATGACATCAGACGGACGCCGTACGGATCGAGCGTTTTACGAAGCTCTTCCTGCGTAAAATACGGGTGTGCCTCAACCTGAACGAACTGCGGCACGATCTCCCACTTTGTTTTCAGTTCTTCGATATATTTGCCCTCAAAATTGGAAATGCCGATCGCTCTCGCTTTCCCCTCCCGATACGCTTTTTCCAACGATCTGTATCCCGCGAGCCAATTCCCTGCGGGTTGGTGGATGAACAGAAGATCGACATAGTCTACGCCGAGCCGCTCCAACGTCTCATTCACGGCGTTCGGATTTTCGTACTCGCTCGGCCAAAGTTTTGTGGAGAGATAAACTTTCTCTCTCGGTACGCCGCTTGCCTTGATCCCGCGTCCGCAGGCCCGCTCATTGACGTATGCCGCCGCCGTGTCGACGCATTCATAGCCCATTCTGAGCGCTTCCCTCACGCTCACTTCCGCATCCTCGGGTGTGATCGTATAAGTTCCGATCCCGATCGCGGGAAATTTTCCGCCGTGATTGAGTGTTACATATTCCATCTTGCGATCCTCCTGACCGATTTTTCTCATCATACATCATCCGAAAGGGAAAATCAACCCTTTGCGCAGCCGTTGCCGACTTGATCGCCCGACCCTTTCTTGATCTCTTTGACGATTTTTGCGGGAACGCCCGCGACGACCGTGTATGCGGGGACGTCCTTTGTGACGACCGCTCCCGCGGCGATGACGGCGCCGTCGCCGACCGTGACGCCTTTGAGGATCGTGGCATGGGCGCCGATCCATACTTTGTTGCCGATCTTTACGGGAGCGGGCAGCATGTTTCCCCTTTTTTCGGGGTCGAGGTCGTGGTCGAGCGTCGCGATGACGACTTGCTGGCCGATGAGAACGTCGTCGCCGATCTCAATGCCGCCCTGATCCTGAAAACAGCAGCCCGAATTGATAAAGACGCGCTTGCCGAGGACGATATTCAGCCCGTAGTCGGTGGAAAAGGGCGGGAAAAGCCCGAACGTTTCGTCCTCTTCCCTGCCGATGAGTTCGAAAAACAGTTTTCTGAGCTCCGCGGGCGCATGATACTTCCCGTTGATCTCGGCCGTGTACTGCAGCGCCCTCTGTGACATCCCGTGCATATAGAGATGCGTCTTTGAGCCCGCCCCGATGTAGCCCCGTTTCTTCATTTCCGCAAGAAAAGTTTCTCTGTCCATATCTGCCTCTTGTCTTGTCATTATTATAATCCGCGCGGGGCTCTCTGTCAAGTCTTCACGCGGATCCGTACACATCACGAACGAAATTTCAAGAATGTATTGACTTTTCGGCACCTTGATTGTATAATAAAACAAACAGAAAAAGATTTCCATATGACAGGAGGAAGCGTATATGAAACCAATTTACATCCCCGAACCTTTCCGCATCAAGAGCGTGGAACCGCTCAAGATCCTCACGCGGGAAGAGCGCAGGCAAAAGATCGCCGCCGCAAATTATAATATGTTCTCGCTCGCCGCGAGCGACGTTTATATCGATCTCCTCACCGACAGCGGCACGGGCGCCATGTCCACGGCGCAGTGGGCGGGCGTTATGGTCGGCGACGAATCGTATGCGGGCGCCGAGAGTTACTACCGCTTGCAGGAGTCCGCGCAGGAGATCTTCTCCATGCCCTATATCCAGATCGTCCATCAGGGACGTGCGGCGGAAAAAGTACTTCTCCCCATTCTTCTCGAGGGAAAGAAGTACGCCATCGCAAACATGCACTTCGACACCACCCGCGCCCATGTGGAGCTTGCGGGCGCACGCGCCATCGACTGCGTGGTCCCCGAAGCGCTCGATACAGCCGCCTACTACGATTTTAAGGGCAACATGGACTGCGAGAAACTCGAAGCGCTCATTGCCGAACTCGGTGCGGAGAACATCGGCGTCATCATTATGACGATCACCAACAACTCCGCAGGCGGACAGCCCGTCTCCGTGGAAAATATCAAACAGACGGCCGCGATCGCGCATAAGCACGGGATAAAGCTCATGATCGACGCCGCCCGCTGTGCCGAAAACGCCTACTTTATCAAACAGCGCGAAAAGGCCTATCAACAGAGCACCATCCGTGAGATCCTTCTCGAATGCTTCCGCGACGCCGACTGCTTCACCATGAGCGCAAAGAAAGACGCCATCGTCAACATGGGCGGGCTCATCGGTTGCCGCGACAAAGCGCTCTTCGAGGCGGTGAAACAGCGCACGATCTCCTTTGAGGGCTTTGTGACTTACGGCGGCATGTCGGGACGGGACATCGAGGCGCTTGCCGTCGGGCTCAAAGAGGGCGTCGACGAAAACTTTTTGAAATACCGCATCGGGCAGATGGAATATCTCGCAGCCCGTCTGACGGAAGCGGGAATTCCCTACCAGAGCCCCGTGGGCGGACACGCCGTATTTGTGGACGCGAAGAGGCTTCTCCCCCATATCCCCTACTATCAATTCCCCGCGCAGGCGCTTGCCGTGGAATTGTACATAGAGGCGGGGATCCGCGCGTGCGACATCGGCTCTTTCCTGCTCGGAAACGACCCCGACACGGGCAAACAGCTCGAGGCAGATTTTGAATTTACCCGCCTTGCCGTACCCCGCCGCGTCTACACGCAGTCTCACCTTGACGTCATTGCCGACGCGCTCATCAACATCAAGGAACGGGCTTCTTCGATCAAGGGCTACGAGATCGTGGAAGAACCGCCGATTCTGCGCCACTTCACGGCAAAACTCAAGCCCGTGGAATAAAAATTTCCGAATGTCCGAGGCGCCCGCCGATTTTATCGGCGGGCGCCTGTCTTGTTATCTTGGCCGAATTAAATTTCGGAACGCTTTTATAAACGCCCCTCATCCGTCACGGCTTCGCCGTGCCACCTTCCCCCCGCAGGGGTGCAGGGGTGAAGGCTTTCTTTCATCGACAAAGAGCCTTTTCGCTCCGCTACGGCTTTTCTCCCCTTTATATCCCAAGCCCCACGCCGAATGGCGTGGGGCTTGGGATATGAGCGAACCTGTAAGCTGGGTTCTTCGTCGAGACAAACTGCGCTTTTGCCCCTTTTTCTCCGCAAAAGGGACTCTTCGCTCCGTTGTCTCTCCTCTCCCCGCAAAAATACTTCGTCTTTTTGCGGGGGCCCCTTTTTGCTCGACAGAACCCGTTTCCCTTTCCCCTTTATATCCCAAGCCCCACGCCGAATGGCGTGGGGCTTGGGATATGAGCGAACCTGTAAGCCGGGTTCTGTCGAGCGCGGTCATTTATCTACGCCCGCCGTCACCGACGGGCTCCAGCGTTATTCACGGACCTTTTCGGGCGGGCAACCCTGTGTGAAAAGGTCCCAAACTTGCATCGGACGGGGTTTACATGGCACGGGGCGTTACCGTCCCGTCGGTGAGCTCTTGCCTCGCCTTTCCATCCTTGCCTCGTCGAAGCAAATCTCACTTCCCGCTCTTCGCTTACGCAAAGAGCGATTTTTGTTCGATTGCTTCTCCTCTTCCCAAAAAATCTTGTTGCGCAATCTTTTTCGGGAGCCCTGCGAAAAGCAATGGGCAAAAGAGGCACGAGGCGGTCTATTTCTGTTGCACTTTCCTTGAAGTCGCCTTCACCTGACGTTATCAGGCGTCCTGCCCTGCGATGCCCGGACTTTCCTCATCGTGCGTATAGCACGCCGCGACCGCGTAGTCCGCTCATATCTTCCCGATTATACCACAACGTTCCGAAAAACACAACTTACTTTTTTACAAAAAACCCTTGAAATTATTTTTAAATATGTTAAAATAAAGACGATATTTTTTTCATTGGGGGGATTTTATGAAAAAAACCAAAATCGTCTGCACGCTCGGGCCCGCTTCGGAGACCAAAGAAGTGATCGCCGCCATGGCGGACGCAGGCATGAACGTCGCGCGGATCAACTTCTCGCACGGCACACACGAAGAACACGCCAAAAAAATCGAGATCATCAAAGAAGTCCGCAAGGAAAAGAACATTCCTCTGCCTATTCTTCTCGATACCAAGGGGCCTGAGTTCCGCATCCGCGCCTTTAAAGACGGAAAAGTTTTTCTGAAAGCGGGCGACACGTTCACCTTTACGGCAGACGAGATCGAGGGCGACGAGACGCGCGTCTCCGTCTCCTATAAAAACATCTGCAAGGAGATGAACCCCGGGGACAAGATCCTTCTCAACAACGGGCTCATGGTGTTCGAGGTCGAAAAGGTCAAGGCGCCCGACGTCATCTGCAAGGTCGTCATCGGCGGGGAACTTTCGAGCCGCAAATCGATGTTCTTCCCCGAAAAACAGCTCGATCTCGTCTATCTTTCCGAACAGGACAAGGCAGATCTGCTCTTCGGCATTCAGCACGGCGTCGATTTTGTCGCCTGTTCTTTCGTCTCCAAGGCGCAGGATATCCTCGACGTCAGAAAATTTCTCCATGAAAACGGCTCCGACGATATCGACCTCATCGCAAAGATCGAAAACAGGGCGGGCGTCAGAAATCTCGACGAGATCTTAAAAGTGTCCGACGGCATCATGATCGGCCGCGGCGACATGGGCGTGGAGATTCCCTATGAGGAACTGCCCGACATTCAGAAATTCATCATCACGGCCTGCCGTATCGCGGGAAAACGTTGCATTACGGCAACGGAAATGCTGGAAAGCATGATCCACAATCCCCGCCCCACCCGTGCGGAAATTTCCGACGTCGCAAACGCCGTATACGACGGTTCTTCTGCCATCATGCTTTCGGGTGAGACCGCCGCGGGCGAATATCCCGTGCAAGCTGTCGCCGCCATGGCAAGAATCGCCATGCAGGCAGAGACAAAGATCGACTATATCCAGCGCGTGGAAGACGGCCGCTATCTCATCAAAAACCTTTCGGACGCCCTCTCGCATTCCGCATGCCTGCTCGCACACGACGTCAAGGCCAAAGCCATCGTCGTCTGCACCCGAACGGGCGGGACGGCGAAGATGGTGTCGCGCTTCCGCCCCATGATCGATATTATCGGCATGACGACGGACGAAAAGAGCTACAGAAAACTTGCTTTGAGCTGGGGCGTGTTGCCCGTCTTGTCCGAGGAATATTTCTCGGTGGATGTTTTGTTCCACTTTGCAAAGCGCGCGGCACTCGAGAGCGGGCTCGTAGAAAAGGGCGACGTTATCGTCATCACGGGCGGAACCCCCAACGGCAAGAGCGGAAACTCCTCCCTCATCAACCTCGAAACTGTGTAAAATCTGCAATATATGTGCAAAAAATGAGACCCGAGGCATTCTCGGGTCTCATTTTATTTGGGTTGCCGCGTCCCGAAGAACGGACTCCGCAAATCGTTGCCCCCCGAATGCCCCTCCTCGGGAGGAGGCGGAGGCGTACAAAAAACAGAGTCGATATTTCGGCTCTGTTTTGGAGAATTTTTTGAGTTCATTTCAAAAATTTTTGGAAACTTATGCGCCTGTTAACGCCTGTTTCATCACTTCCGCCGCCTCGGTGCGAGACGCCGCGCCGAGCTTTTCGTAAATGGCCGAAATATAGTTCCGCGCCGTGCCGTCCGTCAGTTTCAGAGCGGAAGCGATCTGCTTGTTCGTAAATCCCTCGTAGATCATGAGCGCGATCTCCACCTCCCTGTCGGAGAGGTTAAACTTCCTCTTGAGGCGGATCTCCCTGTCGTTCGCGACCATTTTCGCGGCGTCGGCGATGCGCTTTGCGATCTTTGCGGGCAGAATAGTGTCTCCTGCGTAGGCGTTTTTGATGGCGTCGATGAGCGCCGCGGCGGACGTGTCCTTTAAAAGATATCCGCTCGCACCGTTGTTGATGGCCCCGAGGATATAGTCGCTGTCGTCAAAAGTAGTGAGGACGATGACCTTGATCTCGGGATATTTTTGCTTGATCTCCTCGGTTGCGATGACCCCGTTCATCCCCGGCATGCGGATGTCCATCAAAATGACGTCGGGCCTTTTTTCTCCGGCAAGGGCAACGGCTTCGAGCCCGTTGGACGCGACCCCAACCACTTCCAGCTCCTCGCTCGAAGAGATCACACTCTTGATCCCGTCGGCAAGGATCGCCTGATCGTCTGCAAGTAACACTTTTATTTTCATACTCATTCCTCTCCCGTTTTCTTCCCGTCGAGGGGAAGCGTGATGTGTATTTCAAAGCCCTCGTCCCGTTCGGTGACAAAGGTGATCTCCCCGCCGAGCGCCTCGGCCCGCGCCCGCATGCCCGAGAGCCCGAAGCCCTCGACGAGCTCGCTCTGCGCCATGCCTGCGCCGTTGTCGGAGAGGAAAAACTTCACTTTTCCCTCTTCCGCTTTGAGCTCGAACAAAAATGCCGTCGCGCCGCCGTGCCTGAGGCCGTTGGAGATGCCCTCCTTGAGCGTATTGCAGAGAAATCTCCGCTTGGCGTCGACGAGTTCCACGTCGTCGATCGAACAGCGGACCTTGATCTCCGTACCCTCCATCGACTCCCGCGCAATGGAGAGAAGACTCTCGCGCACCGTCATATGCTCTGTGGCGCCCGAGAGGAGATGGACGCTCTCGCGCAACTCTTCCAAGGCGTGCCGCGCCTGCAAATTGGCCGCCGTGATCTTCTTTTTTGCCTCTTCCGCGTCTTTGTCGATGACGAGCCGCGCCGCTTCCGTCTGCATGATGACGGTGGTGATGGAGTGTCCCGCCGTGTCGTGGATATCTTTTGCGATGCGCTGTCTCTCCTCAAGGACGGCGAGCGTTTTTCTCTCCTCGTTGAGCCGCTTCAGTTCCTTATTGTTCTGCGACAACTCGTCCATTGCCAAGGCGATCTCTTTATTTTTCCTATAGATCTGAATGGTGAAATTGACGATGAGGAAATGGAGAACGAGGAGGATGAGGTCGTTGAAAGCGTTGGAGACAAGGGTAATGAGGTTGAAATCGTCCCCGCGGAAATAGCCCGTAACGACAAGCGTGATGAGAAAGATGCCGATGCTCGAGGCGCCCATGGCGATGTTGCCCGAAAGAGACTCCTGCCCGATGTAAAATTCGGATAAAATGACGATATAGAAAGTGGAGATGAGCGTCCCGTCGGTAAAGATCGTGATGATGAGGAGAAGAAAGATGTCGAGCGCGTAGAACGGGATCTTATGCGTGTATTTTTTTACGGCCCACATCTTGACGGCGTTTTCCCCAATGAGGAGCACCACGGACGGCAGAACGAAATACCATGCGGGAAAGCCCGCATACTCGCTGCCCCAGCAACGCACAGTGACGATGATGCCCACAAGGATCAGAACGGACAGGATGAGCCATTTGGAAAGGCGCACGATAAAACTGCGGCGCGATACGATATCGGGAAACTCGATCTCTCTTGCCATGTACCTCTCCTTTTCTTCGGCAAACGCCGTATATCTTATTGTAACATATTATACGCGAGTTTGCAAAAGGTTTCGGTGATTTTTTATATTTTTTTCGGTGATTTATGTCTTGACAAGCAACGTAGAGTGTGATACAATAGCCTATGCTGTACAATTCCATATGGGAGAAATTTATGCCAAACTACTTTCACGAAGCGGTCGAATCTATTTGCGAGAGCCTCCGCTTCGATTCTTCGCTTGCACGTCATTCGGCAAAAATGCCCTTCGGAAAAGGAGCCTACGATTGTCTCTGCCACTTCCTCTCTCTCGCGGAAAAACTCGGATTTGAGACTTACAACTATGACGGCTATGTCGGAGAGGTCGTCTTCGGTCAAGGCGAACCCTTTGCAATACTCTGTCATCTCGACGTCGTTCCCGCGGGCGACGGTTGGACAAAAGCCCCTTTCGACGGCGTTGTTGAAGACGGGAAAATCTGGGGACGGGGCGCCATGGACGACAAAGGTCCCGCGGTCTGCGTTTTGTACGCCATGAAGGCGCTCAAAGACAGAGGATTTACCCCCCACAAAAAAATCAAACTCATCGTCGGCTGTAACGAGGAAAGCGGCTGGGGTTGCATCGAGTACTATAAACGCATTGCGACCCTTCCCGAGAACGGTTTCTCGCCCGACGCAAACTTTCCCGTCATCTATGCGGAAAAAGGGATCTTGCACGTGAGGTTGCACTATCCCCTTGAAAACGCCCCGTTCTTCTATCTCGAAGGCGGCACGAGCGCGAATATGGTGTGCGACACTTGCGAAGCGACTCCGCGTTCGCTCGGGACAAAGCGGATCCGCGCCTACGGGCTGGAGATCAAGGGCAAAAAAGTTATTTCGCACGGCAAGAGCGCCCACGGTTCCACTCCCGAAAAGGGTGTGAACGCCATTCGCCCCATCCTCGAATATTTCAGCGCGCGGAACGAGACGATACGCGACATCATCGCCGATCTCTTTGACGACAGATACGGCCTCACCGATCTAGAGGACGAGACGGGAAAACTTACGCTTTCCCCCGACCTCATCAAGTACCGCAAGGGAGAACTGCAGATCGTTTGCGATATCCGCTATCCCGCGACGGTCTCCGTTGATAAAGTGATCGAAAAGCTCGCTCTTTTCGGCGTAAAATATGAGACAGTGCACCACCAGCCCCCTCTCTATCACGCCAAAGACAGCGAACTCGTCCAAACGCTTCTTTCCGTCTACGAAAAATGCACGGGCAGGAAAGCGGAGCCCATGGCGATCGGGGGCGGTACATATGCGCGGGCGCTCAAAAACGGCGTCGGCTTCGGTCCCGAAATGGAGGGCGACGAGGCGGTCATCCATCAGCCCGACGAATATATCACGCTCGAACGGGTACAGTTGCTGCTCGACATATACGAAAAAGCCATTGAACAGTTGACGAAATAAACTACTCGGTCCGACCTTTCCGGTCGGACTTTTTTTGTGGAGCAAATTAAATAAAACCCCCTTGAAGAGAAGTCGAAAGCCCTCATCCCGAGGCGCAAGCCGAGCGGATCTCATAGGCCCACGAAGCAGATGGCGCTCATGCTGAGCGCAAGCGAAGCATCCCATTGAACATACGGAGCAACATTGTCCTACGGGCCATTCCAATCACGTCATGGTGCCCCGCCCGCCTTCTTATTGCACTAAGGGGCGGCACAAGCGCCCTAAGGCGCGAAGTAGCTCGTCGAACCATCACCTTATTCTTGCTGCGGTGATCCTTCGACGGGGCTCAGGATGACGTATTTAAGAATACGTTGCCCACCCCCCTACCCCCCTCCTCGGGAGGGGGCATGCGTGGCAGTTCTCCTCGGGAGGGGGCACGGCCCCGCGTCATTCTGAGAATGTGAGAAAGAACGAAGTCAGACGAATTGACCCGCCCCGCCCGCACGTTCTTTATGGCGTCGAAGGGCGGCACGAGGAGCGTAGCGACGAAGTTAGAATCTCGCGGGGCCGTAGAAATGTGCGGCGAGATGCTTCGGGTAAGCACCCATAGACTTCGTACAACTCTCGTACTCAGCATGACCCGCATGATTGGAATGACACCCCCTCAGTCACGCAAGGACAGCGCGACAGCTCCCCCTCGAGGGGGAGCCAAGGGCCCTCATCCCGAGGCGCAAGCCGAACGGATCTCATAGACCCTCAGACTTCCGTACTTTAACAAAAAAACAGGCCGTTCGAAAACGGCCTGTTTTTGCGCTATATGTTGCGTTTTTTTAGAATCGATCAATTATTATCAGGCAAGCGGATTGGGCATTTTTCCGGATTCCGGCAGAAATCCACCCCCTGCATTATACCATAAGCTGTCCCGCCATATTTCCACATTCCTATCATCATCCGTTTCTGTCAGATTCACAGTCAACTCGCCGGGATCAGAATAATATCCGACGGGAGACTGCTGTCCAATAGCAAAAGCAGCCGCAAATGCCCCCGCCTCTGCATTGACATTGATAATTAGCCCGCCTCCAACAAATACCCTTGTCTGATTTCCCTGCGATGTCGCTACAGCATAGGCTCTGCCGCTAGTCGGATTGAGGTTGATAACTCCACCGTAAATATTAACTATCCCGTACATATCATTATCCGGATAATCACCTATGACCGCAACCGCATTGGGATAGTTGCCATTGTAACCATTGGTGCCTCGCACATCGCCTGTTACATTGAATGTATTGTTGACAGAGTTTATTTCGCCTCCACCATCGACCATAAGAGCAGGGCAACTTCCGCCGCCGTTAATGATGTTGATTTCGCTGTTCTCAATATCCATTTGAGCACTATCTGCCACAGAAAGCGCAACAGCAGTCCCTTCTATGTTTACCGTTGTTTCTTCTATTGAAACCGTCGTTCCTGCACCCGTCGCATTTATGGCCTGAGGATTCTTGAAATCAGTGATGGTCTCATTTTCATCTCTAACATCAATAACAGAGCCATTGAAGGATACATTAGCCTTATTGGAAACCTCAATCGATGCCTTAGGAATACTCCCCGTAGTAGAGGTGTTATCATTCTCGCACTTGATTTCCACATTCTCAAGGTTGAGCTCCGAGCCATCGCCCGTCACTTCAACAGCGGCTTTATTCGTCGTTTTGCTGTTGAGCACCACATCGGACGTTCCGCTTTCTTCCTTCTCCGCTCCTTTGAGCGTGAGAGAAGAGCCTTTTGGAATCGAAATTCCGCTCTTTGTGCCCGAAACCACGCTGAGTGTATGGGACTGCACATCCATTGCGAGGTCCTTATTTTCGGGAATCGAAAGAGGAGCTTCTTCCGTGATCTCCACATTCCCGTTCAAGGCCAACGTGTCGCCGTTTTGCACGGTCTCGAGCAAACTGCCGAGGTCGGTGGACTGGGAGATCAGGTGCACATTGCCGTGCGTGGTATCGTGTCCGTTCTGCTGTACGGCGTAGACCCCGATCGTAAGCGAGCACTGACGGGGATTGCCGTCTTCGTCAACCATATAGGTGTTGTCCGCCGTGACGGGAAGGCCGATGCTGACGGAGATGTCGGGGACGGCTGCCTCAGCAGCGAGGTTCTTCCATTCGGATACGGCCGTTGAGAGTTCCTTATTCTTAACGGGCTCGCTGTCCATTTCGATCTCGAGACCGGTGAAGAGCGTTGTATCGCCCGAAGCAAGCGTCACGATCGTTTGATATTTGATGGCGATGTTGCTATCATTGGTCGTTTGAATTTTGAAAGTGACATAGTCACCGGGGGTGATCCTCTCGATATTCAGCGTGTTCTCCGCCGCATTGTATGTAAACGTTCCGCCGTTTGTAAAGGTGCCGACATTTTCGATAACCGTGACCGGCTTATTATCATACGCCGAGCCGTTCCAGTTGACGGATGTGCCTGCGAGCTCGGTGACCGCAGATGTGACCTTTACCTTGCCGCTCGTGATGGCGATGTTCGTCTTGCTCTCGTTTGTGAAGAGCGCGAACGTCGAGCCCGCGATGAGGGCGGCGGACAGGCCGATCGCCGCGACCGAAGACGCGACTTTTCCCCAAACTTTCATAATTGTTTTGCCTCCTTAATCTTTCTACCATATACTATTATACAACATATTCTCCCCCCTATACAACATATTCTCCCCCCCGTCAAGCCGTTTTTCAATTTTTTTACCCCTACTTTACAATTTTTCGGAAAGCGAAAACCCCTCCGCCATCATGGCGGAGGGGCGAGGCAAAATCTCATTTATTTCAGTTGTATGAGCGTGAGGGTCACTTTATCGCCGTTGATGTCCTGTTCCTTAGTGAACCCGTCCGCCTGCGCGGGACCCTCTTCCACGGAGAGCGCGAGGACGTCTTGGGCGAACGCGCCCTCTCTGAGTACTCTGAGCGCCCTTCCCGCGGCGGTGTAGTAGACGGCGATACGGTCGGTGACTTCGAACCCCGCTTCTTTCCGCATCGTCTGGATCTTGGAAACGAGCTCCCTCTCGCACCCCTCGTCGAGAAGTTCCTCGGTGAGTTCGGTTCTGAGGGCGACGGTAAGCCCCCTGTCCTGCGCGACGGCATAGCCTGCCGCCGACTCCGTAAAGATCTGCAGGTCTTCTTCGGTGAGAACGACTTCGCCGCCGAGATCGACCGTATACGAGCCGCCGCCCTTTACCGCCTCGACGACCGCGCGGGCGTCGCATGTGTTCAGGAAACGGGTGATCTCACCGAGCCTTTTGCCGTATTTGGGACCGAGCGTGCGAAGCTGCGGCTTGAGTGTGTAGCGGATGAGCGCGTCAGAACCCGAGACCGCAACAAATTTTTTGACATTGAGTTCGTCTGTCACGACCGCTTCGAGTTCGCCGTGGAGTTCAAGAGGCGCGTCGCTCGAGACGAGCATTTCGGAGAGCGGCTGTCTGTTCTTGATGCCGCTCGCATTCCGCGCGCTTCTGCCGAGTTCCACGATTTTGAGAACTTCCGCCATCCCCTCTTCAAGCTCCCGATCTATCCATGTCCCGTCCGCCGCGGGGAAATCGCAAAGATGCACGGAAACGGGCGCGTCGGGATAAAATGCAGGTACCATGTTCTGATAGATCATCTCCGACATGAACGGCATGTAGGGTGCGAGAAGTTTTGCAAGGGTGACGAGGACATGGTATAGGGTCGTGTACGCCGCCGCCTTATCGTCTGTCATTTCGCTGCCCCAATAGCGGTCACGTCCCCTGCGGATATACCAATTCGAAAGTTCGTCTACATATTCCTGAATGGCTCTCGCGCTGTCGGTGATGTTGTATACGGCGAGGAGCCCGTCCACTTCTTTGACGAGGGAATTGAGACCCGAGAGCGCCCACTTGTCCATGAGCGAGAGCTTACATTTTTTGAGGTCGTATTTGCTCGGATCGTACTTGTCGATCTCGGCATAGAGGCAGAAAAAAGCGTAGGTGTTCCACAGCGTGCCCTGGAACTTGCGCTGGACCTCGGAGACGGCCTCCTCGGAGAAGCGGGACGGGATCCACGGTGCGCTGTTCGTGTAGAAATACCACCGTGTGGCGTCGGCGCCCTGTTTGTTGAGGATCGTCCACGGGTCGACGACGTTGCCCTTGTGTTTGCTCATCTTGACGCCGTTTTTATCGGCGACGAGGCCGAGGCTGATGCAATTTCTGAAAGGCGCCCTGCCGAAGAGGATGGTCGAGATGACGAGGAGCACATAGAACCAGCCGCGCGTCTGGTCGACAGCCTCGGAGATGAAGTCCGCGGGGAACGTCTCTTCGAAGAGGTCTTTGTTTTCAAAGGGATAATGGTACTGCGCAAAGGGCATGGAGCCCGAATCGAACCAGCAGTCGATGACTTCGGGCGTGCGCGTCATCTTTCCGCCGCATTTTTGGCATTTGCAATAGAATTTATCGACATACGGACGGTGGAGTTCGAGATCGAGGGGCGCGCCCGTCTTTTCGTGGAGCTCTTGTCTCGAGCCGATGACTTCGATATTGCCGCAGTCCTCACACACCCACACGGGGAGCGGCGTGCCCCAATAGCGGTCGCGGGAGAGTCCCCAGTCGATGACGTTTTCGAGGAAATTCCCCATTCGGCCCTCTTTGATGGTCTCGGGCATCCAATTCACCGAACGGTTGGCGGCGATGAGTTCTTTCTTCACCTTTGTGACTTCGATGAACCAGCTCGACCGCGCATAGTAGAGCAAGGGCGTATCGCACCGCCAGCAGTGCGGATAGCTGTGCTCGAAGAGCAGTTTTTTGAAGAGGGAGCCGTTTTCCTGCATCATCTTCAGGATGACCTTATCGGCGTCCTTTGCAAAGAGGCCGTCGAGTTCAGGACAGCGGCCGTCGAACCGGCCGCGCTCGTTGACGAGCTGGACGACGGGAAGGCCGTATCTTTTGCCGACTTTATAGTCGTCTTCGCCGAACGCGGGGGCGATGTGGACGACGCCCGTGCCGTCCGTGAGCGTGACGTAGGCGTCGCAGACGACATAGTATGCCTTTTCCTTAAAGCTCCCCTTCGCCCACGGGAAGAGAGGTTCGTACTCCGTCCCCTCATATTCTTTGCCCTTTTTTCTGCATATAAGGGTGAAATTTTCGAAAAACTTCGGCGCCAGGGCCTCGGCGAGGATGTAGCGAACGCCGTCCGCCTCGATCTCCGCATAGTCCTCGTCGGGGTTCATGCAGAGGGCGACGTTGGAGGGAAGCGTCCACGGCGTCGTCGTCCAAGCGAGGATATAGGCATTCTCCCGTCCCTTGACCTTGAAGCGGGCAACGGCGGAAGTCTCCTTTACATCCTTATACCCCTGAGCGACCTCATGCGAGGAAAGCGCCGTGCCGCAGCGGGGGCAATAGGGCACGATCTTGTGACCCTTGTAGAGGAGCTCTTTCTTGTGGATCTCCTTGAGCGCCCACCATACCGACTCGATGTAGTCGTCGTGATAGGTGACATACGGGTGCTCCATATCGACCCAGTAGCCAACGGCGTCGGACATCTCCTCCCAAAGACTCTGGTATTTCCACACCGACTCCTTGCACTTTTTGTTGAAGGGCTCGATGCCGTACGTCTCGATCTCCTTCTTGCCGTCGAGACCGAGCAGTTTTTCGACCTCGAGCTCGACGGGAAGGCCGTGCGTATCCCAACCTGCCTTGCGGAGGACATGCTTTCCCTTCATGGTCTGATAGCGCGGAATGGCGTCTTTGATGGAGCGCGTGAGGACATGCCCGATGTGCGGCTTTCCGTTTGCCGTGGGCGGCCCGTCGAAGAAAGAGAATTCCTCCCCTCCCTCGTTCTTTTGAATGGACTTTTCGAAGACGTCGTTCTTCTTCCAGAACTCGACGATCTCCCTCTCGCGCTGCACAAAATCGAGCGATGTGTCTACTTTTTTATACATAAATAACTCCTTTTTCTTTCGCGCGATTGTTTTCCAAGGGCGAAAAGAATCGTGCGAGCGAAATTGCTTTCTACATCAATCGGGTTGGTCTCGAAAACGTTATACGCATGGACAGTAAGTTTCCCATAGGGTACCAGATGGGGTGCGCTTAGGCGGGGAACCAAGGGAGGGGCCGCGGCGTCATGCTGAGCCACGGAATACAAACGCAGTCTACGGGTGTTTCCCCGAAGCATCTCGCCGCGCAGTCGTCCCCAAACACCCCGCGAGATTCTAACTTCGTCGCTACGCTCCTCGTGCCGCCCTTCGACGCCATAAAGAACGTGCGGGCGGGGCGGGTCAATTCGTCTGACTTCGTTCTTTCTCACGTTCTCAGAATGACGCGGGGCCATGCCCCCTCCCGAGGAGGGGGTAGGGGGGCAACGTTATCGCCCCCATTCACAAAATAAGCCCTCGCGTTTCGGAATACGCGAAGGCATTTTAACCACCAAAACAAACTATCATTTGCCGCGGGGATAACGGTCCGCGTGACCGTGCGGAGTTACTCGGTTTCTCCCCGCAAGCTGAAAGGTGATACCCGCACCCCGCCGTCTCTCCCTTTCACCGCACGGGAGTTCTCTGTGCACGGCCGCAGATACGGACTTGTCCTTTGTGATCGCCATATCGGAATTTTCTTTATTATAGCCTATTTCCCCCGAAAAAGCAAGCGTTTAAAAGGATTTTTCTCCTCTCCCCGCCTTTCGGGAAAAAATTTTTTACTTCCGCGTATGGAGGATGTCCCGAAAATCCAATCTGAGCTTGCCGTCCCTTTTATCGAGCCTGTTCCACAGCCAGAGAAGATACCCGAGAACGAGGAAGATCGCAAGGAGGGCGAGCACCCAGAGCGTAACGCCGCCATAGCCGAGTTCCGCAACGTTCAGAAAGAAATAGGGATAGGGAAAATCGGGTACGCATGCGCCGAGGAGAAAGATATATCCAACGTAAATGAGCGGCGGAATGACGCCGTAAAGAGGCGCAAAAACGGAGAGCGTGCACTTTTCGTCGAACAATATGTAATCGAAAACGAAGAGAAGCGGCGCAAGGCAGTGATAGGACATATTGCCGATGTTCAGCCAATAATCGGCGTGCAGCGGAGAGTCCAGAAGAAAAATGACGACGAGAAAAGTGACGAGGATCATGACGACATTCATGAATTTAAACGTCCGCCATCTTTTCTGATGCCCCTCTCTCTCGCCTCCGAGCACGCGCCGCGCTGTCTCGGCAAAGCCGACAATCGCGCATACGAATACGCTGTAGTTGGAAAGATTGGTGTAGTAGATGAGAATGGTCCAGCTCGGCTCCGTACCGCCCTGCCCCGCATAGAACACGCGGAAAGAGAGCAGCACGGCCAAAAAGGAAACGCAGCATAAAACCGTGCGATAGATGAGTTGAACGACAAGATTTTTACGCATGATCCACCTCTGCCGAAATTTCGGTCACGAAGTGAATTATATCACGAACAGTTCTCTTTGTAAACTGTTTTTGCGGGACAAAACGCAATATGCGTTATCCCGATCAAATCTTTTCGAGAAGTTCTCTTTTTTTCGCCTCAAAGTCCTCTTCGGTGATGAGCCCCTTTTCCCGCAGCGCCTTGAGTTGTTGGAGACGCGCGGCCGTTTCGTCGTATCCCTCGGTCTCCGCGGCGTCGATGAGGTCGACATCTCCCTCCGTGAGCTGCTTTGCATCCCCTTTCAGAAAGAGTTCGATCTCCTTGCGGCGCATTCTCCGATAAAAAATACTTCCCGCGACGGCAAGCCCGACTGCCGCGAGCACGGCGATGACCCAGAGCGCCGTGTTTTGCAGGGGATAGACCGTTCCCGCTTCCAGCCGCGTAAATGAGACGATTGCGAAAAGCCACGAGAGCCAGACGTCGAGATAGACGATCGCAATGTCCATCACGGCGAATAGCCCGACATAGTTTTTCCCGAAGCGCACCACGCCGAGAAGCACTGCCGACCCCGCAACGGCCTGCAACGTCATGATGAGTGCGATGCGGAGAAACACAAAGGCGCCCGCCGAAATCTCCGTACCGCCGTTTTGCGGGTCGAGCATCTTTGCGATCACGCCGTCGCCGATGACAAACACCGAGACAATCCACAGCACGACGCACAACCCGATAAAGCCGAAAAAGACATAGGCGACAATCCTGTGCCAGAGGGGAGCCCTCCCGCCGCTCTTTTTGAGACGGCGTTCGCGCTCGAGCAACGTGATCCACGGGAGGCACATCGCCCCGCCGACGCAGAGCGCAAAGACGACGGAGACAAGCTTGAACATGGAAGCGCGGCGAAGACTTTCCACGAGAAAACAGAGCACGAGAAAAGTTGCCGCGAGCACGGCCGCGATGATGATGACGGTGCGGAGCGTCCGATACCACTTGGAACGCTGTTTGCGCATCTCCCGAAGCGCCGTTCGATATTGGGCGGGCAATGTCTGTCCATACGTTCTGTTGAGTCCCATACTATCACCTCTCCCCCGCGCACGGCATTGCCGCCGCGGGGCGTTGAGACCAGTATGTGCGATCATAAAAAAATTCCCGCACAAGGCGGGAAAAATAAAAGATATCAACCGAAAATACCTTTGCGGGGACGGATACACTTCACGAGGAAGCCCGCAAGTTCTATGGTCTGCGTCAGAACGGAGTCGGGCAAGGTCGTCTCCACGAGCACAACGCCCTTTTTATAATTGGCTTTGGCGCCCGAAACGCCGTCGAGGAGCAAAAGTTTCTTCTCCGCGCGTTCCGCACAGCGCTTACAGCACATCTCTTCCACTTCTATCACTTTTTTCATACCAAAGACATTGTAGCACAAAACATTGTGCCTGTAAACCTATTTTGCGCCATCTTGCGGAAAATTACAGCTTTATGAGCTCGTTAAAGACGAGCGAGGCGACAAAATTCGCTCCCTCCACGGAGAAATGCACGCCGTCACCGGGGCGGTAAAGACTCTCATATCCGCCCTCTTTCGCTTGGATCGCCTGTCTGACGTCGATGAGCGGCAAATGCGCGTCGCGGGCGAAACGGCACTGCAACGGGTAGACGCTCTCCTCGAGCACGGCGTCGGGAATATTGAACGCATTTCCCGCGAGCGTGGGCGGCGCCGTCATGACGAAGACGGATTCCGCGCCGTTGTCCCGATATGCCTTCACGAGTTTCTCGTATTCGGATAGATAGGAGCTCTCCGAGCCCTGCCATGCGTAACCGTCGTTGCTGCCGAGCATGATGAGAACGACCTCGGGTGAAAAAGCAAGGCTCTCCCGATATTCGGCAAGCGTATCGTATTTGAGCCTGAAAGAAGAATCTCCCCTGTTTGTCACCGCCGCGCCGTTCACGCCGAAGTTTTCTACCATGACGCCGCTGCCGAAACGTTCCTGCAAATAGACGGGATAGGACTCGTTGTGCCATGAATGGCCGTAAGTAAGGCTGTCCCCCACGCAGGCAATGCGCGAATATTGCCGCGCGGTGACGGAAAAGGAGAGATCGAAATCTTTCTTCCCGCCCGTCTGTACATCCACGGTGATTTGGGCGCTTCCCTCTTTATGAAGCTGTACGGTGAGGATGTCTCCCTCCACGGAGACCGTCGCGACCTCTTCGAGGTCGCTCTTGACCGTATAATCGACAATAAGTCCGTTTTTTTCGACGTAATCGCTCAGATCGACCGTCGTGCAAGAAGCCTCGGGGAGGCCTTCGAAATAACCCTTGTCGACGTCTTCTATAAAGCCCTTTCTGGTCGCCGCGCCGTTGTTGCCGCCGCATGCCGCGCCGCAGCAAAGCAAAACTGCGACCGTCATCATACAAAATATTTTTTTCATGGCAATATTTTAGCATATCTCCGACGAACGCGCAAGAGTTGAATGTTCAAAATCCGACAACTCTTTTGAGATTCGTTCAACCGATTGCTTTTTTTGCGGCGGCGTGATATAATTTTCACAGACAGCGCGGAAAGGAGATGTTCATGACAAGAAAACAGAGCAAACAGGAGCTGAAAGAGTATATCGAGCACGTCTGCGACGGCGAAGGGAACGCCGTGGTGGACGTCGATCTCAGCTCAGACGCGGAAATTTATGATCCCCTCAGCATGAAGGGAGAAAAAGATCTGAACGGCGAAATTTACGACTATATCGAAAAACAGACGAATGTTATTCCCGCCGTCATTCCTCTGCGCGTCCGCTTGCACGGAACATTTTCGGAAGAGGAGCAGGCCGAGATCAAAAAAATGGTCCATCGGCACTATGTTATGAAGTCGTTCGACATCTATTGGGACCTTGTGGCGAATTTCAAAAAAATGCTGATATTGTCCGTTTTCGGCGCGATCGTGCTGGCGGTCTATCTGTACTTTGCGATCACGGGGACACACGTCTTTGCGACGGAGATCCTCTCCATCGTCGGCTCGTTCTCACTGTGGGAAGCGGCGGACGCCCTTCTCCTCGAACGCCCCCATCTTCGCCGTGAACTCAAAAACAACGAACAAAATCTCGACCAATCGATCGAATTTGTGGGAGATGGATCATGAATTTTTGCGAGGGGTGTAATATTGCCTGCGACGACGAAAGATGCCCCAAATGCGGAAGCAAAAAGTTGCGTCCCGTAAATGACGATGACTTTTGTTTGATTGCGCAAGTGGATAGGCCGTTTGGCGATAGCCTGAAAGAGTATTTAGAAGAAGAAAATATGGAATATGCGCTCATGCCGTACGGCAGAGGCGTTCGCGCGAGATTTGCCTTACCGCTCGAAAGTTATCTGGTCTATGTCCGATATAAAAATTCGGATCATGTGCGGCAAATATTAAAAGATACGAATGCCCGGATTTAGCATTCTTTATCGGCGGGGACGATTTGTCCCCGCTTTTTGCAAATAAAAAGGGACGCAAGTCGAAGCGCCTGCAAAGGGCTCCCGAAAAAGATTTCGGAGAAAGATTTTTCGGCAAGAGGAGCCGCAGACGTTAAAAGGATAGCGGTTGCCGTTCGGCAGCCGCTTCAAAACATCGCCTCGCGGCGTTCAAAGTCTGTTTTCCCGCCTGTTCGTTCGGTTGCAGGCGTGAGCTTGTCCGCGCCGCGTAGCGGCGCGCTTGTCAAGACAAGCTCACGCCGAAATGCCATTTTTGTTTTTTCGTTCCGCACGGACTTGATTTACCGTCGGTTTTATGGTATAGTTATGGCATATCTGCGCTTTTAAGGAGAATACAATGATAGGTATATTCTATTTCAGTTCGACGGGTAACAGCCTGTATATTTCTCAAATGATCCGCGAAAAAATGGGCGGCAAAATCATTTTTATTCCTACATATGCGGGGAACGGTAGCGAGTTCGACAAAATCATTGTCGTATCACCGATCTATTCCTCCGGTCTGCCCGTTCACGTTTATGATTTTTTGCCTCGCCTTGACAATGAGAGAGAGCTGTTTATTGTCCTCAATTATGGCGGTATGGTCGGCGGCGCAGATTATTTTGTGTATAAGTATGCACGACAAAAAGGGCTGAATGTGAAAGGCATCTTTGCGTTAAAAATGCCCGAAAATTATACGCTCACATTTACTGTGCCGAAATTTTACTTAAAGCGCGTACTCGGCAGCGCCGATAAGCGTATTGATAAGGTCATTTCAAAAATCACTTGCGGCGAACCTACACTTCCGAGAAAGAAAAAGACAAAAGAAAAGATTTATTACAAGAACAAGGCAAATTGGCATTTGATCGGGGAACGGTTTTCGGTCTCGGAAGATTGTATCGGGTGCGGGAAATGTGTCGGGATATGCTCTACGCAGAATATCTCTATGGAGAATGGGAAAATCACATTCGGCAATGTTTGCGTCGCGTGTCTCGGTTGCTATCATCGGTGTCCCCAAAAGGCAATCAGGTATCTCCGTAAAAAGAAAAGAGATAGATATATCAATCCCCGCATTGACGAAAATTTGAT
>CANQHG010000010.1 GCA_947623655.1 uncultured Clostridia bacterium | reverse complement strand
CATTCTGAGGGGGCGTAGCCCCCGAAGAATCCCCTCGATCGAAGTCAGGCTCCGTGGGTTTATGAGATCCTTCGCTTGCGCTCAGGATGAGCGGGCGGGGCCGGATGAGCACAACCGCTCATTCTGAGGGGGCACATACGCTCATTCTGAGGGGGCGTAGCCCCCGAAGAATCCCCTCGATCGAAGTCAGGCTCCGTGGGTTTATGAGATCCTTCGCTTACGCTCAGGATGACGTATTTGGGATTCGTTGCCCCCATTCCCCCTCACTTTCTCATGCGTTTTCTGAGGTCGTTGATGGTTTCCCGTATCTCGATCGCGCGCTCGAAATCGAGAGCGTTCGACGCCACACGCATGAGCGCCTTGAGCTTTTCGATCTCCTCGGGAATGTCTTTGAGCTTGATGTCCGCTCCCTTCTTTGCCTTGCCTGTAATGGAGAGGGTGGACTGCACTTCTTTGACGATCGTCTTGGGAACGATGCCGTGTTTTTCGTTATATGCCTGCTGAATTTTCCGACGGCGGTTGGTTTCCCCGATCGCCCGTTCCATCGAGCCCGTCATCTCGTCGGCATACATGACGACCCGCCCCTCGGCATTCCTCGCCGCGCGGCCGATCGTCTGCACGAGCGAGGTCTCGCTCCTGAGAAACCCCTCTTTATCGGCGTCGAGAATGGCAACAAGCTTGACTTCGGGAAGGTCGAGCCCCTCTCTTAAGAGGTTGATGCCGCACAGGACGTCGAACTCGCCGCTTCTGAGCCCGTTTACGATGTCGATGCGCTCCAGTGTGTCGATGTCGGAGTGCATATAGCGGACTTTGACGCCCGCCTCCTTCATGTAATCGGTCAGAGACTCCGCCATGCGCTTGGTGAGCGTGGTGACGAGCACGCGCCCGCCGCCCTTTACAACGGTGTTGACTTCGGATAAAAGATCGTCGATCTGTCCCTTGGTGGGGCGCACCTCGACGGGCGGATCGAGAAGGCCCGTCGGACGGATGAGCTGTTCTACGACGTTGCCCGCCTCGCCGAGCTCGTAGGGAGCGGGCGTCGCCGAGACGCAGATGAGCTGCGGAACGCGCACATCGAACTCCTCAAAGGTGAGCGGCCTGTTGTCGTAGGCGGACTTCATGCGGAAGCCGTAGTCGACGAGATTGATCTTCCTCGCTCTGTCGCCGTTGTACATGGCGCGGATCTGCGGAATTGTCATGTGGCTCTCGTCGATAAAGACGAGAAAATCGGGCGGGAAGTAGTCGAGAAGGGTAAAGGAGGGCTGCCCGGGGCTTCTCCCGTCGAAGTAGCGGGAATAGTTTTCGATGCCCGAACAGTAGCCGATCTCGCGCATCATCTCAAGGTCGTGTTCCGTTCTCTGGCGGAGGCGCTGTGCCTCGAGGAGTTTCCCCGCATCCTCAAACGCCTTGACTTCGCCCTCTAAGTCCTGTTCGATCATGGAAAGGGCGAAAGCGAGCTTTTCGCTCCCCACGGCATAGTGGCTCGCGGGGAAGATGACGGCGTGCTTGAGTTCGGAGACGATCTTGCCCGTCGTAACGTCCTCTTCTGAAATGCGGTCGATCTCGTCGCCGAAAAATTCGACGCGGATGGCGACTTCGGAGTTAGACGCGGGAAAGACTTCCACGACATCCCCCCGCACGCGGAAAGTGGAGCGCTTGAAATCGATGTCGTTGCGGGAATAGTGAATGTCCACAAGGCGGGACAAGAGCTCATCGCGCGACATCTCCTGCCCCGGGCGCATGGAGACGCCGAGGCGGAAAAACTCTTCGGGTGCGCCGAGGCCGTAGATACAGCTCACCGAGGAGACGACGATAACGTCGTCCCGCTCGCCGAGAGAGCACGTGGCGGCGTTGCGGAGTTTATCGATCTCGTCGTTCATCGAGAGATCTTTTTCGATATAAGTATCCGTCGAGGGGATATAGCTCTCGGGCTGATAGTAGTCGTAATACGAGACGAAATATTCCACTCTGTTTTCGGGGAAAAAGGCGCGGAACTCGTTGCAGAGCTGCGCCGCAAGCGTCTTGTTGTGGGCGATGACGAGCGTGGGACGGCCGACGTTTTTAATGACGTTGGCCATGGTGAACGTTTTGCCGCTACCCGTCACGCCTACAAGGACCTGCGTACGGATCCCGTCGAGCACGCCATCGGTGAGCGCTTTGATCGCCTCGGGTTGGTCCCCCGTCGGCTGAAAAGGCGATTTCAGAATAAATTCATGATGTTCCATACTTGTTAACCGCTCATTCTGAGAAAGCGTAGCGACCGAAGAATCCCCTCATACAAAGTCAGGCTCCGTGGGTTTATGAGATCCTTCGCTTACGCTCAGGATGAGCACGGCGAGGCCGGATGAGCACAACCGCTCATTCTGAGGGGGCGTAGCCCCCGAAGAATCCCCTCATACGAAGTCAGGCTCCGTGGGTTTATGAGATCCTTCGCTTGCGCTCAGGATGAGCACGGCGGGGCCAGATGAGCACAACCGCTCATTCTGAGGGGGCGTAGCCCCCGAAGAATCCCCTCGAACGAAGTCCGTCAATCGTCCTCTTCCATCAGATTTTTCCACTCAGGATTAATTTCTTTTATCAATGCTATCTTCTTTTCGCGCTTTTTCCCTTTTAATGATTTTTCGCGAGCTATTGCATCGTTTTTGTGCTCAAAACATTCATAATAAACCAATTTGTCGAGGTTGTACTTTTTTGTAAAACCGTCATTGATCTTAAACAAATGCTCAAAGTATCGGCGACGGATATCGTTCGTCACACCAACATACAGTACCGTATTGTACTTGTTTGTCATAATGTAGGTATAAGGCATAGTTACTCCGTGGGTTTATGAGATCCTTCGCTTGCGCTCAGGATGAGCACGGCGGGGCCGGATGAGCACGGCGGGGCAAAGGGCGGAGCAGGTTGAGCGATTGGCTCAGGATGAGCACACGGCGGCGCACCGTGCGCGTTCCGTTGTCGCACATGCCCCGCTTCATCCCAATATCAACCGTAACACCATGCCGATGAGAGCGGTGATGACCGCGCCAACGGCGGCGACCCCCCAGCGGAACCATACTCTCCGCTTGAGCTGGCTGTCTTCCCGCCGATAGTTCATGCCGCGGCCCGTCAGATGCAACACATAGACCCGCTCCCCCTTTCTGTCCGAAAGAATGAGCTCAAAATAGCCGTCAAGCCCGAGATCGCGTAACACGCGCTCGAGCTTCTCTTCGTCGAATTTCAATTTCGGAGGAAGAAGCGCCAGAAGATCGTACGGGGCGGCGATCAGCCTCTCCCGTCCCGCGGAGAGCGTACAGACGGCGTTCATCACCGCGTCTTCGCGCTTATTTAACGTATCGCTGATCATGCGCCCCCCGAAAGGGCCAACACGGCCGCGAGATATGCGCCCGCAAACGCTCCCGTGAACGCGCCGAGCAGGGTGAACGCAAAAAGATACAGCCTGCGCTTGCGGCTTTCCGTCCGCTCCCGCCTCATTCTCTCGTCGTACATGCGACCCTCGGGCAAGGGCGAGAGGCAATAGACCCCCTCTTCCGCATATTTCACGTCGATATAGCCGTGTTCGCGGAGAAAATTCAGCATATGGACGAGCCCTTCCCCGTCCGTTCTGAGTTTTACGGGAAAACAGGCGAGAAGATCTCTTTCCTCTACGATCTTATAGCTCCCGTCCGCGCAAAGGAAGGCGATGCGGGAAAGAAGCAAGTGGGTGCGTTTGTCGAGCATATTCTTCTATCATTATATCCCGCTTTCGGCAAGTTATCCGACGCAACGCCCCTTTCGCGCTTGCGTTACGGCTATGCAATGAACGGATTGCCGACGTACAGCCCGCGGGAGATCGGCGAAGAAGTTGCAAAGTTCGCGAGGTTACGGCCGATATCGGCAATGGTCGTCTCGATGTTTGCAATGCTCTCCTCCATTTCGCCCAAATCGAAGTTTGACGTCAACTCGCTGACGATCCCGGAGAGCATATCTCCCTTTGCGAGCATGCCGAACGCCGTCTGCACGCCGATGACCGCCGCCACGAACACGACGGAGAACACGGCGCCGAGCACGAGTGCGTCGGGAATGGCGACCGCACGGTGCGTATTGAGTTTTTGAATGGACGAGTCGAGGAGCTTGGAAAGGAACATCAGCCCCACGAACAGGATCGCCGAGACGAGGAATGTGAGCGTCACGCAGCCCGTGAACGAGGCGAGCGGGCCGTGAAGACCGAACCAACCGCCTACGGTCCCCGAGAACGAGGCAGCCCAGCTGACCTTCGAGAAGAGCAGGAAAGAGCCGAAGAACGCCCCCGCCACGAGGAGAAGCATCAGAACGAGATACAAACCTCTGAACACGCCGAGCCTGCACCCCGCCCGCATCACGATCATAAAGAGGGAGATGAGGAAGAGGTCGAGCGCGTATTTGGAGAAGAAATTTGTCCAGATCGGCACGTTTGCAAGGGGCGAAACGCCGTCTTGCATCGGAATCGCGTCCACAACGGAGAGCCCGAGGCCGCCGACAGCGGCAAAGAACATCAGGATGCCGACGATCGCCGTCACCGCGCCGAAGATGCGGTCGAAGATCATTTCCCCTTTCCCCGGAGGCAGAATGCGGTCGGTGACGAGCGCTTTCCGCAAAAAGTATTCGCCGATGAGCGGAAGCGCCACAATGGCGACAAACAGCACGATCCAGACGGCGAACGGCATTGTCTCGGGCAAAAAGGAAACGAGAATATCGAGCCCGAAAGCGATGAGAACCTGCCAGCCGATCCACGTCAGACGGGAAAATCTTCTGAGCGCCCCGTAGATCGCTCCGATCAGGGCAAGCCCGCCGCCAACCGAGAGTACGGCGATCATAATAGGATCCATAGTTCCTCCTTTTGCGCCAACGGCGCGGAAAAAGTTATTTGTTGAAGTTATCTTTGAGCGAGACGATCTCGGAGAGGACGAGTTTGCCGTTCTCCGCCGCCTTTTTGTAGTAACCCGTGCGCATGAGCTGGAAAGCCGTGCCGTCGTCCGCCGCCGCAAGATACGGTTCCGCCTTTGCGGAGAAGATGTGCTCGGAATCGAGCACGATGCGCTCCGAGAAATCCTGTCCGCTGTAATCGGCGTCGCGGAGAAGGTGGTCGTATTGTCTGAGTTCGGCGTCGACGCACGTCTCTGCATTCACCCAGTGGAGAACGCCCTTTGCCTTGATGCCGCTCGTATCGCTTCCCGATCTGCTCTCGGGGAAGTAGGTACACTTCACCTCGACGACATTGCCGTTTTCGTCCGTGACCGCTTCGTCGGCGCGGACGATGTAGGCGCTCTTCAACCTGCAGTATCCGCCGATCTTCAGACGGTGATACTTGGGCGGCGGGTCGAGAGAAAAATCGCTCCGCTCGATGTAGAGTTCTCTGCCGAACGCGATCTTCCGCGTCCCCGCGTTCGCGTCGAGCTGGTTGATCTCAAAATCCGTCTCCTCGCTCCCCTCATAGTTGGTGATAGTGAGTTTGATGGGGTCGACGACGGCCATCGCGCGGGGTGCGTGGAGGTTGAGATAATCTCTCACGACCGCCTCGAAATAGCCGATCTCGCACTCCGACTGCGCCTTTGTGACGCCCGCCCGCGCACAGAAATCCTTGATCGCCTCGGCGGGGATCCCGCGGTTGCGAAGTCCCGCGAGGGTCGGCATTCTCGGGTCGTCCCAACCGTGTACCGAGCCCTCTTCGACGAGCTTTTTGAGATAACGCTTGCTCATGACGAGGTTTGTGAGGTTGAGCCGTGCGAATTCGATCTGCCGCGGCTTGGGAGCAAAGCCTAAACTGTATCCGACCCAATCGTAGAGCGGGCGGTGATCTTCGAACTCAAGCGTGCAGAGGGAATGGGTAACGCCCTGCAAGAAGTCGCAGATGGGATGCGCATAGTCGTACATCGGGTAGATGCACCATTTATCGCCCGTTCTGTGGTGCGTGGCGCGCAGGATCCTGTAAATTACGGGGTCGCGCAGGTTGACGTTGGGCGAAGCCATATCGATTTTGGCGCGGAGACACTTCTCCCCGTCGGCATATTTCCCGTCGCGCATCTCGCGGAAGAGTTTTAAATTCTCCTCGGGCGTGCGGTTTCTGTAAGGGCTCTCCTTGCCCGGCTCCGTGAGCGTGCCGCGCGTTTCGCGGATCTCGTCGGCGGAGAGGTCGCACACGAACGCCTTGCCCTCCACGATGAGTTTTTCGGCATAGGCATAGATGGTGTCGAAGAAGTCGGAAGCGTACACTTCGCGCTCCCAATGGTATCCGAGCCATGCGATGTCGCGGCGGATGGCGTCGACATACTCCGTTTTTTCCTTGGATGGATTGGTGTCGTCGAAGAAGAGATTGCATTTGCCGTTGTATTTTTCGGCGGCGCCGAAATTGACGAACATGCTCTTTGCGTGACCGATGTGGAGATACCCGTTCGGTTCGGGCGGAAATCTCGTCTGCACGGCGGAGATCTTTCCCGACGCGAGATCGTCCTCTATAAATTGTTCGATAAAATTATCAGCCATAACGTCTCCCGTAAAAAAGGAACATACTTCCGTTGTCTATTATATCATATATTTTATAAATTGCATAGTCTTTGCATAGGATTTTTTTGGAATTTTGTGCGGAAGGGGCGCTTTACGGCCCGCGCGCGGGGCGAAAAGGGCGGCGGACGAGGATAACAGCAAACGGCCCGAGGGAAACCCTCGGGCCGTTTGCATGTTTATTGACGGTTTACGGTTCTTGTGAAATCGCACGCTCATCTTGGATAGCGTCAGGGGTATAATTGCCAAGTTCGCGGCCAAATTCATCATCTTGCTTCAAACCGAATTTAATATCTTTTTTGTTGATTTCCACGCCATTGATTGTTATAACAACGGTGGCTTTGATTATCAGTGTTGGCTCTTCGGTAAATACTGCTTCCTTGTAATTGGCCGTCAAGTTTCCTCCTTCATCGTAGGTGTACCCTTGTCTGCCGTTCTTCTGCATACCAAACAAAGCATTGACCTGATTGTTTGCGGTGACCTTTGCTGTTCCGCTCAGCACGATGTGTGCATCAAGGTAGATGCCCACACTCTTTTCCCCTCCTTGCACTTCGGGGTCGTAGAAATTGTTGTTCATAGCGGAAAAGGCATACGCCCAACCATTCTTTGCGGCAAGGACGATTTCGCCGCCGTCCATGTTCACATTGCCCGCACCGATAACCGAAACCGCCGTAGCGGTTTGCTCCTTTTGGCTTTTCGGATCATTATTGGACAAATCACCTTGCAAAGTTACCTTTGCGCCTTCGTGGATGTTGATCGTGCCGCCCGGATAAGCCTCAAGGGTGTTAATCGCATAGGAACAGTTTTGACTGATGATCTCCGTCCCGGCATTCAGATTGAGAGTACCTTCTACTTCGTCGGTGCCCAATCCGACAACGAACTGTGTTGTGCTTCCTTCAGACTCCACAGTTGCTCCGTTCAAGTTTACTTCACCGCCACCGCGCACGTTGAATCCGCGGGTAAGATTATCTTTTTCACCTTTGATCTCGATGACGGTATCCTTGTCGGCATTCATTGTTCCCTTGACATATCCGACGAAATCGCCGCCACTGTTTCCGCTGATATTTACATTTACGTCTTTAAACTCAAGTGCGCTGTCGTTCTCCACGCGCAGAGTATAGTTCCCGGCATCCCGTTTGCCTGCATTCTCAGCCTCAGCACTGGCCGTGAGATTAAAGGAGCCTTCTTCAGCACTGTTGGTGACAGTGAAAGAGCTACCGCTCTCGACGATAAACCCTTGCCCCTCTGCAGCGTTCTTCACAACATTCATCTTTTTGCCGTTGACGTCGAAAGTGATATCCCTGCCCTCGGGGATGGTGAACTTATTTGTTTCATCGATCGTCACTTCCTCGGCAAGAGCGAGGGTGCCGTTCTCCTCGATCAAGTGAACGACCTCGTTGAGGTCGGAAGCGGCATTGACGAAATAGACGTCTTGATTGGTGTTGTCGTGGCCGTTCGCCTGTACGGCGTAGATGCCGACCACAAGGCTGCATTTCTTGCCCTGAAGAGTGTTGCCCGCATCGATGGGGAGTTCGATGTCGACCGCCACGTCTTTTATTTTGCCGTTCGGCTCCGTCACCGTCGTCCATTCGGAAGAGGCCGTAGAACGATCGGAACTGATGTTTTCCATCCCGTCCTCGCCCTTGACGGTGATGTTGAGGGCGCGATAGAGCGCGGTGCCCTCGTCCCCCTCTGTGCCGCTGTAGGTGACGACCGTCTGATACTTGATCGCGATCGTGCTTGTGTTTTCGGTCTTGATCGTGAGTTCCACGCCGTCGCCGGGGGAGATGTTTTCGATCGTGAGCGTGTCGCCCGCATATGTAGCCGTGCCGCCGTTGGAGAAAGTTCCGACATTCTCCGTGACGGTCTTGTTGTCTTTAATGTAGTCGTTGTCGTCATCGCTCCACAGTGCCGAATACACACTTGTGAGCTCGGCCGTAGATTTGACATCTACCTTGCCTGATGTAATTGCGATATTGACATCGGCCTTGCTTGAAAACAGAGCGAACGTCGAACCTGCGATGAGGGCGGCGGAGAGAGCGATCGCCGCGACCGAGGATGCGACTTTTCCCATTGCTTTCATAATTTTGCCTCCTTATTTTTTGCCGTTTATCATTGTATACCTCCTTGTCCCCCCCCGTCAAGCATTTTTATCAATTTTCTCGTTCTTTACCCACAATTTTTCGGGGGCACGGGGCGAGGGGGGGCAACGGTGCGGGGCATGCTGAGCCGTAGGCGAGGAGATCCCTCTTTAAGTACGGAAGTATAAGAGTGCGGCGTCATGCTGAGGTACGGGAGATGTACGAAGTCTACGGATGTTTACCCGAAGCATCTCGCCGCACTGTCTATGGCCCCCGCGAGATTCTTCGGGTTAAATGTTCTGACTTCGTAATTTCTCCGCGTCTCAGAATGACGCGGGGCCGCAATTTTTAATTTTTCATTTTGAATTTTTCAATTTTTCTTGACCGATTGGAATTTTGTCTGTATAATATACCGTGAACGAAATCTCAGAGGTGGGTTATGGACAACAGCGCTGTCACAATGGATAAGCTCGTGGCCTTGTGCAAGGCAAGGGGGATCATTTTCCCCGGCAGTGAGATCTACGGCGGCATGGGAAACACGTGGGACTACGGCCCCGTCGGCGTGGAGATCAAAAACAACATCAAGCGCGCTTGGTGGAAGCGGTTCGTGCAGGAGAGCGACAACAGCTACGGAGTAGACGCGGCCATTCTGATGAATTCCCGCGTGTGGGAAGCCAGCGGACATACGACTTCTTTTTCCGATCCCAAAATGGACTGCAAAAAGTGTAAGACGCGTCACCGCGCCGACAATCTCATCGAAGCGCATTCCAAGGGAACGGTCAATCCCGACCTCATGACGAACGCGGAAATGGAAGCATATATCGCGGAACATCAGGTGCACTGCCCCGTCTGCGGCGGGTTCGACTGGACCCCCATCCGCACGTTCAACCTCATGTTCGAAACGAGCCGCGGAGTGACCGACGAGAGCCAGAACAAGATCTATCTGCGGCCCGAAACGGCGCAGGGGGAATTCGTCAATTTCCTCAACGTCCAGCGCACGACGCGCGCAAAAGTTCCCTTCGGCATCGCACAGATCGGCAAGGCCTTCCGCAACGAGATCACCCCCGGCAACTTCATCTTCCGCACCATCGAATTCGAACAGATGGAGCACCAATGGTTCTGTAAAGAGGGCACAGACGAACAATATTATCAGGAATTCAAGCAGAAAGCTCTGCAATTTTTGCTCGATCTCGGGTTCAACAGAGAGCATCTCCGCTTCCACGATCACGACAAGCTCGCCCACTACGCCAAAGAGGCGTGCGACATCCAATATCTCTATCCCATGGGCTGGCAAGAGCTCAACGGCATCCACAACCGCACCGACTACGACCTGAGTCGCCATCAGGAATACTCGGGCAAGAGCCTGCAATATGTCGACCCCGTAGACGGCTCGCGGTTTATCCCCTATGTCATCGAATACAGCATCGGCGCCGACCGTCTCATGCTCGCCGTACTCTCCGAGGCATACGAAGAAGAAAAGCTCGAAGACGGGGAGACGAGAAACGTTTTGCATTTCCACCCCGCGATCGCCGCTTACAAGGCCGCCATTCTGCCGCTCCAGAAAAATCTTGCGCCAAAGGCGAAAGAGGTATGGAACAACCTGAAACGCCGCTTCCCCGTCATCTACGACGAAGCGGGCTCCATCGGCAAGCGCTACCGCCGTCAGGACGAGATCGGAACGCCCTACTGCATCACGATCGACTTCGAGACGCTCGAAAACGAGACCGTTACGATCCGCGACCGCGACACGATGGAACAGGTACGCCTCGACGAAGAGGGCATCATCTCTTTCCTCACCGAAAAGATCGCATTTTAAACCATGCATTGCGGATTTTGGAAAACGGCAGGCCGAACTGCCGTTTTTTTATTGCGCGAACGGCAACCCGAGTTTCTGCTTCCGAGATGCGTCCCGTGCGGGGTTTTATTCAAAAAACGGAATTTGTCATATATTTTTCTGACAAATTTGCGTGAATATGTTGACGAAAAATTGAAAATTGTCTATAATGTGAGTATTCTAACGAAACGGTGCACTTATGAGTCTCCCCATCGCGATTACTTTTTGGTTATATATCGGTCTTTCCCTGCTTGCGATCTTGCTGTATATTCCCAAGCTGGTCCAATTCCGCTATGCTTTTCAGCGGCCGCCCTATAAAAAAGCCAAGGAAAAACGGCGCATCTCCGTCGTCATTCCCGCGCGGGGCGAAAGCGCGGTGATCGGCGATCTCTTCGCTTCCATCCGGAAACAGGACTACCCCCGCGACCGTTTCGACGTCAACGTCATCGTCAAGGATCCCGACGACCCCACGATAGAACTTGCAAAGGAGATCGGCGCACAAGTATTCGTCGTCCCCGCGCAGACGTGCAAGGGCGACGCGCTCGACGGCTATTTCAAGGCGATCGGGGAGAGGGTGAAAGAGTATGAAGCGTTCGTCATCGTCGACGCCGACGCCGTGCTCGACGCCCGCTATGTAACCGAGCTCAACAACGCCCTCGAGCATGACTACGACATCTATCTCACCCGTAAATTCGTAAAAAACTATCTCGGCGGCAAGAAAGCGCGGACTGTGTTTACCAACTGCTCGGCGCTCACATGGCCGATCCTCGACGATCTCGGAAACAAATACCGCATGCAGAAAGACATGCCCCTCAACATGTGCGGACAGGGCATGATGGTGCGCCGCTCCGTCATCGAACGTCTCGGGGGCTGGCCGTACCGCACGCTCACCGAGGACTACGAACTCAAGCTCGACTCCCTTTTAAAGGGTTTCCGCTCGATGTTCTATCCTTACGCCGTCATCTATACGGAAGAAGCGCTCCATCACAAAGACAATTTTCATCGCCGCGTGCGCTGGCTGACGGGCTACTCGCAGTGCGACAAAAAATACAAACAGCAGATCTACGAACAGATCAAAAAGCGCGGCTCGTTCACTTCGGGCGAATGGGAATACTTCTTCGGCGTTGTCCCGCTCATTCTTTTCCTCGTCTTTTCCCTTGCGGCGGGGCTTGCGGGCGCGGGGATCGCCATATATTATGCGCTGACGGGCTCGGAATTGTGGTTTTGGGCGGTAATGCTCCTCATCGTACTGCCGATCGGCGTGATGTACGTCCTTCTTCTCGGATACAGCGTGTTGGCGCTTCTGGCTTGTCCCGAAATGTTCGCCCCTCTCGGCTTCTGGGAGAAATGCGGCACCGTGCTCTTCAACCCGTTCTATCTGATGGAGTATGTGCCGATCTACATTATCAGCCGCAGATATGCGAAGAAAAATACGAGCGCAGGCTGGGAACAGACCGCGCGCGTAGAGTATGATACGCCGCCCGAAAAATCGGACGGTCCCGACGACGCGCGTTGAAGATTTAGCCTTGTTATAAATATGACTATACGAATAAAAGTGTCACCGGCGGTGACACTTTTTCTCTGTAAATTTTTACATGCGCGCTTCACTCGGTAAGATATTCGAGCGGAACGCCGTATGCCTTTTCGTAACACTCTTTCCACGCCTCTTCGGCGCGGCGCTTCATATCGCGGATGCGCTCCGCCCGCCCGAGATTTTCGTCCGCATAGACCGCGGGCATGATGTGAATGCGGATCTTCCGCAGATGTCCCTTTTTGTTGCGCTTGAACGTGCAGAAGACGGGCAGCACGGGAACGCCGAATTTGAGCGCATAATGAAAGGCGCCGTCTTTCATGGGGCGGGGCTTCTGATAGTTCGTCCACATCGCCTGCTCCGCGTAGAAATTGATGACGCTCCCCTTTTTCAGCTGCCGTTCCATCTCGGCGTAGAGAGCGCGGGTCGCTTCCCGATCTTTGGAAAACGGCCACATGCCGCCGTGACGGATGATGTGTCCGCCGAGCCCCTTTTTATTGTTCCAGGGGGCCATCGTATGGAAAGATTTAAAATGTCCCACTGCCGTGCGGACGAGCAGAGTGTCGATATAATTGAAATGGTTGCAGACGGAGATCGCGCCCTGTTTTTTGAGCGCCTTCAGATTTTTCTTCCCCTCCACATGCACGCCGCCATAGGCGAGCCACAGAAACGGCCGCGTGAAGATGCTGAGCAAAAATCTCAAGACTGACGTTTCAAGAAGATCCAACCCTCTCTGGCGGTATCGGTAATTCTTATCGGGCATTTCCCATTCGCCGATGAGGGGGATATAGCGGTAGTCAAAACGGCGATGCCGTTCGAGCACCGCCTGTATGCCGCGTATCTGTTCGTTGTTCGTCCTCTTTTGCGCCACTTGTTCCGCTCCGCCTTATCTTTTCTGTCATTGTACCCGAAAAAAGCGGACTTGTCAAGCGTTAAAACTCTGTTCGGCGGGACTGTAGAGGTCGAATTCGTTGTCGAGGTCGAAAGCGTCGCCGTCTTCGAACGCGGCGAGCTTGGAAACGGAGACTTCGTATGCGGTCATCGTGACCGTCTCCTCGTCGGAGAGCCTCTTTTGATATTCTCTGCTCTGGATGCGGCCTGAGAGCGCGATCCTGTCGCCGACTTTGAGGGTCTGTACAAACCGCGCGTTTCTCCCCCACGCGATGCAGGGAATATAGTCGGATTTGTTATAGGCGCGGTTGACGGCGACGAGAAGATCGGCGATCTCGCGGTTGAAAGGGGTTGTTCTGTATACGGGCGGCTTGCAGATGTAGCCCGAAAGGACGATGCTGTTCGGATTTTGCGAGATGGGTTCTACGAGTTCCCGCACAAAAACGGTGAGCATGAGGCGGGACTTTCCGCCCTCGAGCTTGTTGTAACTGCGGAACTGCCCCACGGCGCAGATACGGCTGCCGATCGTGAGGTCGTTTCCCTTGATGAGCCGTTCGGAGACGGTGACGGGAAGAATATCCGCCTGTCCCGAAAGGCGCAGCACTTTTACGTAAAATTCGTAAAATCCCTCGCCGTAGACCTCGTGCGAAAAGGTCGCTTCCGTCACGATCTCTCCGCAAAAATACACTCTGTTGTTCTTTTCCGTGCTGTGATCCATGTTATGTTTTGTACCTCCGAGTATTTCTTGTCGATTTTTGGATTGAGAAAATGATTGTACTCCGCGGGTTTATAAGATCCTTCGCGTATGCTCAGGATAAGCGCGGCGGGCGGCGCGGGGGCCGTGTTCACGTTGCGTTTTCGGCGATCTGCTTGCCCGTGGAGTCGATGGTATAGTTGTCGCGGTAGATGAGTTCGCCGATGGGGACAAACTCATACCCCTTTGCGCGAAGGGTGTCGATGATGATGGGGAGCGCTTCCGCCGTATGCAGGCCGTTGTTGTGGCACAGGATGATGGAACCGCTCTTCACCCGCGAGATCACCCGTTCGGCAATGTCCGAAGCGGAGAGATCTTTCCAATCGAGGGAGTCTACGTCCCACTGGATGGGATACAGCCCGAGCGCGTTGGACGTGTCGATAAGAAGATCGTCGTAATCGCCGTAAGGAGGGCGGAAAAGTTCCACGCTCTTGCCCGTCACGGCCGTGATTGCGTCGACGGACGACTTGAGTTCGCCCTCGATCTCGCTCTTCGAAAGGCGGGACATATAGGAGTGCGTGGCGCTGTGCGTGCCGATCTCGTGTCCCGCGTCGGAGACTTTTTTCAAGTAATCGGGATGGTCTTTCGCCCAAAATTCCACGGTGAAGAACGTCGCACGCACCTTGGCGCTTTCGAGGTTTTTCAGGATAGCGTCCGTATGTTCCACGCCCCATGCGCAGTCGAACGAAATGGCGATCTTGTTGTCTTCCCGCCCCACGCAGTAGATGGGGAGAGAGCGGTTGGTGCTCGAATATACTTCCACGGCGCCCGAGAAGTTCGCAACGAGAAGCGCAGCGGTGACGGCGAGAACGACGCCCAAGGCGCCGAGAAGCGTTTTCAGCTTCACAGTGAAAAATTTCATCCGATCTCCTGTATCCTATCATAGATTACGGGGGGAATGATGACTTTCTTTGTCGACAGTTGCCGAATACCGTCGGAAATCATGTCCCCCCGCCGAATACTTATGTGTATGACCGAAAATGCGTAAAAATGCGCGGATATTGCAGAAATATCGTTCATTCTACGCACAGTAGAGCCGCTTTTCCCCGCAGTGGAGCGCGCGTTTTGAGAAGTAGCCGAAAGTTTGGAAGCGGTAGGTTGTATTTTTAAGACGATTGCGGTATTCTAATCGTGTAAGGCAAAAAAACAGGAGGGCCCCATGCAATTTGAAATTTTTACGGATTCATCGGCCAATATTCCCGTCGGGCTTCTGGAGGAGCGGAACATTCGCGTGATCCCCTATCGTATCCTCGAGGGCGGCGAAGAAAAGGACTGCTGCGGAGAGAACGTCTCGCGCGAGGCCGCGAAAGAACACTACAAAAAAATGCGCGCGGGCAAGGAAATGCGCACCTCCCTCATCTCCAAAGAGCGCCTGCTCGGGAGTCTTTCGCCCGTCCTCGAGGCGGGAAAAGACGTCTTCTTCGTGACGATCGCCTCGGGGATCAGCGGCACATACGCGCAAGCCGTGACGGCGGCCAAAGAACTTTCGAAAAAATTCCCCGAGAGGAAGATCGTCGTAGCGGACAGCTCGAACGCCTCGATGGGCGAGGGATTGCTTGTTCTCCGCGTCGCAGATCTGAGGGATATGGGTGAAAATATCGATACATGTGCCGAATGGTTTGAAAATAACCGCTATAAAATGAACAGCTATGTTACGGTCGGCGATCTGAAATATCTGAGAAAGGGCGGACGCATCTCCGCCGCCGTCGCTTTTGCGGGCGCCCTTTTGAACATCAAGCCCATTCTGAAAGCGGACGGGGAAAAACAGGCGAAGCTCGTCGTCTGCGGCAAAGAGCGGGGCAGAAAGAGGGCGCTCGCCGCACTTCTTACGGCATTCGACAATTACGCCGTATCGCCCGAGGGGCAGACAGTCGCCATTACCCATGCGGACTGCGAAGAAGACGCGCTTGCCCTCGCCGACGCACTCAAAGACAGGGGCGTGAAAGACGTCATCATCGAATATTACGATATCTGCACGGGCTCGCACGTCGGTCCCGATACCGTCGCGCTGTTCTTCTTCGGAAAGGACAGACGGGGCGCCGAGGCAACACAAAAGGCGCAGGCAAACCGCCATGCGCCCATCAGATCGGGGATTTGAATTGTAGGTTTCAGTTTATTCTGCGGTCGGGCTCTTGGCCCGACGGACGCCTCCGTCCGTTGCGGGAGACTTGCCGAACGCGTTCTTGTCGTATACGCTCGTCAATGTGAGCGCGTCGACCTCTTTCGCCCCCGCGCGTTTGAGAACGGTGGCGAGCTCGCTGACCGTGGAGCCCGTCGTCAGCGCGTCGTCGATGATGAGCAAGCGTTTGTTTTTCACTCCCTTGCGGTTGAAGACGTGGAAACAGCCCTCAAGGTTTTTCTCCCGCTCCGCGCGGCCGAGCGACTTCTGCGTGCCCGTCTCGCGCGTCTTGGTCACGGCGTCCAGCACGGGAACGCCGCCGCGGCGGGATAGTTCTTCCGCAATCAGGCGGGACTGGTTATAGCCCCGCTTTTTGCATGCCTTTTCAGTCATGGGAACGAAGATGAGTGCGTCCGCACCGAATTCGTCGAGAAAGGGAAGCATGAGCTCGGCGGCCGTGCGGTAAAAATACTTTGTCTTTTTTGCGAGAGAGACGAGGCGGGCGGCTTCTCCTTCATGCAAGAGGACGGAACGCGCTTTATCGACGATGAGGCGCTTCTTTTTGCATTCGAGGCAGATCCCCGGCTCGCCCACTTTTCTGCCGCACAGAGGACAGATGTTTTTATCGTTCCACGGCAGCGCCCCGCGGCACTTGCCGCACACCCGTTCGCCGCCGAAGACTTCTCTCCCGCACAGATCGCAGGTGAAATTGTGTGCGTCGTCGTACGCGCGGATCCACTCGCCGAGACGTTGAAAGATCTTCATGTTCTCCCTTTCCGCAATAACAAAAAAGGCGCGGTGCGCCCCTTTTGAAATATTTTAAAAATCGTCCTCTTCGTCGTCATCGTCGTCATCGTCGTCGGACAGGGAATAGATCTCGTCGCCCGTAACGTAGTCGAGGTCTTCCTCGTCGTCATCGGCGTGATACTCTTCTTCCTCTTCTTCCTCTTCCTCGTCTTCCGCCGCGTCGAGATCGCCGCTCATGGCCTCGTCGAGTTTACCCATTTCCTCGTCGAGGTCGTCGGTATCGTCGTCGAGATATTCTCTCCACTCATCGTCGTCCTCTTCGGGGTCGGGCTCCTCCGTCTCGTACTCCGCCTTCTTTTTGCATTCGTCGCACATCTTTTCGCCGACGCGCATCATGTTCTCGCCGCAGATCGGGCAAACCTCGGTGGGCACTTCCTCTTCTTCCGCCTCTTCGACGTCAGTCACGATCCCGCGCATCTCGCGCAGACAAACGTCGCAATATTCCTGTTTCTCGGCGTCGATATAGTTAAGTTCGCACCGAGGACATTTCATATAATGCACCATTTTCCCACCTCCTGCGGCCGCAGCCCTTTTCCGCCCCATCGGGCTAATAAATTATATTAAGATTTAGTTTTTTTGTAAACTGTTTTGCAGGTCTTTTAAGAAATTTTTTGCGGAAAATGACAACATTTTTTTGATTTGTTTTCACGCTCTCGCCGAAACAGCAAAACCCCCGCCTTGCGGCGGGGGCTGTCATTCTTTTTTATTCTGCGGGCGTTTCACCGGAGGGCGCCTCTGTTTCGGGCGTTTCGGAAACTTCCGTCTTCTCTTCTTCGGGTTCGGTCGCCGTCTCTTCTTCGGGCTCTGCCGTAGCTTCTTCTTCGGGTTCGGCCGCCGTCTCTTCTTCAGGCTCTGCCGCAGGTTCTTCCTCGGGTTCGGCGTAGACGTCTACGTCGCGGTCGTCCGTCGTATCGACGGCCATCTTTTCTTCCTCGGGACCCTCGGTGTGCTTCTTCTTGCGGACGAGGACGATGACGAGCGCCGCGCAGCCCGCAACGACGATGGCGATGCCGATCCCGATGAGCGCCCATGCCCAAGCGGGAAGCTCCGTTCCCTCGTCTTCCTCGGCAGGAAGGGTGAAGTGTTCGAGCGCGCCTTCCCAATAATCATTCTCTTTCTCGACGTCCGCCTCGGTCATTTCGCCGATCTTCGTCACGAAATAGGAATAGGTGCGATAGCTCTGTCCGTTGTCGTTGAAGTCGCTCTCCTTGAAGAGCACTTCGCCGTTGGAGTCGGTATAGCCTTCGTTGCTGTTGAACGCATAGAAAGCGTTCTGCTCGTCTTCGGTGTAGAGATGGGTCTCGCTCTTGCCGTTTTCGACTGCGAAATCGATGTTCTCGTCGAACTGCTCCGTTTCGCCCGTCATGAAGTAGTAGCGGATCGCTCTGGAGAGCTTGCTGTTGTCGTTGCCGGAAAGTTTTGCGAGAAGCCCCACTTTGGCGTCGGTGCTCATGATGGAGTCGTACTTTTCGGTGAAAGCCGCGAGCTCGGCGTTGTCCATGAGCGTGCCCGCCGCATTCGCAAGAGAGACGACGGAGATATAGTTGAACGACGTGGAAGCGACTTCGTTGTCGGCGTCGGCGAAGAAGAGGTCGGTGCCGATCAGTTCGTATTGATACCAGCTGTCCGCCTGCTCGACGTTGAGCACTTTCACGGGCTGATAGGGCTTGTTGTCGTTATCTTCGTAGGGAAGGTTCTGATAGTAGACGGGGTCGCCGTTGATGACCGCGCGCTCCACGGAATGGCCTGCGCCGTTGGAGCGGGTGAAGTAGACGTAATCGTACTTGTCGCTCGTCGTGAGGTCCACGCTCACAAGGGTAGCGCCGCTGACGGCATAGGCGACCGCCTGATCTTTGGTGTGCTTGCCCGCTGCGTCGACGTCTGCGCGGTAGATGGTGTTGTTCTTGACGTAGAGATAGTGATGTCCGTTCTCTCTGTAGTAGAGCGCGCTTGTCGTGGCCGTATCCGAGAGGTTCGTCGCGTCGGCGACGACTTCGATGGAAGTTCCCTCTTCGGTATTTACCTTGACGGAATCCCAGCTCGCGGTCAGTTTTTCGGCGTCGATGAAGTAGAGCTTGCCGTTGTCGTTGTCGCCCTGCGAGGGATTGCTCTGCTTCTTGGCGGGCGCGGCCGTGTAGTAGACGCCGCCGTTTTCATAGGAACGCAGGGTGTAGCTGTATCCCTGCCAGCCGGAGGGCTCTGTGTCGGAATGGTTGAACTGCGTCTTGTTGTCACTGTTCGATCTGCCGTCGAGGACGATCTCGCCGAGGTTGGTATACGGCATCTCGCCGCCCAACTCGTCATTGATATAGTCCATATCCCACGTGTAGGTATAGGGCGCTTCCACGGCGTCCGCCTTGACGCGGTAGAGCTGGTTATAGGAGAGCGCGGGCGCGTCTTTATCGGAGTCCTGGTTCTCGCTCACTCCCATCGTGTAGTACACCATGGGATCGGTGGGATCGTTCTTGTTGAACGCATAGGCCGTGGTATTGTCGGCAAGCAAGGTCTTTTGGCCGTTCGCCGTATTGTAGGAATACAGGTCGTTGCTCGCGACATAGAGCACATACACGGTGCCATCCACTTCGACGATGCGGTAGGGATTGCTGTTGGAATCGAGGGCGAAATAGCTCTTGACGTCGCTCCCGTCGAGCTTGGCGCTCTTGAAATAGAGATAGCTCGTGTCGAGCTCGCCCGAGACGGGATCGGGCACGTCGTTCGGCGTGGTGAAATAGATCCTGTCGCCATAGATATACAGCCCGCCATCGTACGTTCCCGCCGTCATGAGCGAGGGAACGACGCGTTCCGCCGTGTTCCTTTTCGCCTTGACGTCCGCTTTCTTGATGCGGTAGAGGGCGCCTTTCACGGGCGTGCCGTACGTATTGTCGGCCGTGTACGACTCGATGCCGTTGATGAAATAGTAATAGTCGCCCTTAGCGACGACAAATCCGCCGTTGGACTCCACTGCGCCCTCGGGAATGCCCGAAGGAGTTTTGAATTCGCTGCCGCATGCCGCGAGCGAAAGTACGCCTGCCGTCATCAGTGCGGCGGAGGCAACTGCAATAAATTTTTTGAAACCTTTGCGCATAGGCCTTTTCCCTTCTTGTTTTGCGTCGTTTTGGTTCTAACGATACGCATACAATTATATACTATAGAAAGAGTTTTGGCAATCAAAAACTCCCTTTACTTGAACTTTTCTTGTAAAAAAATTTGTTGTAAGGGTGAAAAAATGGAAAAATTCGGGATTTTTGAGCTCCTCGATACTCTTTCCGCCATCATCGGCAGTGAAAACGGCGTCCCCGCCGCGCCCGAGAAAAAAACGGAACCTTCGGTGACGGACAGCGCCTTTCTTCCGCCCGATTACACGGGCGCCAAAACCGCCGAAAGCGGCAAGCAGGCGCTCTCGTCCTTCCTCTCCCGCCACGACGAGACCGTGCGCAAGATCGGAAAGAAAAAAGAATGAAAGATCGGGGCGGGATCCCGATCGTAACAGGCGGCGCACAAGCGTTTCGCATTGACCTTCCGGTCACGCATTTGTTGCTTGCTACCCGTGAATGGGGCTTTGTCCTTACTCGCCCGCGTGCGAGGGCGTCACGAGCTTGCGAGTGACAGAGGGGTGTGAAAGCTTCCCCCCGAGGGGGAAGGTGGCACGGCGTAACCGTGACGGATGAGGAACATCCCAATTTAGAGCGCCCCTCATCAGTCTCGCTTTGCTCGACAGCCGTCTCGGGCAGGTCGATCCCTGTCCTCGGTCACCGTTCGCGCGGAATAATGCGCTCACTCATCGCAAAACGCAGCGCACAGCGCACCGTGCTGATGCGCAGAATTGCGTTTTGCGACCCTCAAGAGGTAGCCGAGAAACGTCCATGTTTATCGGCAAAGCCTCTTTTGAACCACGCGACTATCGCGTGGTTTTCGTATAACAAAAAAGCCGCTCCTTGGGGAACGGCTGATTTTTTTATCTCTTCGAGAACTGCGGCGCTCTTCTTGCTTTCTTGAGACCGTATTTCTTTCTCTCCTTGACGCGGGGGTCACGGGTAAGGAAGCCCGCTTTTTTGAGTGCGGGACGGCTCTCGGGCTCCGCTTCGAGAAGCGCTCTTGCGATGCCGAGACGGATCGCCCCCGCCTGGCCGGTGTAGCCGCCGCCGATGACGTTGACGAAAATATCGTATTTGCCCTCGACTTTAAGCTCCGCAAGGGGCTGCTTGACGACGTATTGCGTCGTGCCCTGAGGGAAGTAGTCCTCGAGCGGACGGTCGTTGATGACGATCGCGCCGCTGCCGGCGGGAATCAGGCGTACGCGCGCAATCGCTTTCTTTCTTCTGCCCGTTCCCCAGAATTGTAATTTTTTCTTTAAAACTACTTTAGCCATTTCCCTCTCTCCTTAATCTAATTTAAGCTCTTCGGGTTTCTGCGCCGCGTGGTTATGTTCCGCGCCCTTGTACAGGCGGAGCTTTTTGAGCATCTGGCGCCCGAGAGAATTTTTGGGCAACATCCCGCGGACTGCCTCATACACCGCAAGGTCGCTCTTTTCCGCCATGAGGGTGCTGTAGGGAGTTTCTTTCAGACCGCCGATATAGCCCGTGTGATAACGATAAATTTTCTTCTCGAGCTTTTTGCCCGTGAGAAGCACTTTATCGGTATTGACGACAATGACAAAATCGCCCGTATCGACATTGGGAGTGAATGTGGGCTTATTCTTGCCGCGCAGAACGGACGCCACCTTGGAAGCAAGTCTTCCGAGGGGAACGCCTGTCGCGTCGACGACGTACCATTTTCTTTCAACCGTCTCGGCATGTGCCATATAGGTTTTCATAAACGTCTCCTTGACTTTGGAAATGTTGTAATTTATACAGTCGGCGGGCGGAAAACGGGGAAAATACCGCTTTAAACCCGATTGCTTCTTTATTATAGGGCGTTAAAAGGGTTCCGTCAAGCTGTTTTGAGTTGCGAAAGCAAGATTTTTTCGGATTTTGACAAAATATTTTACCTCGGAAGTCTGCGTTTTCCCGCCATGAACGACGGGAACCCCGTCCGAGAGAGAGGGCGTAGGGAAACCGAATTGAATTCCGGATTTCTCTCCACGGCTTCGCCCTTTTTCGGGATCCCTTATTCGTCATCGGCGGCGGGAATCTTCTTTATCACCCTCGCGGGGTTTCCGACCGCTACCGAATTCGACGGGATGTCATGTACTACCACGCTCCCGGCGCCGTCGTCGCGCCTCGGCTTTTCAGCGGCGGGCGCTCCCCGCGCCCTTGCCTTTTGCCGGTCGCTCCTCTTCCCGTAAAACGGCTTCGCCCTTTTTCGGGATCCCTTATTCGTCATCGGCGGCGGGAATCTTCTTTATCACCCTCGCGGGGTTTCCGACCGCTACCGAATTCGACGGAATGTCATGTACTACCACGCTCCCGGCGCCGATGACGACGTTGCTGCCGATCGTCACCCCCGGCAAAACTTTCACGCCGCCGCCGAACCACACGTCGTTGCCGACCGTGATGGGTTTTGCAAATTCCAACTCTTCCCGCCTGAGCATGGCGTCGAGCGGGTGCCCCGCCGTGTAGAACCCGCACTGCGGCGCAATGTAGACGTTGTTGCCGAAAATGAGTTTATTGGTATCGAGAAACACGCAGTCGTGATTGACATAAAAATTCTCCCCGACCTCGGTGTTGTAGCCGTAGTCGAACCATACGTTGCTCTCGATGTTGAAATTTTCGCCATGCTTGCCGAGCAGGGCATGCATGATGGCGCGGCGGGTCTGCAAGTCGTCGCGGGGGGTCGCGTTGTACTCTTCGCACAGCCTCTTCGCATGCGCGAGTTCGCCCCGCAGTTCTTCGTCGACGCAATAGAGCTCTCCCGCCTGAAGTTTTTGTTTTTGTGTCATGGCGACTCCTTATAAATTGATAATGATAGCGGTGAATTTTTAGAACGACGCCCCCTCAGTCTCGGCAAGGACGCCGACGCCCCTTAAAGGGGACGCCTCGGGATGAGCGCGGGGTCACTCCAGCACGGCCTTGATGCGGCGGACGCCGGCGGAAGAAGACTGCTCTTTTACGATTTTGAAATGCCCGAGCTCGCCCGTACGCGCAACGTGGGGTCCGCCGCACATCTCTTTTGAAAAATCGCCGATCGTGTACGTCTTGACGACCTCGCCGTATTTGCTGTCGAACACGCCGACAAAGTTTTCTTTTCTCGCCTCTTCGAGGCTCATTTCACGGTAAACGACGGGAATATCTTCCCCGATCTTCTCGTTGACAAGATCCTCCACGGCCTTGATCTCCTCGGGCGTCATGGGACGGTCGAAATTGAAGTCGAAGCGCATGCGCTCGTCGTTGATGTTGGATCCTTTCTGGTTGCAGTCGGGAGAGAGAACGGTCTTGAGCGCGGCGTTGAGAAGGTGGGTCGCCGTATGATAGCGCGTGGCCTGTTCGCTGTGGCTCTCGAGGCCACCCTTGGCCTCGCCCTTTGCGATGACGCGGCTCTTTTCCTGATGTTCCTTAAAGGCCGCTTCGAACCCGTCTTTGTCGACCGTGAGTCCCCGCTCCGCCGCAAGCTCCTCGGTAAGTTCGAGGGGGAAGCCGTAGGTATCGTACAGGCGGAAAGCCGCCTTGCCGCCGATGACGGTCTCGGGTACATAGGCGGGGTCGGACTTCTTCATAAACTCATTCTTGCGTTCGAGCCCTGTGACCGTCTTATCGAACTCTTTCATGCCCGTGACGAGGGTGGCCTCGAACTTATCGGCCTCTTTTTTGATCTCCCCGAGAATATATTCCTCTTTTTCTTTCAGGAGCGGATAGGCGTCGCTGTAGACTTCTTCCATATAGATTTTTGCGACGGCGAGCATGGCGTCGGAGGAGACGCCGAGCTTTCTGCACCAACGGATGGCGCGGCGCATGATGCGGCGGAGAATATAGCCCGCGCCGATATTGGACGGGATGAGGCTCTGCCTGTCGCCGATGAGCATGACCGTCGTCCGCGTGTGGTCGGCGATAATGCGCATTGCTTTTTGCGTCTCGCCTCCGTCGGAATATTTTTTGCCCGAGAGCTCCTCGAGCTTTGCGAGCACGGCCGTGAAGAGGTCGGTAAGATATGCGTCGTGCAGGCCGTTTAAAAAGAGCAGCATTCTGTCGAAGCCGAAGCCCGTGTCGACGTTCTTATTCTCGAGGGGCGCGTAGCCGTTTTCGAGCTTTTTATATTGCATATAGACGTCGTTGCCGATCTCCACATAGTCGTCGGGGAAGACGGGATCCGGCTTGTCGGCGTCGAGGGGATAAAACCACTCGTTGTCGGGCCCGCAGGGGGTCCCCACGGTGCCCTCGAGCTCCCACCAGTTGTCCTCTTTGGGAAGATAGAAGACATGCTCGGGCTTTATCCCGAGGCCGATGAGGAGATTTGCCGTCTCTTCGTCGCGCGGGGCGGCGGAATTGCCTTCGAACACGGTCGTGCAAAGCTTGTCCTTGTCGAGCCCGAAGACGCTCGTGAGAAGTTCAAACGTCCACGCCGTCTTTTCTTTCTTGAAATAGTCGCCGAGCGACCAGTTCCCCATCATCTCGAAGAAGGTGAAGTGGGACGCGTCGCCCACGGAATCGATGTCGACCGTTCTCACACAGCCCTGTACGTTGCACAGGCGCTTGCCCGCGGGGTGCGGCTTGCCGAGGAGATAGGGCATGAGCGGCTGCATGCCTGCGACGTTGAACATGACGCCCGTCGTGCCGTCGCCGATGAGTGACACTGCGCCGATATCGGTGTGCCCCTTGCTCTTATAGAAATCCAACCACTTTTGTCTGAGTTCTTTTCCTGTGATCTTCATGATATATGTTTCCTTTTTTGAAATTCAAAGTTGAAAAATAAAAAATAAAAATTGAGGTGGGGGCATGATTGGGAATGACACCCCATCAGTCCCGGCTACGCCTCGCCGGTTCCCCCTCAAGGGGGAGCCGAGATGCCGCTCATGCTGAGTGTAGCGAAGCATCTCATAGACCTACGGAAGCACATACTCCGCTCTTTCAATGCGATTCTTCGGTCGCCGGCGCTCTCTCAGAATGAGCGGCGGGGCGCCTCGGGATGAGCGCGGAGCGTTCAATTTTTAATTATTTCATATCCCTCTTTGCTGTCTTTTACGCTATAACCGAGAGATCTCAGCTGTTCGCGGAGCTCGTCGGACTTCGCCCAGTCTTTGTTCTTACGCGCCTGAAAGCGCTCCTCGGCGATCGCCTTCACTTCGGCGGGCACATCTTCCTCTTTGGGCGCATACTTTGAAAGATACTCGTCCGCGTCCCGATAAAAGAGCCCGAGAAGACCGTACGTCTCTCTGATCTGGTTGACCATTTTCCGCGCCGCGGGGTCGTTTTCCTGCAATAAGCGTGAAATTTCTTTAAAATACCCGAACAGAGCGGAGAGCGCGAGCGCGGTGTTGAAATCGTCGCTCATGGCTTCGTCGAACTGTTTGTCGATGGCGGGATACATCCCCTCTTCGTCGGGAAACGCCTTTTCCGCTTTGCCGATCAGCGTATAAAACCGCACGAGATGCCCTTCCGCCTCGGGGAAAAGTGCGTCGGTGACGTTGATGTCGCCGCGGTAATTCATCGAGAGGAGCGCGAATTTGAGCGCCTCGTCCGAATATTTATCGAGGATGTCGGAGAGAAGAAGCACATTGCCGAGCGATTTCGACATCTTCTGCCCGTTGATCTTGATGAGGCCGTTGTGCGTCCAATATTTCGCAAACCGCTTGCCCGTCAGCGCCTCGGTCTGCGCGATCTCGTTCTCGTGATGGGGAAAGATGAGATCGCGGCCTCCGCCGTGAATATCGATCTGGTCGCCGAACGCGGCACGGTTCATCGCCGAACACTCGATGTGCCAGCCCGGCCGTCCCTTGCCCCACGGGGAGTCCCATGAGATCTCCCCCTCTTTCGCGGCCTTCCAGAGGGCGAAGTCGTAGGCGTTTTTCTTACATTCGTCGTTATCGACGCGCACGCCGTCAAGCATATCCTCTTTGTCTCTGCCCGAAAGGCCGCCGTAGGCGGGATAGCTGTCTACGTCGAAATAGACGTCGCCGTTTTCGGCCGCATAGGCATGTCCCTTTTCGATAAGCGCGGCAATAAAATCGATGATATTGCCGATATTTTCGGTCGCTTTGAGCCATACGGTGGGTTCCCCGATGTGCGCCCGCGCCATGTCTGCGTCGATCTTTTCGATCATCATTGCGGCGTATCGATCGGCGGGAATGCCCGTCTCATGGCTCTTTGCGATGATCTTGTCGTCTACGTCCGTATAGTTGCGGGCATAAGTGACTTCGTAGCCCTGTTTTTCGAGGAACTTGCGGAAGACGTCGTAGATGAGCGCCTGAAAGGCGTGTCCGATATGCGCCTCGCCCGAGACGGTGATCCCGCAGGCATACATTTTTACCTTGCCCGCTTCCAGGGGGACAAATTCTTCTTTTTTTCTTGTCAATGAATTATAAATTTTCATAATGAACCTTGATTTTGATGTTGATCGTGGGGATCCCCCTCAGTCGCGTTCCGTGACGGCTTCCCTATGAGGGGAGCCGAGGGGGCTCATGCCGGACGTATGCGAAGCATCCCTGCAAACCCACGAACTCCGTGTATTCAATGGGAGCTTTCGCCTACGGCTCAGGATGAGCGGGGGGCAGGGAAACTTTTACGACGCGTGCGGGGACGCCGACGACGGTCGCATAGGGAGGAACTTCTTGCAAAACGACGGCTCCCGCGCCGATCTTCGCCCCCTCGCCGACTTCGAACCCGCCGAGCACTTTCGCCCCGCATGAGATGACGGCGTTCTTTCGCACGGTCGGATGACGCTTTCCGCGCTCCTTTCCCGTACCGCCGAGCGTGACGCCCTGATAGATGACGACGCCCGTCTCCACTTCCGCCGTCTCGCCGATGACGACGCCGGCGCCGTGGTCGATGAATACCCCCGCCGCGATCTTTGCCGCGGGATGGATCTCGATCCCCGTTCTGAATTTCGCCCACTGGGAGAGCATGCGCGCAAAAAGTCTGAGTCTTATCCTGTAGAAAAACGCCGCGCGTCTGTGCCAGACGAGAGCCTTGATCCCCGAATAGGTGAGATACACTTCGAGGCGGGTCCTTGCGGCGGGGTCGTTTTTCATGGCGGCGTCGATATCCGCGCGGAGATTTTTAAAAAACATGCCGCCTTATTGTATGAAAAAGAGGCGGCGGCCGTGCACCGCGGCGTTACCGCGCAATCGGCAGGCTCGTGATCTTATATTCGCCGAGGCACATCGCCACAAGTTCGGGCGAGAAGATCTTCTGTTCGAGAAGAAAGCGCACAACGACGTCGCGCACGCTCTTGTCGTCAAATTCATACCCGCAGGCGTTGAAGAGATTTTCGGTATCCTGCGCAGTGAACCCGCACACGAGCGCCAGAGCGAGCACCGTGTTCTTTTCGGGATAGAGCGTCCCTTTCACGATCTTTCCCCAATAGACGGGCTCGATGGAGAGACGGCTTCCCGCCTCTGCCGCCGTAAGTTTGTGGGCGGAGAGAATGTGCGGCAAAACCTTGGAAAAACTGTATTTTTCAAAGGGACGGCGCACTTTTTCGGAAAACGTGAGAAAGCGGAATGAGAACGTGAGATCGGTGTCCGCCTGTTCCTCTTTGAGAAGGGCAAGAAGCTCTTCCCTGTTTTCCCGATAGAGCAGCTTCATCACGGACGGATCTTTTTTTTCCACATTGCCGTCTTTGCCGACGCCGAGCGTTTCGGGCATCCGATAGCCCTTGAGCGCGGCAAGTCGGACATAGTCGCTGTAGTGCGCCATAAAGTATTCATCAAGCGCCGAGATCGTAACGTTCATACGGAGATATTTTAGCATTCCCCGCCGAAAAACGCAACTGTTTTCGTTCGGCACCGCGCATTATCTTCGTTCGGAAACAAACTGAACAAAATTATAATTATTTGTTAATTTTTAACATTTTTCAATTTATGATATAAATTATCAAAAAATTTATCAAAAAGTTTTGCAAATTTTATTTTTTTCTCCTTTTTTCGGCTCAAAAGTCCAAAGTTTTCCATACTAATTTTGTGAATTTGCTTGCAATATGAAAACAGACGTGTTATTATTTTACAGGAAAAGTATCAAATGATAGGGGGTTTATACCATGAAACGCGAACGCATAGAAGAAATTGCCGACCTTTTGGACAAACGCGGCAGGCTTACGCTCGAGCAACTCGACGACTTCTTTCCCAACGTCTCGCAGATGACGCTCAGGCGCGACCTTCTCCAGCTTGAACAGCAGGGCCGCATCATTCGCGTACGCGGAGGTGCGATGTCCGTCAAGGAAGTTCAAAAAGTTTCGGGCGAACCCTATGCAAAAAAGACGGCGGCGAATGCCGACGCCAAACTCCGTATTGCACAAAAAGCTTCCAACCTCATCGACGAAAACTGCTCCCTCTTTATGGACGGCGGCACGACGGCGATGTGCCTTGCAAAGGAGATGCCCGATCTCAACGTCCACGTGTTCACAAACGGGCTCGCCGTCGCGATCGAGCTCGCGCAGAAGAAAAATCTCAACGTGACGGTGCTCGGCGGACAAGTCATCAAAGACAATCTCTCCACTGCGTCGCCCGTCGCGAAAGATTATTTCGAAAACACGAACTTTGAGCTCGCCATCATTTCCGCTTCGGCGTTCACGCCCGAGATCGGGTTCTCCTGCGGTTCGATGGTGGAAGCCGATCTTCTCAAAATGGCGCGGCAGAAAGCCAAGACGCTCTATATGATGCTCGACAGTTCCAAGATCGGAAAGATCATGCCGCATACGTTTGCGCGGCTCGAAGACATCGACGTGCTCATCACGGACGACAACTTCCCCGCAGACATGAAAGAGATGTTCCGCCAGAAAAACATTGTCGTTATGTAACGCTTACCCCCCTTGCCGCGCGGCAAGGGGGGTATTTTATACACAGGTCTCCCCTCGGGGGGAAGACTTGCGGAGGAGAGGTCGGAAAAACGTTTGGTTTACGTCATGACGACGCGGACATAGGCGCCCGTATCGGCGTCCTGAAAGACGACCCAGAAGCCCGTCTCGTCGGAAAAGGGCGTAGAGGGGACGAATACGCTCTTCTCCCTGAGCGCTTCGTCGGGTTCGTTCTCCGTTGCAACGCACAGATAGCGCGGGATCCCCTCGCCGTAGATAATGCCGATGAGCGCGTTTTCGCTCTTCGCCCATTCGGACTGCGGAAACGCCCACAGGAGCCTTGTATCCCGCGGGTATTTTTTTAATACCGCCTCTATTTCGTCTCTGACTTCTTTATAATATGTAAGCGTACCGCGGGGGAAGAGAGCATCTTCATGCGCAGCAGAATCGCCGCCGCTCTCCTCTTTTTCTCCCGCTTCCTGCACCGTATCATCTTCGACTTCAGCTGCATGAGACGGCTCATAGTAGTCGGCGTCGGCGATCGCCTCGTCGTCGTAGGCGACTGCCTGCTCCCGAAAGGGGGGCTCTTCCCCCTCCGGTCTGCTTTCGGGCAGGGGCACGCCGGGCGCATAGGGAACGTTCGGCGCAAGGGGTGCGGGGATCTGGTTGGGCGGCAGCGGGGTCGGGATCGGCTTTCTTCTTCCCGTCTCCGAAAGGCAACGCGCCATTGCCTGCATATCCGCCTGCTCCGCCCCGCAGCGGCCGAATGCGACGGGTTCCGCCTCCGACCGCACGAAACAAAGGAGGGCCGCAAACCCGTCCTTGACGGAGGGCGCGTCCCGAAGTTTCATCTCCCCCTCCGCGGAAAGGCAGAATTTTTTGTTTTGTATCTGCAAAACGAGCACATATCGGCCCTCTTTCAACGCAGAAAGTCCAGGAAGACGCAGCGTTACGGCGAGTTCGCCGCCGATCCGCTCGGCGTAAACGACGCCCGAGAGCGCATTCCCGTCCGCCGAAAATCCCTTTTTGATTTGTTTTAAAATGCAGATGCGTTTTTCGTATGCCATATTCTACTCCTGTTTCCTTGGAGTATAAAAGAAAAAAGCCCGCGCAAACGGTCTTTTTTGTGCAATATGTGTCGATTTTTGAAGATTTCCGTTTCTTGAAAGCCGCGATCAGAAAGCGGCGGTGCGGACTTCCACGCCCTTTTTTTTCGCATAGCTCACCGTGTAGGCGGTGCCGCCGCTGTCTTTGGTGCAATAGGCGATCACGAGGTCCGCATTATCTACCATATAGCGGTCACGCGCATGATAGCTCCATACGCAATAGTGCCGATAGAGCACGATCTTTTCGTCGCACCATTCGAGCAGGCGGCTGTACTGCGTCCTGTCTTCGTCGGTAAAATTTTTTTCCTGTCCGGGATAGGGAATGCAGGCAACGAGCCTGAGTCTGTATTTTCTGCCGAGCGCGACGAGGCAATCGAGCGCTTTCAGGTCGAAACCCCGCGCCATGCCGCAATAAAACGTATCGTACCCCTCGAGCACGACGGCTTCAAGATAGTCGTAGAGCTTGTTGACGTCGAACGCCGACGGCAGATTCCTGTGGCCCGTCAAAGCGCATCTCATAGAACGGGATCCCTCCTTTCCAAACCTCTCCCGCGGGGATATTTCAACGGCGTGGGCCCGATTTTTTCACAATACATCAACATTCTGTCGCCATAGCCGCGCGGAAGCGCGTAGCGTACGAAGCCGCTCTTTCCGCCGCCGAACAGTTTGAGCGCGTGCAGCGCCTCCCTGTACTCCTCTTCGTTATCCGATTTGTAGGCGAGAAAAAGTCCCCCCGTCCCGACAAATGGCATGCAGTACTCCGCCAGCGTGTTCATGCGGGCGACCGCCCGCGCAAAGCAGACGTCGAACGCGCTGCGGTATTTTTCGTCCCTGCCGAGCTCCTCGGCGCGCGCATTGACGACTTCCACGCCCTCAAGCTCCAATTCCCTGACGGCGCTCCGAAGAAAGTTGCATTTTTTCCCCGTGCTCTCGATGAGCGTAAGCGTGAGATCTTCCCGCACGATCCTGAGGGGCAGAGAGGGGAACCCAGCTCCCGAGCCCACTTCGGCGCAACGGGCGTTTTGGGGAATGAACCCCTCTCCCGCGAGCGAATCGAGAAAATGTTTGTGGAAAACTTCCTCTTTTCCCGTGACGGCGGTGAGATTGAACTTTGCATTGTATGCGGTGAGCAAATCGTAGAACGCATCAAATTGCGCCCGTTTTTCGCTTATTTTCCGCTCCAATGCGGCAAAATCGGGAATGTAATTCTGCATACTCCGATTATATCATACTTTTTTTTGAATATCAACCGTTTGTGGATTGCCTCTTCCCCGATTTTCCACAGTGTGAAAATCTTTGTCGATAACTTTTTCCGCTTCCCCTCTTTTTTTCCTTTCCGTAAAATCCACCGAAAATTTCTTTCCACATCCCCTCTTTTTTCAACAGCCTGTCCACAGCTCCGTCAACAGGCTGTCCACATCTTTTCTTGTCGGCTTTTGTGAAAAACAGCTCGTTTTACTTGCCTTTTTCGGCCGATTTCGCTATAATAAAGACATCGGGCGGGACAAGCGGAAACTTGTCCACATTTCCACAGCCTTTATTATTACTGATATTATTTTTATATTGAAATCTAATCATCAACGGAGGGAAAAAGATGAAATTTGTCTGCGACGGCCTGACCCTTTCGGAAGCGGTCATGAAAGTGAGCAAGGCGTGTGCCGTGAGAACGACGGCGCCCGTCATGGAATGTATCAAACTCGAGGCGTTCGGCGACGAGCTCACGTTGCTCGCAACGGACGGCGAACTCGCCATTTCCAAGGCGATCAAGGCCGAGATCTTCGAAGAAGGCGCCGTCTGCGTCCCCGGCAAGCTCTTTGCCGACTATATCGGCAAGCTGTCTGACGAAGAAGTCTCCGTCGGAACGACGGAAAAGGGGCTCGAGATTTGCTATAAAGACGCGGCGTCGTGTCTTCAAACGATCTCCGCCGAGGAGTTTCCCAAGCTCAATCTTTCGATCGGGGAAAACAGCGCTGTTTTAAAACAGGGCGAACTCAAAAAGATCGTAGCGCAGACCGTTTTCTGCTGCGCGCAAGACGACTCCCGTCCCGTTTTAAAGGGTTGTCTTCTGGAGTTTAAAGACTGTCTCACGGCTTTCGCGCTCGACGGCTACCGTCTGGCGCTCGCGGACGTCCCCATCGTCTCCAAGAGCAGCGAGACAACGGTCATCTGTCCCGCGCGTACGCTCACGGAGATCTCCCGCATGCTGACGGACGACGAAGAGGAGATCACGATCTTTACGGAAGGGGGCATGCTCTTGGTGCATACGGACGGCATGACCGTGCTTTCCCGCCTCTATAACGGCGAATTCATCAAGCGCGAAAACGTCATTCCCACCCGCTTCACCACCGTTGCGACTCTCTCCAAGGCCGAGCTCGTCTCGGGCGTGGAGCGCGCGGCCGTGCTCATCCGCGGAGACAAAAACAATCTCATCACGCTCGACATGGGCGGCGGGCTCGTGAAGATATCCTCGTTTTCCGACCTCGGCAACATGGCCGAGAGCGTACCTGCCGGTATCGAGGGCGTAGATCTCACCATTTCCATGAATGCGAAATATCTTCTCGACGCCTTGAAAGCGCTCGACGAAGAGAGCGTTACGCTCTCTTTCAACGGACCTATTTCTCCCTTTATTTTGCAGAATGCGGAGAAAAAAGGCGCGCTGTATTTGATTTTACCCGTGAGAAACGCACAATAATCGCTTGACGGAAACAGGTAAATTCTTTATAATCTAAAAGAAATACATCATCGCAAGGAGTAAATGCCATGAAAAGAACATACCAGCCCAAGAAGAGGCAGAGAAGCAAGGTGCACGGCTTCCGCCAGAGAATGAAGACGCAGGGCGGCAGAAACACGCTGAAGAGAAGAAGAAACAAGGGCAGAAAGCACATTTCCGCGTAAAAAAATGCGCTGTCTGAGGCTGAAGAAGCAGAAAGAGATCGCTTCTGTCCACAGAATCGGAAAAAGGGTTTATGCGCCCACGCTCACCGTCGTCTATGTTCCGTCCGACCGTCTGAAAATGGCGGTCTGCGTCGGGAAGAAGTACGGAAAGAGCGTGCGGCGGAACCGCATCAAGCGGCTGCTGAGGGCGGCCTTTTCGCGGTATACGCCCGATCTTTTGCCTTGCTCCGTTCTCCTCATTCCGCACGTCGGCGCGGAGTATTCTTTCTCTGCCTTTTATAGAGACATAGGGAAAATTCTCGAGAGAGAGAAGCTCATTGAACATTCGGCTTAAAACAATTTTCGCCGAGAACCTCAGATATCTGCGGCGGAACATGTACAGGCCCGTTTTGCGGGGACTGTGCATTCGTATGATATGCTTCTATCAGAAGTATTTTTCGAAACACACCTGCCTCTACACCCCAACCTGTTCGGAATACACCAAGCGGTGCATCAATAATTGGGGCGTCGTCGTGGGAATTTTGCTTGGAATGTGGAGAATTTTGCGCTGCAATCCCCTTTCGAAGGGCGGGATCGACCCCGCTCCCGAGGTATTCTGGAAGCGCAAATGGCTCCTTTAACGGAGAATTTATGCAGTTTTTATCTTTGCTGGGCGCAATGGCGGACATCATGGTCCTTCCCACGGGGTATCAGATCGGGCTCGACTGGCTCGGTCATTTTGCCCGTATCATCATCGAGGGCGTCGGCATCGTGGGCGTCGGCATCATCATGTTCAACCTCGTCCTCAAGGCGATCACGCTGCCTTTCGACATCTACCAGCGCGTGATGTCGAGAAAACAAAATCTCATCATGCAGCAGATGCAGCCCGAGCTCGAAAAGTTGCAGAAACAGTATGCGAACGACAAGCAGATGTACAACGAGAAGATGTTCGAACTGCAAAAAAAGAGCGGCTACAGCATGCTCGGCGCATGTCTTCCCATGATCGTTTCCCTCGTCATCCTCATCGTGGCATGGCAGGGCTTCCGCGCCTATTCGCAATATGCAAACCTCAACAACTTCGTGAAAATGTCCGAGAGCTACAATGCGGCCGTGCTCGCGAAGGGCGTGGATGCAGTCGATTTTTCGATGTCGGAACACGACGGCGTAACGGAATTTACCCGCACGGTCGACGGACAGACGGAAACTTACACCGTGACGTGGCAAAACGGCGCGGATCTGCCCGTTGAGGGGGATATCGCCTATACGATGACGGAGATCGGCGAGGGTGAAAACGCCGTCAGATATCTCACCGTCAAGAGCAAAAACGCCGACAATTACATCTTCTACTATTATAATCTCACAACGGACGCCGTGGCGCGCGAACATAAGCTTGATTTAGACCGTTTTGCGGCCGAGATCGTGAAGCATGCCGCCGAAGAAGGCGAAAACGTCAAAAAAGCGGTGGAAGCCGCCCAAGCTTATACGGCGGGAGACAAAGCTTCCGAAGACAATTTGTCGGCCGCCGCTTCCGAATATCTCAAGGCGCTTGGTTCAGACGCCGCCGCAGTGCGGTTCCGCGAGGACGATCCCAGCTTTTTGTGGATCAAGAACGTGTGGTATCCCGACGTCTCGTACGATCACCCGATCCCCTCTTACGACGATTTCCAATCGGAGTTCCGCACCGTACAGGTCGTGACGGCGGAAGGCAAGAAAGAGAACCTCACCGCCCTTCTCACGCCCGAAAAATACGAAGCGCTCACCTATTCGATGATCGAAGAAAAAGAGGCGGCGAACGGATACTTCATCCTCATCGTGCTCTCGATCGGGTTTATGCTCCTCTCGCAGTTCATCGCGATGAAGAGCAATAAGACGGCGAATAAATATCAGACCGTCGACGGGCAGGGCGCCATGACGCAAAAAGTGATGCTCGTCGTCATGCCGCTCATCTATGCGTTCTTCTCGTTCTCCTACAGTGCGGCATTCTCTATTTATATGACGATGAGCAGTATCGTCGGCATCATCGTTACCCTTCTTACCAATCTCATCTTAGGGAAGATATTCAAGAAAAAAGAAGAAAAGGCGTTTGTTGAGGAACATACCCGAAAACTGCCTTGGATGAAATGATCGATACGGGGCATCGCCCTGAAAATATGGTTCGCAAGAGGAATATTATGGAAAAGACATTCAGCGGCAAAACAGCGGAAGAAGCCGTGGAAGCGGGGCTCAAGGAGCTCGGACTCACCCGCGACGACGTGGAGATCGAAGTCCTCGAGGAGGGCAAAAAGCGCCTCTTCGGGTCCATCCCCGCGCAGGTCAAGCTTACGGTCAAAGAAAAACTCACAGACGGCCAGAGAGCCGTGAAGTTCCTCGAGGGGCTCTTGCCTCTGATCGGGACGGAGGCGGCCCCCACCCTCGCCGGCGAGGACGAGAAGATCGTCATTGAATTGCAGGCAGACGGCGCAAAGGGCATTATCGGCAGGCGCGGCGAAGTCATCGACGCCATTCAGGTGCTCGCGGGCGCCGTTGCCAACACGGGCAGACATGAGTATAAGCGCGTCGTCGTTGACTGCGGGAACTACCGCGAAGAGCGCGAAGAGACGTTAAAACGCGTCGCCGAAAAGCTTGCGGCAAAGGCCGTGCGGCTCAGAAAACGCGTCCGCCTCGAACCCATGAACCCCTATGAGCGGCGCATCATCCACTCCGCCCTCGCAAACTCCGAGGAAGTCTTCACCAAGAGCGAAGGAAAAGAGCCCAACCGCTTTGTCGTCATCACGCCCAAGAACATGAAGCAGGACGACAGGAGAGGCGGCAGAAAGAACGCCAAAGACCGTCCGAGAAGGGAAGGCCCCAAGTATGGCGGCGAGAGAAAGAAGACGTACGAGCACAGAGATCTGCCCTCCGAGGCGACGCCCGAGTCGTCGGGAACGAGTTTTTCGCGCGGCGGAACGCCCGGCTATAAGAAGGGCGGCTTCTCGGGCTTCTTCGGCACATTCCTCGGCAACGCAAACGACGAGGAGACAAAAGAGAACGAGGCCCCCTCTTCACCTACAGACGAAGAATAAGGGCTTCCCCGTGGGAGACCGACGGGACGCCATTATCTGGAACTGTTGCGCAAGGTCGCGCAACGGCTCCTTTCAACGCAACCAACAAAAAAAAGAACTCTGCTCATGCAGAGTTCTTTTTTTTGTTGGCGCTTTAGTTCTCTTCGAGCCATTTCTTCGCGTTGGCCTTAGACATTGACACGATATCCTCTACGGGATAGGGAGAAGCCTCGCCTCCGTTCGTGTAGAGGAAGTAGCTGCCGTCTTCGGTCTGATAAAGGGTCGTCTCATAGCCTGCGGGATCTCCCCAATAACTATAAGCAACTTTCTTTACCATCGTGGAAGCCTCGGTATCATAAACCTTTTTTCTGATGGTTTTTACCATGGTTTTATTCTCCTTTATTGAATTTTTCTCTATTGTACTCCATTCTGTTTGTTTCGTCAATGCGGGCATGGAAAATTTTTCCAAATGATATTTTATGAAAAAATTTATCATTTTTCCACAAACATAACAAATAAATTGTTAAAAAATCACACAACTGCCCGCTGGAGAGAGTATGAAGAAACTGCGCCGGCAATAATTTCGGACATCGAATAGACGACGTTGAAGCGGGTGAGGTTGATGAGCGAGTACGCGAACGCCGACTTTTTCGCCACGATCCCGAGGATAGAGATGTCTCCTACGCGCCCGAGCCTCTTGTTTGCGCCGGTGCCCGGTTTGAGCGGCGCGTCGATTACTTTGATAAGCCCGATGTCGCTCTCTTCCCCCACCGCGGCGTCGACGGCGATGATCTTGCTGTTCGGGTGCGTTTTTCTGAGGAAACTGTCGACATATTTTACTTCTTTCGCCGTCACGGGGTTTTTCAGCGTGCCGTAGACATAGCCCATAAGCTCCCCACGCTTTCGAAGCAATGTCCCGGTGACCGGGCCAAGGCTGTCGCCGACGGCGAGATCGCTGCCGATGCAGAGAATGACGGGCGGGGCGGTGAGTTCTCCCAAACACTTGTTCAGAGCCATCATCAGGCCTGTTTCGGCCAAGGCGTTATAAAAATGAAAAGCATACTCCATAATAGACCTCCAAGGGATACTAATTTGTTCCCACATTTCTCATGTTTTATAATAAAAATCTCGACAAACGATCGAAGTTGTGATATAATTATAAAAAGGAGGCAAAATATGGCTTGGATCTTAGACGTCGTATTTTTTGTTGTTCTACTGATCGGCAGTTTGATCGGAGCGAAAGTCGGGCTCCTGAAAGGCGTGTGTAAAATCGCAGGTTGGGTCCTTTCGATCCTTGTTCCCTTTGTATGGTGCACTGCTTTTAAGGGCGCGCTCGAAAATTGGTTCGGCATGGTGACGGCAATCGCGGACGCACTCAACAACGCGACGCTCGCAGAATGGATCTCTATTGCGATCTCATTTGTCGGACTGTTCATTCTGGTTAGAGTCGGCACGTTCTTGCTCGGGAAACTCGGCACGGTTCTCGTAAACGGACTGAAGCCCGCAGCGATCGCAAACCAGGTCCTCGGCGCAGTGCTCGGTCTTGTCGAAGCGTTTATCGTCGCCTACTTCCTGATGCTCGTCTGCGGATGGCTCCCCATCGAAAGCGTTCATGCGTTTATCGAGAGCAGTACGGTCGTCGGTGCAATTTATCGCTCCAATCTCATATCTTATCTGCCATTTTGAGCAAAGACCCCGAGCAATCGGGGTCTTTTGATATCCCCTGCGTTACCTCAGTTGCAAAAACAGGTTTCGCGGGGTATTTTTATGTTTCAAATACGTCAAAAAGCGTTCTGCACCCGTAATAAATAATTGCACTCGATGTTTCACGTGAAACATCGATTTATGAAAAAAATTCTGTGACACGTTTCACATGAAACATTTTTACTCATTTTGACCCCCATTTTGGTCTCAAAATGCCCCTTAAATGGCCTACAAAAGGATAATTGTGTGTAAATTATGAAAAAGAGGAAATAAGTGGTACCAAAGTCTTGATTATTTCTTCGAACTATGATACAATAATATCATGCTTGCGTACATACTGAATGTAAGTAAAAAAACGATAAGGAGATGATAGATATTGAGCAAAACGGTTAAAGCAGTTATTGCCGCGGTCGTTGTTGTTGCTTTGGGGATCGGGATGTATTTCCTGATCAACACACTCATCAACAATAGCAAGGAAGTCGACTTCTTTGAGTTCAAAGAACGTATCGAAGACGCACGCGGCGATACAGAAGATGCGGTTGTCGGTAAGTATAAAGACAACGAGCAGATCAAGAAGATACGAATAGACGGGTATAATGTATACGGCTATTCGAGCGTTGACTCCAACAACTATAGCTGGTGGGCGACGTTTCCGAGCCTCTACGGCGGCGAGGAGATCGAGGGCACACTGAAGACGTGGAAAGAAAACGGCGTCGAGGAAGTTTGGTATTCCGACCCTAATTCAGGCAGCGGATGGGGCAATTTTCTCTATATTGCCGTTCTTGTTGTCGGCATCCTTGCTTTCTTTATGATCCTCAGGGCGACGAGCGGCGGTGGCGGCAAGGTTATGAACTTCGGAAAGACTAAGGCCCGCGTTTCTACGAATTTAAAGGTTCGTTTCTCCGACGTGGCGGGAGCCGAAGAGGAAAAAGAAGAGCTTTCCGAGGTGGTAGAATTCCTGAAAAATCCTAAAAAGTTCTCGGGTCTTGGCGCGAGAATTCCGAAAGGCGTCTTACTTGTAGGGCCTCCCGGGACAGGCAAAACGCTCTTTGCAAAGGCTGTTGCCGGTGAAGCGAATGTTCCTTTCTTCTCTGTCAGCGGTTCGGACTTCGTGGAAATGTATGTCGGTGTAGGCGCTTCCCGTGTCAGGGATTTGTTCGACCTCGCAAAGAGAAATCAGCCCTGCATTATCTTCATTGATGAAATTGATGCGGTTGGCCGCCAACGCGGAGCAGGCCTCGGCGGTGGACATGACGAGAGGGAGCAGACGCTCAATCAGATCCTCGTTCAAATGGACGGCTTTGAAACAAATGAGGGCATTATCGTTATGGCGGCAACCAACCGCGCCGATATCCTCGATAATGCATTGCTTCGTCCGGGGCGTTTCGACAGACAGATCTATGTTAATTTACCCGATGTGAAAGGACGCGAGGCGATTTTAAAAGTTCATGCACGGAATAAGCCGCTCGCGCCAGATGTCAATTTTAAAGTGATCGCGCGCATGACAAGCGGTTTCTCGGGCGCAGATCTTGCAAACCTTTTAAACGAAGCCGCTATTCTTGCCGCACGGCAGGGGAAGACGATGATCGGCAATCTTGAGCTCTATGAGGGCATCAATAAGGTTATCATGGGGCCGCAGAAGAAGAGCCGCGTTGTAACGGAAGCAGACAAGAAGTGCACTGCATATCATGAAGCCGGGCATGCGATCCTCGCAAAGCTATGCGAGAGAAACGACAATGTGCATGAGGTCTCCATTATCCCCCGCGGTATGGCGGCAGGGTACACGCTCACCCGTCCAGATACCGACGACAATGACATGACCGTCAATAAACTAAACGACTTTATTTGTATGGCGCTTGGCGGTCGTGTTGCCGAAGAGATCGTCATTCATGACGTTTCGGCGGGTGCGTCTAACGACATTCAAAAAGTAACGCAGATTGCACGGAAAATGGTGACGGAATGGGGCATGAGCTCCCGTTTGGGACCCATCGCTTACGGAAACGACGGACCTGTATTCCTCGGCCGCGACTTCGAGCAAAGGAATACCTATTCCGAAGAGACCGCCGGCATCATTGATGAGGAAGTGAAGGCTATCGTCGACGCGGCGTATCAGAGAGCGAAGAAGCTTCTTCTTGAGAACAGGTCGATCCTCGACAATATGGCTCGCGTCCTTGTTGAACGTGAAACAATTTACACTGCCGAGGTCGATATGCTCATGCGCGGCGTAGGATATGAAGAAGTTCTCGCGTATATGGAAAAGCATGACAAGAATGTTCCCGATGATCCGTTTGGCGCAACGGGCGGACAGGATAATCATGCGGCGCAAGACATTTCCGACAAAGATAAAAAGACGGAAAACAATGATATTATCATTGCGCCTGCCAGTGAGACAAAATCAGACGAGCAGGCGGATAATCACCCGACCGACGGCGACGGCGAGGAGTAAAAAGCGATGGGCAAGATCATATCTTTTTCCAACCAAAAGGGCGGGGTCGGCAAAACGACGACGTGTGTGAACATGGCCGCCTATCTTGCACTGAGCGGACGTAAAGTTTTGCTCGTTGATATTGACCCGCAGGGCAACGCAACGACGGGTTTGGGCTTTCAGAAGGCCAAGCTGAAGAAGTCCGTCTATAATGTCCTTATCGAAGAGGAAGACGTAGCGGATAATGTGCTCTGCACCGAGATCGAGAACTTGTCTCTTCTTCCGTCGCATATCGATCTGGCGGGCGCAGAAGTTGAATTGGTCTATAAAAAGGGCAGAGAAAAGGTTTTGAAAGGGGCGCTTGATAAAGTTAAGAAAGCTTACGATTATATTTTGATCGATTGTCCGCCCTCTTTAGGGCTTCTTACCATCAACGCTTTGGCGAGCGCAGACGGCGTGATCATTCCCATTCAGAGTGAGTACTACGCGCTCGAAGGGCTTTCGCAGTTGATGAATTCCATCTCGCTCGTCCGTACCCATCTCAATCGCGACATTCAGGTCTATGGGATCGTGCTCACGATGTACGACGGCAGGTCGAGGGCTTCAAAAGAGATCTCCGCCGAGATCAAGCAGTATTTCAGCAAAGTTTTGTATGAGATCGTGATTCCGCGCAACATTCGTCTTTCCGAAGCGCCCAGCCACGGGAAACCGATTGTTTTGCACGATCCGAAATGCATGGGGGCGAAGGCGTACAGCGCATTGACCGAAGAATTTTTGAAAAAAACAGAAGTGAAAGGAGAATAGGAATATGGCGAAAGGTTTAGGACGCGGACTTTCCGCGCTGTTCAACGACACGGAGGAGAGCTATGAGCACGCGAGGGGGGCGGAAGCAGGCGTGACGGAGATCTCGATCGACGATCTCTATCCCAACCCCGACCAACCCCGAAAATCGTTTGATGAGAATGCCATGAACGACCTCGCAAACTCCATTCGCGAGCATGGCGTCATCAGCCCGATCGTCGTCAACCGCGGCGAAAACGGCAAATATATGATCATTGCGGGGGAACGCCGTTATCGCGCCGCAAAAATGGCGGGACTTCAGCGTATGCCCGTCATCGTCAGGAGTTATACCGAGAAAGAAATTCAGGAGATCTCCCTGATCGAAAACTTGCAGCGCGAAGACCTCAACCCGATCGAAGCGGCGTACGGCATGAAGCGGCTCATGGAAGAGTACAGCCTGACGCAGGAAGTGCTTGCCGAACGCCTGGGTAAATCACGTCCCGCGATCGCAAACACGTTGCGTCTTCTCACCCTTTCCGAAGAAGTCATCGCGCTTGTACGCGAGGGAAAGCTCTCTTCGGGGCACGCCCGCACTCTCGTTCCCGTTCCCAAAGAAGAACAGGCGGCGCTGGCGCAGGAATGTGTGAAGTCGGGATGGTCGGTGCGAGAAATGGAGCGTGCCGTGAAGCAGCATCTCAATCCTCCCGAGGTCCTTACGCGTGAAAACGAGCGCAAGAAGGCGCTTGCGAACGTCGAACTCAAGAACCTTGTGGAGAGAATGCGCGGAACCTTTAAAACAAAGGTCTCCCTCATCGGCACCGAAAAGAAAGGCAGGATCTATATCGATTACTACTCGCGCGACGATCTCGAACGGCTCTCCGAGATCCTCGACATTCTCGACAGAATGGAATAAGTCAATAAAATGGCGGGACATGCCCCCGCCAAAATCAAAAACAGCCCAACCATGTCCGAATTTTGGAATTTTCCCCGTAAAAACGGACATGGTTGGGGGAAATTCTATTGAGACATAAAAAGAGGTACCCATGTCCGCGAACCTGCGGACGATTTATGTTGAAATTTGAGCATACCCAAAAAGAAGATATCTTACACTTCAGGCCGTGGTTCGAACGGCAGAAAACGCACATCGGCGACTACTCCCTCGGCTTCCAATTCATGTGGCACAAGGCGCTCACGCCCGACTTCGCTTTCTACGGCGATTGCCTTATCTTGCGGGAACTGTATGCGGGGAAGTATTATTTTTATTATCCGCTCTCCCTCTCGGGCGAACAGGCGGAAACGGAAGCGCTCGGCGAGATCGAAAAATTTTGCCGCGACAACGATTTCAGGCTTCACTTCACAAACGTCCCGCGCGACCGTTTGCCCGCGCTCGTTTTGCGCTACGGGGCGAATGTCTCCGTCTCCGACAACCGACGCTGGAGAGACTATCTCTATTTTGCCGAGGATTTCAAGACATACCCCGGGAAAAAGCATGCGGGTCGGCGCAATCACGTCAATAAGTTCAAAAAACTTTATCCCGATCTGAGTTTTCGGCCCTATCGGAAAGAGGACGAGGCGCGGGTCGTTGCTTTTTTGAAAGAATATGAAAGCGTCCAGCTCGGCAAAGAGGACCGTCTTGCCGACGAAGAGCTCGCGGAGGTATACGATATCTTGCCGCATTTGCAGGAATTCGGGCTCTTTGCGGGCATTCTGGAGACGGGCGGGAAGATCGTCGCTTTCACGGCGGGCGAGCGGTGCGGCGACATGATCGTCGTTCACATCGAAAAAGCTCTCCGCAGCTACGAGGGGGCCTATCAGACGGTCGCACAGCAGTTTGCCCTTGCCTTTTGCGGGGAGGGGATCACATATTTAAACCGCATGGACGATGCGGGCGATCTGGGGCTGAGGAAGTCGAAATTGCAGTATCTGCCTTGTGAACTCGTAGATAAATATAATGTAATAGCGGGACGGGCGATCGACACTGTTGGAAAACTCCCCGAAATTACGACGGAGCGGCTCATTTTGCGGCCCGTCCAAGACGATGACGCGGAAACATATGCGCGACTTGCGGGCGATACGGACCGCAACAAGTTTTGGGGGTTCGACTATCGGGAGATTATGCCGAAAGACGCAGATATCGGCTGGTTTTTGCAGTCTGCGCGGGAAGATTTCCATTACAGAATGGAGATGCCGCTCGGGATCTACCTCAAAGAGAGCGGGCGGCTCGCGGGGGAGACCGTGCTGCACCGTTTCGGCTATCACGGCGAGGCCGAGATCGGTATGCGGCTCTTAAAGGAATACGAGGGGTACGGCTATGCGCAGGAGGCCGTGAGAGCGTATACCGATTATGCTTTTTCCAAACTTAATCTCGAAAGAGTGGAAGCAAAGTGCAACGTGGAAAATATCCGCTCGGCCAAGACCTTGCTTTCCGCCGGCATGAGAGAGGACGGAAAGGACGATACATATTTTTATTTCTCGCGAACGCCCGAAATGTAGAGCGGTAGGGCGCGGAGCGAAAAATCGGCATATTTTTGTCGTTACATTCATTTTTTCGGTGAATTTGCCCAAAAATTCGTGAGAAATAAGTGAACTTTTCACAAAAAAATTTTAAAAATGCTATTGACAAAGCCCCCGTCGCGTGCTATATTTATGGCAGTACAAGAAATGACGATGGGGGAAAAGTCATGGAGAAGAGGTACACCTGTTAATTTCACGCGCTTTTTTGTTGGGAAAGCGGCGTTGAATTTTCGGGTGTATTCTTTTTTTACGGCAGTTTCCTCGGATCCATTTCCGCGGAGGCTGTCTTTTTGCGCATTTCCCCCAAATGCCGAAAGCGATCCGCACAAAATTTAAAAAATAAGAGGTAAAAGGTATGAAGAAGAGCAAACTTTTGAAGCGCGTCTCCGTCATAGCGCTGTCTGCCGTGATGACGGCGGGCGTAGCCTTTGCCGCTGCTGCTTGCGGCGGCGGTGGCGGCGGTAATAATGGCGGCGGCAACACCAATTCCGAGGGGTACAGAGCAGAGACGCCCGGCAGAGGGACCGATCCCAACACGCTCACCGTGTACATCTTCTGCAACGAGTCTGATACCGCCACCAACAGGCAGATCTGCAACGATTGGGTCGCACAGTACAACGCAAAGCACGGCACCAGCTACAAGGTCGACTTCAACTCCGAAACAGATAAGGGGAAATACTTCGAGTATCTGAACGACTATTGGTCGACCGACTCGATGTACGACGTCATTTATGTCGCGCCCCGCTATGTCCGTACCTACGCCGAGACGGGCTCCGTTCTCAACCTTGCTGACTATATCGACAAGGTCGCGGCCGATCCCACGCTCGAGGGCGACGCCGCGAAAGAGGCGAACTCGCTCGCATTCGGCAACATCTGGAAGAACGCACTCTCCTACTACTCCTATCAGAGGGGCAAGTCGACGGGTGCGGACGCCTACACGCTCGGCCAGCCCGTCTCTTTCAATAAGGACAACTTCGGGTTCTACACCGACGCAACCAACGAGGAAGTCGGCGTTTACGGCCTTCCCAAAGACTACTCGAGCTTTGCAACGGGCTACAACAGACTGTTCTTCTCCGATGAGATGAAGAAACTCGTCACGACGACGCTTGCGACCGCAGACCGCAACGTCAAGGGCGCTTCCAACGAAGCTTCGGGATCCGTCGCTTCCCAGAGAGTTTACAACTCCGATACGGGCCGCATCGAAACCGGCGGCGACAAGAGCGTCATCCAATACGCAGTCACCGGGCCGTATACCAATCCTTATACGGGCGAACCGATGACGGCTACGGCGGGCGAAGCCGCTCCCATCATCAACGTGGGCGTGCCTACCCGTTACTATCCTTTCAACTTCTTCCGCTTCAACAGCTATGCGGACGCCCTTTACGGCGGCGACCCCATGGCGCTCATGGTCGAAGCTTACACGAACGGCGAGGGATACGTCGTCACGATCCCCGGCTTCCCGAACGACGAAGTTCGTCTTGCTTCCGGGACGGCGGTCGACACGAACGCTCCCTACGATACGTCGATCGGGCACATCACCTATACGTACGGTGAATATTCCGCACTTATCTGGGCGATGACTTATTATCTCAACACGTTCGACGGCCAGCCTTTCCCCGGCAGCGGCGGACTTGAGAACGGTCAACCCGTCTCCAAGGCAGACGGCTACGGCGGCACTTCCATCAGCGGCTCGGCGAAGGTCATCTTCGGCGGCGAGCAGTATGAAGGTATCAACGGCGCGCCGGGCTCCGTGCTCTATCTCTTGCCTTGGCTGTACGGCAACGACGCCGACCTCATCAACGCGGCTTCCGTTTACTGCACGTCTCTCAAAGAGGGCAATACGCCCATCGATCCCAAAGTTGCGATCGACGTTGCGGCAAATTGGAGAGATTATGTCGGTACATCTTCCAACAAGACAAAGAAGATGAATCTCGACGGCACCTATCGCGAAGTTGACGTTCAATACGGCTACAATTCCCAGAACTTCATCGAGACATACGGCGCATTCCTCGGCCTTGCTTCCGACTGGAACGCGAACAACGGCGGCGACACGGATACAGCTTCTTCCAACAACGGTTGGGCGTACTTCCGCGGCGGGCGTTCGCTCTTCTACGGCGCAGGTTCCTGGGACGCCGCAACGAGAAACGACTCCGAACCCACCGTGCTCGAATTCGGGCAGATGCCTACCCCTATTTCCGAAAAATACGCGCTTTATAGCAAGATCAAGGGCGCAAACTACACGATGGAAGAGTATTCCAACGGCGCTACTTCCAAGGGCAGCGCAAACGACGCGGCAAACGACAACGTGCAGAGAGCGAACAAGGCGGACGGCCTCAAGATATACTCGCACGACGACATTATCGCCAACCAGACGCTCCGCCAGGATAAATGGGGCGCCCGTATGGACTCCGTAGGCTATGCGGTCAACGGACAGGTCACAAACTATGAGGGCGCGCATGCGTGGAAAGAAGAGGCTGCGGTCTCCCTCGTTATGGCGCTCACGATCGAGCGCAGCGCGCAGATCACCCTCACCGTCGGCGGCGCACAGTTCCCCAACTTCACCGACCAGATGGTGGAATTCGTCAACTATCAGGACTATCCCGACGGCGCATTCAAGGATATCCTTACGCCCGAAGGCTTTGCCGACATGAAGTATTATAAGGCAGACGGTTCGGTCGATACGGCGGTCGCCGCAAAGGCCAAGGAAATCTGGGACGGTTACTACAAACTCGCTCTCGATATGCGCGAACTTGCCCGTGCGAAGTCTTCTCAGACGGTCAAGGCTTTCCTTGAAGGAAAGACCGTTGCGGGCGAAGCAGTCAGATACAACCACGCTTTCGAAACGACCTCTTTCAATACTTTCGTCGGCAGCTCGGCAACGGACTACCTTGCGAACGCGATGAAAGTCCTCAACATGGTCGCCCTTTGGAGAATGGATCGTGAGATCAACCTCCGCATGCAGTACGGTCTCAACGCCGTCCGCGATAGTACGATGTACACCTTCAACGACGGTTGGATCGGCGGCGTGGACGCCCGTGACGCGAACGACACGATGCTTGCCTACAGAGGCCAGCAGCTCTTCACGACAGGTTCGGGTAGCAGTCAAAGAGGCATAAGCGCCACAGACTTCGCAGGCCGCATCAAGCAGAACCCCGCAGACGATCGTTCCACGTTCGAAACGCCGCTCCTTTTCGCGCTCCGCAAGACGGCTACGGCGCAGAACCTTCTCAACGAAGCCATTCAGGCAGAACAAGGTGCGCTCAAGAACCTCAGCGGCTCGAAAGATTAAGCGATCCCTATCTTCCGCTCTCCCTCGCCGAGAGGGAGAGCGGTAAGAGAACATGAAAAATAAGGAGGAAATCAATGGAAGAGATCTTAACTTCGGCGGCGGAGGGGGTCGCTGAGGATACGGTTGCCGAGAGTTCCGCACAAACGGCGGAAGCGGCGGAAGCGGTACCCATGAAGAAGAAACGGAAGCCCATCAACCAGCAAAAACTGCAGGATAACCTGTGGGGCTGGATCTTCTGTTTGCCCCTTATCATCGGTACCGTATGGTTCGTCTATTCGGCATTCGTGATGGCGCTCATGCTCTCCTTCTCCAACTACGACATGAGCCAGGGCAAGACGCTGGGCGATGTTCTCGCTCACCTTGCCGACAACGTATTCACCCAGCAGATTCAGCCCAAAGATCCCATTACGGGGCTGCCCGACTATACGCAGAGCGCGATCGTGACATACGAGCCGTTCCACTGGTACGTTAAAGCGTTTACATATCAGCAGCAGACGAATGCGGGCGCTCTCCACGAGATGGGTTGCTATCTGTTCAACACTGTATTCTACATGATCGGCATTCCGATCGGTATGATCCTTTCGATGTTCTTTGCAGTGTGCATGTCCCGCGACATCAAGGGCGGCAACGTGTTCCGCGTGCTGTACTACATCCCCTGCGTCGCAAGTACGATTTCAGTCGTCTATACATTCAAGATCATGTTCGATACGGCGGGCGTCATCAACCAGCTCCTCGGGAGCAATTTGCAGTGGATGAACGCAGCCTCCGGTTTGAGGTGGCAAGACGTCTTTAATATGGAAACGGCGTCGGGACAATTCCTGACTAATCCATATTGGTGTCAAGGCCTGATATCCAAGCTGGTCGTCGTCATCATGTCGGTATGGAAAGGATTGGGCGGTACGATCATTCTGTATGTTGCAGGTCTCTCGGGCGTCAATATGGCGACAAAAGAGGCCGCGCAGATCGACGGTGCGAACGGCTGGCAGATCTTCTGGAAAGTTACCATGCCCGACCTGTATCCCACGATCTTCTATAATATCGTCACGTCCGTCATCGGCGGCATGCAGATCTACATGGAGCCCGTTCTTCTCTTCGGCGAACACATCAATACCTCCGGGTATGTCTCGCTCGTCTACGAATACGGTCTGCACGGGCAGGCAGTGGAGTCCTCGGGCAAGAACCCGTCCGCGGGCGCTGCCTACGGTATGATCCTCGCCGTCATGATCTTCGTGCTCACGCTGTTCCAATTCTGGCTTGACTCCAGAAAGAAGGATTAAGGGGGGAAGAGATATGGAAAATAACGAAAATATGGTCCTCGAAGAGAACGTGCAAGAGACTGTGCAAGAGAACGCGGCTCCCGAGGAAGAAAAACACTATTCCTCTTTCCGCTATGCGATCGGCGCAGTTCTCGCTTTCTTCGGTTTCTCGTCTAAGACGCACCGTGCAAGCAAGAAACGTGCAAAACTTGTCATGGATATCGCTACATATATCGTGCTCCTCTTCGGCGCATTCATCATGGTCTATCCTTTCTGGTGGATGCTTGCGGGCTCCTTTGCCTACACGGGCGGCACGGTGCAGGGCGATACGCTCACTTCCCTCGTCTGGTGGCCTGAGGTCAGCACGCTCAATTCGGGCGTCACCGGCGTAAGCTTCTTCTTCAACTACATCGAAGTGTTTACGAGAGGACTTCAGAACCAATACGACGTCAACGGCAATATCGTCGGCGTTCAGACGTTCCACCCCGATTACAACTACGGCATCGCAGTGCTCAACAACCTGTTCTATTCAATCGTTCCCGTCGTCGTCGGCGTCATCACATCGGCTTCCGCGGCGTTCGCGTTCGCCAAGATCGAATGGATCGGCCGCAACAAAGTATTCTTCTTCCTGCTCGCGGCGATCATGGTTCCCGGTCCTTCCATTATGACCGCGCAGTACGCGATGTACAAGGAGATTGGCTTCATCGATAATTGGACGGTCATGGTCATTCCGGGCCTGTTCGGTTCCATCATGACGGCATTCTTCATCCGTCAATTCCTGTTCGGCATGCCCACCTCCATCATCGAGGCCGCGAAGATCGACGGCGCCGGATACTTCCGTATCTTCTGCCAGTTCATTCTTCCGCTCGCAATGCCCGCGATCATGGCGCAGGGGCTCCTGTCTTTCATGGGTTGCTGGAACAACTACGTCGGATCGTACATCTTCATTCGGGGAGACTCCATTTGGGTCAACTTGCCTCACGCAATGTACCTCATGGATTCGCGCAGCCTCTATAGCTCCGATAAAGCGCCCGTCATCGCAGCTTCCGTGGTGTGCGTCCTTCCCGTTCTTATCCTGTTCGGTTGCTTCCAGAAGCTCATTATCGGCTCCTTGATGCTCACAGGGTCCAAGGAATAAGCGGCGAACAAAAAACGGGCACATATGTGCCCGTTTTGCTGTCTCATTGCCACTGTATCGTGCTCCGCGGGGAGCCCGTCTCTCCCCTGCGGAAACGTCCTCCTCAGTGCCTCCCCCCTCTCTTTTGCGGGGGGAGGGTAAGAGGGAACAAGGGAAAAATCCGAAATTTTCCCGTCAATACTTGAAAATTCCAAAGACATGATTTATAATAAAACCATAATAACCATAAGGGGGAAAGCATCATGAAACTCAAAAAATGGCTGCCATTGCTTCTTGCGGGGCTCATGACCTTCTCGGTCGTCGGTCTCGCCGCGTGCGACGATAAGACGCCGCCCGACGACACGAACAACGAGCAGAACAACAACGACAATAATAACGACAATAACGACGATAATAACAATCAGCAGACCACGACGGAGAAATGGCACAACGAGACCCTTTGGCTCACGAAAGATCAACTCGTTCCCACAAAGCCTGCCGAACTTCCCACAAAGGACGACGCGCAGTACCGTTCGACGAATGTCGCCGTGCACGACCCGTCTATCTTCCAGGACGTCGCAAAAGGCAACAAGTACTATGCATTCGGCACGCACTTTGCCGTAGCGTCGAGCTACGACCTCATCGAGTGGACGCAGGAAGCGCGCGATAACCAGTGGCAAACGCTGTATGGTAATGTGGAGAGCGTCACGTATTCGGGAAAGCAATGGCCCAAAACGCTCGACGCAACGCTTCAGATCGTTCAGCCCGAGCTTGTGATCGAAAACGGTCAGGATAATACCATTTCCACGACATGGGCGCCCGATGTGGAATACTACAACGGCAAATACTACATGTATTATTCCATCACCAAGAAATTCGGTTCCAACGAATCGGCCATCGGCCGCGTGGAAGCGGATAATGTTCTCGGCCCCTACACCAACAACGTCGTCCTCATGGATAGCGTCGGCGAAAGCGGAAATCATCCGAATTGCATCGACCCCGAGTTATTCTACGATAAAGACGGGAAGCTTTGGATGGTCTACGGATCCCACTTTGCGGGCGTATATATCAAAGAACTCTACAATGAGGGCGATCAATGGGGGCTTCCCAAGGAAGAAGGCTGGGGCAAGCTTCTTTGGAAAGGCGGAGAAGATGTCGTTGAGGGTCCCTATGTGTTCTACAACGCAACGACGGAATACTACTATCTCATGACTTCTTACGGCGCCCTGATGACGACGTATAACATGCGCATTGCAAGAAGTAAAAATCCCGACGGCCCCTATGTGGACATCGAGGGCACCGATCTTGCAACGAGCAACAGAAACGGTAAACAGCACGGGAACGTGGTCGCCGGGAACTACAAGTTCTCAGCGGCGAACGGGTATGCGGCCATGGGCCACAACTCCGTCATTAAAGATAAAAACGGCAGATACTTCGTCGTTTATCATTCCCGCCGCCAGACATCGGGCGATCAGGTCACGACGGGGCACAATCTCTTCGTTTCCCAGCTCTATTTCAACGAAGAGGGTTGGCCCGTGATGTCGCCCTGCGCTTATGTCGGTGAAAAAGCGGGCACGGTTGAAGAGAGCGAGCTCGTCGGCGCATATGAGTTCGTTCTTCACAGCGCCGAGACAACGCAGACGTTTGTAAATTCCGAGACATACACGCTCACGGCAGACGGCAAAGTTATGAGCGGGACGACGGAAAAGGGGAGCTGGACGCTCAAACAGGGCTTCTATGCGGAGATCACGCTGAACGCCGTCGTCTACAAGGGAGTCATTGCGCCCACGTTCAACATGTATACCAACGCAAGCGGAGCCTATGCGTTTACGGGTGTATCCAATTCGGGCCGCAGCCTTTGGTGCATCAAGTCATAAAGCAAAACAGGGGGGAAAATGGGCTCTCTCCGCTCAGTGCGGGGAGAGCCCGCTTATTATGGCGATAAGATTTCCGAAAAATCCGAAATTCAATCCACTTCAGATGCGCACGCCCGATTACACGGCATGGCAGGAAGGCTGTGCGCACGATCCGTCTCTTCTCGAGTGGGACGGAAAGTATTACGCCTTTTCGACGGATACTTTCGGTGCTCCGGGCGGCTATCAGATCAGAACAAGTGAAGATCTTCTTCATTGGGAATATCTCGGCACGGCGTTCGATCTTCGCGGCACGGCGGAACGCGTCAGAAAGGGAGAGGGGAGAGGCGGCGCGGCCTGTAATTTGCAGGAAGCGTTCGATTGGTGCGTCACTTCTCCGCGCGAAGTCGGCTACGGCGTCTGCACCCGTCCCGACGGTTCCATGGCGTTTTGGGCGCCCCATTGCGTGCGCGGCACTGACGGAAAATTTTGGCTCTACTACTGTCTGACGGGCTATTTCGGAGGCTCCAAATCGTGTATCGGGCTTGCCAAGAGCGACCGTCCCGACGGCGGGTTTGTCTCCGAAGAGATTCTCGTGAAGTCTCCCGCGGGCTGGAGAACGCCAAACGCCATCGATCCGCAAGTGTTTTTCGCCGAGGGAAGAATGTTCCTCATCTACGGTTCTTTCGGTCTCGGGCTCTTTTTGCTTGAACTCGATCCCAAGACGGGAAAACGCAAAATTCCGCACATATATGACGATTTCGACACGGGGAACATCACTTTTTCGGACTACTACGGCACCCGCCTTGCGAGCGGCTCGATGGAGGGCGGCGTCATCCGCTATCATGCGGACGTGCCCGTTCTCGAAAACGGGAGTTGGGTCAAGAAAAATTATTACTATCTGATGTGTTCCTATGGCTCGCTGTCATCCGCCTACAATATCCGTTGCGGCAGAAGCGAGCGGCCCGAGGGCCCCTATGTGGACGTCAACGGCAACCCGCTCGTCTGCTCCACCGATATCGGCACGGGGAACAAATTGCTCGGCTCTTTCCGCTTTGAGGACGCTGCCGATTTCTATTGCCCGGGACACAACGATATATTTGTGACGCAACGCGGGGTCAAGCTCATTTCTTACCACTGCCGCACCAATTATTTCATTGAAAAGGGCCTCTCGCGCTCCAACAATTTCCATTATCTCTATCTGGGACTGTACGATTTCAACGCCGAAGGCTGGCTCGTGATGAATGCCAACCGCTACGCGGGCGAAGAGGTGCAGGACGTCACCGAAGAGGAGTTTTTGGGGATCTCGGCGGGACGGTTCGAGGCTGTCTTTTTGCAGCAAGGGGTCGACACGGTGAACGCGGTCCGCGTGCGGCTCGAGAGCGACGGCACGATCGGCGGCGCCAAAAAGGGAAAATGGCGGCTGTTTTGCGGACATTATATCGAGATCGAAGCCAATGACGACGTTTTCAGCGGCGTTGTGATGCCCGCCTGGCTGCAAAACCAAAACGCGGCGGGGTTCACCGTCACGGCGCTCGGCCGCCGCAGCGGCATGGCTCTCCACATGAACAGTACAAATAAAATTTAGAATTAAAAAACTAAAAATTGTGGCAAAGAATGCCCTCTCCTGCCCCGCGCGAATTTATTGCACTAAGCGCGGCACGAGTGCCCAAAGGCGCGAAGTAGGAGGGGGATAGAGGGGTGCAACGTTTCCGATGCGCCTACCGCCCCGCGTCATTCTGAGCCACGGGGCCCATAAGGAGTACGGGGGCAATTCCGAAGAATCTCGCGGGGCGGTTGTTATACTGTGCGGCGAGAGGCTTCGGACTTACTCTCATAGAATGCGTTCTTACTCTCGGGCTCAGCATGACGCCGCACACACATACCCGCTTGTTCAATGGGATTCTTCGGTCGCTACGCTCCCTCAGAATGAGCACAGGACGTCCCCCTCTTTGGAGGTCGGGGAACCCTCGGCTCCCCCTTGAGGGTGAGCTGTCACGGCTGTCCTTGCCGTGATTGAGGGGGTGTCATTCCAAAAATATTCCCATCCATACGGGACAAAGCCGTATCCTCAAACGTTATAAATGTGTAGGGACACATCCCGATGAGGAGTATAGCATGAAACACCCTTTCAAACTCATGGCGGCGCTTGCACTTACGCTCGCGCTCACGGCATGCGGCGGCCTTTCTAACGCGACCGAGCTCGGCATTCCCAAAGAGGTCGAGCCGCTCTTTTTCTCCGAGGCCTATAGCATGGACGCGACCCTCCGCGACGCCGCAAAAGACTTCGCCGCGCAGTTCTCCGCCGAAGCCGTCAAGGGGCAGGAGGGGAACACGGCCGTCTCGCCCGTCTCCGTCTATCTCGCCCTCGGCCTTGCCGCGCAGTGCGCCGCCGGGGAGACGAGAGAGGAACTTCTTCAGACCCTTAAAATCGACAATATGTCGCTGAAAAACGGCTATTCGGACTTCTACCGCTCCGTCATCGCCGAGCACACAAACCACGGTAAGGTCACGGCCCGCGTGGACGTCGGCAACTCCATCTAGATACAAGAGGGCTTTGCAACCAAGCAGGACTGCATCGACGCGCTCTCAAATGACTACCTCTGCTATTCCTATGCGGCGGATTTCTGGAACGACAACAGAGCCGCAAACGACGCCGTGCGCGACTTCGTCAAGCAGCAGACCCACGGCCTCATCGACCAGGATTTTGAACTTTCCGACAAGACCGTCTTTGCCCTCATCAATACGCTCTACCTCAAGGAGATCTGGAACTACGATGGCGGCCTCAACTTTACCGAGAAGAAATATGACTTCACGGAAGGGGGCGGGAAAACAAAAAAATGCAACTTATTGCGCGGTTACTATCAAAAGGGTCAGATCTACGAGGCTGAAACCTTCACCCATTTCTTCACAACGACCCATCACGGCTATCGGCTCAAATTCCTCCTGCCCAAGGAGGGCCACACGCTTGATGAGGTGTTCACGGCCGAAAATATCGCACTTATGAACGATTTAAGCGACTATCGCGTCGTGGACGAGGAGAAAAAAGAGCGGTACGAGACGCGCTGCCTCTTCCCCGAATTTGAGGCCGACTATGACGAGGACATCAAGGAGATCTTGAAAAAATTCGGCACTTATAAGCTGTTTTCGAAAGATGAGTGCGATTTTTCGACGCTCACTGATGAGTACGCCTACTGCGAAAAGGTGCAGCACGTCGCAAAGCTCGAAGTCAACAAAAAGGGCATTGAGGGCGCGGCCGTCACGATCGTAGAGGCGGACGGAGAGAGCGGTCCTCCCGGGGAGGAATACTTTACCGTCTACAACGATTTTATTCTCGACCGCGCGTTCGGCTTTGTCCTCACCGACCGTTTCGACACCGTCCTCTTCTCGGGCGTCGTGAATGAGATATGAATTGAGCGCTCACGCGCTCATGCTGAGTTGTCGCTCCGCGTTATTCTGAGAACGTGAGAAATTACGAAGTCAGACAACCTAACCCGAAGAATCTCGCGGGGGCCGTAGAAACATGCGGCGAGATGCTTCGGACTTACTCTCGTAGACTGCGTTCTTACTCTCGGGCTCAGCATGACGCCGCACACACTCCTCCTGCCCCTATGGGGCACCCACCCCTCGAGGTCAGGATCTTTACCTTGCTGCCCCTTTTAGGGGAAGTGGCCCGCAAGGGCCGAAAGGGTTCAAACCCCTCAGTCATTCGCTGTGCTCATGACAGCACCCCTGCGAGGGGCGCCAAGGCTCTGCCCGTATGAGGGGATTCTTCGCTACGCTCAGAATGAGCGCGCGGACATTCAAAAAAGGAGAGCAACTGCTCTCCTTATTATATATAATAATGTATAGAGTCACTCCTCTTTGTCGCTCTTCTCTCTGAGCTTTTCGTTGATGCGGGCGTTTTCTTCGTCAGAGTTCATAAAGCTCGGCTTTTCCGTCTTGGGAACGGAAGCGCGTTTTGCAAGAAGCATCGCCGCACCGAAGCAAAAAGCCCCCGCGATGGGGATGAGGCAGTAATATTCGAAAAAAATCGCAACGGGCACCACTGCCGCGACGCACGCGCATGCGAGAATACAAAAAACGATCCGAAGAGTCTTCATTTTTTTCTCCGTCCGAACGGCCCGATTCGTCTTCACGGCCCGCAGGATAGCATAATTGTATCACATATCCGCAAAAAACACAACATCTTGTGCCTCTGAAATTTCGGCAAAAAAAGACAAAAATTTCCGAAAAAAATCGTAATTTTGGGGTAAAAATCAGTTGACTTTAAAAAAACACTGTGTTAGAATGAACAAGCTGTTCGGGAAACAGAGACAGTGCGCTTTTACGGACACGGAAAAATTTCCGAAAAAAATTCCTGAAAAGTGCCTGAAATTGCTTGACACACATGTACGTTTTATGATATACTTGTCAAGCTACTCTGAGGAACGGGTAGCGTCGGGCTGTCGCCCGGTTTACGCAGATTAAAAATGGAATAAGAAAGAAACGATTTTTTGTAACACAAAAACAGTTTCTGTCAATTCTTTTGAGCAA
>CANQHG010000009.1 GCA_947623655.1 uncultured Clostridia bacterium | reverse complement strand
TTGCGGGGGTAGGATTCGAACCTACGACCTCCGGGTTATGAGCCCGACGAGCTACCTGGCTGCTCTACCCCGCGATAAAAATATTCGGCTCGCACCGAATACCTTTCTTATTGTAACGGAAAGCACGCTGTTTGTCAATCGATTTTGGAACAAATTCAGAAATTATTTTTTTCGATCGGAAATTTGCGCCGCCCGACGGATCATCCGTCGGGCGGCGCGGCGTTCAAACCGTCCCATTCCGTAATTTTTCGAATATTCTTGTCTTTGGGCGGAGAGTATGCTATAATCAATTCGGAGGAAAAAGCAATGAAATACACGCTCGACGGAGCTTACCGCACCGCTCTGACGGCAAAGGACAGAAATTTTCTCATCCGTTATCTCGTCGCCGTCGGTACGCGGGCCAAGTGCGCTACGACAGCGCTGAAGCATTCTCTCAGGATGAGCGACCTGAAAAAAGCGTTCGGGGAACAGAGAGAGAATTGTCTGAAATCGATCGCACAACATGAAAGGGAGATCGAAAGCTATGATCCCGAAAAGACGCGGCTTTCCGAATCTATGCTTGCTTTTTTCGGCGGCGTTCCGTCTAAGGAGACGTTTACCGCCTACTATAAAAGGCTCATCGGGCAGGAGAAAGAAAATCTTCGCTCTTTAAAGCGCAGCTACTCCGTCGATGTGGATTACGAATTCACGGGCAGAAAACTTCTCGCCTTTCACAGATCGCTCTCTCCCCGCGTCACGTTCGGATATTCCAACCGGCTTCACGAGGAATGCGATTTTATGTTGGACGATGAAAAACGGGCGGCCTTTCTCGAAGAGAGTACGCTGAAAGACCCGCCCCATGATCGGAGCCGCTATTTCTTGGATTGGGGGCAGCTGTCTTTCGGCGAAAACAACGATCTGTTCTACGAAGACCTTGCGATCTTCCGCGGGGAGACGTGCGTTCTCGAGACGATCTCCCACGAAGAGATGATGACGGTGCGGCTCGAAGAAGACGATCTGGAGGCGCTTGCCGCACAAAGAGGGGGCGCGGCAGTAGTGAAAAAACTGCGCGCATGCGCGGAAACGTACGAATGAGCGCTTCGCAAGGGAACTGAGCCGCGGTTTTTGCATGCCGCGGCTTGCTTTTTTGCGGGGGATATGCTATACTAAGGTTCTCCATGAAGCTCTTTGACGCAAAAAAATATCAAAATCGGCGCATATGCGTCGCTTTTTCGGGCGGGGTCGACTCCGTTGGGCTCCTGTATGCGTTCAAGGAGCAGGCCGAAACGTGCAAGATCACGCTCTCGGCACTCCACATCGAGCACGGGATCCGCGGGGAAGAATCGATCCGCGACATGCAATTCTGTAAGGATATGTGCGAACAATGGGGGATCCCGCTCACCGTTTTGCGCGTCGATGTGCCGAAACTCGTAAAAGAGCAGGGCGGGGGCGTGGAAGAGACCGCTCGCGCCGTGCGTTACGGGGCTTTCCGCGAACTTCTCGAAAAGGGCGGGGCCGATTTTGTTGCGACGGCCCACCATGCGGACGACGTTGCCGAGACGATCCTCTTCCGACTCGCCCGCGGGTCGGGCGTCTCCGGGATGAAAGCGATCACGGAGTACGGCGGCATCATACGGCCGCTACTCTCCGTCTCGCGCGAAGAAATCGCGACATATGTTGCGGAAAACGGGCTTCCCCATGTGGAAGACTCCTCCAACGCGGACGAAAATTACACCCGCAACTATATTCGTCATACCGCTCTTCCCGCTTTCGAAAAGATCCACGGAAACGCCGCAAAGCACCTCGTGGAGTTTGCATCGCTCGCCGCGGAGGAGGACGATTTTCTTCAGAGACTTGCGGAGGAAAAAATCGTGCGGACCGTGGGGGAAGAACGTGTCCCCGTGGATCTTCCCGACGTGCTCTTTCGCCGCGCGTGTCTTTTCTGTATGCGGCGTTGCGCCGCGGACGGGGAATATTCCCGCGCAAACATTGCCGAAATCGAAAAACTCAGAAATTTACAGAGCGGGAAAAAGGTCGCCCTTCCACTTCCCGAAACCATGAAGGGCATCGGGCTCTACGCTTTCCGCGAGGGGGGATACATCGTCTTCGATCTATCCGTCGATGGCGTGCCGATGAAGGGGCCGTATCCGTTTGTGCCCAAGGCGCAGCTCTGTCTCGCGCCCGCGCCGTTCGAGGTGTGGGAGGAGGAAAAACCCGAGCGTTCCGACGAAAAACGATGGTTACATGTCGATTTAGACGCTTTTCCCGAGGGTTGCGTCGTGAGAACGCGACGGGAGGGAGACGAAATCACGCCGTACCATTCCCCGCGGAAGACGCTCAAAAAGTTTTTGACGGACAGAAAGATCCCGTCACGGCTCTCCCGCAAACTCCCCGTCATCGCCAAGGGGAGCGAGGTGCTTGTCGTCGTCGGCGTGGAGATCGCCGATAGCGTAAAGGTCACCGATAAAACAGTCCGCCGCGGCATCATCGGCTGAGGCGGAAGAAAGGTCCCTCGCGGGAGAAATAAAATTACCACAAAGGAGAGAATTTATGCTTCAGGACATCGAACGTATTCTGATTACCGAGGAAGAGCTACGCGCCAAGGTCAAAGAGGCGGCGCTTGCTATCGGGAAGCGCTATCGCGAAAGCAATCCCGTGGTCGTCGGCATTCTCAAGGGAAGCATCATCTTTTATTCGGACTTTATCAGGCATCTCGATATTCCCGTGACGCTCGATTTCATGGCGGTCTCTTCCTATGGCGGCGGCTCCGTCTCCTCGGGAAAACTGCGCATGAAAAAGGATCTCGACACCGACGTCCGGGGCAGGGACGTCGTGATCGTGGAAGATATTATCGACAGCGGCTTCACGCTCGCAAATCTCAAACAGCTCCTCGGCGAGCGGGGCGCGAAATCGGTATGCATCGTCACGCTGCTCAACAAAAAGGGCCGCCGTGCCTATGAGATCGCCCCCGACTACAACTGTTTCGACATCGAAAACGAGTTTGTCGTCGGCTATGGGCTCGACTATAACGAAAAATACCGCAATTTGCCCTATTTAGGCGTTCTGAAGCGGGAGATCTACGAGAAATAAATAAGAGAGGAGCCGTTCGGTGCCGTCGTTTGACAGCGAACAACTGAATATACTCATTTACCGTGTCGCCGCGGGAAGTTCGGACGCGCTCGACGAGATCTTTACGCAGTGCGGAAAGCGCATGTTCGCGCTGGCCCGCGGCATCGTGACTTCGAAAGAGGATGCCGAGGACGTCGTTTCGGAGAGCTTTGTCAAGCTGGCCCGCTTTGCTTCCTCTTTCCGCGGCGGGAACGGATACGGGTTTTTGATGCGTCTTGTCCGCAATACGGCGCTCGATCTGCTGCGCAGAAATAAGCGCAGGGCGGTTGAGGACATAGACGCTTTCTTTTCACTTGCCGACGAGCGCTATTCTCCCGAAAAGAGGGAGGAGGCGCTCCTTTTGGAGAGTGCGGTAAAGCGTTTGCCGCCTGCAGATAAGAAGATCATCTACTTTCGCTACTATCTCGATCTCACGGTGCGGGAGATTGCAAAAGAGACGGGCATGAGCAAATCGGCGGCGGAAAGGGCGATCGCCCGCGCTGAAAATGCGCTGAAAAAACTGCTCGCAACGGGACAAACGCAGGGAGATTAACGTTATTATCATGAAAGACATGAAAAAGGACGAGAGCATCGAAGAGAAAGTCTGTTCATATTTCGAGGGGACGGAAGAGCCGCACGTAGATCTTTCGGCGGCGAAACGCGCCCTCTTCGAAGAACAGGCCAAAAAGAAACGCGCGAGACGGAGACTGTGGATCGCGCTCTCTTCCGCATGCGCCTGTATTCTCCTTGTCGCGATCGTTGCGATCGGCGTATTGCCCTCTTTTTCGTCTGTCCCCGATCAGAACGGCGGCACGGCGTCGGGCGAAGATCATGCGGGGGAATCGAGCGAGGGGAGCGCTCCTCCGTCGTCGCCCGAAAGAGAGGTCTTTGAACTTGCGGCGGCAACGTCGCGGGCGGCGGGAGTCAACGAACTGCAAAAGGAGTATTCGGGCCTCGGGAAGTTGACCGCCCTCGGGCTTTCATCAGACGTCGGTGCGACCTATACGCTGTATTATGTGGGGGAAGATGCGGCCCTGCTACAAACGGAACTCGTCTATCTACAGGAGGGAAGGCGGGTGAGCGCCACCGTCTATACCGACCTCTCGGGCGGAAAATATCGGGCGGCGGAGCTCAGCGAGTACGAAGAGCTTCCCTCAAAAACTGCAACTTATACGTTCAAAGAGACGTATTTGAACGGAGAATATGTGTGCTTCGGAAGTTTTTATTCGCAGAACACGGCGTACTGCGTCTCTGTGCAGTCGTCGAATGAAGACGCATTCTCCGCTTTGATGGATTATTTGATTTAAGAACGGCTCCCGTCCCGCCCTCATCCCGAGGCAGGTCGGCGCGACGTCATGCTGAGCGGGGAGAATTCAATATTAAAAATTGAGGTGAAACATATTTAGAATGACACCCTTTCCGTCACTAAAGTGACACCCACCCCTCAAGGGGTGGGCAAGGGTCCGCCATTTCTCGGCGCCCCCTTGAGGGGGAGCTGTCGCGCTGTCCTTGCGCGACTGAGGGGGTGTCATTCTAATAAATTACCACTTTAATTTTAAATTTTTTTCCGAAAAACGGGACAAAGGCAAGCGCCGATTCGTTGTAATTGCAAAAGACGATATGGAGGTCTCATCATGAAAAAGAAATTTTTTGCGGGCATTGCCCTTGCGGCGATTTTTGCGTTTACAGGCTGCGGCGCTGCCAACGGAAATTGGTATGACAGCGAAACCGGGTTCCCCGGCACCGTGTTCTCCCCCTCTTCCGATGAGGAAGCGGACGGGAGCATGGACGGGAACTATCACTACGACAGCATTGTGGAGACAAATTTCCACACCACTGCCGAAGAGGAAAGCATCTACTTCTCCCTCGACAGAAACACGGCAAACTACTCGCAAGTGCGTTCGCAGCTCAACATGGGCCGCTCGATCGCATCCGATTCCGTGCGCATCGAGGAGCTCATCAACTACTTCTCCTATGACTATCCCGCGCCCGCGGAGGGGGAAGTGATGAAGGCGACGGCCTATCTCACCGATTGTCCGTGGGAGCCCGAACACAAGCTCGTCACCGTCGGCGTCAAGACGGAGGAGAGACTTCTCTCGGCTGAGCGCAACAACTATGTGTTCCTCATCGACACGTCGGGTTCCATGGGGTCGCGCGTTGTGGGGCTCGAAGGCACCACCTGCCTCGACCTCGTCAAATACGGCATTGAAAAGCTCGTTGCAGGGCTCAACGACAACGACAGCGTCTCCATCGCGGCCTATGCAGGTCAAGCGGGGGAAGTTTTGGAGCCCACCATGGCGACGGCTGAGGGCAAAAAAACCATTCTCCGCGCCGTGGAAAAGCTTAATGCCTACGGCTCGACGAACGGCTCGGGCGGGCTCGAGGTCGCCTACGACCTTGCCGCGCGGCACTTCTCCGAAAACGGCAATAACCGCGTGATTTTGCTCTCCGACGGCGATTTCAACGTCGGTTTGCAGACGCAGGATGAACTGCTCGAATTCATTCAGGAAAAGGCAAAAACGGGCGTATATCTCTCCGTTTTGGGAGTCGGGATCGGCAACATGCGCGACGATTTCATGCAGACGCTCGCCTTAAACGGCAACGGAAACTATGCCTATATCGATACGCCTATGGAGGCCGAAAAAGTCATGGGAGAGGAGCTCAACGGTATGCTCGTCGCCGTCGCCAAGGACGCCAAGGCGGGCGTAACGTTCTCGGAGGAGACCGTTGAAAAATACCGCCTCATCGGCTATGACATGAAGCTGATGAGCGAGGACGACTTCAACAATCAGGAAAAGGACGCGGGAGAGATCGGCTCCAACCTCTGCGTGACCGCCCTCTTTGAGGTGGAACTCAAGGAAGACGCTGTTGAAGAGGCCGTTTTGGGGAACGTTGAGATCCGCTTCAAGCGTGCGGACGCGGAAAAGACCGCGGGCGCCGTGACGGCTGAAATTCGCAACATATTGTCCGAAAACGAGGATGCGCTGTTCATTTCCTGCGTCGCCGAGTTCGGCTTGTTGCTACGCGACTCCGCTTACAAGAAAAATGCAAGTTACGAAGCGATTTTGGGCCGTCTTGCCGACTTTCCCGCCTATCTTGAAAAGGACGTGTATAAGGCAGAATTCAAGACGTTGGTGGAAAAGGCAAAGGAGATCTGACGCCGCACGCCGCCCCCCGTGTATTGCACCGAGCCACAAAAAATACTTGACAGGCATTTCGTTCCATAGTATAATCAAGGCAAATCGAATATTCTTTGGGGCGGAGTGAAAGTCTCCACCGGCAGTAAAGTCTGCGAACCCTTTCGGGCCGAGCGGGTGAAATTCCCGCACCGACGGTATAGTCCGGATGAGAAAAGAAGCATGGAATTTTTGCGCCCCGCATTTTGCGGGGCGCTTTTCAAAGAATATCCGAAAAAATTTTTTCAGAGGTGTTCTTTATGAAAGAAAAAACAAGACGTATCCTGTCCTATCACTTTTCGGCGACTCACATTGCCTATATGGCGCTCTTCACGGCGCTCGCATTCGTCGTGACCTTTCTTGAATTTCCCATCTTTCCCGTTGCTCCCTACTTAAAGCTTGACTTCGCCAATGTTTTTTTCATGATCGAGGGCTATATTTTCGGCCCCGTCGAGGCGATCGTCTCCATCGGGATCAAGGAGCTTCTGTGTCTCACGAAATCTTCCTCGGGGGGCGTGGGGGAACTGGCCAATTTTTTGATGTCTACGGCCTTTATCATCATTCCGTCTCTCTTATACCGCTTTAAAAAGGGGAGATGGTGGGTCGCGGTGACGCTCGTCATGGCTTGCGTTTTGCAGGTCGCCGTGAGCCTGCCCGTCAACCGCTATATCAATTTCCCCTTCTTCGTGGGAGAGGGCGCGGCGGCGATGTTTGACGAGGCGTGGCCGTTCGTCCTCGCTTTCAACGCGATCAAGAGCGTCGTGATTTCCGTTATTGTCTTTATCATCTATAAACCTCTCTCCCGCCTCATCAGGGCCACGCGGAATAAGCTCGAGAAAAAGCACGCCGATCCCCCCCCCGACGCTTGACAAAAGTCACGCGCTCACTTTGCCCCATCCCGTGCCATTGTCGATCGCACGCCATAATTTTTAATTTTTGATTTTTAATTTTCTTGCAAACTTCGGCCGTATGCGGTATAATGTCCGTGTATGGCTGTTTTTGTTTCACATTCCGAAGAGGAAACGCTTTGCTGGGCGGAGACCTTTGCAAAAACGCTCAAGGCGGGCGATACCGTCCTTTTGGAGGGGGAAATGGGCGCGGGGAAGACCGTCCTCGCCAAGGGGATCGCGCGCGGGCTCGGGATAAGGGCCGAAGTGACGAGCCCCACATACGCCTACATCAACAGTTATGAAGAGGGGCGCCTTCCGCTCTATCATTTCGACTGCTACCGCGTCGCTTCCGAAGACTACGCCTGTGCCCTCGGGTTCGGCGAATACTTTCAGGCGGGCGGCGTCTGTCTCGTGGAGTGGAGCGAAAGGATCCCGTCGTTGCTTCCCGCAGACTGTAAGGTTATAAAGATCAAAAAAACTGTCGGCGGCAGGGAGATAGAATTTTGAAATTTCTTGCAATCGATACAAGTGCAAAGCGGCTCGCCGTCATCGCAAAGGGGGAGAGAACTTCTGTGAGAGATCTGCCGGACTGCGCCATGCAGCATTCCGTGCGGCTCATGGGGGAGATCGACGCCGCCCTGAAAGAGGCGGGACTTTCCCTCGGAGACTGCGATCTTATCGCCTGCGTCGTCGGCCCGGGGTCGTTTACGGGGATCCGTATCGGCATTTCTACGGCCAAAGGACTATGCATGGCGGCGGAGATACCCGCTCTTGCCGTCACTTCTTTCGACTGCCTTGCATATGCTGAAAAGAGCGGCAAAAAGCTTTGTCTCGTAGACGCGGGACACGGGTATTTCTACGCCTGCCCCTACGACGGGACCGCTGCCGTCGCGCCCGCCCGCTATCTCTCCCGAGAGGAAGCCGAGGCGCTGATCGCGCAGGGATATGCGCCCGTTTCGGGGGAAGAACTTACGATCGGGAGCCAAGTCGTTTGCGCGGCAGACGGGCTGTTGGCGGCCGTAGAGGCGCTCGCCCGCAACGCGGGACCGTGCGCTCTGCTCGGGGCGGAATATCTGAGAAAGTCGAGCGCGGAGGAAAAACGATGAGCATGCGGACATGGACGGTCGGCGATCTCGACCAGATCGCCGCCATCGAAGAGGAATGTTTTTCGGACCCGTGGACGCGGCGCATGCTCGCCGACTCCTTTTTATCCGATCGCTTTGTCGGCATTCTCCTCGAGGAAGATGGAAATGTCGTCGCCTACGGCGGCATGAGCGTCGTCATGGATGAAGCGGAGATCCAGCTCGTCGCGGTGAGCGAAATGTACCGCCGTTGCGGGCGGGGCAGGGCCGTGCTGGAAGCGCTGATCGAAAAAGCGCGGGAGAGGGGCGTAAAAAAAGTATTTCTCGAAGTCCGCGTCTCCAACGCCCCCGCGCAGATCTTGTACCTGAAAAACGGGTTCTGCGGCCTTTACTGCCGCACCCGCTATTATCCCGACGGAGAAGACGCCGTTGTCATGGTAAAGGAGCTTGATTGAGTCTCTCTTATTTGCGGTGCGGAACGGGAGAAGATCTCTTGTTTTTGCACGGATATCTTGCCTCAAAGGAGTGTTTTTACCCGCAGATAAAGTATTTTTCGCAGTTTTACCGCGTTACCGCCCTCGATTTCCCCGGGATGGGGCAGGCGGAAGCGCTTGCCGCGCCCTGGTCGGTCGGCGACTATGCCGACTGGACGAAGAACGCCGTAAAAGAGCTCGGCCTCGACCGTCCCCGCCTCATCGCACATTCGTTCGGGGGGAGAGTGGCGGTAAAACTTCTCGCGGATGGCCTTTTCTCCCGCGCCGTGCTCACGGGCTGTGCGGGAATCGTAAAAAAGCGCAACATATGTTACCGTTTTCGCGTGAAAAGTTATAAAATTTGCAAGAAGATCGCGCCGAAATTCGCCGAAAAACACTTCGGGAGCGCGGAGTATAAAACGCTTTCCCCCGTCATGCGGGAGAGCTACAAAAAGATCGTCAACGAAGATCTGAGGGAGACCGCCGCAAAGATCTCCGCGCCTGTGCTGTTTCTGCACGGGGAGAAAGATGAAGAGGTCCCGCTCTCGTCGATCCGTATCTACCTTGAAAAAATTTCGGGAAGTCGGCTGAAGATCCTGAAAAACTGCGGCCATTTTCCCTTTTTGGATGACCCGCTTGCCTTCAATTTGGCGGCAGAGGAGTTTTTACGATGCCAAACACAACCGAGTTTCTCATCATAGCGACGTATTCCGCGGCCTTTTCCGCGATCTTGTCGTATTGCGCACTGCCCCTCTTCGGCATATTGCAACAGGAGAATTATGCGAGCGGGGACGCTGTAAAGTGGTATGTAAAAAAGAAGAACATGCTTCGCCGCAGATATCAGCTCCTCGCACTCTGCGTCGTGCTCATCACGGCTCTTCTCGGGCTGTGTTTCTCCTTTTTGGGCGCCTTTGCGGAGATCATCGAGGCGGCGGGCTACATCGGGCTGTGCGCGTTGTTTGCGTTTGCATTCCGAAAGGCGTTAAAGGTCCCCGTGGACTTCACGAAACGCCTCATAAGGCTCTTCATTTGCACATATCTTTTGATTTTCGCCGCTCTTTTCGGCTGCGGGATCGGGCTCTTCTGCGCCGAAGAGGCGATCGGCCATCCCCTGGCCCTGGCGCTCAGAATGGCGCCCGTCGGCCTCTTTCCCGCCCTGCTGTTTGCATTCGTCGCGGCGGCGAACTGCGTCATGAAAGCGTATGAGATCCCCCGCGGCAGGTATTTCATCAAAAAGGCGGCGCGTGCGCTTGCAGAGAGCGCCTGCATCAAGGTCGGCGTCACGGGCAGTTTCGGCAAGACGAGCGTCAAGACGTACGCCGCGCAGATGCTCTCCGGAAAATTCAGGGTCATCGCCACGCCCGCTTCCTATAATACTCCCATCGGCATCGCCAAAACCGTCAACAACGGGGGGCTCGACTGCGATATTTTCCTCGCCGAGATGGGGGCGCGGCACGTCGGCGACATAAAAGAACTCTGCGAGATGGTGAAGCCGTCCGTCGGCGTCGTGACGGGCGTGTGCGCACAGCACCTCGAAACGTTTAAAAGTCTTGAAAACATCATGCGCGAAAAGGGCGAGCTCGCGCGGGCGGCGGAAAAGGTCGTTCTGGGAGAGAGCGTCGCTTCGATGCGCGAAGACGCATTCGCGGCGGGAAGAGATTTCAAGGCAGAAAACATCGACATATGTTGCGATAAAACAACGTTTACGCTCGTTATCGGGGAAAACAGGGCGGTTGTTGAGACGCGGCTTCTCGGCCGTCATGCCGCGGAGGACATCGCCATTTCGGCCGCGCTTTGCTATATGCTCGGTATGACGTTCGAAGAGATCGTGGCGGCAATTCCGCGCCTCAATCCCGTGCCGCACAGGCTCGAACGGTCGGAGAGCGGCGGGGTCGTCATTCTGGACGACAGCTATAATTCCAATCCTGCGGGCGCGAAAAACGCCGTGGAAGTGCTCAGACTTTCGGCGGGGAAAAAGGTGATCGTCACTCCCGGGCTTGTGGAGCTCGGTGAACTCGACGAAGAGGCAAACGAGGCGCTCGGCAGAGAACTTGTCGGGCTGGATACGGTCGTTCTCGTGGGCGAGACGCGCGTGCTCGCCGTCCGCAACGGCTATAAGGAGAACGGCGGAGACGAGGAAAAACTCAAGATCGTCCCGACGCTTGCGGCCGCGCAGATCGTTCTCAGCGAGATTTTGCAAGTAGGCGACACCGTACTCTTTTTAAACGATTTGCCGGATAAGTATTGAAAGGAATTTCGGAATTATTTCGAACGATTTGTTTTCTGCGAAAACAAATCGTTCGAGGGGTCGGCTTATTGCATTTCCGAGCCTTATCACCCCACGAACGATGCATCCTTGAAAGACAACGAGGCGCAGGTATGCGCCGAATTGTGTCGCCCACGGCGGAAGTAAATTCCGCCTAAGGCACGTGATGTTGGAATGGTTTCGAACATTTCTTTGCTCGGCCCGCGGACGCGTAGGGAGTTCGCCCGCGCGTCATTCTGCCCCGCGCGTCATTCTGAGCGAAGCGAAGAATCTCGCGGGCCTACAAAAAGAAAGTGTTCGAGCGAACCTTCCCCGTTCATCAATCGGGTTGGCCGCGGAAGCGTTATATGCAAGGACAATAAGGTTCCCGTAGGGTACCAAATAGGGTGCGCTTAGGCGGGGGAACCCCGCCACGCGCCGCAATTTTGGAATGGTTTCGAACATTTCTTTACTCGGCGAGCGGCCTACGAAAAGCATAGGACTTCCAAAAAAGATTGCGAAGCAAGATTTTTTGGAAAGAGGAGACGCCGAGAGCGAACAGAGCTCTTCGCAAGAAAAGCGTAAAACGCGCTCGTGCGGCGACGAGTCCGAGGCGCTTCACCCCCCTGCGGGATTATGAGAAATCAAGTTTTCTGAAAGGGGAGAAAGCACGTTTTCTCCAGAATACAACACGCAAATCACCAAAGAGGAAAAATCAACTCGGAGGTGTTTTTTTATGACAAAAAAAATTGCCGTTTTCTTCGGCGGAAATTCCAACGAACACGAGATTTCCGTCATCACGGGCATGCTGTGCACCAATTTGTTGCGCGGGGCGGACCGCGACGTTCTTCCCGTATACCTCACCCGCGAAAACAAGATGTATACGGGAGAAATGCGCGCGGTGACGGACTTCGGGACCTTTTCTAAGAAGTGGAAAGAGTTGCGCTTTTGCGACGGCGGGCTGGAAATTCCGAAAGGACATAAAAAGATCCCCGTCGGCGTCGCACTCAACTGCTGCCACGGGGGGTACGGCGAAGACGGCACGCTCTCCGCTCTGATCAAGTGGTACGGCATCGCATGCGCTTCGGCAGATACCGCGCTCTCGTCTGTCTTTATGGACAAATCGCTCTCCAAGGCGATGGCACGGGGCTTGGGGTTGCCCGTCCTCGACGGCGTAACCGTGTATGAGGGAGAAAAGTTCACGGCGCCGCCCTTTCCGTTCCCCGTCATCGTAAAGCCCGCGCGGCTGGGCTCGAGCATCGGCATCAAAGTCGCCCGAGACGGGGAGGAGCTTCAACAGGCGCTCTCTCTTGCCTTTTCGCTCGACCGTTCGGCGTTAATTGAACCATATGTGCGCGAAAAACGCGATTTAAACTGCGCCGCCTGCCGTATCGACGGCGAAATTCGCCTCTCGCCCGTGGAAGAAGTGTTTTCCCGCGACGACATTCTCTCTTTCAGGGAAAAATATGAGGGCGGTGAGGGGAAACGCTCTCAGATTCCCGCGGATATTCCGCAAAAAATCGCAGATATTGTGCAAAATTGCACGAAGTTGCTGTATGAGAGTTTCCGCGCAAAGGGCGTCGTGCGGGCGGATTTCCTGCTCGTTGGGAATAATGTGTATTTCAATGAACTCAATACCGTTCCGGGGTCGCTCTCGTGCTATCTGTTCGGCAAAACGCTGACGGACTCCAAAAATTTTTTGCTCTCGCTCATTGAGGAGGGGCTGAAAACACAATCTCCCAAACCCACTCTCACCACGGGGATCCTACAGAGCCCCGTCTTTACGGGAAAAGGGGGAAAGCGTTAGCCCCTGCGGAATTTTTGCGGAAAACGAATGCGCCCCCGCGCAACCGCACGGGGGCCAAGTTCGTTGATTCAGTTGTCGGGCGATGTCCATATCGGGCATTTCTCGACTTCACTCATTGTTCGGGCCTCGGCCCATGCGGCGTTTTCCCATCGCCGCGCTCACTTCAAAGTCGCTTTTCCGCCCTTATCATATAATGGTACATTGGTCTTTTCCTCCTTTATTGGGTCGTTCCCCATCCGTGGAGTGTGGTCATATCGTTGTACCTCCCGATATGAATTTTTTTCGGAAGCCTTGCCTTCCCTCATCGGCTTCCCTGCGGACTGCGAGCTTTTCCGCCCGCACATCTTTCATGAAAGATACTCACAAAAATTGTTACTTCTTTTCTCTTTCTGGCTTTAGTATATCATAGATTTCCGATTTGTCAATAGTTTTCCGAAAAATTTTCCGAAAATTTTTTCAGTACTCGGCAATGCCCAGAATGTAATCCGATCTGACGTCGAGAAGCGCACACAGTTTGGCAAACGTGTCGAGCGCGGGAAAGACGTCTTTTTTCATGTATTTCGAAACCGTCTGCGCAGACACGCCAATTCCCTTTGCGATCTCCTTTTGCGGGATCCCGCTTGCCGCGACGCACTCCCTCAAGCGCCGCTGAATGTCTTTCAGTTCCATAATTTCCCCCGAAATTTTTATTTTTCATAAAAAAATATCGCACAATGTACGATTTTTTGCTTGACAATCGTATATTATACGATTATAATGGAAATATCTTCCGCCGAAAAAAGGCGAAAGAAGGTAAATCGCATAGAAACATGTCTTTCCCCCAATAAAAGTCATTTCGTACGGTTTACCCGCCCGCGGCATTTCGACCGCGGGCGCTTTTTTAATTAGGAATTAAGCATTAGAAATAGTGGCGGGGCGTTATTGGAAATGCCTCGCTGCCCAAGACCCCGACAATGCGTCATTCAGCGGGAGGGGAGCAATCACTCTGATGGTTCGTTTCCGAGGAGCATGTCGGCACTGACGTGCAGGAGCTCCAAGAACCGAAGAAATACGGTCATTGAGGGAAGGCGTCCGCACCTGCAAATGTCGTAAAGCGTAGAAACCCTTATCCCCGCATGTTTTGCAAAGTCATATCTTATATATCCTTTTTCCCTGATCGTTCTTTCAAGCCGCTTTCCAAACCTTTCGATGTCCAAAATCAAGTCTCATATATAACCATATCCGTTATATTGTATAACAATAATCGTTATAAGTCAAGCAAATTATAACAAATTTTGTTATAATTTTCAAAAATGATAAGCAACGAGGTCGGAAAGAGGCTGCAGGAAAGCCGAAAATATGCAGGATTCACGCAAAAGCAGGTCGCGGAGCGGTTGGGAATGCTTCAGCCTTCCTATGCGCGTTATGAATCGGGTGTGCTCGAGCTTGACTATGAAAAGCTCATCTTTTTGTGCCGTCTGTTCCACGTCTCCGCCGACTATCTCCTCGGCCTGGATGAAACGGTATAATATCTCATTTACAAAAGAAACGGCTGCCTTTCGGCAGCCGTTTCTTGCTTTTATTCTCTTATTCTTCGCAGTTCTTTTTTAGCGTTTCAAGGCTTTCTTTGAGTTCCCGCGGCAGTCTGTCGCCGAATTGCTTGTAGTATTCCGCGATCTCATCCGCCTCTGCGGACCAACGTTTTTTGTCGATGTAGAGAATGCTTTCGAGCGTTTCGCGGCTGTAGTCGAGTCCCTCGAGGTCGATGTCTTTCGCATAGGGAACATAGCCGATCGCCGTCTTCTCGGCGTCCACGGCGTCGTCGCAGCGTTTGAAGATCCATTCGAGAACGCGCATATTGTCACCGAAGCCGGGCCAGAGGAATTCACCGTTTTCATCCTGACGGAACCAGTTCACGTTGAAGATCTTGGGCGGATTTGTAATTTTCTTTCCCATTTCGATCCAATGTCCGAAGTAATCGGCCATATGGTAGCCGCAGAAAGGCTTCATCGCCATAGGGTCGTGACGGAGAACGCCCACGGCGCCCGTTGCCGCCGCCGTCGTCTCCGAGCTCATGATGGAACCTACAAACACCCCGTGGTTCCAATCCCACGACTGATAGACGAGCGGGGTCGTTGTCGCTCTTCTGCCGCCGAAGACGATCGCGTCGAGCGGAACGCCCTCTTTGGAGTCGAATTCGGGGGAGAGGCAGGGGCAGCCCGTCGCGGGCGCGGTAAAGCGGGAATTGGGGTGCGCCGCCTTGGTGCCCATGTCGGGCGTCCACGGGTTGCCGAGCCAATCGATGAGATGATCGGGCGCTTTCTTTGTGAGCCCTTCCCACCAGACGGTGTTGTCGGCGGGGTCGATTGCGACATTTGTGAAGATCGTGCCCTTCCTTGTCGCCGCGAGAGCGTTGGGGTTGGACTTCTCGTTCGTGCCGGGCGCGACGCCGAAGAAGCCGTTTTCGGGGTTGATCGCCCAGAGTCTGCCATCCTTGCCGGGGCGGATCCACGCGATATCGTCGCCCACGGTCTCGATCTTATATCCCTTTTCGAGATAATGTTTGGGCGGAATGAGCATGGCGAGATTGGTCTTGCCGCAGGCGGACGGGAAGGCCGCCGCGAGGTATTTCTTTTTGCCGTCGGGGAACGTCACGCCGAGGATGAGCATGTGCTCTGCCATCCAGCCCTCTTTTCTGCCGAGACAGGACGCGATGCGGAGCGCGAAGCACTTCTTTCCGAGCAGTACGTTCCCGCCGTAAGCGGAGTTGACCGAGATGATGGTGTCGTCCTCGGGGAAGTGCATGATGTAGCGCTTTTCGGGGTCGACGTCACACTTGCAGTGGAAGCCCTTGATGAAATCGCCGTCGCTTCCGAGGTAATCGTAGCATTCCGTCCCGACCCGCGTCATGATCGCCATATTGAGGACGACGTAGATGGAGTCGGTCACTTCAACGCCGATTTTGGAGAAGGGGGAGCCGACGACGCCCATCGAATAGGGGATGACGTACATGGTGCGGCCTTTCATCTTGCCGCGGGCGATCTCGCCGCACATTGCGTACGCTTCCGCGGGGTCCATCCAATAATTGACGGGACCCGCGTCGTCCTTATTCTTGCAGCAGATGAAAGTGCGCGCCTCCACGCGGGCGACGTCGTTTTCCGCCGTGCGGTGATAGTAACAGCCTGGGAGCTTCTCCGCGTTGAGCTTTATCATTTCGCCCGTTTTTACGGCTTCGCGGCGCAGCTCTTCGAGCTGGCTTTCGCTTCCGTCGATCCAGACGATCTCGTCGGGGCAGGCAAGCTCTGCGCTCTTTCTCACAAAGTCGAGAACTTTCTTGTTTTCGGTCAATGCCATATAAAAATCCTCCTGAATTGTATCTTATGCGTTCAAAGCGGCGTTTTGCGCCATTCTCTGTTACTCTATATTATACCACATATTTCCTCGGCTGTAAACGAAATGGAAAAAATTTATATAATAACATATGTTATATAACATATGTTATTAAACAAGGATCGTCATTCCGTTATCCCGATCTTGCCGAAAGATCGCCGCTTTTAAGTTTTTCAGCTCTTGGTTTGTACACGCGTCTCGATTTCGGCTTCGACGCCGTTGGGAACGACGTCTTTGAGCTCGGAGTAGCGCTTGAGCGAGGAGCGGTACAGATCGCGCCTGAGACCGAACAGATCGCACTCCGCCTGCGCGCAGTCGTCCCACAATTTCCGCATATAGCCCTGCAAAGTTTGCTCCGCGGAACGCAATACTTCCTCCGATACCTCGTCGGTGGAAACGTCGTCGATGGGCGCAGAGACGCCGCGGCAGCACAGACGCACGGTGAGGGAGAGCGAAAGCTTCACTTTCGGCGAGGTTTTTGCCTCGAGCGAGACGCTGCCGTCGTCTTCGAGCACTGTCAGCGTGACGGGCTTGTTTTTGTCGGTCGCGTTGAACGTCCCTGCAAACACTTCTCCTTTCAGAAGCGCGAACGCGAGCGTCTCTTCGGGCGGAAGCAATCCCGTCATCTTTCCCTCGTAAAAGATCGCCGTCTCGCTTGCCGTATAGATCTTTTGCGGCTTGCTCTGGCCGCCCGAGCCGCCCGAGCTCTCGTTTCCGCCCGCTTCCTGCGCCCCTTCCTGATCGCTCATGCGCACATAGGGCAAATAGCCGCTCTTTGAGACGCCGAAATAGGAGACGGAAAATTCTTTAAGAGTGTTCGGCATGACCTTCCCCGATTTTTTTGCCGCGTCGGAAAAAAGTTTTGTGATCGCAAGGGAAGACGCGTCGTCGATCGCGCTCTGCGAGGAGAGCACTTCGCCCGCCTTTCCCTCACACACGGCGAGAAAACACGAATCGGACATATATTCGTTCCTTAAAAAGTAGTTGAGACCTCCGAAAACGTCGTCTTTCGCCGTCTCTTCGCCGAGAAGCAGAAGATTGCAGAAAATGAGCTTGGGCACCCAGCCCGTCTTGGTATAGAGCATGGTGATGCAGTCGGAAACAGTCTTTCCCTCCGTTTCGATCTCTACGGAAGAGGTGCCGCCCGTCGTTCTGTCGCTTCCCTTGGGAACGGCGATCTGTGAAGAAAGGGTGTAGCCGTCTTCCGTCTTGTCGATGCCCGCGGCAAGGATGATCGCCGTTTTCTGTACGTCCACGAGCCCGAAATCGTTGGAAAAAAAGGCGAAAAGTATGACCCCGAGCAGGATGAGATAGAGTTTCATGGGAATCGTCTTGATAAATCTACGTGCGTTCATGGTTCCTCCTCAAAAGCAGGGAAAAGGGCGGGAGCAGAATGCAGAAAGCGGGGAAGATCCAGAAGGACGGACCCGTGATAAAGCGCATAACTTCGCCGAAACGGTTGTCGAGCAGGTAGAGGAGGACGAGGAAGACCGCGTTGACCGCGACGGATAAGATCGTCGCGAGATGGCGATGTCTGCCGAACGGCTGCAGGTAACAGTCTATCCCCGCCTGCAGCGGGACGGTGCACCAAAACGCCATGACAAGAGAGAGCATATAGATAAATACATAGTCGATGCGCCCGAGCACGGTGATGCCCGAGAAGTATTTCGACGTCTTTGCGATCGCAAAGTATTGGCCCGCCGCCATGTCCTGAAATACGGCATAGAACACGGCGAGAAAGGCGAGCACGCCCAGCCCGCCCGCGAGATAGAACAGAGTTCCTTTCCACGCCGTTCCCTTTTTATAGTCGACGCGGCCGAGCAGCATGAGAAGGATCGCCCCGTCGAAGAACCAACCCGTCGCAACGGTAAAAGCTTTCAGCGCGCCCTTGAAACCGCCTCCGCCCACGGGGAGAAGCGCGCCGGGGTCTGTCGAGGCGACGGATAAGATCAGGACGCCCGCAAGTCCCGCGACGGAGAGGGGCCCGAGGATATCCCATACTCTTCCCTGCGAGCCGAGGGGCTTCGCGCACAGGTATATGCTGAACACGAAAAAGGGCGCAAAAGCCGCGAGCGACGGCAGGGTATCGTAGAACACGCTCTGCACGAAGAGACGCTGTTCGAGGAGAGGTAAGAGGCCTGCGTAGAGGTAAAAAATCGACAATATGACGAGAATTACGATGCTTGCGACCTTGCCGAACGTGTTGGAAAGGAGCGCGTACAGGCTTTCCCCCTTGCGCATCGCGAGCAGTACGGCAAACACGACGCCCGCCTGTATGAGATAGCTGATGAGCATGGGAAAGAGCAGGTCGTTTTTAGCGTACTGTGCGAGAAGAGAGGGGAGAATGACGAGTTTTCCCACGGGCATGACGCAGGCAAGGAAGAAATAGAGTTGGCGGGGGGATATCTTGTTCATTTCAGCCTCCTTTTATTGGGACTGCCGAGCGTTTCAGGCCGCAGCTTGAGCGAGCCGAGGTTATATTTCACAACGCTGTCGCGCAGGTCTCTGCCGATCAGGGGCGAGAAGGGCGCCACGAGAGGAGCGCCGTAATTTTCCGTCGTAACGAGGTAGAGTAGAATAAACGCCGTTGCGAGGATGAGGCCGTACGTCCCCACACTGCCCGCGATGAGAAGCATGACGAGCCGCAAAACGCTCGTCTGTTCGATGAGGTTGGGTACGGCGTACAGGCCGATGCCGGAAAAGGCGATGATAATGATCGCGGGCGTGGAGACAAATCCCGCCGATACCGCCGTCTCCCCCAAAACGAGCGCACCGACGACGGAGAGCGCCATGCCGACGTATTTCGGCATGCGGATAGAAGCCTCGTTCAAAACCTCGAGCACGAACAGAACGAGGAGCATTTCGAGCGAGGGGGAAAAGGGGATGTCGCGTATGCTTCCCGCGATCGTAAGGAGCAATTTCACGGGAAAGAGCCGAAGCTTGAAGAGCTGTGCCGAAACATAAAAAGCGGGCAGATATATTGCAACAAAGAGGGATAAAAAGCGTAAAATGCGCGTAAACGTCGCGCGGTAAGGGGGAACGAAATAATCTTCGCTCGACTGGAAATCTTCGATGAGAAGATAGGGAAGGGTCAGGGCGATGGGGGAACCGTCGACAATGAGCCCCACTCTGCCTTCCGCGATCTTGGCACAGAAGATGTCGGGCTTTTCTGTCGTCCCGACCTGCTTGACGAGCGAATAGGGGCGGGAAGAGAGAAAGTGTGTGAGATAGCTTGAGTCGGGTACGATGTCGATGTCGATCTCCTGTAATTTTTTTCTGACTTCATCCACCGTATCTTGCACGGAAGTGCCCTCGAGATAGCAGAGCGCGACGACCGTTTTGGAGCGGCGGCCGACTTCGAGGGTCTCGATCTTCAGTTCGCCCGTCTTGAGACGGCGGCGGACGAGGGAAGTATTGATCTTGACGTCTTCGATAAAGCCCTCGCGCGGGCCCTTGACGGCGACGTCCGTCGAGGGTTCGGCGATGGCGCGGACGAAGACTTTTTTTGTGCCGACGATGACGGCCTCGTCCATCCCTTCCCAAAGGAGGACGGGATTGCCCGCGAGAACTTCTTCGGAGAGTTTTTTGAACTCCCTATTGAGGCGCAATTCGGGAGACGTGACGCTCTTTGAAATGTCTTTCGCGCTCTTTCCGCCCTCGTAGTGCAGGAGCGGGCGAATGAGCTGTTCGCCGAGCAGTTCTTTGTCGGTGATGGGATCGGCGTAGACGCAGAGAAAGGAGAGGCCTTTTTCCGACGTAAAGGAAAATGTGAGAATATCTTCTGCGGGCAAAAGCTTTTTCAGGGCTTCTGCGTCCCGCTTGAGATCGCCCGTTACATATTTCATGAGAAAAGTATGAGTGATAAATGAAAAATTAAAAATCAAAAAGCAAAAATTATGGCGGGGCGTTTTTGGGATGACGATAAGTGAGCTCTTGCGTAACACTCTCCCGTTGCCCACCCCCTTATCCCGAGGCGCCCCGCGTCATTCTGAGGTATGGATGCAGAACGGAGTCAGAAGCCTTAACTCGCCCCGCCCGCACGTTCTTTATGGCGTCGAAGGGCGTCACGAGGAGCGTAGCGACGAAGTTAGAATCTCGCGGGGAAAACGTAAAGCATGCGGCGAGATGCTTCGGTACATCTTTCACGGACTGCGTACAGCTCCCATTCTCAGCATAACGCCGTCCCCGACTTCAGCCCCCACCTGACGCGGCTATGCCGCGCCACCCGTTGCGTCGGCAGGGACCGCCGCAACCCCTTCGGCGAGGCCACGCCTCATGTCGCGGCACGCTCACAGCCCACAGGGCTGTTGAGCAAGAATGGCGCCGCTCCACCCTTCAAAGGGGGCAGGTAAGCGGGCCGAGCAAAGAAATGTTCGAAATATAAATGTTCAAAAAAAACCGCCCGCGGAAAACCGCGGGCGGAAAACGTCATGTAATGGCGTATATGTACTCTTTCAGAAGTTCTGCGGTGAGCGAGAGCTCTTCTTCCGAAAGAGGAGGGTCGGCAAAACAAGCGAGCGTTTCTTCGATCTTTTCGCACGCGTCTTCCGCGCAGACGCCTTTCAAGGCGTCCGAGATCGCTTTCGAGGCCTCTTGTCTCTTGTCTTCGGGCACACATTCGAGGAGCGGAGCAATGGGGTCGGCGGGAAACTTTCCCCTGAGAAATTGCTCGTAGAAAATGTAGTACAGGGTGGCCGCACACCCTGTCCCGATCCCGTTCCCGAGGATCGCCCGTAGCGCGTCTGCCGTAAAGCATGCGCCGCCCCGCGCGAGAAGGCTGTAGAGACCGTAGATCAGGATCCCCAATCCGAATGGCAGAAAGACAAAGACCTTTTTGCTGACCGACTTCATGACCGTTTTTTTGAGGAGAGACGTGAGAAGCGTCACGCCGAGAGCGAGAAGCAAGACGTCTACGCCGTATCGGTGCAGAACGCCGTAAAGCTGGATGACCGTCATATCATACCGTCCTTTTCCCGCCGCAATTCTATCGTATCACGCGCGGACGGAAAAAGGGGAGATATATGACGTTTTTTAGGGAAGCGGCTTGATTTTTACGTTGCCGCACAGTACTTCGGCATACGAATAAGAAGTTTTTCCCAAAAAATTTTTGTCGTTGGGGGAGACGGTGAAGAGGGCGGGGTACACGCCCGAGAGCTCCCCGCAGAACCGCACGATCTTGTTCCTCCCCATGTTCACCGTAACGTCCACTTGTTTTTTGAAATAGTCCGATATTGTCTTCTTGACGGCCGAGATGTCGCTTTTTTGCTTTATCATGTGACAATGATTGCCCGAAAATTTCCAAAATATACGCGATCCGACAACGAAAACGGCGCATAAGCCGTCCTTTTCGGACATACAATGAATGGAACAAAAATGCAAGGAGTGAAAAAAATGGATATTCAGACGCAGACGTTCCGTTCGTACGGGAAGATCAAAACGCTTTCCGCGCAGACGGCGGTGGAGTGCCGCTTCGGCGGGGAAGTGGAGACGGTTTTAACGGCGCATGCGCATGCCGTGCTCACGGGCGCGGACGCGGGCAACGGCGAGGTCCGCTATTTCGGCAAGGCGCATTTTTCCATCGTTTATGAGGACGCCGAAAAACACGTCTGCCGTGCGGAGAAAGGGATAGAATTTTCCGCAACCGTAAAAGACGAGAGCGTCTATCCCGCGCTCACGGCAAGGGCGGTTGCCGCCGTCGAGAACGTCTCGGTGCGGCGGGAGGGCGCAAGCGTATTTTTAACGGCGCTTCTCGGCATCGACGTCACGCTCTTCGGGGAGGAGAGTTTCGGATATCTCTCGGGCGGCGATCTCATAATGAAGAGAGAGGCCGTCAAGGCGGTGACGGCGCACCTTTGCGGCGGGGCCGCCGAAGCGGAAGACGAGTTCGAGACCGAACTTCTCGGCGATATCCTCCAGCACAGCGAAACGGTCTGCGTCACGGACGTCGTGTGCGAGACGGGACTTCTGAAGGCCGAGGGAGAGATCAACCTCGGCGTGCTCGCCCTCAAAGGGGAAAACGACCTCGCGTCTTTCGAACGTCTCGTGCCGTTCCGCGTGGAGATTCCCTGCGACAGCGCCTCTTTCGGCTGTACCGCCGAGGTGCGGGCGAGCGTTGCGGACGTCTCCATCCATGCGGAAGAAGAGGACGGAAAATGCAGGATATATGCGCGTTTTACACTGACGGCAGAGGGATGTGTGTATGAAGAAGTCGAACTCGACGGAGTGTCCGACGCTTTCTCCGCGGGGTGCGAAGTCGAACTCGGGTATTTCGACGGAACGTTCTCGGGCGCGGGAGAATATAAGCGCATCACGGAGCGGGTAAGCGGCAAAGCCGTGCTCTCCGGCGGCATCAATTTTTCGGATACGCTCGAGGCGGTGACGCTCCAGCGCTCCGAAGCGGAACTTATAAACGGTCCCGACGGCACGCGGGCCGAGGGGATCGCGGGGGCGACGCTTCTCGTCCGCTCGGCAGACGGCGACCGCCGCGCCGTGGAGATCAGTCTTCCGTTCTCCGTCTCCGTCGACGCGTCCGACTGCGAGGCGGAAGTTATGGTCTGCGGTATGTCCGCACGGCAAAAGCAAGAGGGAGAGATCGACGCCGAGGCGACGGTCAAAGTGCTCTTAAAGGGGAAAAAGAGGTATTCGGTACACCTTGTCAGCGATGTGAAAGAGGGGGAAAAATACGTCGAGAGCGACAGCGCCGTCAGCGTATACATTCCCAAAGCGGGCGACGGGCTGTGGGAACTTGCCAAGCGTCTGAAAAAATCGCCCGAAGACGTTACAGCCTCCAACCCCGACATCGAATTTCCCGTCAAGGAGGGCCAGCGCGTCATCATCTACAGAAAAAAGGCGCTATAAGGCGTTGAGCGGAGAATTATTTCGAACGATTTCTTTTGCATTCGCAAAAGAAATCGTTCGAGGGGTCGGCTTAGTACATTCCCGAGCCTTATTACCCCACGTACTATGCTCCCTTGAAAGACAACGAGGCGTAAGTATGCGCCGAATTGGGTCGCCCACGGCGGAAGTAAATTTCGCCTCAGGCAAGGGAATAAGAACAACCCCCACTCCTACCCCGCCCCCTTAAAAAGGGGGCAGGCGGGTGGAACGTTCATCCTGAGGGAGCGCAAAGCCTTCCCCCCCTCGGGGGGAAGGTGAAACGGCGTAGCCGTGACGGATGAGGGGCATCCCTATTTAGAACTCCTCTCATTAGTCATGCTCCGCTCGAAAGCTTTAAACAAAAAAGTCCTCTTCCGAGGACTTTTTTTGCACATATGTGACGTTTTTTAAACTTTACTGTAGCCGTAGGAATTGACAACGGCGTCTACTTTCCGTCCCTCGCGGCAAAGGGGACAGTCGCTCGCGCGGTACGAATTGTAGTCGGGGAGATCTTCCGCGCCGACGAGCCGCACGACGGGTACCCCGGGGATCTCGAACTTGCCGCCGAACACCGTTGCGACGCCCGCAACTTCGCCCCCGTAGTAGCGGATCCCGCGGACCGCGCTCATTGCCGTCATGCCCGTCGTCGCCGTGGCGGTGAGGAGCAAAACATGGCGAAAACGCACATACGGCAACATATTGTCGCGCAGAATGAGTTTTTCGTCGGCGGTGATCTCGGGAGAAATGACGGCGATCTCCTGGTTCATGTTGAGCCCCGATCCCGTTGCAAGCGTCTCCGCGAGGAAAGCGCCGACCATCTTCATGCGCTCGAGCGTGATGATCGTATCGATCGTGACGTGCGAAAAGCTCTCCGCAAGCAGTTTGGCAGTGGCTTTCGCCGCGTTCATCTCCGTCTTGACGCGGGTCATGTCGATGCAATAGTTGACGTGCGAATGCTGGGTGGCAAAGTGCCCCGGTATGGCGCGGACGCTCACTTTATTGTTGCGTTTTGCAAAAAGCTCGAATGCTCTCGATTCCATAAAATTTCCCCTCCCGTTTCTGTCATTATTTACAGCTTACCGCCGTCGGCGCTCCCTTTCAGAGGAAACAAGCACGGGGCGGAGGCGCAAGATATACGCGCAAAACTGCTTCCTTTTCTATTATTTTAATACATTTTGCCCCCATTGTAAAGACCCGCCGAAAAAAATTTTTTCGGATTTGGGCTGTTTTTTTGTAAAATCTGTTTGATTGGGCAAAAATCGCCTTATATAAAAAGGGAAAACAAAAGGGCGGTACGATATGAGCAAAAAACGCGAAGAAAAAGAGGCAAAAAAGCCCGTAGAAGAGGAAAACGGACAGACGGCGGAAAAACACGCAGAATCCGAACAGGCCGCGGCGCCCGCAGAGCCCGAGAAGTCGGAAGCGGAGGCGCTCAAAGCCGAGCTCGAGCGCGAAAAGGCCGCGTCTGAGGATTACAAACGGAAATGGTACGCCGTGTCGGCCGAGTATGAAAACTACCGCAAGCGTACTGCTTCCCAGAGCGCCCAGCGATACAGAGACGGCAGGGCGGACGTCGTTGGAAAACTCTTTCCCATCGCAGACAATCTCGCCCGAGCGCTTGCAAGCTGTACGGACGAGGCCACGAAAAAGGGCATTCAGATGGTGACGGCAGCGTTTGAAAAGATCTTGCAGGAGGAAAACATCGTCACGATCGATCCTCTCGGACAGCCGTTCGACGCCGAAAAGCACGAGGCGATCATGGCGGTCGATCCCGAAGAAGGAGAGGAGAGCGGCACCGTAAAGCAAGTTTACGCAAAGGGCTACGAACAAAACGGCAAAGTTCTGCGCTTCGCACAAGTCGTTGTGGTCAAGTGAGCGCGGCGAAAATAAACACAAAAACATTTTAAGGAGAATATATTATGTCTAAAGTAATCGGTATTGATTTGGGTACGACGAATTCATGCGTTGCAGTGATGGAAGGCGGCGAGCCCGTCGTCATCGCAAATGCGGAGGGCGCGAGAACGACTCCCTCCGTCGTTGCATTCCAAAAGGACGGTTCCCGCGTCGTCGGGCAAGTCGCAAAACGTCAGGCGGTCGCCAATCCCGAAAAGACGGTCAGCTCCATTAAACGGAAGATGGGTTCCGACTATAAGGTGAAGATCGACGATAAGTCATACTCTCCGCAGGAGATCTCCGCTATGATCCTCAGCAAGCTCAAGGCGGACGCGGAAGCCTATCTCGGCGGGAAAGTGACGGACGCCGTGATCACCTGCCCCGCTTATTTCACCGACGCCCAGCGTCAGGCCACGAAAGACGCGGGCAAGATCGCGGGGCTCAACGTTTTGCGCATCATCAACGAGCCCACGGCGGCGGCGCTTTCCTATGGGCTCGACAAGGAGAAAGAGAACTCCAAGGTCATGATCTACGACCTCGGCGGCGGCACTTTCGATGTCTCCATTCTCGAGATCTCCGACGGCGTGTTCGAAGTCCTCGCAACGAACGGCAACAACATGCTCGGCGGCGACGACTTCGATAAGCGCCTCATGGATTATATGGTCGGAGAGTTCAAAAAGTCGCACGGCGTCGACCTCTCGCAGGATAAGATGGCGATGCAGAGGCTCAAGGAAGCTGCCGAAAAGGCAAAGATCGAGCTCTCGGGCATGACGTCGACTTCCGTCTCCCTGCCTTTCATCTCTATGACCGCCTCCGGTCCCGCTCACCTCGAACTCGAGATCACCCGCCAGAAATTCGAAGCGCTCATTTCCGATCTCGTCGACAAGACCGCCGAACCCATGCGCCTTGCGATGAAAGACGCTGGACTTTCGTACAGCGATATCGACAAGGTTATTCTCGTCGGCGGGTCCACACGTGTTCCCGCGGTCGTCGCGAAAGTCAAGCAGCTCACGGGGAAGGAGCCCTTTAAGGGGATCAACCCCGACGAGTGCGTTGCGGTCGGCGCGGCCATTCAGGGCGGCGTTCTCACGGGCGAAGTAAAAGACGTGCTTCTTCTCGACGTTATGCCGCTCTCCCTCGGCATCGAGACGCTCGGCGGCGTGTTTACCCGCCTCATCGACAGGAATACGACGATCCCCGTCAAGAAATCGCAAGTGTTCTCGACGGCAGCCGACAACCAGACAACGGTGGAGATCCATGTTCTCCAGGGCGAGAGGGAATTCTGCCGCGACAACAAGACGATGGGCAGATTTACCTTGACGGGCATCGCGCCCGCTCCCCGCGGGATCCCGCAGATCGAAGTCACGTTCGACGTCGACCACAACGGCATCGTGCACGTCGAGGCCAAGGACCTCGGCACGGGCAAGTCGACGGATATCACCATCACTTCCTCTACAAACCTCTCCGAAGACGAGATCAACAAGGCCGTGAAAGACGCGGAGCAATACGCCGAAGAGGACAAGAAGAGAAAGCAGAAAGTCGAGGCGAAGAACAAGCTCGACGGGCTTGTGTTCTCTGTGGAACAGACCTTGCGCGACGCGGGCGACAAGCTCGCCGAAGAGGACAAAAAAGTGCTCGAAGACGCCGTAGCGGAAGCGAAGAAAGCGCTTGAGGGCGATGATGAAGACGCCTACAATGCGGCCGCCGACGAATTGCAGAGGAAGATCGCGCCCGTCATCACGAAGCTTTACCAGCAGGCGAACCCGCAGGGCGGCGCCGCAGGCGGCTCCGACGACGGCGATACGGAATTCAAGCAGTAAATATTTCGAACGATTTGTTTTCAGCGAAAATAAATCGTTCGAGGGGTCGGCTTAGTACATTTCCAAGTCTTATCACCTCACGAACGATGCTCCCTTGAATTACAATAAGGCGCGGGTATGCGCCGAATTGTGTCGCCCACGGCGGAAGTGAATTCCGCCTAAGGCACGTGATGTTGGAATGGTTTCGAACATTTCTTTGCTCGGCCTACGGCCTTCGAAAAGAAAGTGTTCAAAGGGGGTGCGGGCGGCGTCATGCTGAGGACAGGAGCTGTACGCAGTCCGTAAAAGATGTACCGAAGCATCTCGCCGCATGTTTAACGTTTTGCCCCGCGAGATTCTAACTTCGTCTCTACGCTCCTCGTGCCGCCTTCCGACGCCATAAAGAACGTGCGGGCGGGGCGAGTTAAGGGTTCTGACTTCTTTCTGCGTCCATACCTCAGAATGACGCGGGGCGCCTCGGGATAAGCGTTGAGCGCCCCCTCCCGAGGAGGGGGGTCAGGGGGTGGGCAACGGATTTAAAACATGCCCACTACAGTCACCTTTGGTGACAGCTTCTCTTTGGAAGGAGCCAAGCAATTTGCCCCGCAGAGGCGCGTCGGAATTCAACACGATCTCTCACAATATCAATACCAAAAGCCGCATATTGCGGCTTTTCGGCACAAACAAGGACGATTATGGCAGACAAAAAAAACTACTATGACATACTCGGCGTCGGGAAAAACGCGACCGAGGACGAGATCAAGGCGGCTTACCGTAAGCTCGCGAAGCAGTATCACCCCGACCTTCACCCCGGCGACGAGACATGCGCGGAAAAGTTCAGGGAGATCAACGAGGCAAACGAAGTGCTCTCCGATAAACAAAAACGCGCCGCCTACGACTACGAACAGGAACACCCCGGTATGGGCGGCATGGGGGGAGGCGGATTTGGCGGCTTCTCCGGCGCCGGATTTACGGGCTTTTCCGACATTTTCGACTCCATCTTCCAAGGGTTCGGCGGCGGCACCGTCCAGCGCGATACGACGGGCGAAGACGTCACCTTGCAGGTCACGCTCTCCTTTATGGACGCGGCAAAGGGGTGCAGAAGGGAGATCTCCTACACGCGCAACGAACCCTGTTCCGCTTGCAGCGGTACGGGCGCCAAGAACGGCACCGCATATAAGACGTGCCAGAAATGCGGCGGAAAGGGACAGGTCCGCATGGTGCAGGAGACGATGTTCGGCAGAACGGTACGCGTCGGCGCCTGCCCCGACTGCGGCGGCAAAGGCAAGATCGTCACCGAAAAATGTCCCGATTGCAGGGGCAAGGGATATCAGCGGAAAGAGACCAAAGTGACCCTCGATATTCCCGCCGGCGTCGACACAACTTCGATGATGCGCAAGCGCGGCTTCGGACAGGCGAGCACGAGCGGCGGACAGGCGGGCGATCTCATCGTCACATTCCGCATCGAACCGCACAAACTTTTCAGGCGGGACGGCATGGATCTCTACGTCGATCTGCCCGTTCCGTTCCTCACGGCAATTCTCGGCGGAACGGTCAAGGCGCCCGACCTCAACGACGTCTTCGACATGACGATCCCCGAGGGAACGCAGTCGGGTACGGAGTTCGTGATGAGGGGGAAAGGGATCCGCGGAAGATCGGGAACGGGCTCCATGCACGTGAGGGTGATCGTGGAGACGCCCGCAAAGCTTTCCCGCGATCAGAAGGCGGCGCTTGCCGCGGCGGCACAGGGGATCGAACTCAAAAATTACGACAAGTCGAAAAAATATGCCGATACGCTCTCCGCTCTCTACGGAAAAGACCCATATAAAAAGTAATAATCCCAAAAACGGCGACATAGATCGCCGTTTTTTAATGAAAAAGCGGTGATGCTTCGGCGGGCTCGGCATGACGGAATCCGAATGGCCCGCCGCTTGACATTTTCCTCGCAGTATTCTATAATATCCGCATGAAATATATCGAACTTACCGTCCATACGACGACAGAAGCGAGCGAGCTCGTCGCCGACATTCTCTGGAATTACACCGAGGGCGGGGTGGCCGTTTCGGACATCGCCGACGTCATCGCCCTGCAAGAGGGCAAGACGGGCGTCTTTTGGGATTATCTCGACGAGTCTTTGCAGAATTTGCCGAAGTCCGACGTCCTCGTCAAAGCCTTTCTTCTCCCCGAAAACGAGGGGGAGATCCCCAGGATCATGCGGGAAATTTACGATTGCCGTGAAAGAAGCGGCGGGGAGATCGCGTTCGGGACCCTCGAAGAGACCAAGCGTACGATCGACGGCGACGACTGGATCGACATCTGGAAAAAGCACTTCCGCCCCATTCATTTGGGACATATCGTCGTCGTGCCCGAGTGGATCGAATATCTTGAAGCACCCGACGAAAAAGTCATTCTTCTCGACTCCAACATGGCGTTCGGCACGGGCGAGCACGAGACGACGGCGATGTGCGTGGAATTCTTGCAGAAATACCTCAAAGAGGGGGACGTTGTTCTCGACGTCGGTTGCGGGAGCGGCATTTTGGGCATTGCGGCCGCCAAGCTCGGCGCAGAGCTCTGCTATCTCACCGACATCGACCCCGTTGCCGTCTCGAGCGCGAAGCACAACGCTCAAAAGAACGGCGTAGAGTCCAAAGTCGTTGTCGCCGAGAGCAACCTCGTCGACGACACGGCCATGCAAGCCGATCTCATTCTCGCCAATATCACGGCGGAGATCCTCGTCGGCCTTGCGCCTGCGATCCCCGCGCACCTCAAAGAGGGGGGAACGGTCATCCTCTCGGGCATCATTCCCGACAGGGCCGAAAAAGTAAAGAGAGCATTCCGTCAAGAGGGGCTTTCCCTCATCGAAGAGCAACAAAAGGGCGAATGGCTCGCCCTCGTTTTGAGGAGAATGTGATGGCAGCGCCAAAGCGTTTTTTTGTGGATAAGATAGGAGAAGAGGTCGTTCTCACGGGGGAGGAATACCGCCATGCGCACAGCGTGTTGCGGCTCTCGGCGGGGGACGAAGCGACTCTCTTCGACGGCAGCGGCAAGGAGTATGCGGCCATTGTCGGGAAAGTTCAAAAGGGCTGCCTCACGCTGCACGTCGTCGGCGAAAAGCCCTCCGACAGGGAGCCGAAGACGGACGTGTTTCTTCTCATCGGGGCGCTGAAAGGGGACAAGACGGAGCTCGTTGTGCAGAAAGCGACGGAGCTCGGGGTAAACCGCGTCGGCGTGTTTTCTTCCCGCTACTGTTCCGCCTATATGAATGAAAACAAGCTCGAACGTCTTCGCCGCGTCGCGAAAGAGGCCGCGAAACAGTGCTTGCGCTCCCGCGTGCCCACGGTGGAATATTTCGACGATTTTGCGGCAGCCATGTCCGAGTGCGGGGGGTATGTCCAAAAACTCTTCGCGTGCGAGTTTATAGAAAAAAGCGAGGGGGAGATCGCGGACATGGAGGCCTCATATTGCCTCGTCGTGGGCAGTGAGGGCGGATTTACCGAACAGGAGTTTTCTTACGCCAAAGAGCTCGGATTTACGGGGATCTCCCTCGGGAAACGCATTTTGCGGGCGGAGACGGCGGCGATCGCGCTGCTCTCGGCCGTCATGTATAAGGCGGGGGAGCTGCGATGAAGGCGTGCGTCTTTACCCTCGGGTGCAAGCAGAACGAAGCGGAGTCCGCATCCCTCATGCGCGGGCTCGAAGAGCGCGGCTACGAAGTGACCGACGAACTCGGATCTGCCGATCTTTATCTCCTCAATACCTGCGCGGTGACGGCGGAAGCGGAGAAGAAGTCCCGACAGGCGGTCGCCCGCATGCGGAAATTCAATCCGTCCGCGCCCGTCATCGTGTGCGGTTGTGCTTCGGAGCACAACGCGGAGGAATTTGCGTCGCGCGAGGGGGTCGTTCTCGTCACGGGGACGGCGCGCAAGGATAAGATTTTGGCGCTTTTGAACGAGCGCGGCGTTTTCCGCGAGACAGAAGGCTGTTTTACGGAACTCCCCCCGCCCAAAGAGACAAAGACCCGCGCGTATCTGCGCGTGCAGGACGGCTGTAACCGCTTTTGCAGTTATTGCCTCATCCCCTATCTGCGGGGGAGATCCCGCTCGAGAAAGGCGGAGAACGTCCTCGAAGAGGCGAGGGGCATGTCCGCCAAAGAGATCGTGCTCACGGGGATCGATCTCTCCGACTACCGCGATGGCGGCATAGACCTCGGCGGCCTGCTTCTTCTCTTAAAAGACGTCCCCGCCCGCGTGCGGCTCGGCTCTCTGGAAGTCGGCGTCGTTACGGAGGATTTTTTAGAGAAGATGAGGGCGGCGGGGAACGTCATGCCGCACTTTCATCTCTCTTTGCAGAGCGGTTCGGACGCCGTTCTCAGGGCGATGAACAGAAAATATACGCGCGGAAAATATCTCGAAGCGTGCGGGCGGATCCATCGGTATTTCCCCGACGCCGCGATCACGACGGACATCATCGTCGGGTTCCCCACGGAGACGGAAGAAGACTTTTGCGCCTCTTTGTCGATCGTAAAAGAGGCGGGCTTTGCGCGGGTGCACGCCTTTCCGTTCTCTCCCCGCGAGGGCACGGCGGCATATAAGATGAAAGATCTCTCTCCCGCTGTCAAAAAGGAACGCATGGGGCGCATGCTCGAGGCGGCAAAAGAGGCGGAGGAGAGCTATATCGCACGGTTTTTGGGGAGAGAGGCGGTTGCGCTCTTCGAAGCGGACGGCGGATATACGGAAAATTATCTTCGCGTATACGCCGCGGACGCTACAGAGGGGAAACTTTGCAAGGTTCGCCTTGTGTGTCGGGAAAAAGACGGCGTTCATGCCGAAATTCTGGAGGAAATATAGATGGAAAACTGCATTTTTTGTAAGATCATCGCAGGGGAGATCCCCTCGGCCAAGGTGTACGAAGACGGGGAGATCGTCATCTTCAAAGACATCGAACCCATTGCCAAAGTGCATCTTCTTTGTGTGCCCAAGGAACATTTTGCCTACCTTTCCGAGTTGGACGGCGCACGCGAGGCGCTTCTCGGGCGCACGTTGAAAAAGATCGCCGACCTGGCGCCCGCCCTCGGACTTGAAGACGGCTATCGGCTCGTCGTCAATCAGGGCGACAACGCGGGGCAGACGGTCCGTCATCTGCATATCCACATTCTCGGCGGCCAACCTCTCGGCTGGCAGTGAACGGCGTGCCGAATCCGACGAAGATATGGAAGATATGTATAAAACCGCGCAAGGCGGTCAAAAATCCTTTCCGATACGGGGAGGATTTTTTCATGAGGAGTTTTTTCAGGGGAATAAGGGCAATGTTCGTTGTCGCGCTCGCCTTTCTTCTCGGCGGTGCGGCGGCTTGTCTTGTGCATGCGCCCGTCTTTGCGGGCGGCAAAAACTATGAGCTCTATCTCGCTCCGTCCTCGTCCTCTCTCACCGTACAAACCCAAAACCCCGTTCTCGACAAATGGCTCTACGCCCCCGAGGGGGAGAGCGTCCGCTACGACGGCGACGAGAGCGAGGCGCTCCTCGGGCGGTTCCGCGCCGTTGTGCTCTTTCGGGAGGAGACGGCGGACGTCGTAAACTATTATTGCTACTCCCCCTGTCTCGGCAGTTGTGTGTCTCTGGGCGGCTATCGGGTAAATCTTCACATCGCCGTGGGGAGAGAACAGACGGCGGCGGGCACCCCGCTGATTTTCGGGGGATTTTGAGATTTTTGGTATAAAGACGGTGTGATCTGTCAAAACCCTACATATCATCGGAGGATTTCATCATGAAAGAAGAAAACACAAAACCTAAGAAAAGACTGCTATACTACATTGTACTGTCCGTCTGCGTCCTGCTGCTTATCGCGGCGACCGTCCTCACCGTCTACTTTCTGACGACGGGCTCGGGCCAAAACCTCGATCTCCCCTCCTCGGGCGACGACATAGGCGGCAATACGGGAAACAACGAGGGCGATAACAACGAAAACAAGGATCCAGACGAAGGGAAGGAGCCTTCCACGCCCTCCGGCGGCGAGGACGCCGTGCGGTTTGTCTCTCCCATCGAGGGAGCGAGCTACACGGTGGAATACAACGTCATCTACGCCAACGAGACGCTCGGCTGGATCTATCGCCATAAGGCGGTCGACTTTAACGCCAAGGCGGGCACGGAGGTCAAGTGCATGGCAGACGGCAAGGTCGAGAGTATTTCGTACAGCGAAGAGACGGGCAATCTCGTCATTGTCGACCATGGCGACGGGCTCAAGACGATCTATCGCTTTGTGGAACCCGACAGCACTTTGAAAGAGGGCGCTTCCGTCAAAAAGGGAGAAAAGCTCGGCGTTGTGGCGGCGGCCTACGGCATCGAGCGCAAGGACGGCGAGCATCTGCACCTTGAAGTGGAACTCAACGGCGACCCTGCCGACCCTACGGAGTATCTCGGATCCGTTCTCGAGGAAAAGTAAAGTTATCCCCCGCGCCGACGCGCGGGGGACATTTTTGTGAAAAACGTACGGCGCCTGAAATTTATCATAAGTGCTTGATTTTTTCTCTTATATCCACTATAATGGGGGTATGTTTCACGTCGTATTGGTGGAGCCCGAGATCCCGCAGAACACGGGCAATATTGCCCGCACTTGCGCCGCCACGGGTTGTGAACTGCATCTCATAAAACCGCTCGGCTTCGATATCTCCGAAAAAGCGCTGCGCCGCGCGGGGCTCGACTATTGGCATCTCGTCAAGGTGCACGTGCACGAGAGTTTTGAAGAACTCGCCGCGCTCTATCCCGCGGGGAGGTTTCATTTCTTTACGACCAAAGCCCGCGCGCTCTACAGCAGCGCCGCTTACCGCGAGGGCGATTTTCTCGTCTTCGGCAAGGAGACGAGGGGACTCGAAGAGGAGCTTCTCGTACAACACGCAGAGGCGTGCGTCCGCATCCCCATGATCGGGGAGAGCCGTTCGCTCAATCTCTCCAACGCAGTTGCGATCGCCGTTTATGAGGGGCTTCGGCAAAACGGCTTTGAGGGGCTTCTCAAAGAGGGGGATCTTCACAGATTGTCATGGAAATGAGCGAAAAAACACGCAGATATGTTGCGGTTTTGTTGGCAATACTCTTCGTCGCCGCCTTTATCGCCGCGCTCTTTTCGCCCTATCCGAGGCGGGTCGGCCCCGCGGGAGAGCGGTATGAAGTCGTCTGGACGGACGGAAGCGTGACGCAAGAGAGCTTTCAGGACGCCTTTTCCTGCCTTTCGGGAATTTCCGCGGCGGGGGACGTTCTCCTCATAAAAGATGAAAAAATCGGCACATATGTGAGCGGAAACGGGATGAAGGAGGCGCTCGGATACCTTGAAGAGGGAGCGCTTGCTCCCATGCTCTCCATGGATGTTGCGCTCAGCCGCCTCGAGAGCGCCGCACTCTTCCGCGAATACGGCGATATGCTCTATTACGACGCGGGCGACTTTTTCGCTTTCGACGGAGAGCGGGTAAAGCCGACTGCGATCGGGGTCGCGGAGAAAGTCTTTTTCACGGGCGGGGAACTTACGGGCGCCCTTCTCGTGCGGACGGAAGCGCAGACCCTCGTCATCGGAGACGACGCCGATTTTTCGTACAAGACGCTGTACGGGACGGCCGCCACCGCCGAGGGCCGCAATCGGTACCGCATCGCGGGCGGGGCGATCGTCGATACGTCGCTGGGCGGGATCTTCGCCGCCGGACAGCCCCTCTTTGAAGAGATCGCGGTGCCGGACGTTGCGGTCTGCGCACGCGGAGCCCTTCTTCCCTGCAAAAAACTTCTTTCGCTGAGCCTTCCCTTTGTCGGGAGCGGGCCCGTCGCCGCGGGAGAGGAGTACGTCGGCGAGCTCGGCTACCTCTTTACGGAAGGACAGGACTATTTCGTTCCCGATACCCTCAAACAGGTCACAGTGCGGGGCGGAGCGCTCGTTTCCTTTGCCTTTTATCATTGTCCCGCACTCGAGGAGATCGACGCATGCGGCGTGGACCCCGCCCTGATCGAGCGGCAGGCCTTTGAGGGGCTTCCGTCCCTGCGTCGGCTGCACACTCCGCGGGCAGACGTTTCCCTCACCGATCCCGAAAAATTTACAACTTATGTCGCAGAATGCGGCTGCACCGTTTACGAAAGAAAGGAGAGTTAGACACATGAAAAAATTTTTCAAAAAAGTTTTCAGCCGATTTCCGCTCGTCGCCCTCACGATCGTTGTATTGATCTTGCTGTTTTTTGCCGTGCTCACGGGGGGATTTTTTCTCGCCGAATATCTGGTGACAGAGCTCTTTCCCGCGTCCGAGCCCTATGTGACGGCGATCGTTACCCTTGCCGACTATCTCATTCTCATCGTTGCGGTCGTCAACGTCGTCAGCCGCGACTTTGTGCCCGAGACAAAGATTCCCTGGCTGCTCTGCATCGTCGTTTTGAACCTCCTCGGCGTGTTTATCTACGTTCTCTTCTCTTCGCACCGCCCCTCGCGCAGAGAGAGAAAGCTCTACAGGGAGGTCTCCGCAAAGTTTCGCGGCGATCTCATGCCCGCCGTGCCCAAGGAGACGTTGCAAAGATCTGTGGGGCACTGGGCGGAAGTCGGACGGGCGCTCGCCGTTTCGGAGCCCCTCGCCGCCGTCCGCGCGAACACAAAGACGGAATATTTCCCCTCCGGGAAAAAGTTTTTCGAGCGCGTCATCGGCGACCTCGAAAGGGCGGAAAAATTTATCTTTGTAGAATACTTTATTGTGGAAGAAGGGATCTTCTGGAACACCATTCTCGACGTTCTCTTGAAAAAAGCGCAAGAGGGCGTGGAAGTCAGAGTGATGTACGACGACATCGGCTCCATGGGTAAAGTCAAAGCGGGTTATTATAAAAAACTGCGCAAGCTCGGCCTCAAAACGCAGAAGTTCAATCCGTTCGTGCCCGTCGTCACAACGCTTCACAACAACCGCGACCACAGAAAGATCCTGGTCATCGACGGCAAGGTCGGCTATACGGGCGGGCTTAATCTTGCCGACGAATACATCAACGAGACGCACCCCTTCGGCTATTGGAAAGACAACGCCGTCCGTCTCGAGGGCGAGGGCGTATACAATCTCACGCAGATGTTTTTGGGAATGTACCAGCTCTCGGCGGGAGAGGCGGAAGACGTTACGCCCTATCTCGTCCATTATCAGGCAGAGGGAAAAGGCTATGTCCAGCCCTACGGCGGCGGGCCCGTTCCCATCTTCGAACGTCACCTCGCCGAAGACGTATATGTCAACATTCTCAACGCGGCACACAACTATGTCTATATCACCACGCCCTATCTCATCATCGATTACAGAATGAAACAGGCGCTCATCCTCGCGGCGAAGAGGGGGGTCGACGTGCGCATCGTCACGCCGCATATCCCCGACAAAAAGCTCGCGTTCGGGCTCACCCGCTCCAACTATATGGCGCTCATCAAGGGTGGCGTGAAAGTGTATGAATTTACTCCCGGCTTCGTGCATGCCAAGACTTTTTTGGCGGACGATACGGTCGGCACCGTGGGGACGGTCAACCTCGATTACCGTTCGTTTTTATACCATTTCGAAGACGGCGTTGTGATGTACCGCACGGAAGCGCTCAAAGACATCAAAAAGGACTTTGAGCAGACGTTTGAGGTCTCCGCGCTTCAGAGCGAAGAGGACGCGAAGAAAAACGTCGTATGGAGATGGCTGTGCGAGATCGCCAAGATCTTCGCGCCGCTGTTTTAAAATTCAGGTCGAACATTTCTTTGCTCGGCCCGCTTACCTGCCCCCTTTGAAGGGTGGAGCGGCGCCATTCTTGCTCAACAGCCCTGTGGGCTGTGAGCGTGCCGCGACATGAGGCGTGGCCTCGCCGAAGGGGTTGCGGCGGTCCCTGCCGACGCAACGGATGGCACGGCGTAGCCGCGTCAGGTGGGGGTTGAAGCTGGAGCTGGGGGTAGCCCGCGCGTCATCCTACCCCGCGCGTCATCCTACCCCGCGCGTCATTCTGAGCGAAGCGAAGAATCTCGCGGGCCCACGAAAAGAAAGTGTTCGAGGTCTACGGGCGGCGTCATGCTGAGAACAGAAGTTGTACGCAGTCTGTAAAAGATGTACCGAAGCATCTCGCCGCATGCTTTACGTCTGCCCCGCGAGATTCCAACTTCGTCGCTACGCTCCTCGTGCCGCCCTTCGACGCCATAAAGAACGTGCGGGCGGGGCGAGTTAAGGATTATGACTTCTTTCTGCATCCATACCTCAGAATGACGCGGGGCGCCTCTGCCCACCTCAGACGGAAATCCTTCCATTCCATTTTTTGCCTATGATTCATTCTTTATCTGGCGGTATCATCGCCGAAAACGAAATATTCACGTTCGCCAAAGTGCGCGTCGGCGACGCGCCCTGCTGGTACATCGCGCCTTTTAAAGTGGAGGCGGGAGACAGAGTGCTTGTCCCGACGCTGACGGGCACGGCGGAGGGAAGCGTTGAGCGCGTGGAGAACTGCACGCCGCAGACGGCGCCCGTCTCCGTGAAACGGGCGAGAGAAATTCTTTCCCTTTTGCGGAAAAATTCTTGACATCGTCACATATATATGTTACAATCGGTGCAGTCATAGGGGAGTAGTCGGTCCGTATGGGCGGTCATATCCACATAGTGCGGGCAACCGCGGGTATTTCATGAAACGACGAGACTTATGCGCGTTTTTTCGCGTATAAGTCTTTTTTCATCGCTATCAGGTGCAATATGGAGATTTGGGAGATCTTGCTGATCGGCGTGGCGCTGTCGATGGACGCCTTCGCCGTAGGCATGACGGACGGCATGACCGAGCCGCGCATGAAACCGTGGAAAACGCTGCTGATCGCGGCGCTTTTCGGCGTATTTCAATTTCTGATGCCCGTTGTCGGCTACTATCTCGGCGCGGTGTTCGCCTCTTTCGTCGCAAAGATCGCGCCGTGGCTCTCTTTTGCGATCCTTGCGATCCTCGGCGGAAAGATGACGCTCGACTTCATTCTGGAATGGCGGGGCAAAAAGGAGAAAGAGGGCGGCGGTACGGGAATATGGAAACTCCTCGTGCAGGCGGTCGCGACCTCGATCGACGCCCTTGCCGTCGGCGTCACTTTTCTCGCCGCACAGACGGCGCAAGGGCTTCCCTTTCATGTCGTCTTCTGCTCCCTCATCATCGGCGCGACAACTTTTTTGCTGAGCCTTCTCGCCGTCGTCATCGGCAAGAAAGCGGGAAATAAATTTTCCGATAAGGCGCAGCTTCTCGGCGGGATCATTCTCATCGCTATCGGCGTGAAAATTTTGATCGAAGGACTTATTTGACAATTATCGTTACGCATGTTATACTTACAAAAGGGAATGTAAAATGCTGTATCTTTGGATCTTTCTTTTGATCGTCGGGTTCGTTCTCCTCGTCAAGGGGGCGGATTGGTTTGTGGACGGCAGCGCGGGGATCGCGGGCAAGTGCCGCATCTCTCCGCTCATCATCGGCCTCACGATCGTTGCGTTCGGGACGAGCGCGCCCGAGCTGTGCGTCTCCGTGACTTCAGCCATTCAGAAGTCTACAGACCTTGCCATCGGCAACGTCGTCGGAAGCAATATCGTCAACATATTGTTGATCTTAGGCCTCTCCGCGCTCTTCCACGCCCTGCCTGTACAGCGCAATTCTCTCGTCCTCGATATGCCCGTTTTGCTCCTTTCGTCCGCCCTGCTCATCGGGCTCGGCGTGTGGGGGCATGCACTGAATTGGTGGGACGGGCTCATCTTCATCGCCGTTTTTGCTGTATATATGTTCTTTCTCATCCGCGGCGCGCGCAAGGAGCACAAGGAAAAGAGGGAAGAACTCCCCGCGGCCGAGGAGAAGAAGCCGAAAGGAAAGATCGGCGCATGGTTCGAAAAAATGGAGGAGAAGACGTGGTTCCTTATCGTCCTCTCCCTCGTAGGGCTCGGCATGGTCGTCGGCGGCGGAACTCTTCTCGTCGACGGCGCCAGGTACATTGCCGAATATTTCGGCGTTTCCGAGCGCATCATCGGACTCACGGTCGTCGCGATCGGGACGTCGCTGCCCGAGCTCGTCACGTCCGTCATCGCGGCATATAAGGGCGAGACGGACATCGCCGTCGGCAACATCATAGGGAGCAATATCTTTAATATTTTGCTCGTTGCGGGGGCCGCGTCGCTCTTCTATCCGCTCGCTTTCACGACGGCGGGGAACGCGAGCAACCTCATCGACGCCTGCGTCGCGTTCGGCGCGGCCGCCCTTCTTTTCGGTTTCTCCCTCATCAAGGGACACAAGCTCGGCAAGGTCGCGGGCGGCGTCATGCTCGCCTGTTTCCTCGGATATTACATCTATTTGTTTTTGGTATAGGAAGAGCGCGGAAAAATCGTGAATGCGGAGGGAAATTTGAAATATCTCTGGCAATCGTTGAAAACATACAAGAAGGAGGCGATCCTGTCGCCTCTTTTCAAGCTACTCGAAGCTTGTATGGAGCTCGTCGTTCCGCTCGTGGTGTCGCATATCGTCGATGTCGGCATCGGGAACGGAGACAAGGCGTACATCGTGCACGGCATTCTCGTTCTCGTCGCGTTCGGCGCGGCAGGGCTCGCTTTTGCGCTCACGGCGCAATATTTTGCGGCAAAGGCCGCTGTGGGAACTTCCGCAAAGCTGCGCAGCCGCCTCTTTTCCAAATTGCAGTCCCTCTCCTATGAAGATATCGACGGGGTGGGCACGTCGCAGATGATCACGCTCATGACGAGCGATATCACGCAGGTGCAGGCGGGGATCAATCACACGCTCCGTCTTCTTCTCCGCTCTCCCATCATCGTGTTCGGTGCGGCCGCGATGGCGTTTACGGTCGACGTGTATGCGGGGCTTGTCTTTCTCATCCTCATTCCCCTGCTTACGATCGTCATCGTGCTCGTCATGGCGGCATGTACGCCTCTTTACAAGAAAGTACAGGAAAAGCTCGACGGCGTAAATCTCTCCGTGAGGGAAAATCTGCAAGGCGTGCGCGTCATCAGGGCGTTTTGCCGCGAGGAAAAGGAACAAGCCGTTTTTGACGGAAGGAACAGCGACTTGTGCGCGGCGCAAAAAAAGGCGGGACGGGTGTCCGCCATAACAAATCCGCTTACGTTCTGCTTTGTCGATCTTGCGGTCATTCTCCTCATCTACGTCGGCGGCGTCCGCGTGAGCCTCGGCGCTCTGGAACAGGGCGATATCGTTGCGCTCTACTTTTATATCACGATCATTCTCGCCGAGCTTGTAAAACTCGCGAATTTCATCTATATCGTCGCAAAAGCGGTCTCTTCCGCGCACCGCATCGAAGCCGTTCTCGATCTCGATGGCGAGCCCGATTTGTACGCTCCCCCCGAAGAGGAGACGGGCGATCTCGCCGTAGCGTTCGAAAACGTCACGTTTACCTATCGCGGGGGCGGGGCGCCCTCGCTCTCGGACATCACGTTTTCCGCCCGCAAGGGGGAGACGGTCGGAATTCTGGGGGGTACGGGCGCAGGGAAGAGCACCCTGATCGGCCTCATTCCCCGCTTCTACCGTGCGGAAGAGGGGACCGTGCGGGTGAACGGCGCGAGGACGGACGCCATTCCGCGCGAACGCTTGCGGGAGATCGTCGCCGTCGTGCCGCAAAAGACGCTGATCTTTCAGGGCACCGTCCGCTCCAATCTGCTTTGGGGGAACGGGAAAGCGTCGGAAGAAGATCTCATGCGCGCCGTCCGTCTCGCACAGGCGGAAGACGTCGTTGCCGCAAAGGGGGGACTCGACGGCGAGATCGCGCAGGAAGGGAAAAATTTGTCGGGCGGACAGCGCCAGAGGCTTTCCATCGCCCGCGCCCTTGTTCGGGATCCAGAGATCCTGATTCTTGACGACAGCTCGTCCGCGCTCGACTATGCGACGGACGCCCGTCTCCGCTCCGCCTTGAAGACGCTCGACTGCACGACTTTCATCGTCTCCCAGCGCACCGCTTCCGTCAGGCATGCCGACAAGATCGTCGTGCTCGACGAGGGCAGGATCGCGGGGATCGGGACGCATGGAGAACTTCTTGAAAATTGCAGCTTATATCGCGAGATCAACGCCTCGCAAGGGGGGGAAGAGGCATGAAAAAGAGGTCGACTCTACATGAGATCATGCGCCGTCTCCGCCCCTACGCGCCTTGGCTCGTTCTCACGGCCGCGGCGGCGATCCTCTCCGTCGCAGGGCAGATCATGGCGCCCTACTTCATCGGAAAAGCGATCGACGGGCTCGTCTATACGGTGAATGCGGCGGGCAAACGCGTCATCGATTTCGGCTATATTTATCGCTATTTTGCGATCATCGCCGTCTGTGTCGCCGCGACGGTCGCGGGGCAGTTTATCTTATCGCTCACGAACAACAGGATCGCCTATCATGTGCTGGCGTCGCTTCGGCGGGACGCCTTCGCAAAAATCGGGGTTTTACCCTTAAAATATATCGATAACCGTGCCTATGGCGACGTCTCGTCCGTCATTCTGTCGGACGCCGAACAGTTCTCCGACGGTCTTCTCTTGGGCTTTACACAGCTTTTCACGGGCGGCGCGACTATTTTAGGCGTGCTCGTCATCATGTTCGTCATGCGTTGGGAAGTCGCCCTCGTCGTGCTCGTCGTGACGCCGCTCTCCCTCGTCGCCGCAAAATTCATCGCCTCGAAGACGTATAAGATGTTCAAAGCGCAGGCCGAGGCGCGTGCGGAACAGACCGCCTTTGCCGACGAGATGATCGCCGGGCTCAAAGTCGTCAAAGCCTATACGCATGAAGACGAAAACGAGCGGACATTCGACGCGCTCAACGAGGCGTTGCGCAAAAAATCGCTCTCCGCGCTCTTCTTTTCTTCCACGACCAATCCCGTCACGCGGTTTGTGAATTCCGTCGTGTATGCTCTTGTTGCCCTCACGGGCGCTTTCCTCGCCATTTCGACGGCGGGAGCCGCCGCGCCCTTTACTGTGGGCAATCTGACGACGTTTTTGTCGTATTCCAACCAATATACCAAACCGTTCAACGAAATTTCAGAGGTCATTGCGGAATTCCAGAACGCGCTCGCCTGTGCCGCGCGGCTGTTTGCGCTCATCGGGGAACCCGAGGAGAGCTCGGATGAAGGCCTCCCCGCCCTCGGGAATGTCAGAGGGAGCATGGAAGTCCGCGATGTTTCTTTCTCCTACACGCCCGAACGGCCGCTCATCGAGAACATGAATATCTCCGTCGGGGCGGGCATGCGGGTCGCCATCGTCGGCCCCACGGGCTGCGGAAAGACGACGCTCATCAATCTGCTGATGCGCTTTTACGATGTGGACGATGGGGCGATCTATGTGGACGGGCGGGACATCCGCACGATCACGCGCAGATCTTTGCGGGAAAATTTCGGCATGGTGTTGCAGGATACTTGGCTCAAGACGGCCACAGTGAGAGAAAATCTCTGCATGGGGAACCCCGCGGCGACCGAACAGGAGATGATAAACGCCGCCCTCGCCGCCCACGCGCACGGCTTCATCATGCGCTTGCCGCACGGATACGACACGGTATTGGGTGAAGAGGGGAGTTTGTCCGAAGGACAAAAACAGCTCCTCTGCATCGCCCGCGTGATGCTCTGCCGCCCGCCCATGCTGATTTTGGACGAGGCGACAAGCAATATCGATACCCGTACGGAGCGGCTTGTACAGGATGCCTTTCAGAAGCTCATGGAGGGACGGACGAGTTTTGTCGTCGCCCACCGTCTCTCGACGATCGAGAACGCCGACTTCATTCTCGTGATGAAAGCGGGGAATATCATCGAACAGGGCACGCACAGAGAGCTTCTCGCGAAGAACGGCTTTTACCGCGAATTGTACGAGGCGCAATTCGAGGGAAATTAAAAATTGTGGCGGGGAATATTACAGAGAGCTCCTTGGCTCCCCTTGTAGGGGAGCCGGCACCGTAGGTGACTGAGGGGGTTGGAACCCTATCCCCCCTTCGGGGTACTTCCCCTGAGAGGGGAAGCGAGGGAGTAGTCCTCATGGACTGTGTTGTACTCCCGTTTTCAGCATGACGCCGCTATGGGCTTTCGTGGGTTCAATGGGATTCTTCGGCTACGGCTCAAAATGAGCGGAAGCCCCCTCAGAATGAGCGGCCGTTTCCCCCCTCGATCCCCCTCCTCGGAGGGGGCAAAAAGACTCACTCAGAGTGAGCGGCGAATAAGGATAAACATATGAAAACAAAGTTCAGAAAACTCAGCGATAAGGCGGTGTACTTCGGACAGATCATCGGCGTGGGGGCGATCACGGGCCTGTTTGCGGGCATCGTCGTCACCCTCTTCAACGTTGTCTTTGAGTATGCGGAAGAGTTCTCGCCCGAATACTATCTCTTTTTCCGCGAAAACCCCGCCTTTATCCCGCTCCTCTTCGTCGCCCTTTTTCTCGGCGGCATTATCATCGGCGGGATCTTAAAACTTCTGCCCGTCTTGCGCGGAACAGGTTTTTCACAGACGGAAGGCGCAACGCAGGGGATCTATCGCTTCCGCTGGTACGAAGTTTTGACGGGGATGTTCGCGTCGTCGCTCTTCCTCGTCTTCATGGGGCTCTCGGGCGGATCGGAGGGACCCAGCCTCTTTATCGGCGGCGCATGCGGGGATATGACGGACGGCGTGCTCTTCCGCAAGACGGATCGCCGCTATGCCATCACGAGCGGAGCTTCCGCGGGCCTTGCGGTCGCGCTCAACGCGCCGCTCACGGGCATTATCTTCGCCTATGAGGAAGCGCATAAGAAGTTTACGCCCGAGGTTTTCGTCTGTTCCTTTTCATCCGTGGCGTTCGCCGTCGTAATACGGAATTTATTGCTCTATTGGATGGGCTTTGAGATAGGGCCTTTTCTTGCGGGATTTGTTTTTCCGCAAGAGGTCGGAGTGCTCTTCTGTGCTTACGCGCTCATGGCGGCGGTCATCGTCTCCTTTGCGGGCGTGTGCTTCTACCATATTTTTACGCGGGCATACCGTCTGTTTGCCAAGATCACGTTCTGGAGGGGAATCGGGCGGTACATCATCCCCATGCTGCTCGCGGGAGCGTTCGGACTGCTCACCGCCTATGCGATGGGAAGCGGCCGCGAAGTCATCTTCGGGACGCTCTCGGGCGAGCTTTCGCTCTTCGGCCTTCCGCTGTGGCTCGTGCTCTTGTTGCTCTTTGCGATCCGCTTTATTGTTACCGTCGTGAATACGGGCATGCGCCTTCCCGCTTGCGCTTCCGTGCCGTTTTTTGCAATGGGGGCGCTTCTCGGAGAACTTCTCTCCATGCTCTTTGTAAAGATGGGCATGGATCCCGCCCTAACGCATCTTCTCATCGCGCTCTCGATGGTGACTTTCTTCATGACGGTCGTGCGGGCGCCCATCACGGGCATCATCATGACGGTGGAACTCACGGGCCAGTTCGCCTTTTTGCTCCCCGCGATCATTTGCGCCGCCGTCTCCTATTTCCTCGGCGCGATCTTCCACACAAAACCCATCTACGAGTACATGCTCGACAAAATGATCGAGGAGACCCCGCCCGAACCGCAGGCCGCAAAAAATCCCGCCGAAGCGGGCGGGAACGTAATCGAGAATTAAAAATGAGCGCACGGCGTGCCGCCGTGCGCCTTTGTCGTTGCATAAACCTCCTCATCACTCCGCCGCTTGCAGCTTTGCTGTTTCGATCGAGACGATATCCGAGATCCTGTTACGCACGACCCAGCGGTATTTTCCGCTCATGGATTCGAAGAGGATAAAAAGCTTGCCGCTTCTCAGGCAGATTTCCTCGCTCATGCAGGGCATTGTAAGGTCGGCCTCCCTGTCTTCGAGAAGATAGAGCGGGACGTTTTTCCCGTTCACCGTGAATGTTTCAGCCGTCTCCTCGCCGAGACGGTTTTTGTATATCTTGAGGCGGGAAGCGGGCAGACCGTATGAACAAGACAGATATATGCTCTTAGCGTCTAAGGCGATCCCCTGTACTTCGTCACACACCGAAATGACTTTTGCGGGCACCATGTCTGCGACCCCACCCTCGCATTCTTCGTCCATGGGGTAAACATACACGAGGGCATGGTTGATCTTTCCGCCTGCTTCCATATGGTGAGAGGGGTCCGTCTCGTAGTTCCCGGGGCGGTAAAATTCACCCACATACAGCATGCCGTCAAAAATGTAGCAGTATGCGTTGCTGCGGAAGTCCGTCTCGAAGAAGTCGTCGATCTCCACCGCCGCGCCATTGTTTGCGGCAAGAATTTTTTCGAGGGAGATGCGGATGATCTTTTTCCCGCTCGCGATGTACATGTAATTTTCCGAGCATGTCACGCCGCCGAAGTGGGTATCGATGTCCTCCCCGTTCTCCGTGAAAGTGACGTAGTGCTCCACCTGTTTGATCTCGCTCGCTACATCGTCGGCGGGGATGAGGTAAATGCGCGAGGGCTTCCCCGAAATGTATCCGCTCATGGCGAACGCGTACGGCCCGCCGTCGGGCAGGGTGCACAGCCCCTGCGGCGAGAGGCCGCTGTCGAGCCCGGGGATGCGCTTTTCCCTTTCCGCAACGGCGTCGAAGTCCGGGGAATGGGACCCGAACCACCAGATGCCGAGAAAGACGGCGATCGCCGATAAGACGACGATGAGCGTCCAGAGGATCGCATTGACTGCCCGCGAATGATTTTTCATACAGACCTCCTTTTTTTCATTATAATCTGTACGGCAGCCGCTGTCAAGAGAGGAAAATTTTGTTTTGCGTATAATCGTCCCTCCGTCCGCCCAAACTGTTTGCGAAGAGGAGGCGAACATGGATTTCACCAAAACGCAGACATTTCTCAACTTAGCCAGAGGCTTTGCGGGAGAATGTCAGGCGGGTATGCGCTATCAACTCACGGCAAAGGCGGCGATGAAACAGGGCTATGAGGTCCTTGCGGACACGATCCGCACCATCGCAAAGAACGAAACAAACCACGCAAAGGTTTTCTTCGAGGCAATTCTCGAGAATGCGGGAAGCCAGGACAATATTCATATTGACGCAAGCTATCCCTTCCATGCGGGGACGATCGAAGACAATTTGCGCTTTGCGGCGATCGACGAGCAGGACGAGGCGAAAAATCTCTATCCCGAATTCGCACGCGTCGCAAGAGAAGAGGGGTTTGGGCAGATCGCGCTCAAATTCGAAAAGACGGCAATGGTCGAAGGCAATCACAGAATTATCTTCAACTATCTCTACGAGGCGTTCAAGGACGGCTCCCTCTACAAAGCGGAAAAACCTATGCTCTGGATATGCAGTGAATGCGGCTATATGCACACCTCACGCGAGCCTTGGAGCATCTGCCCTCTGTGCGGCGCTTCGCAGGGTGAAGTCGAAATTCATCTCCCCTTCAAAAAGGAGAATTTATGAAAAAGACCGAAAACAAGACCCGCAACACGAAAAATGCGCAAAACACGCAGAACGCTCAAAGCGGCAGCACGAAGAACGTGAAGAGCGGCAGATCGTGCGGCAGGGGCAGCAAGGACTGTTCTTGATGAAGCGCGGCGGGAGAAAGAAAGCTCTCGGAAACGGCGCAGATATGCACTCCTGCGATCCGCTCGGCAGCTATACGGGTGTACCCGAAAATGAGCATGAGCGGCCAATACAGGACGCAGACGATCTGTAAAAAAGGGAGACGGAGATCAATTCTCCGCCTCTTTTTTTGTCTGCAAAAAATTCAAAATTTTAAAACATGGGTAATAAACGGGACAACTCAATCTTGACGGAGCAGTATTGTTGTGTTATAATCGGGACGAAGGAGGGGAAAATGGCAAAAAGCGAAAAACAAAAAATCAAGTTGTTGAGAATTTACGATATTCTGCGAACGGAGAGCGACGAAGAGCATCCGATGAGCACGAATGCCCTTTTGGAGAGGCTTCGGGAAGACGGGATCCAATGCGAAAGAAAATCGCTTGCGTCCGATATCAAACTTCTCAACGAGTATGGCTACGAGGTACAGATCAGGCGATCGCAACAAAATTTATATTATCCCGCAAGGCGGGATCTCGATCTCCACGCGATCCGTTTTCTGATCGACGCAACGCAGTCGGCGACCTTTCTCTCAAAGACGCAGACAAAGGAGATCGTGGCGGCGATCGCCATGCTTGCAGGGACCAATAAAGCCGAAGTGCTGGAAGACAACATTCTCTGTTTTGACAAGCTGAAACACTCCAACGATGAAGTTCTTGAGATCATTACGGAACTCGACCGCGCCATCGCGCACAGGAAAAGGGTTTCCTTTGAATACCATCTTATCGGGGTCGACGGAAAAGCGGAGCCGAAAACGGAAAACGGGCAAATCAAGCGGTACGACGTGAAGCCCGTTGCCATGGCCTATCACGGGGGCTATTATTATCTGATCGCATTCTATGAAAAATATCATGACGTCGTGTCCTACAGGATCGATCGGATGAGAGAAGTCAGGATAGGGAAAGAGTCGTTCCCGACGGGCGAATTCGAAACCAAATTCAAGAACGGAGAGATGAAAAACAGCATGAACGCGTTCGGGATGTGGGTCGGCGAGACCAAAACCATCAGAATGCGGCTGTTAAACCGTCATGCGGGCGACATTTTCGATAAATTCGGGGAAGAGACAAAACTCATTCCCGACGAGGAGGGAAAATTTCTCGTCACCGTCGAAGTCAATCCCGATGACCCCGTGTTTGTGGGATGGTGCATGAGTTACGGCAACGAACTCGAGATTCTCTCTCCTCCCGAGGCGCAGGAGACGTTGCGCCGCCGCGCGGAAGAGATCTGCGCGATGTATTCAAACTCAAAAAAGTGAAGCTGAGACGCGAAATAGCGCGATGTGCTATCATAGATGCGTCGGGGAGAGAACAATGAATTTAAGCAAATCGAAATACTGTACATTTCTCCAATGTCCCAAGAGATCATGGCTGAACTGCTACAAGCCGCAAGAAGCGTTTGTGAGCGCGGATACAAAGAGCCGGCTTGCGGCCGGAACGGAGGTGGGCGCGCTCGCCCGCGGGCTGTTCGGGACCTTTGTCGATGTGACGACGGTAAAAGAGAACGGCTCGCTCGATCACGCCGCCATGTTGCAAAAGACGCGGGAAGCTATGCAAAGCGGCGAGGAGACAATCTGTGAAGCGGCGTTCTCCTTTGACGGATGTTATTGCCAGGTCGATCTTCTGCACAGGGCGGGCGGCGGATATGAGATCTACGAAGTCAAGAGCGCCAACGATCTCAAGGAGATCAACCGTCACGACGTCGCGTTTCAGAAATATGTCCTTGAAAAGTGCGGGATTCCCGTCTCGGGCGTCTATCTCGTTTGCTTAAATCGGGAATATCGTCGGATGGGAGATCTCGAGATCGCGTTCGGAAAGCTCTTTAAGCGGACGGAAGAATTGTCGGACGGGCTGAAAGAGGAGGAGGCCGTCGGGGAGAACATCGCCCGCGCAAAGGCGCTTCTCGCGCAACAAGAAGAGCCCGGAACAACGTTTTGCAAATCGTGTGCGTCCTGCGAATTTTTCGGATATTGCAGGCGCGGCCTTCCCGAGCCGTCCGTGCTCGACCTTGCGGGCTGTTCCGATAAATGGGAATATGCCAACCGCGGCATTTTGACCATGCGGGAACTGCTTGACAGCGGGGAAAAGCTCGACGCGCGCGTGCGGCAGCAGATCGCGCACGCCTGTACCCAACGGGAGCCCGAGATAAACAGAGAGAAAATTAAAGAATTTTTATCGACGCTCCGATATCCGCTATGCTTTCTCGATTTCGAGACGATGCAATCGGCGCTGCCGCCTTTCGACGGTACCCGTCCCTATCAGCAGATACCGTTCCAGTATTCCCTCCATGTCATCGGAGAAGAGGGGGCGGAGCCGAAGCATTGCGAATTTTTGGCTGACGCGGAGGGAGATCCCCGCCGTGCGCTTGCGGAACAGCTCGTAAGAGATATCCCCGAAGGCGCGTGCGTCGTCGCCTACAATATGAAGTTCGAGAAAGCCGTTTTAAAAGAGCTTGCGGAAGCTTTTCCCGATCTTGCGCTTTCTCTTCTCGGGATATGGGACAACATGCGCGATATCATGCTTCCTTTTTACCGCCGCTATTATTATAACCGTGCCATGCAGGGGAGTTATTCCCTGAAATATGTGACGCCTGCGCTCTTTCCCGAAGAAAAAGAGGCGGACTATCACAATCTGGAGGGCGTACATAACGGGAGCGAGGCGATGGATATCTTTCCCCGCCTGAAAGAGATGGGCGAAAAGGAGCGGGAGGAGGCGAGAAAACAACTGCTTATCTATTGCGGCCGCGACACTTGGAACACGGTAAAGATCTGGCAAGAACTCGTAAGAGTGAGCAAATAAAAAAAGGGAGAAAAAGCATGGACAAACAAGTAGCAAAATTGATGAAAGAACTTCGCAAGGATCCGATGTACGAGCTGTGCGATGATGCGGAGATCGCCGCCATCGCCGAAGAGATCAAACAGGACATTTCAGACTACGAGGCGAGCGCAAGACCGGCGGGCACGCATTGGCCGGAAAATCTTGTCGCATCGATCCTCGGTCTTAAGTGGGCAAAGCTCAAGGAAAGCGTCGGCGGGGAGAGCGTCGAGGAAGTCCTCTCGGGGCTGTTAGATACGCTCACCCCGCGCGAGAGCAAGGTCATTGAATTGTTCTACAAGGAAGAAAAGAGCCTCTTTGAGATCGCAGAGGAATTCAATGTCTCCTACGCGATGGTCCGTTCCGTTCTTGCGCAGGGGACGGGGAAACTTTGTCATCCTTCCAGATCGAAGCACCTCGCGGCCTGTGTCGAAAAATCGGACAAGGAACCCGTCATCCGCACCCGCGAGCGGACCTTACGGCGGTGGCTGGACGACGAGGAGAGCGCAGGCGCGGAGAACAATGGAAACGCCGAGGATGACGATTTCTTCAAGGACATCTTCGACGACCCCGACGATAAAGGCGACGATTAAGGAAGAACCACTCGGCGCAAGCCGTTCAAAAAACAATTAAGGAGAAGTGTATGACAAAACACAACCTAAAAGATGAACTCGTTATATTGGCGAGCGCGTTGAAAGAAATTCAGAAGAAAGAAAACGATGAGATCAACTTTTTCGACGCCGTAAACATGGCAGGACAGGAGATCCGACATTCCGCATTTTTTGCGTGGCTGTTCGATTCGTCCAAGCCGCACGGGTTAGGGAATAAAGTTCTCAAAGTATTCTTCAAACATCTATATCTGTTTGAAAAGAATGCGAATATTCTCGGAAAGCTTGATGTGAACGGTTCGTTGCTTGAAAAGGCTACCGATTCCGTAACGCTGTTCAGCGATTTTGTGCAAGGCGAGATAGAGACGGAGAGGGAAAGAGATCACATCGATATTCTGATCAGGATTCCCAAGACGGAGACGGTCATCGTCATCGAGAACAAAACAGGAACATTGCCGCACGACGACCAACTCATCCGTTACAGCGATACCGTTGCCGAAAAATATCCGAAATATAAGAAGATTTTCGTGTATATGGCCGTCACCGACGAGCCCCCCATCAACCACGGCGGAAAAAACGACATGCAGGTCAACGAAGACTATTGCAAGTTTACATACCGAGAATTTCTCGCGGTACTCGATGAAGTGAAAACGGATATTCCCAAGAAGACGATCAAAGGACAAAAACTTACTATTATTTTGGAGGATTATAAAAAAATGGTTACCAATAACTTGTTGCATGAAAACCCCGGTGCTTATGCGACCTGCGAAGAAATCATGGAAGAACACAAGGAGGCGATCGAAGCCCTCGACGCCTATCGGAATTCCGCAACGACCGAAAAAGTGCTCCAATATTGTAAAGACTTCTTCGGCGCAACGACGGTCGAGGACGCCCGGCAATTCATGACGCAGAAGATGGAAGATGTCTTTGCGGGAGAAAAGCACAGTAATTTGAAATCACTGTTCCATATCGTTTTGATGAAGCCGTCAAAGGACGGAAAAACCGGATTCGTGTTGAAAATCGAGTTGGAAAAAAGGCAGAAAAACGGCGCTTGGTCGCCCACACAGACAAGGATCATCAAGGCACTCGAGACCGCAGGCATGGTTCCCCTCGACCACAAGGACAGCACCGTCGGAGTCTACATTTCCGGCAAAAACAGGTCCATGGAAATTCTCACGGCGAAGGAGAGAATGGAGCCCTTTGCGGACGTACAGCCGATCCTCGATCAAAGGCTTACGGAATTCAAAAAAACCGTTATCGCGCTCGAAAATGTCCTCGCCACGCTCACGCCGGCTTCGCCCGCGCAGCCCTAAAGGAGGATCCCATGTCATTATGCGTATGGTGCAGGGTGAATGAAGCCGCAGAAGGCGATACGATATGCGCCGCCTGTATCGAGAAGCAGAAAAAGAGAAAAGAGGAACAGGAAAAAATTCTTGAAGAGACGCGGCGTAGGCGGCGGTTGAGAAACCTTGCTATGCAAAACGGCTTGAGAAGACACTAAACGTAGGAGAACCTCATGTCAAAAATATTTTCAGAAGAAATCTCCTCCGTAATTGCGGAGGAGAGGGGGTTGTTTACACCTCAAATCCTTTATGGCATGTGCGACGAGCGGCTTCACGACGCGGTGGAATTCGAGCAGGTCTTTATGGCGCGTTGCGCCTGCAATCAAAAATAATATGGACTTCACAAAATTTCTCAACTCAAAAGATATTGCGACCTATCTCCGCCGCATCCGTTACGCATTTACGCCCGAACAGGCGATGTATGTCATCCATGCGGCGGAGGAGATTCCCCTTGCCGAGAAATACGCCGCTTATGAAGAACTTATCGAGGCGTATCCCGATCATGCTTTGCGCGAGCGGCGGCAGGGGGTGTTCAAAGACCAGACGGTCGCAACTTTTCTCCGCACCTATATGCAGAGGGAAAACGCGCTCCTTGCCGAATTCAAGCACGACGGGGACGACGCCGTCTGTACCTACGATTACTTTTCCAAGGGAGATGGAGCATGGTGTCAGGACGGGTATGGGCAACATCTCGTATATCGCAATTTTTCCGAGGCTCTGGACGACGTGCAATCGGAAAATGCGGATGGGGATATCGCAAAGATCGCCGTCACGAAGCGTTACTTTTCGGGCAGGAAGATCGAGGCGACCTTTCTTCCCGACGGCACTTGTCTGAAATTAGACGAGATCGGCGGCGAACGCGACGAGGCGTTCCTGCACGCTTTCGAGTGGATGTGGGTCAAGATCCCCACGCCTTTCAAGTACGGCGATATCCTCGCGCCCGTTCTCAAAAACAAATGGGAACCTCGCACAACAGACGGCTCCGTCAAGGGGCTGCTCGTTCTCACGGATATGGCGACATGGGGCAGCAAAGAGCTCAAAAAGAACGGCTTCCGCAACACCAAGACGCCCAATTATACCCGCAGGGAACAAAACTTTGCGGTCTGCGACAGGCTGATCGAAAAACATGAGGAATACGGCGACGAGTCGGATATGCTTCTCTGCGGTTACTATCTTGACGGAACGGATATCTGCTACGACCATACGCTCGGCGTGGACTGCAGCTATCTGAACTATGAGCGTTTTCGCGGCGAACTCCAAGGGCATGACAGGATCCTTTGCTCCGTTTCCAATTTGCTCAAAGGAAAACTTGAATTGGAACTCATGCTCAAAGCCTACCGCCTCATCTGCGCCGAAGAAGAAAGCCGCATGCTCAGGCACGATTTCGAAAATTTCTTTACGGACGAGGGGCGTGCGCTCGCAGGCATCGGAAAGAAGAACAAAGCATGAAAAAAGTCGTCGGGGTCCTTGGAAATGAAGAGAAGGGTTTTTGTATCCGTTGAGGACAATTCCAAAAAGAACAAGCCCGATAGGATCCTCGCCGTAGACGAGACGGGCGAGCACCTGTTTTGCTATGAAGTGAACAACCGCGGAACGGACTACATGGAGGAGATCGGCAAAAAAGAGAGCAATTCCCCCGCGGCCATTGCCTTTGCGGCGTTTGAACGCTTCTGCAAGGAAGAGTGCGGGATAAAGGATTGCAACGACGAGGTGATCCTCGCCGAATACAAGAACATTCCGATGAAAACCCTCGCCGATTATGTCGAATTTCGGTTGGGCGGCGCGGATTGGGTGTATGTGTGGGAGATCGGGTTCGAGTACCGCTTTGAGACGGCGCATCTCGAACATCCCATGAGCTTTAAAACATTCCGCAAAGTCTATACGGCGGGGTTCGAAGAGCCCTACGCCACCCGCGCCCTCTATGCAAAGTACAGAGAACTCATTCACAAGGACGTCTACACGGAGGAAGAACTCGACCGTATGGAACAAGCGATCTTCTCCCGTCTCGATGCGGCTTATCGCCGACGGCTCAGCAGACCGGACGCGAGCATTTACATCTCCGACACCTGCGCCGCGATCTATCGAGGCGATAGGGCACGCTTTCTGCGCGTAGTGGAGAGGATCGTCGCCGATTACGCAAGAAGGCGCTCCAAAAGGAAAAGTCGGGTGCTGGAAGATATACTCGCGATGATCGCCGACAGCATTTATTGCGAAGGGGAGATCGACCTCGCTTCGCTCGACGAAGAAGAAAAGAAACCGCCGCTCGAGCGAAAGGAGTATGCGATCTTCGCGGCGCTCTCTCCCGAAGCTTTGCGGACGGTCAAACCGATCATCGAAGAATTGGAAAAATGGACGTGACCCGCGGCAATCGGCGCCGTTCGGAAGAAAGGTATCGGGCATCCGAAAAAATAACGGAGGACGGCATCATAAAACACAGGGTTTTTGTATTTGTTGAGGACAATTCACAAGAAAATAAGCCCGATAAAATTCTCGCCGTAGACGATACGGGCGAGCGCCTGTTCAGCTATGACGTGGACAACCGCGGGCAGCCCGACAGCTATGAGAGACAATACACGGACGCGAGGGAAGACGCCCCTGCGGCCGTCGCTTATGCGGCGTTTCAGCGTTTTTGCAGGGAGGTATGCGGCTTAAAGGGCGTCAACGACGAAGTTATCTTTGCAGAGAGCGGCCCGTCGGGCTCTCTTTCAGAGTATGTCGGGCTTCGGCTGGACGCCGCAGATTGGACGCTCGTTACTTTTCTGGAATTCGATTATCGGTACGAGACGGCGTATCTTGAGCGCCCCATGCGGTTCAAAAACTTCAGACGTTCCTGCACGGAGGGGATACCTGAGCCCTATGCCACCCGCGTCCTCTACGAAAATTACAGGGAACGCATCCACAAGGATGCGTATACGGAAGAGGAACTTGACCGCATGGAGAAGTATGTTTTTTCCCATCTCGATGCGGTCTATCGCCGCAGACGCAGATGTTTGGACGCGATCCGTCGCGTCTCCGCCGCTTGTGCCGCAGTCTACAGAGGCGACCGCGCACGGTTTTGCCGTATTATGGAGGGAATTGTCGCCGATTTTTCGAAGAGACGCTCCAAAAAGAAGAGATGGCTTCAAAGCGAGCTGCTCGTGAGCGTCGCCGACAAAATCTTCGGCGAAGGGGAGATCGATCTCGTGCGCTTTGCCGAAGAGGAAAAATTACCGCCGCCGGAGAGAAAGATATACAGCATTTTCGCGCCGCTTTCTCCCGAGGCGCTGGAGACCGTGACGGAAATTATCGAGGCGTATGAAAAAGGAAATATTTTATATTGAACGGCGGGGGAGACGGCAAGGATATGGGACCGCGCATTCTTTTTCTGGATTATGACGGCGTTGTCAACACGCCGATGTGGAACGGGCGGGGGACGAAAGTGTCCTACGGTTTTCCCGAAGATGGCAAAGTCAACAACTTTCAGGCCGTGCAATGGGTCTCGCAATTTTGCCAAAAATGCAAATTCGAAATCGTCGTCACGAGTTCCTGGCGGGAAGAGAAAAACTATCGGGAATGCCTGCTGAACGGCGGCTTACGAAAGAACATCGTCATCGCGGGCGCACTTCCTGTCGACGAAACAAAATCGCGCGGCGAGCTCATCCGCGACTTTTTGCATGCGCATGCGGAGATCAAATATTATGTCATAGCGGACGACGAAAAGGATCTTCTTCCCGAACAGTTACCCTATCTTGTGAAAACGGACGCGCGGTACGGTTTTCTGGAACCCGAATATATGGCCGCCGTCGCGCTCTATGTAAAGCAAAAGAGTCATAGCTGAAAGCGGCGCGTATTCGCAAATCAATGCAAAACAGATATCGATTCATCCCCCCGACGATGTACTTGTCGGGTTTTTCTTCTGTTTTGAGAGGAACGTCTGGCGCGAGACGGCGAAGAGGGGACTCACAGGCTTTTGCGGGGAGCGCGTCATGTGACGAATTTTTGCAAAAAGTGCAACCGTTTTTTCCGTTGCTCAAAAACCTGTCAAAGCCGCCTCATGCCGGTCTTCCCCGCTTGCCGCGAGCGCGCCGTTCTATTATATTTTCGGGTATTCTGCTGCATTTTGCCGATTGGGGTTGCTTTCCCCCTAAAATTTTGTTATAATCGAAAGAGAGGCGACGGTACGTTGCCCGATCGCAATAAATTTGCGACCGATTTGCGGGAGGACAACGCGGCGCTTCTTTCCATTTTGAAAAAAGTTCCGGAATGACATCTTTCACAGGATAGAAAACCGCTTATTGATATCTTTGAAATCGGAAACCTATGCGTAGTATAACTTTTATGTGATCGGAGTTGAGGGATACAAATGAACCGAACGGACATCAAGCAGGCAGACGTCTTTATCAGTTGGACGGGGAAAGATGCGATCGAAAAAGATCGGATCTGTTCATATCTATCGAGCCGCGGGCTCGTTCCGCTCGAATCGCAGAGCGAATGTGTGGGACAGTATCTGCAGTGGAGCGTCGAGGCGGCAAAGAGCGCCACGGTGTTTCTCCTGTTGCTCACGAAACATACTTGTTCCAGCAAAAATATCCCGCTGGAAATTTTATCCGCACTGACGATGGATGACGCGGAAAACAGGATCGTCGTCGTTTGTGAAAATCAGGACATCTACCGCACGCTCGCCTTTGACCGCTTCGACCCCGCATTGGGCAAGCAGTTTGGTTTTCAGTGCGAAACTTTCGACCCCGACGAATTGCACAAGCGCAAGCTCAGCGTGATCGAACTCAAAGATGAGGAACTTACGGACAAGAAGTTAGAGGAGATCGCGCATAAGACGGAACTTCTCATTATCAACCGTGCGGAACACATTTACCGTGAACGGCAGAGGCCCGCTCACATGAGATTGGCTTCGCTCTCCATGCGGAGAGGCGCCGAACTGGAAGGGGATTTCGATCGGTTGTATCTGAAACGATCGGTCACCGAACCCGAGAGCGGCGAGACCTATGATTCGGCCGAAGTCTTTACGAAAGGAGACGGCGTTTTCTTCCTGCATGGCCCGGCGGGCAGCGGAAAGACGCAATATATCGGCCAAATCCGTACCGAGACGCCCGAGAACACCATTGTCTTCTCTCTCCCGTGTGCCAAGGCGGCCATGTCTCCGAGGACGCTGTTTGAGGATATGTATGAGGAATTTTTCCGCGTTCTCGGGAAGGGCATCTTCTATTCGCCCGACAATTTCAGGCGGTTGATCGCCGAAAGACATGTCATCCTCATCTTAGACGGCATGGACGAGATCGCGACCGAAAAGGGCATCCGCAGTTTTCTCCGAAAAGTCGAGGAGTACTACGAGCCGCACAGCAAGGGCACGACCTTGCTCTTTACGGGACGGGATGAAAAGGACGCCGACATGATCTCTCTCGGCGGAAAGAGGGCAAAAAAGTTCAGACTCAACGAGTTGACGGACGAGGAGATCGGCGCCCTCAGCGAGGAACTGTTCCTGCTCTTCGATGCGGGCGGCAAGGGGAAGGAATTCTATGTCAAGATCAAAGATCTGAACCGCGAGATCAAGGCAAATCCTTTGCTTTTGACGCAGCTGGCCATCATCTATGAGCGGGAAGGCGCGGTCCCCGAAACCGTTGTGGGGATCTTCGACGCCATCTCCGAGATTACCTTCCGCATGGACACGACAAAGCGCATCCTCGAGGTCCCAGACGAATATGAGGACATGATACGCGGGCTCAGCGACATTCTCAAGAAATTTTCCATGGAACGCTACCGTCTGATTTCGGAGGGAAAATCCATCGCTCCCGTCAAGATCTTTTCCAAAATCCTGTCCCGCTATGGGGACAAGGCGGAACGGGCGCAGTTTTTGGAAGAATATCTCGAGAGCCGCGCCATCCTCATCGACGGCGAATTTTATCATAAATTATTCCTTGAGTACTTCACGGCAGTGGGGTATTACGAGAGTTGCTACAGCGACTATGACGAGCTCGAGAGCCCCGAGACGGTGAAAGCGCTCTTTTCGCACTACAGGGAAGGATATTGGACGCAAGTCCTGCAGATGTTCCTCGTCAAAGCGGACAGCCTGATTGACGGAGCGGAGACGGACAAGCTGTATTCCCTGATCCTCGCATCCGGGAAAATCACCGAATATACGCTCCTTTTCGACACCTGCCGCGACCTCATCCGCCACAAGCAAGAGGCCGAGGTCGTATGCGTCTGCGACCTGCTCTTTAAGTCCGCCCAAAAGATCTATCCGCCCTACGGCCCGCTCTTTTGGTATGTTCCCGAATATGCGCTGTATGAGCCCGTCCTCATAGCGGCGGAGAGGCTGATCGGGGATGAGAAAGCGCTCGCCCTCGCAAGGGACGTATGCTATCTCTATGCGCAAAAAAATCACTGCTCGGAGATCACTCAAAGAGTGGACGCGAGAGCGCTTTGGGAGAGGGCCTGCCCGCGGCTGAAAGGGGTCAGGCGTGCTCTCATCGAATTGTTTTTGCTCGGCAAGACGGAAGAACTTGTCGGCACGAACGTCTATCCGCGCTGTTTCAACCTTGTTGAAGCATGTGCCCTGGAGAAGAATGGATTCAGTATCGGCGGCAGGATGAAAGTACCCTTTTCGGATGAGCTGGAACTCTACGAGCACACTTCATTCAATGAATTCGAAGGCGAGTGCTACGGACTTGTCTCATGCGCCTTTGACGACGCCTTCGAAGAAAAACTGCGCTCTGAGACCACCCGCCGCGTGACGGGCCTTGCTTTCTCTCCCGCCGAGAGGACGGAATTTCCCGCCGAGCTGAGATTTTATTGCAAATCGGTACGCGTATTGTATTTCCCCGAGAACATGACGGAAAGAGACGCATTTACGTTCGGTAGCGATGGGCCCTGTTGGGCGGAAAAGCATCCTTCATGTGCGCTTTCGCAGTATGGGATCTTATATCTTTCAGGGGAAGTGGCCATTCCCGGTTATTGGACGCGTTTTAAGGAACAGCAATTCGCATATTGCAACGATCTCACTTCCGTCAGCTTTCCGGAAAAAGCCACGGGGATCGCATGGGGCATGTTTGAGGGATGTCGCAATTTACGCACGGTCACGTTTCCCGATGGAATAAAAGATTTTCCCGACGGCATTTTCAGAGATTGTATTTCCTTGGAAGAAGTTCTGCTCCCGTCAGGAACGGTAACGATCGGCGACAATATGTTTTGCTCATGCAAAAGTTTGACAGAAATTGCTCTCCCGGGAAATATTGAAAAAATCGGTTACGCTGCATTTGAGAATTGTATCGGTTTGAAAAAAATTATATTGCCGCAAAAAATAACGGAAATAGAATCCGATACTTTCAGGGGGTGCGTCGATCTTTCGGAGATCATAATCCCGCAAGGCGTGAAAAAGATAGGGTCGTATGCGTTTTACGGATGCAGTAGTCTTCGGGAGATCGTTATCCCCGCAGGAGTATCGGAGATCTCTTTCAGCGCCTTTGAAAATTGCAGCGTGTTACGCAAGATCTCCATTCCTGATGGGATAGCTAAAATTGAGAAAAGTGCGTTTGTTTAACCTCGTTAGAACACCTTTGAAGCAATAGTACCACGGTTTTTCTCCTTAAATTTCGATATAGAC
>CANQHG010000008.1 GCA_947623655.1 uncultured Clostridia bacterium | reverse complement strand
ACAGTAGGTGTCTACTGTTTTGAGAACTCCGCGTTTTTCCCCAAATTTTTCCCCAATTTCAAAAAATCGGGGCAGTCGGAATATAAAAATATGCACGGTTTTGGCGTTTTATGCGTCAAAATCGTGCATAAATGGCTGGGGTAGCTGGATTCGAACCAACGAATGACGGAGTCAGAGTCCGTTGCCTTACCGCTTGGCGACACCCCAATGTTCTTTTTTATTGTATCAAATGCCCGCTGATTTATCAAGCGTTTTTGCACGGTTTTAAAAAATTTTTTTCACTTTCCACTATCCGCTATCTGTCAAATGGCCGCAGAAACCTATAATAGGGAGACGCTGCTCCCAAAAAGCAGGCGTTTCCGGAGAAAGGAAACGCCGAAAATCCTGTCAAAATACATCGTTCTATTGCGGGGGACAGACAGCGAAAGAATGTTCCGACGATTTCCGGCAGCGGGCAAAATACAGAGATATATCGCAATAAGAAACAAATGTTGGCGGATAAAAGCCGATCGGTGTCTCCCCATGGCGGCGCGTTCGGTGCGATTATTTTCCTGAAAAACGCCCCACAACAGCCGCGAAAGCTGTTGCGGGGCGCCACGACCCGACGCATCTTTTTCCCTCAGAACGGAGGATGATTCTTATGGCGGCGGGGAACGGAACGGTATGCGGCATATCCATTCGTACGGAACTCGTGCGGCGTAAGACCGCATCTGCTCTTAAAGAAAAAGAGGAAAGACCGATAATTGTATCCGAGTTCGGTTGCGATCTTCCGCAGGCTCATTTCGGAATTCATCAGGAGATCTTCCGCGAACGTCAGATTTTGGTCGGCGATAAAATCGGCGGGAGTTTCGCCACATTTTTGTTTTATGGTCCGTTCAAGCGAGCGCCGATTTTGCCGTAAAACCCCGGCAAGGCGTTTGCTTGTCATTATCTCCCCGTCACGATCTGCGATCACTTCTTTCACCCGCAGGATATGGGGGTCCTGAAGAGCGCACGCATATTTTCCGATTTCTTTGGCGGTTGTGGAGAGAAGCGAAAGGGCTTTCCGGTACGCGGTCTCGCTGAGCGGGGGAAGAAGTTCTTCCAGAGCGGAATTTTCCAGCTCCCGATCGAGCCTGTATTTCGCGATCATTTTCCGCACCTTGGCGAGCGTGCTTTTTTTGTCCCCTTCGAGTAAAAATTTCCCTATCATGAGATATCCCGCGCATTTTTCGCGGTAAAAGACGGGAATCGTTGTCTCTCTGAGCCGCATGGGACACCGCGTTTCGTAGATGGCGCCGACGCATTGCATGGCGTGTGCATTGCACCCGTTGCATTTTCTGCAAAGAACGGGCTCGTGTTTGACGATACGGCAGAACTTTTTTCCGCCGCCGAAGTGTGCGACGCAGTTCCCGCGGATGTCGAACAGGGTGATCGTAAGGCCCGTCTCACGGTAAAATTCTTCGAGCAGGGCGATGATGTGTTGCAAATAGTTTTCCATAGTATCCTCCGTAAACAGAATTTATTTTATCATACACCATCTGCCTCTGAAAGCAGTGTAAAATTTTGTACACTTTTACTTTTTTATAAAGTTTTTTTATAAAAATTATCAAAAAAAGTGGGTGCGGGATCGTGAAAAAATAAAACGGAGAGAAAAAATGTGCCAAAAGTTTTGCAAATGCGGGCGTTTCATGCTATAATCTTTTAAAATACGCACAAAGGAGAATGTTATGCACGAGGGCCACAGACAGCGCATGCTCGAAAAACTTGCGTCCGAAAGCACGTTGCAGGACCATGAACTGCTCGAAATTCTCCTTTTTTATGCGATCCCGCGCAAGAATACAAACGAGATCGCGCACAGTCTCATCGACGCATGCGGCGGACTCGGCAACGTCTTCCGCGCCGACGTCGGAAAGCTTGCCTCGGTCAACGGCGTGGGGAAGTCCACCGCCGCCTATCTCAAGACGATCGGCGCCGTCTTCGGGCGCGTGAATGCGGACGCGCACGCCGAAAGTTCCCAGATGATCTTTTCCTATCACGACTTTTCCGCATACATCGCCGAACGTTATAAAAACGCGGAGGAGGAGATCCTCGAGCTGTTCGCCGTCGACGGAAAGAACAAGATCGTCTTTGCACAGAGTTATTCGACGGGCGATAGAGACCGTGTGGCGCTCGGCGGGACGGACGTCTCCCGTTTCATCTCCGCGCACGGGCCCAAGGGCGTTGTCATTGCGCACAGTCATCCCTCGGCGCCCGCAACGCCCTCCGCGCAGGATGACGACTTCACGCGCCTCGCTTACGTTGTATGCAGCATCAACAACGTCGCGCTCATCGACCATGTGATCGTGGGAACGGACGGGGCGTACAGTTACTATCTCACGGGCGAGCTCGAAAAGATACGCGATAACTACAACATAGAAACGATGATGCGCCGCGCGCGCAACAATAAGTGAAATTTTTCTCCCGCATGGCGCGGCGGCAGAAAAATCACACAAAAAAAGGACCGACGGGGGATGCCGTCGGTCCTTTGTGTTTTTGTCTTATTCCTCGAGGAACAGTTTGTTGCTCGTCGCGATCATGATAGCGTCGAGAATCGTGAAGATCCAGAATTCGCCGAAGAGAGTGATGACAAGCGCCATGATGATGTTTACAGCACTCTGATTTTTGATGAAAGCGGACCATCTTACGAGAAGGTCAACGATCCAGCCGACGAACGGTATGATAAGCAAAACGATCTGAAGGATTTTGCTCTGCTTATGGAACCAAGTATCGAAATTCATAATCCTATCTCCTTATAATTTTGATAGTATCATTGTACACATTTCACTTTTGAAAGTCAAGACCCTGAAGAAAAAAAATAATAATTTTTTTGCGCAAATTTGTCATAATCCGCCAAAATTTTCATAGCAGATGTCTTTCCGAAAAGATCTCGCCCGTCTCCACGTCTTTCCAGGTGAAAACACCGTCTTCGATGACGAGAAAACTGTGGCGGGAACCCTCTTTCGGAATGGAGACGGAGCCGCAGTTGACATAGGTATAATTTTCCCGTTCCTCGCAGCAGGGGACGTGGAAGTGCCCGTTTATGAGGATGTCTCCCATGCCGGGGACGGACGGCATGATATGGCCGTGGGCGAAAACGGCTGTGCGGCGGCCGAGAGGGAGAAGAGCAAGATCCGCCTCGACGGGGAACTCCAGCACGAGCGTGTCGACCTGACTGTCGCAGTTGCCGCGGACACAGAGAATTTTGTCTTTCATGCTGTTGAGGATCGCGGCGCACGCCAATGTGTCGTAGCCGCGGGGGAGGGCGTTCCGTGCGCCGTGATAGAGAAGATCGCCGAGCAAAATGAGTTTTTGGGGATCTTCTTCCAGCACTCTTTCGCGCAGAAGGGCGCAGTAATAGGCGGAACCGTGGATATCAGATGCGATGACGTATTTCATACAGAGTTCTCCGATAAGATTTCTTTGATCTTGGCGAGCACGCCGCCCTCGGTATTGGCGGGGACGGTCCTGCCGATGAGTTTTTTGAGGGGCGGATAAGCGTTTTCGGGGACATATGCGCGGCCGCACTCCGCAAGCATTTCAAAATCGTTCATGTGGTCGCCGAAAGCGACGCATTCCTCTTTGCGGAAGCCGAAGATCTCGCGGATCTTGCGGATCGCCGCGCCCTTGTTCGCCTCGGGCGCCGAGACGTCGCACCACTCCTTTCCCGAGAGAATCGTCCTCAGCTCGGGGAGGCGGCGGGGGAGCACTCTGATGCAATGATCGGCGGCGGAAGTCTCGTCGTAGACGGCGATCTTGCAGACGTCCTCGCGGCCGATAACGGCGTCGAGATCGTCCACTTGCTCACAGCGCGTATAGGCCTCGTAAGAAATTGTGCGGAAGGGCTCGGCCGTATCTTCTATGTAGGCGGAATTTGTACCGCAGAGGACGGGGTGAAGACGGGGGATCGCGCGGATCTCGTCGAGCGCGCCTTTCAGGAGCCTGTCTTTAATCGGCGTCAGATGCAATGTCTCCCCCCTGTATTTCACGAGCGCGCCGTTTTCACACAGAAAGATCACCTTGTCCTCCACGGGCGCAAATAGTTTTTTGACATTCGCATACTGTCTGCCGCTCGCGGGCGCGAAAAAGACGCCCCGCGCGGAGAGGGCAGAGATGAGAGGGAAGATCTCCACGGGCAGTTTTCTGTCGCCGTCGAGGAGCGTCCCGTCGAGGTCTGTTGCGATGAAGCGTATCATGATCGTTACATAAGAGGCGCCGCAAGGCGGAGAAGACGGCCGAAAAAGCGTGCCGCGTCTCCCTCGCGGGGGAGAGGGGTCCCGCCCGCCCATGCGGCGAGAAAATCGGAAGCGAGCCTGTCCGCGAGCGCATTATTTTTGACGGCGACACCGCATTCCGCCTGCAGATAAAGGCTTCTGAAATCGAGATTGTAGGAAGAGACGAATACGACGTCGTCGGAGACGACGCTCTTGGCGTGCAGAAAGCCGTCGGTGTATTCCATGACCTTCACGCCGCTCTTTTCAAGCTCTTGCGCATAGGAGCGGGTGAGCCGGAAAGGCAACTTTTTGTCGGGGATATGGGGGATCATCAGCCGCACGTCCGCTCCCGAAAGGGCTACGCTCTCCAGAGCCCGCATCAAAGAGGCGTCGGGCGCGAGGTAGGGCGTGTTGAGATACAGCCGTTTTCGGGCGCCCGCAAAGAGTTTGATGAGGGCCTGACGTCCCGCCCGCTGCGTCGTTTCGCAGGCGCTGTCGCAGAGAACGGCGCAGGGGATGCCGCCGCCCGCCGTCTTGGGGGGAACGAGGGGACGCGTTTTATCGTTTTCGTTCCACGTTTTGCAAAAGAGAGCCGCGAGCGCGGACGCCGCCCCGCCCGTGACGCGGAGCGCCGTGTCTTTCCAGTGTCCGAATCGGATCTTTTCTCCGATATATTCGTCCGCAAGGTTGACGCCGCCCGTGTAGGCGATCGTGCCGTCGATCGCAACGATCTTGCGGTGGTCGCGCCTTCCCGCCGCACGGGAGGGGAAGCGCAGGGGACGGAAAACGAGCGTTCTGACGCCGCGCCTTTCCGCTTCGCGGCCGAATGAGGAGGGAAGCGTGAGCGCGCTGCCGAACCCGTCGCAGATCAGCCTGACGTCGACGCCCTCCGCCGCCTTTCGGGTGAGGATCTCCATGACGTCGCCTAAAAACACGCCCTCGGCAACGATGTAAAACTCTAAATAAATAAATTTTTTCGCGGCGCGGAGATCTTCGAGAAGACGGACGTACATGTCGTGTCCGACGGAGAAATATTCCGCCGTTTTCAACGTGCATGCCCCGACGCCGCAGAGCGCTTCGGAGAGGGCGGCAAGCGGAAATTGCGAAGAGGGGGTTTCGGACATGGTCCCCTCAAATTCCGTCTTTCGCGGCTTGCTGAGAAAGAAAAAACAAAGCACGGCGCCCGTCCACGGCAGAAGAAGGATGAGCACGGTCTTGGAGAGCTTATACTCCGCGGGCGTCCCGTCGCAACAGACGATGACGGCGCACAGGAGCGCGAAGAAGCGTTCGATGGCCGCGATCGGCGCGAGGAGCGCTGGGAGAAAGATCGTGAGAAAGAGCCCGCCGACAAGGAGCGCGAGCAAAAGACAGACGAAAGATAATTTTCCGCAAAGCAAATAACGAAGTTTCCGCATGATGGAAAGCGCCGTCGGGCAGCCCCGCACGGCGCTATGTAATCATATGAGACTCACGATATTGACTTCGCTGACGTCGTGCTCTGGATGCTCGCCGTATGTGGCGAAGAAAGTTTCGAGCCCGTCGGTGGGGATCGTCTTCGCCTTGAACGCGCCCGTGTCGACCGCGCGGGTAAAGAGCAGGTTGAAAGCCGTTTCAAACTCCGTGGCGCTGTGCACGAAGCGCAAGGTGAGCTGTTTGCGGAGCGCTAAATCGAGGGAGAACTTCTCGTTGTCGGGCACAAAACCGCAGAAGACCGTCGTCGATTTCTCCGCGCTGACCGCAAAGGGGATCTGATGGTCGTTCCCGTAGGCGCCGATGACGTAGATGGCGCCCGAGGCGAGCCTTCCGCCCGTGGCGTTCGCAACGCCGTTGAGGAGGTTTTCATCGTCGGGTACGGTACAGTATACGCCGCATGTGCGGGCAAATGCGAGGCGGGACGGGTCGGTATCGATGAGAATGGGAGAGGCCTGCAGATAGAGAAGAAGCTGCGAGGTGAGAATACCCATGACGTTTGCGCCGATGACGGCGATCTGCTTCCCCTTGCAGGGCCCGAGACATTCCACGGCGCTCTTTGCGAGGGCGACGTAGTGGGCGACGAGCGCCTTTTCGTCGGAGAGAACGTCGGGCACGGGCGTGAGATCGCAGGCGTCCGCGTAGACGAAATCGCGCAAAAACCCGTCTTGCGTCTGGCCGCAGACGACGGACTCGTCCTCCGAGAAATCAATTTTTTCCGTTCCCGTGTAGGGACGGGGGCGGAAAGTGTGCAAAAGGACGCGCGTGCCTTTCGGGAAGAGCTGGCTTTCCGTTTCGTCGGCGATGATGCCGATGGCGAAGCGCCCGGGGACGATCGGATAGCGCGTCTTGAGGTCGCCGCGCCAGATAGACGCGTCGACGCCCGAGAGAAAGACTTTCGTCACGCGGACGCGCAACGGTTTTTCGGGAATGGCGGGGGCGGGCTGCGTGTTCAAAGAAAGCGCCTTGGGCCCGACAATCTTCCACACTTTCCAATCGCTCATGAAAGGTCTCCTTTTGCAATTTTTGCAAGTTCTGTCTTATTATACAGCACGGTTTTGATTTTTGCAAGCGTTTCCGCCGTCTGTCGGCGCCGTCATTTCGCAAATTACGGCCAAGTTTTTTCGAATGGACGCGAAAATGAGTTGACGAGCGTAAAAAAAACAGATATAATAGAGCAGGAAAACAAAGAACACTGCGAGGTGAAATTATGAAATCGGATATTCATCCCAAGTATCACACCGTAACCGTCGTCTGCGCGTGCGGGGAAACTTTTCAGACCGGCACCACCAAAGACGTTGAGGTCATGAAGGTCGATATTTGCAGCAAATGCCATCCCTTCTTCACGGGCAGGCAGAAGTTGGTCGATACCGGCGGGCGTGTCGATAAATTCAAAAAAAGATACGGTATCTGACGGTTCAGCCCCTTGCAGCAGGGGCTGTTTTGTTGTTTTGACATGTCACGGAGCTTGTGCGAAGTATGAAAAAAAAGACAAATCGGACATATATCGGCGGGCAGGCGGTGATACAGGGCGTCATGATGCGCGGCAAGAGCGGCATGGCGACCGTTGTGCGTGACGACGGGGGAGCTCTCCGCACCGAAGCGCTTCGCATCACCCCGCCCGAAAAACGCAGCGTATGGACGAGGATCCCCGTCGTGCGCGGCGTCATCAACTTTGTATCTTCGCTCGTCCTCGGCATGAAGGCGCTCACGCGGAGCGCGGAAGCCGTCATCACCGAAGACGAGGAAACGCCGCCTTCCAAGCTGAACAAGTGGCTCGCCGATCATCTCAAGATCAGCGCTTCCGACATCCTTTCCTTTATTTCCGTCCTCATCGGCGTCGTGCTGGCATTGGCGCTCTTTTTGTTTCTGCCCCAATATCTCTCGGGGCTCATCGCGCGGAATACTTCCGTCACGGAAGGGGGAATTTGGTATTGCGTCATCGAGGGCGCCATGCGCCTCGTCATATTTTTGCTGTATATCCTGTTCACACTGTGTTTCAAGTCTCTGCGCGAGACCTATAAGTATCACGGCGCCGAACACAAGACGATAAATTGCTACGAATACGGCATGCCTCTCACGGTGGAGAACGTGAAGAAGTGCTCCCGTCTGCACGACAGGTGCGGCACGACGTTCATCTTCCTCGTGCTCTTTATCTCGATCGCCGTGTTCGCGCTCGTCGGCTGGCCGCTCAACCTCATGTACAGCCATTTCGGGATCGAGGGCATCTGGCAGCGGCTCATCTCTCTCCTCGCAAAACTCATCTGCCTTCCCATCGTGGCGGGCGTTTCGTACGAGATACTCAAATTTCTCGCGCTCTTTCAGACCCCTCTTCTTCTTCCGCTGAAGGCCCCCGGGTATCTCATGCAGTGTCTGACGACCAAGGAGCCCGACGACGGCATGATCGAGTGCGCCATCCGCGCTTTCCGCAAGGCGTATGAGATGGACGAGGACCCCGAGTCTCCCGAGATCTACTTCGTAACGGAGACCAAACTTCTGAAACTGCTCTCCGACATGAAGCGGAGTTTCAGGGGCAGGGAGATCGACGAGGCGGACGCCGAATGGATCGTTTCCCTCACTCTCAACATCCCGCGGAGCGAGCTCGGCAAGGAGCGCGTCGTCTCCCGTGCGGAATGCGCGAAGATCCTGGAGATCTTTGAAAAAAGGCTCACGGGAAGACCCCTTTGGTACATCATCGGCGACACGGAATTTTACGGATATAAGTTCAATGTCGACGAACGAGCGCTCATTCCCCGTCCCGAGACCGAAGAACTTGTGCGCGAGGCGCTTGCTTTCGTCAAAAACGGCGACAGCGTGCTCGACCTCTGCACGGGGAGCGGGGCGGTTGCCGTCGCCATTGCCTGCGAGGCGGGCAAAGACAGGACGGTGAGCGTGACGGCGGCGGATATCTCTGCGGAAGCCCTCGCGCTCGCAAGGGAGAACGCGCGGCTCAACAAGGCGAACGTCAACTTCGTCGAGAGCGATCTTTTCAAGGGCGTGAGAGGGAAGTTCAACCTCATTACCGCCAATCCCCCCTACATAAAACACAAGGAGATAGAGACGCTCCCCCGCGAAGTCCGCGACTTCGAACCCCGCATCGCCCTCGACGGCGGCGAAGACGGACTCGACTTCTACCGTGCGATCGCGGAAAAAGTCAGCCGCTATATCGCCCGCGGCGGCATGGTCATGCTCGAGTGCGGCGAAGGACAGGCGCAGGAGATCGTAAGGATCTTCCGCAGCGCCACGCGGTGCGACTTTGCCATGGTCGTCAAAGATCTGGCGGGCGTGGAGAGGGTCGTGAAGATCGGGTTCTGATATGCTCAAACGGCTCAAAGAGATCAACGGGAGATATGAAGAGATCGGGCAATATCTTGCCTCTGCGGAGGCATTGTCCGACATGGAGACCTACACGCGCCTTTCCAAGGAGCGGGCGGAACTCGAAGACGTGGTGGAGTGTTACCGCGTCTATTTAAAGACGGAAGAGGAGTGCAAGGCCGCCCTCGAAGAGGCGGAAAAAGAGAGCGGGGAGATGAAAGACTTTCTGCTCGCCGAACATTACGAACTCAAGGAGAAGCTCTCGGCACTGACTTCGCAGCTCAAAGTTTTGCTTCTCCCCAAAGATAAGAACGACGAAAGGGGCTGCACGCTCGAGATCCGCGCCGGCGCGGGCGGGGAAGAGGCGGCTCTTTTTGCCTATGAACTGTACCGCATGTACATGGGTTATTGCGAAAAACATCGCTTGCAGTGGGAGGTCGTCAACCTCAACGAGACCGAACTCGGCGGCGTGAAAGAGGCGATCGTCAACGTCACGGGCAAGGGCGCCTATAAGCGGCTCAAATATGAGAGCGGCGTGCACCGCGTCCAGCGCGTCCCCGAAACGGAGTCGCAGGGGCGCATCCACACTTCTACGTGCACCGTCGCCGTTCTCCCCGAGGCGGAAGACGTGGAAGTGACGATCGACGAAAAAGATATCCGCGTCGACCTCTTCAGAAGTTCGGGCGCGGGCGGCCAGAAAGTCAACAAGACGGAGACGGCGATCCGCATCACCCACTTCCCGACGGGCATCGTCGTCACCTGCCAGGACGAGCGGAGCCAGCTCAAGAACAAAGACAAGGCTTTCCGCGTCCTCAAATCGAGGCTATACGACTACTACAACAGCCGCGCCGCGGGCGCGGAAGCGGCCAACCGCAGGAGCCTCGTCGGCACGGGAGACAGAAGCGAGCGCATCCGCACTTACAACTTCCCCCAAAGCCGCATCACCGACCACAGAATCGGGCTCTCTCTCCACGATATGGAGGGATTTTTGTCGGGCGACCTCGACGAAATGATCGACGCGCTCGCAAGAAGGGAGACGGAAATGAGGCTCGCGGGCGACGGGGCGGACGTCTGAGCGGGGACTTCTTTGGGAAAAATTTTGTGCGAAAAAATAATTTTTGTTAATTTTCCGCAAAACCCTTGAAATTATAACGAAAACTTGATAGAATAGAATCAAATATATGGTGCCGAAAGGCACGGGAGGATATCAATGATTTCCATTATCTGCGGACCTAAGGGCAGCGGCAAGACAAAGAGGATCATCGAGGCGGCAAACAACGCCGTGGAGACGGCGAAAGGCCATCTGATCTTTATTACCGATACCAAGAGATATATGTACGATCTGAAGCGCGAGATCCGCTTTATCGACGTGAGCGATTACGCGATCGCCGGCATGGACGCGCTGAGCGGCTTTCTGAGGGGCGCCATCGCGGGCTCTTACGACAACGAGTACGTCTTTGTCGACGGCGTGGCGCGGATCGCGGGCAAACCCCTTGCCGACATGGCGCAGCTCTTCTACATTCTCGAGAAAGTCACCGAGCTGAGAAGCATCAAACTCTACGTCACATGCTCGTGCGCGGAAGAGGAACTTCCCGAATTTTTGAAAAAATATCTGTGAGACGAACCGCCCGCACGCGGGCGGACAACCGAATAAGAACTCTGTTCCGTCCCGCTGACCGCGGGACGGATTGAGCATAGAAAAAAGAAGGCATATATGAATTTTATCAGTACGCGCGGAACGGAAAAGGTCACGGGCGCACAGGCGGTCGTACAGGGAATTGCGGGCGACGGAGGACTGTTCGTCCCCGAATACTTCCCCGCCGTTACGGGAGAGGAGATCGTCGCGATGTGCGAGATGGATTATCCCGAACGCGCCGCTTTTATTTTGGAAAAATACTTCGGCGAATACGGCAGCGGGGAGCTTCTTGCCGCCTGCCGCGAAGCTTATTCGCAGTTCGAGGAAGGGGATCCTGCGCCTCTTTTGCGCATGGATAACGGCATGTATATGCTTGAACTCTTCCACGGCCCCACGTGCGCGTTCAAAGATCTCGCCCTCACCGTGATGCCCTATCTTCTGCAAAAGGGATGCGAACTCACGGGCGTGAAAGAAAAAGTTCTCGTGCTCGCGGCGACGAGCGGCGACACGGGGAAGGCCGCGCTCGAGGGATTTAAAGAGAAAGCGGGCGTCAAAATTTGCGTGTTCTATCCCGAAGAGGGCGTCAGCAAGATGCAGAAACTGCAAATGGTCACGACGGAGGGCGACAATGTGAACGTCGTCGCCGTCAAGGGGAATTTCGACGATTGCCAGACGGCGGTCAAGAAGATCATGAACAGCGCCGAAAAGCGGGAGGAACTCAAAAACAAGGGATATCTGCTCTCTTCGGCCAACTCCGTCAACGTCGGCAGGCTCATTCCCCAGATCGTCTATTATTTCTCCGCATACTGCGATCTCCTCGGCTCCGACCAGATCAAAGAGGGGGAGAAAGTAAATTTCGCCGTGCCGACGGGAAATTTCGGCAACATTCTCGCCGCATATTACGCAAAGCGCATGGGGCTTCCCGTCGGGACCCTCATCTGCGCGTCCAATAAAAATTGCGTCCTCACCGACTTCTTCAAAAACGGCAGTTACAATATAAGGCGTCCCTTTTTCCGTACGATGTCCCCGTCGATGGACATTCTCGTCTCCTCCAATCTCGAAAGGCTCGTCTTCGAACTCTCGGGGCGGGACGCGCCGCTCACCGCTTCCCGCATGCAGTCCCTTTCCGAGACGGGGAAATATTCGGTGCGGGCGGAGGAGCTCAAGGAGATGAAGTCGCTCTTTTTTGCGGGATGCACCAACGAGTCGGACACCGTAGAGTGTATCTACGATTTCTTTACCGATTACGGCTATCCCATGGACACGCATACGGGAGTTGCGATGAACGTTGCCGAGCGGTTCGAGGCCATGGTCGAGGAAGACAAGGACGCCGAGAAGCATCCCACCGTCGTCGTCTCCACGGCGAGCCCCTACAAGTTCCCGCAGGACGTGCTGTACGCGCTGACGGGGAACGACGTGAAAGATTCCTATAAGGGCGTGAAACGCATCCATCTTCTGACGGCGATGAAAGTGCCCGAAGTGTTGAAGGAGATCCGTTATAAGCCGCCGCGCTTTAAAACGGTCGTCTCTTGCGACAAGATCTACGACGAAGTGCTGAAATTTATAAGCTGAGCGCACGGCGTCCCCGCATTCCGGGGGCGCCGTGTTTTGAAAGCGCCACACGGGCCTACCGCGCGCTTTTTCCGATTTTTCACAACACTTTCCCTTTCGGAACGTTGCAATCTGTGCGCAAATATGGTATAATTTTCCTGTAACGGTTATCATGGAGCAGTTTATGGACAAGAAAATTGTGTACTCGGCCGTCCAGCCGAGCGGAAACCTCACGATCGGCAACTATTTGGGCGCCATCCGGAATTGGGTAAAAATGCAGAGCGAGTACGAATGTTTTTATGCCATCGCGAATATGCACGCCATCACGGTGAAACAGGAGCCCGCCGAGCTGAGGCGCCGCACGCTCGAACTTGCCGCGCTCTATCTTGCCTGCGGGCTCGATCCCGAAAATTGCGCTCTCTATGTGCAATCTCAGATCCCCCAGCATGCCGAACTCACGTGGACGCTCAATACGATCGCCTATGTCGGGGAGCTCTCCCGCATGACGCAGTTCAAGGATAAATCGCAAAAGCATGCCGAAAATATCAATATGGGGCTCATGGATTATCCCGTGCTCATGGCGGCGGACATTCTTCTCTATCAGGCGCAGTATGTCCCCGTCGGCGCCGACCAGAAACAGCACGTCGAGATCGCCCGCGACCTCGCGATCCGCTTCAACAACCGCTTCGGGGAGACGTTCACGGTGCCCGAACCGCTGATTTTAAAGGGCGGGGCAAAGATCTGTTCGTTGCAGGAGCCGACGAAGAAGATGTCGAAGTCGGACGAAAATCCCAACGCTTCCGTCTATCTGACCGACGGAAAAGACGACGTTCTGCGCAAGTTCAGGCGTGCCGTCACCGACAGCGACAACGAGATCAGGGTCTCCGACGAAAAACCGGGCGTTTCCAATCTCATCAATATCTATTGTGCGTTCCGCGGCTGTACTACCGAAGAGGCGGAGAGGGAGTTTGCGGGAAAGGGATACGGCGATCTCAAGCTCGCGGTCGGCGAGACGGTCGCGGACGTCATCTCTCCCATTCAGCAGGAACAAAAAAAGATTCTTGCCGACAAAACTTATCTTGCGGAAGTGCTCAAAGCGGGCGCGGAGAAGGCGTATAAGGCCGCGCGCCGCACCCTTTCCAAGGTCTACCGCAAGGTCGGCTTTTATCAGGGGGAATAATGTTCGGCTACGTTCGCTACGATCTGCCCTATCTGTACGTCAAAGACCTCACGCTCTATCGCGCCGTCTACTGCGGGCTGTGCAAGGGCATCGGGAAATCGTGCGGCCAGCGGGCGCGGCTTGCCCTCACTTACGACGTCGCGTTTCTTTCCGCCATTCTGCATAACATTGCGGGGATCGACTTTAAAATAGAAAAGCAGGGGTGCTTCGAGCACAGGATAAGAAAGCGGCCGATCGCCCTCGTCGATCCCATGACGGAAGCGCTCGGCGCCGTCAACACCGCCCTCGCCTACTATAAACTGACCGACGATATCCGCGACGGGGGAAGGGGGAGATGCAAGCGGCTGTTCTTTGCAAAAGGGTTCAGACGGGCGAAAAAGAACTATCCCGCGCTCGTGTCCGTCCTTGAGCGATATATGGCGGAACAGGAGGCGGCGGAGAACGAAAATGCCTCGCCCGACAGCGCCGCCGAACCTTCCGCGCAGATGATGAAAAACCTCGCCCGCCTTCTGCTTGCCGATAAGGCGACGGAGGCGACGGACGGCATGTTTTGGTATCTCGGCAAGTGGGTCTATCTCATCGACGCGCTCGACGACTACGACAAGGACGTCGAAAAAAAACAGTTCAATCCTTTTTTCGTCCGCTACGGCGCCGAAAACAGGACGGCGCTCATGCGCGATCATGGCGGCGAGGTGCGGTTTTTGTTCGACTCCCTCTTCTACGGCATGCGCGAGGAGCTTTCCAAAATATCATTTCCGTACAACCGCGACCTCACCGACAATGTGCTTCTCCGGGGGATCCCCAAGGAGACGGAGCGCGTGCTCGCGGGCCAACCGAAGCGGAAAGAAAAACTATAACGGAGCAAAACATGAACATGAATAATGAAAATTACGAGCTCTTGGGCCTTTCCGAAGGCGCTTCCGAGGAAGAGATCAACGAAGCATACGAGAGGCTGAAAGCGAAATACGATAAAGAGAAGTGGGAAGACGGCGAGGTCGGCACGAACGCCGCCCGCATGCTTACCAAACTCAACGCCGCTTACCGCGAGATCATGGAAGAAATGCGGGAGCAAAAGCGCGCGGGCGAAAATCCTTTCGAAACGATCCGCGCGGCGATCAAGGCGGGGGATATTTCAAAGGCGCAGTCTCTTCTCGACGAATTCAACGAGCGCAGCGCGGAATGGCACTATCTGCAATCGGTCGTCTTCTATAAGAAGAATTGGATGAACGAGAGCAAAAAACAGCTCGAGATCGCTATGCAGATGGATCCCGCCAATCAGAAATACCGCGACGACTATCAAAAACTCTCCGCCCGCGCCGACTATAAGACGCAGACGGGCGGCGCGCCCCACATCGATCCCGACCCCGTCGCCGACGACGGCCAGATGGGGGGAAACGAGTGCATCAATATGTGTAACGCCTGCATTTGCATGAACTGTCTGTGCAACTGCATGTATTGTTGCAGATGAAAAAGTCTTCGAAAAGCTATCAAATCGCGCTTGCCGCGATCTCGTGCGCCTTTGCGGCGGGGGCGCTCACGCTGGGAAGCTATGTAGACGTGCTTCTCGGCGCCGCCTACGTCGTGGCGCTCATCGCGCTGATGGTTCCCCTTGCGGAAAATTTCGTCTGGGGAGACGCCCTGTGCTATCTCGCGACTTTATTTCTGACCTTTCTCTTTTGCGGGTTTTCCTTTCTCTATCTCGTGCCGTTTGCCGTTTTTTTCGGCCTGCACCCGCTCGCCAACTATTTGCAAAAGAGGTTCGTGAAGAAAAAGCCGCTTTTTTTTGTCATCGAGGCGGTCAAGGCGGCTTGGTTCGATCTCTCGATGTGGCTGAGTTTCCGCCTCGTGTTCGTGCCCGTGTTCGGGCTCACCGAGGCGTTCTGGTATCCCTTTGCGGAGAAGTATTTCTTCTTGGTGCTCTTTCTCGGCGGGACGGTGTTCTTCGCCCTGTACGACGCTCTCGTCTTCTATGCGCAACGGTGCGTGAATGCTGTTTTAAGACGGATTAGGAAGTAAGGTATGCAAAAAAACGACTTGATCGAAGTGATCTGCGTCTCTCTCGGCACAAACGGCGAGGGGATTGCCTCATATGACGGTTGCACGGTGTTCGTTCCCTACCTTCTCCCCGGGGAGAAAGCGGCCGTGCGCGTTCTCAAGAGAAAGGACAACATCGTCTATGGCAAGGCGGAAGAAATTCTGGTGCCCGCCGAAGACCGCGTGCGCCCGCAATGCCCCGTATTTTACCGTTGCGGGGGATGCCGTCTGCAACACATGCGCTACCGTTCCCAACTGCGCTTTAAAACGGAGCTCGTGCAGAACGCGCTCAGGAAGATCGCCGGCATCGATCTGAAAGCCGAGCCCTGCGAGAAGAGCGAAAAGGAGTACGGCTACAGAAACAAACTCCAGCTTCCCGTCGGCGTCGTAAACGGCAAAAACGCCGTCGGGTTTTACGCCGAACGCACGCACCGCATCGTGAAAACGGACGAGTGTCCCATTCATCCCGCATGGTCGAAAGATCTCATCGCCGCGCTCTACCGCTTTATGGACAAGTGCGGGCTCGACGGCTACGACGAGGAGACGGGAAAGGGACAGATCCGCCACATTATCGTGCGCGAGGTCAAAAACCAGTATCTCATTACCCTTGTATCTACGGTCGGCGAGATCAAGGGGATCGACTATTTCTACTATCTTCTCGACGGCATTTTCCGCGAGTATTCTTTCTTTCTCAGCGTAGACACCGCGCGCGACAACGTTGTCTTGAAAGAGCCGCCCCGTCTTTTGAAAGGGAAACCGTTTTATGAGGCGACGGAGGGGGACATCGTATTCGAAGCGGGCGCTTCTACGTTTTTACAGGTAAACGAGGGAGTGCGCGGAAAACTCTACGAGAGGGCGGCGGCGCTCTTTTCCCAAGAAGACGTCGTGATCGATTGCTACGCGGGCGGCGGACTGCTCACCGCCATGCTTGCGAAGAAGTGTAAGCGGGCGTACGGCATCGAGATCGTGCCCGAGGCGAGCGCCTGTGCCGAGAGTTTAAAGCGCAGGAACGGACTTGGGAATATGGTGAACGTGTGCGGTAAAGTCGAGGAAAAACTCGCGGCGATCCTCTCGCAGGAAAAGGACGCCGTATTGCTTTTCGACCCGCCCCGCGCAGGCGTAGACAGAAATATCTTAAAGGGGGTCCTCGGACATGCTCCCCGCAAAATCGTTATGATCTCCTGTAACCCCTCTACTTTGGCCCGCGATGTGGGGATCTTGACGGGAAAACTCACCGAAAACGAGCGCGGAGAGCTCGTCAAGACGGAAAACGGGGATACCATGTATGAGATCTCCCTCGTGCAACCGTTTGATATGTTCCCCCAGACCCGCCATGTCGAGACGCTTGTGGAGCTTGTGCGGCGGGATCGGTGAGAGCGCTGAAATTTCCCGATAAAACGTTGCAAAACAGCGCAAACTATGGTATAATCCGATAAAAAATATAGAAGGCTGAAACTATGCAAAATGTCATCGAAGTCACAAAAGATCTCTATTACCTCGGCGGGAACGACAGGCGGCTCGCCCTTTTCGAGAGCGCTTTCCCCGTCCCCCGCGGCGTAAGTTACAATTCCTATCTCCTCACGGACGAAAAAACCGTTCTCTTCGACACGGTAGACAGCGCCGTGAGCGAACTCTTCCTCGAAAATCTCCGCTATGCCTTAAACGGCAGAAAGCTCGACTATCTCATCGTCCATCACATGGAACCCGATCATTCGGCAAGCTTTTTCAGAGTGATTGAGACCTATCCCGAGGTCCTGGTCATCACCAATCAGAAAGTTGCCATGATGCTCAAAAACTACTTCCCGTTTTCGGGCAAGAATATCCGCCTCGTCAAAGAGGGCGACAGTCTCAACGTCGGAAAACGCAATCTCTCTTTCGTCTTTGCACCCATGGTGCACTGGCCCGAGGTCATGATGAGCTATATCGCCGAAGACGGCATTCTCTTTTCCGCGGACGCTTTCGGCACGTTCGGCGCGCTCGGCGGCACGATCTTCGCCGACGAACTTCCCTTCGAACGCGATTTTCTCGATGACGCGCGGCGGTATTATTTCAACATCGTAGGCAAATACGGCGTTCAGGTGCAGGCCGTTTTAAAGAAAGCGGCGGGGCTGCCCATCCGTACGATCTGTCCCCTGCACGGACCCGTGTGGAGAGAGCAAGAGGGGATCGCGTGGTATCTCGGGAAATACGACGTGTGGAGCAAATATCTCCCCGAAGAGCGCGGCGCGGTCGTATTCTATGCGTCCGTCTACGGTCATACGCAAAACGCGGCGGAGATTTTGGGGAGCGAACTCGCAAAGCGCGGGGTGCCCGTAAAACTTTACGACGTCTCCGTCACGCATATGAGCGAACTGCTCTCCGAGGCATTCCGCTACAGTCACCTCGTATTTGCCTCCACGACTTATAACAACGGCATTTTCATCAGCATGGAAAATTTTCTCGCCGATTTAAAAGCGCACAACTTCCGTGGACGGAAGTACGCCGTGCTCGAAAACGGATCGTGGTCGCCTCAGGCGGGAGCCCTCATCGAAAAGACGGTTTCCGAATGGAAAGATATGCAAAAGCTCGGCGAGAAAGTAACGGTGCTCTCTTCCGTGAAAGAGGAGACGAGAACAGAGATCGAGGCTCTTGCGGCGGCGATCGCCGAAGACTATAAAAATTGAAAGGAGGCCAGAGGAATGAAATACGTTTGTAATGTCTGCGGGTATGTTTACGATGAAGAGGCGGGGGATCCCGACAACGGCGTAGCGCCCGGCACCAAGTGGGAAGACGTGCCCGACGATTTCACCTGCCCGCTCTGCGGGGTCGGCAAGGAAGAATTTTCGGCAGAGTGAAGAAAGGATGACGGCCGTCCGAGCATTGCGCTCGGGCGGCCGTTTTTTGTGTGACGGTGAGGCTTCTCCGAGGCAGGGAAAGCCCTGTTGCCGTACAAACAGAATGTCCGAAAATACCCGCATAATGTTTGAAATTTTCGAAATGGTGTGATATAATGGTATCCACCATAAGAGGAGAATACCATGCAACAGATCCCACAGGTCAAAATTTTGCCGGTTATCCCCCTGCGCACGCAGTATAGCTTCCCGAACACGAGCACACTGTTCGACGTGGGCCGCGAAATGTCTCTCGCCGCCGTCGAATACGCCGGCCGCAACGAGGGGCTCGTTTTTCTCACCAATCAGAAAGATCCCGATCAGGACGAGATCGAAACGAACGATCTTTACCTTTCGGGGACGGTCGCCCGTATCAAACAGACCACGCACATTCCCGGGAACAGGCTGCGCATCTGCACGGAGGGGCTCTACCGTGCCCGCGCAAGGAGTTTCGGCACGGAAAACGGTTTTATTTGCGCCGTCACCGAAGAGATCGTCCCCGAACACGGCGACAGCATGCTCGAAGAGGCGTATTTCCGCATGGCGCAAGAGCTCGTCCGCGAATTTTTCGAGGCGGATCCGAGAATTGCCAAAGATCTGGAGCCCGCGCTCGTCGGCGTCACCGATATCGACGCCTATATCGACATCTGCACCCATCGTTTTCCCATGCGCACGGATGTGAAACAGGCGATTTTGGAGGAGGCGAACGAGATCAAACGTCTCCGTCTCTTCGAACAGGCGCTGAGCGACAATCTCGAGCTCAGCAAGATCGAAAAAAAGATCGCGCTCGACGTGCGGCGCAATATCGACAAGGCGCAGAAAGAGTATTTTCTGCGCGAACAGATCAAGGCGATCCACAGAGAACTCGGCGACGACGTGGAAGAAAACGAAAAGCTGCGCGAGAGGATCCTCGCCAAGGGGATGCCCAAAGAGATCGAGGAGAAAGCGCTCACGGAGCTCTCCCGCATGGACAGAATGACACCCTCTTCGGCGGAATATACGGTTTTGCGCAACTATGCCGATTGGCTTCTCGATCTTCCGTGGAACGAAGAGACCGCGGACACGGAGAAGCTCTCCGACGTGGAAAAGGTGCTTGAGGAAGATCATTACGGGCTCGAAAAGATCAAAGAGCGCGTTGTGGAATATCTCGCCGTTTTAAAACTTACGGGGAAGCTCAAAGCGCCCATTCTGTGCCTCGTGGGACCGCCCGGGGTGGGGAAGACGAGCATAGCGCAGTCCATCGCGCGGGCGCTGGGGAGAAAATTCGTGCGCATGAGCCTCGGCGGGCTCAAAGACGAGGCGGAGATCAGGGGACACCGCCGCACCTATATCGGCGCGATGCCCGGCCGCATTCTCTTCGAGATGAAGAATGCGGGTTCCGTCAATCCCGTATTTCTTCTCGACGAAGTTGATAAAATTTCTTCCGACATGCGCGGCGATCCCGCCGACGCCCTTCTCGAAGTCCTCGACCCCGAGCAGAACTCCACGTTCCGCGACCGCTATCTCGAAGTCGAATACGACCTCTCAAAGGTCATGTTCATCGCCACAGCGAACACGCTCGACACCATCCCCGTGCCCCTCAGGGACAGGATGGAGATCATCGAGCTCTCCGGCTATACGCCTCAAGAGAAAGAGCAGATCGCGAGGCGGTATCTCGTGCCCAAAAAACGCAGCGAAAACGGGCTCACCGAAGAGAATATCCGCATTACCGACGGAGCCCTCGCGGCGATCATCGACGGCTATACGATGGAAGCGGGCGTCCGTTCGCTCGAACGGTGCGTCGGCGCTGTATGCCGTAAGGCGGCGGTGCGCATCGCTAAGGGCGAGACGGAGAAGATCACCGTCACAAAGCAAAATCTCGAAAAATATCTCGGCGCGAAGCGCTTTTTCAAAGAGGACGGAATGCTGCAACAGGACGAGATCGGCATGGCGACGGGGCTCGCATGGACGGCAGTCGGCGGCACGACGCTCACGATCGAAGTCTCCGCAATGCAGGGGAAAGGGGAAGTGCTCCTCACGGGCAAGCTCGGCGACGTCATGAAAGAGAGCGCCCGCGCCGCGATCTCCTATATCCGCGCCCATGCGGACAAATACGGCATTCCCGAAGACGATTTCGAAAAAAAGGACATCCATATCCACATTCCCGAGGGGGCGATCCCCAAGGACGGACCCTCGGCGGGCATCACGATGGCGACGGCGATCCTCTCCGCCTTTACGGGAAAACCCGTGCGGCGCGACGTAGCCATGACGGGGGAGATCACGCTGCGCGGCAAAGTTCTGCCCATCGGCGGGCTCAAAGAAAAGGCCCTTGCGGCCTCGCGCATCGGCATCCGCGACGTCATCATTCCCGAAGAGAATAAAAAAGACGTTTTCGAAATTCCCGAGGAAGTGAGAAAGGATCTCAACTTCATCTGCGTGAGCGACGTCGACGAGGTATTCAGGGCGGCTGTCGTGGACGGAGGCGTGGAATAATGGCATTTCAGGCGAAATTTATCACTTCCGCGGCTTCCGAGGCGCAGTTTATCCGCCCCGACAAGCCCATGATCGCCGTTTGCGGGAAATCCAATGCGGGGAAATCGACGCTCATCAACATGCTGGCGGGACAAAAAAAACTTGCCCGTACGAGCGCCGAGCCGGGGAGAACGCGGCTCGTCAACTACTTCGATTTCGGCGATTTTTTGCTCGCGGACTTGCCCGGGTACGGCTATGCGGCCGTGTCGCGGGAAGAAAAGGCGAAGTGGGGGAAGATTCTCGATAGATTTTTTGAAAACAAGGGGGATATCGCGCATGTATTCGTGCTCACGGACATCCGCCGCGACCCCTCGGACGACGACATGCAGATGATCGCCTATCTGAACTATCACATCGTGCCGTTCAGCCTCATTGCGACGAAGAGCGACAAGCTTTCTCGCATGAAAGTGCGGGAGCGGGTGCGGGCGGTGGCAAACGCCTGCGGGCTCGGCGAGGGGAATGTGCTCGCCGTCTCCGGCCTTACGGGCGACGGAAAAGACGAACTTCTCAAAAAAATCGGCGGGATCGTCTCACAATAATAGACGAAAGTATTTCAAAATGCGCCCTTAAGGGCGTTTTTTGTTTTGGGGCCCAAAAAGGGGCGGCCGCGGACGGAACGGGCTTTGAGACAACCTTTTTTTCGGACTTTAGCCGAATTGCTTGACAAAGCGGGACATTTCGGGATATAATAGCTTGAAATAAGGACACGGATGCAGGCATGGCGGAGAAGAAAGTTTCCAAATCAATGAAAAAACAGATCCTGAATATCGGCTTTCTCGTACTGCTCGTGGCGGTCACGCTCATCGTGCTCTTTACGGCGAACGATATCTCTTTCGGCGATATTTTCACGTTTTTAAAGAACTGCAATCCGTGGTGGATCGTCGGCGCGGTCGCGCTCATGATCGGTTCCGTGCTCTTTGAGGCCGTGAGCATCCACTTCATTTTGCGCGGGCTCGGGGAAAAGCCCCGCTTCTACGGGACTACCTGCTATACGGCGGCGGATATCTACTATTCCGCCATCACGCCCTCGGCGACGGGCGGCCAGCCCGCCGCGGCATATTACATGGTGAAAGACGGCATCAAGGCGGGGAAAGCTTCTTTCGGGCTCATCTTCAACCTCACCGCCTACACGCTCTCCATCATTATTATCGGCGTGGTCGCCCTTGCGTTCCGTCCGTCATATTTTTCGGTCATCGACGGCTGGTTCCCCAAGTTCCTCGTCGTCATCGGCTTTGTCATTCAGGGGCTTCTTCTGGCGTTTTTCATCGGCTGTATGTTTTGGGGAAGCGCGGTGAAGAAGGCGGGAAACGGCATTATTTCCCTTCTGGTAAAGATACATATTGTCAAAAATCCAGACAAATGGCGCGAGAAGCTCGCACGCGAGGTCGATCTCTATAAGAACTGCCTGTACGAGATCAAAAATCACCCCGGCATGTCGTTTATCAACGTGTTCTGCAACCTCGGGCAGCGGGTGTGCCATGTGCTCATTCCCTGTTTCGTGTTGCTTGCGGCGGCGCCCCATACGGACTTTTTGGGGCTTTTCACCTGTTCGGCTTTTGTCATCATCGGCTACAACTCCATTCCGCTCCCCGGCGGCGTGGGCGTTTATGAATATTTATATCCCAGTATCTATTGCGCCGTGGGGCTTGGGGGAGGGGACGCGTTCATCCTCTCCGCCCTCATGGTCTCCCGCTTTATCTCCTACTATCTCAGCATGATCGTGTGCGGCATATATACGCTCATCTACCATGTGCAGATCATGCGGCGGCCGTCTGCGACCGCGGAGAGCAAAGAGGGGGAAGAATTGCCCGCACAGCCGTGCGAAGAGGACGGCGGTGCGGAGAGCGAAGAATGTATCGTTGAAATCGCGGAAAAAACAGAGATCGGAGAAGATCATGGCAGAGAAGAAGAGCAAAGAGGAGACGCAACAGACTGAAAGAGGCGAGGGCGCGGGCCGTTTTGTGGGTTTTTACCACTACGGCGTCCTTCTCACCTATCTCTCGGTCGTGTCGGGCGTGGTCGGCATCGCGCTTTCCGTCGCGGTGAACCCCTTTTGGGGAGTCGTCTGCCTGCTCGTTTGCGGATTATGCGACGCCTTTGACGGCGCCGTCGCTTCCACGCGCAAAAACCGCACGCCGTCCGATAAGCTGTTCGGTTCCCAGATCGATTCGCTCAGTGACATCGTTGCGTTCGGCGTGGCGCCCGTGTTCATCGGTTTCGGCCTCGGCATGCGCGAGTGGTATTATCTCCCGCTCTTTGCCGTGTTCGTGCTCTGCGCGTTGATCCGCCTCGCCTACTACAACGTCACCGAAATGACGCGGGAGACGGGGAAGCGGGTCGCTTTCGAGGGATTGCCCGTCACGAATGTTGCGGTCGCCCTGCCCGTATTCTATCTCATCGCCACCATGTTCACGGATATTTCGCCGCTTGCGGTGAAACTCATCATGGTCTCGGCGTACGCGCTCATCGCGTTTTTGTTCGTCTTCCGTTTCCGTATGCCCAAAGCGGGCGTGCGCGGGCTCTCCATCGCCATTGCGATCGTGACCGTGCTCGTCGTCTGTCTTGCGCTCGTCAAGGTGTACGCCGCGGGCGTGCCCCTCGTCTCCGCGCCCGTATCCTGCGCCGCGGACGGCAAATTCGTCTGATCCATGCGCGAAGTCATACGCGAACAAAAGCCGCAGCGCGGCGTTCCCTTTCTCTACCGCACACGGCTCGGCGGACTGTGTTTGAAACTCGTGTCCGCGCGTTGGGTCTCCCGTCTTGCGGGGAAGTATCTCGACAGCCGCTTTTCGCGGCACAAGATCAAAAAATTCATCAGAAAGAACGGCATCGGGATGGATGATTATCTCCCCGAGACTTACAAGAGCTTCAACGCCTTTTTCACGAGAAAGATACGGCCCGAACTGCGCCCGTTCGACGGCGATCCCGCCGCACTCTGTTCCCCGTGCGACGGCGCCGTGACCGCTTTCCCCGTCACGCGGGAGGGAACGTTCGCCGTCAAGGGCTTTTCTTATACCGTCGCCTCCCTGCTCGGCAGCGAAGAACTCGCTTTAAAATACTGCGGCGGGCTGTGCGTTATCGTGCGGCTCACGGTCAAAGATTATCACCGCTATCACTACATAGACGGCGGCACGGCGGGGGAGAAAAAGTTCATCAGGGGAAAATTGCACACCGTACAGCCCGCGGCGCTCGAAAAGCGGCGCGTGTTTACCGAAAATTGCAGGGAATACACCGTGATGCACACCCAAAACTTCGGCGACGTCATTCAGGTGGAAGTGGGCGCGATGTTTGTCGGACGCATCGTCAACGCGGAGAAAGAGAGCTTTTCCCGCGGCGAGGAAAAGGGATATTTCGAATTCGGCGGTTCCACCGTGATCTTGCTCTTCGAACGGGGACGGGTCGCGCTCGACGGAGAATTTTTTGCCAATACGCAGGAGGGCGCCGAAACCAAAGTGAAGTGCGGCGAGAAGATCGGCCGTGCGGACGGCGCGCCTTATGCGGAGAAAACGACATGAAACCCCCGAAAAAGACAAAATTAAAGGAAATTTTTTGCAAAAACCCCTGTTAAACCGTTGACAAGGGGTTTTCAAATATGATATTCTTAATAAGCTGTGTCATTGTGCTGTATTAGGGTTGAAGCGGGAAGTTACTGAAATTTCGGGGTCGAAAGCCCCCCGACAGATAATTTCCGCCGACAAGTGTGGGAGCTTGACTCCTGCGACGAACCGAGGCTTTTCTTCCGAAAGCACCGCATGAGTGTTTTTTTGATAGAGATACCTCGATACGCACGGACGCGTTGACGCAGACAAAGTAAAAGTTCGGAAAAGGAGAAAAACCATGGCAAGCCAAAAGATCAGGATCAAACTCAGCGCTTACGACCACGCTCTCGTGGACGAAGCCGCGCAGCGCATCGTTGAGACGATGCAGAAGGGCGGGGCGAAAATTTCGGGCCCCATTCCGCTTCCCACGGAGAGAGAGATCGTCACGATCCTCAGAAGCCCCCATAAAGATAAGGATTCGCGCGAGCAGTTCGAATGCCGCACCTACAAGCGCATCATCGACATCTACTCGCCCAACGCCAAGCTTCTCGACAGTATCCATCTGCCCGCCGGCGTCGACATCAAGGTAAAACTTTGATCCAATAATACTGAAACATGCCTGCCCCGCCTGCGGTGCGGGCTGAAACGGTATTTCGGAAATAAAAAAATAAGGAAAGGAGTGAACTTTATCAATGAGTAAAGCAATCATCGGCCGCAAAGCGGGTATGACCCAGATCTTTGCGGAGGACGGCAAAGTCATCCCCGTGACGGTCGTCGAGGCAGGCCCCTGCCCCGTCGTTCAGGTCAAGACGGCGGAGACGGACGGCTACGCGGCGCTCAAGCTCGGCTTCCTCGAGGCGAAAGAGAAAAACCTCAATAAACCCGAGCTCGGCCAGTTCAAAAAGGCGAACGTCAAGCCCTGCAAGTATCTCAAAGAGGTGCGCGGCATGGAGGGCTACAAAGTAGGCGACGTCGTGAAGGCAGACGTCTTCGCGGCAGGAGACAAGGTAGACGCGGCGGGCGTTACGAAAGGCCACGGCTATACGGGCGTCATCAAGAGATGGAACCAGCACCGTCTCAAGGAAACGCACGGCGTGGGCCCCGTACACAGAGAGCCCGGTTCCATGGGCGCGAACTCGAGCCCTTCCCGCGTATTCAAGCAGAAGCACCTCGCAGGACAGTACGGCGTTGAAAACGTCACCATCCTCAACCTCGAGGTCGTACGCGTCGATACGGCGAGAAACGTCATTCTCGTCAAGGGCGCCATTCCCGGTCCCAAGGGCAGCATCGTTACCCTGAGAACGAGCGTGAAGAGCAAATAAGGAGTGAGACAATGGCTAGCGTAAAAGTTTACAATATCAAAGGCGAAGAAGTGGAAACGCTCGAGCTGAGCGACACGATCTTCGGCGCAGAATATAACGAGCCCCTCATCCATCAGGCAGTCGTCACTTACCTTTGCAACCAAAGGCAGGGGACAAAGTCCACGCTGACCCGCACGGAAGTGCGCGGCGGCGGCGTGAAGCCGTGGAGACAAAAGGGAACGGGCAGAGCGCGCCAGGGTTCGATCCGCGCGCCGCAGTGGACAAAGGGCGGCGTCGTGTTCGCACCCAAGCCCCGCGACTTCTCCAAGAAGATGAACGCGACGGCAAAGAGAAACGCCCTCTTCTCGGCTCTCTCCAAAAAACTTTCCGACGGTGAGCTCATCGTCATCGACGAAGTGAAGGTTCAGGCGCCCAAGACGAAAGAGATGGAAGCTGTGAGAAAGGCCTTGCATCTCGACAAGAGAGCAGTCGTCGTCATGGACGAGCCCGATACGGACGTCATCAGGGCGGCAAAGAACCTTCCCACCCTGTCTACCCTTTCCGTAGACGAGATCAACACGTACGAGGTCGTCTCGAACGCAGTGGTCGTGCTCACGAAAGGGAGCGTGAAGAAACTCGAGGAGGTATATTGCTGATGTTGCCCGAGGATATCATTTTGAAGCCCGTCCTCACCGAAAAGGGATACGACGGGATCGCAGACAAGAAATACACGTTCAAGGTCAAAAAGAACGCCAACAAGACCCAGATCAAGATCGCGGTCGAAAAGATGTTCTCCGTAAAGGTCAAGAGCGTGAACACGGTTTCGCTTCACGGCAAACTCAAGAGAATGGGGCGCAACGAAGGTTATACCCCCGCGACGAAGAAGGCGATCGTCCAACTCACGGAGGACAGCAAGCCCATCGAACACTTCAAATCGTTGTCGTAACCGAAGGAGAGGAAAACAATGGCAGTAAAAAGATATAAACCCACTTCCGCCGCAAGGCGCCTGATGACGGTCCCCGTCTACGGAGACATCGCCAAACAGAAACCCGAACGCGCCCTTCTCGAAGACCAGCGCAAGTCGGGCGGCAGAAACAACCTCGGCAGGATCACTGTCCGCCACATCGGCGGCGGCAACAAGAAAAAATACCGCATCATCGACTATAAGAGAAATAAAGACGGAATTCCCGCAACGGTCAAGTCCATTCAATACGACCCCAACCGTAGCGCGAACATCGCTCTCCTTGCCTATGCGGACGGCGAAAAGAAATACATTCTCGCGCCCGTCGGCCTCAACGTGGGCGACAAGGTCGTGAGCGGCTCCGGCTCCGATATCAAGGTCGGCAACGCGATGCCTCTTGCGGATATCCCCGTCGGTACCATGGTCCACAACATCGAGCTCAAACCCGGCAGGGGCGGGCAGGTCGCCCGCAGCGCGGGGATCGCGGCTCAGATCATGGCAAAAGAGGGCGCCTATGCGACCATCAAGATGCCTTCCGGCGAAATGCGTCTCGTTCCCATCCTTTGCAGGGCGACGATCGGGCAGGTCGGCAATCTCGAACATGAGATCATCCGCGTCGGCAAGGCGGGCAAGACCCGCCATCTCGGGATCCGTCCCACCGTCCGCGGCTCGGTCATGAACCCGAACGACCACCCGCACGGCGGCGGCGAGGGCAAGAGCCCCGTCGGGCATGCAGGTCCCGAAACGCCTTGGGGCAAGCCCGCGCTCGGCTACAAGACGAGAAAGAAGAAGAACCCCACGAGCAGGTTCATCCTCAAGAGGATCAATTAAAGGAGGAGAAAAATGTCGAGAAGTATCAAGAAAGGACCTTATGTCGAAGCCAAGCTCCTGCAACGGATCGAGGCGATGAACGAGGCAAACGAGAAGAAAGTGCTCAAAACATGGTCGAGAGCTTCTACGATCTTCCCCCAGATGGTCGGACACACGATCGCTGTGTACGACGGCAGGAAGCACGTACCCGTCTATATCACCGAAGATATGGTCGGTTGCAAACTCGGCGAGTTCGCTCCCACGAGAACGTTCAAGGGGCACACGGCGAAGACGACCTCTCCCGCCGCGAAGAAGTAAGGAGATAAGACATGGCCGGTAATATGAAAAAGAAGACCGAGAAAGTGGAAGCGCAAAGAGACAAGCGCCCCTATGCGGTCGCAAAATACATCAGAGTTTCTCCCTATAAGGTGAGAACGCTGCTCGATCTGATCCGCGGCAAGACCGTGGCGGAAGCGCAGGCGATCCTCAAAAACAGCGTCAATGCAGGCGCACAGCCCGCATATAAAGTGCTGATGAGCGCGGTCGCCAACGCGGAACACAACAACGGTATGGACAGAGGCGATCTGTACGTCGCGGCGTGCTATGCGGACGGGGCGACCAGCCTCAAGCGTATGCAGCCCGTCAGCAAGGGCAGAGGACATGCGATCCTCAAGAGAACGAGCCACATCACCGTCGTGCTCGACGTGAAGAAAGCGGAGGGAGAGATTTAACATGGGTCAGAAAGTAAATCCCCACGGGTTGAGAGTAGGTATCATCAAGGGCTGGGATACGCAGTGGTATGCCGACAAGAAGGAGTTCTCCGTCTTTTTGAAAGAGGACAACGCCATCCGTACCTTCCTCAAGAAGAAATACTATGCTGCGGCGGTCTCCAGAATTTATATCGAACGCGCCGCGGGTAAGATCGTCGTCACGATCCAGACGGGCCGTCCCGGCGTGCTCATCGGCAAGCAGGGCGCCGAGATCGACGTCATCAAGAAAGACCTCGCGCGCCTCACGGGCGGAAAGCAGGTCATCATCAACGTCACCGAAGTGAGAAAGGTCGACGCAGACGCCCAGCTCGTCGCCGAGAGCGTTGCGGCGCAGCTCGAAAAACGTATCGCGTTCAGAAGAGCCATCAAACAGGCCATCGGCAGGACGATGCGCGCAGGCGTGAAAGGCGTTAAAATGCAGGTCTCGGGCCGTCTCGACGGCAGGGAGATCGCGGGTTGCGAACACTACCATGAGGGATCCATTCCTCTGCAAACGCTGCGTGCGGACATTGACTACGGCTTTGCGGAAGCGCATACGACGTTCGGCATGATCGGCGTCAAATGCTGGATCTACAAGGGTGAAGTCCTCAAGGGCGCTAAGAAAGCGGAAGGAGGCAAATAATGTTAATTCCCAAGAGAGTAAAGAGAAGAAAACAGCACCGCGGCTCCATGAAGGGGCAGGCGAATAAGGGCAACATCGTCGCATACGGCGAGTACGGCCTTGTCGCCGAGGGCGCGGCGCGTATCAAATCCAACCAGATCGAGGCCGCCCGTATCGCAATGACCCGTTTCATCAAGCGCGGCGGGCAGGTATGGATCGATATCTTCCCCCACAAGCCCATCACCCGTCACCCTGCCGAAGCCCGTATGGGTTCGGGCAAAGGCGGCGTGGAATATTGGGTCGCTGTGGTGAAGCCGGGCAGGGTGATGTTCGAAATGGCGGGCGTCTCCGAAGACGTAGCGCGCGAGGCAATGCGCCTTGCGGCCCACAAACTGCCCGTCAAGTGCAAATTCATCAAGAAAGAGGTTGCGGCCGAGCCCGCAGCGAATACTTCAGAAGGCGGTGAAGGCTGATGAAAGGCGAATTCAAGAACATGACCGACGTCGAGCTCGAGAAGAAGCTGAAAGACTTAAAGAGCGAGCTCTTCAATCTTCGTTTCCGTCACGCGAGCGGACAGCTCGAAAACCCCCTGTCGATCAGAACGTGCAAGCGCGACATCGCAAGGGTGAACACGGAGATCCGTGCCCGTCAGGCGAAGGCGTAAGGAGTAAATCATGGAAAGAAATCTCAGAAAAGAAAGAGTCGGCATCGTTGTGTCCGACAAGATGGATAAAACGGTCGTCGTGGCTGTGACGGAGAAGCGCAAGCACCCCGTCTACAAGAAGACGATCACGCGCACCAAGCGCTTCAAGGCGCACGACGAAGAGAATCTCTGCGTCGAGGGCGACACCGTTCGCATCGTCGAGACGAGGAAACTCTCCAAAGACAAGAATTGGAGAGTCGCCGAGATCGTCGAGAAGGCGAAGTAAGGCGGGAGGACAACGGAAATGATACAACCTCAAACAAGATTAAAGGTAGCGGACAATTCGGGCGCAAAGGAGATCATGTGCATCCGCGTTCTCGGCGGGTCTTTCAGAAGGACGGGCAACATCGGCGACGTCATCGTCGCTTCCGTCAAGACAGCCACCCCCGGCGGCGCCGTGAAGAAAGGCGACGTTGTGAAAGCGGTCATCGTGAGAAGCTCCAAGGGCATCCGCCGTCCCGACGGGACATATATCCGCTTTGACGACAATGCGGCGGTCATCATCGACGCGCAGAAACAGCCGAAGGGCACCCGTATCTTCGGACCCATCGCGAGAGAGCTCAGGGAAAAAGATTATATGCGTATCATCTCCCTTGCTCCCGAGGTCCTGTAAGGAGGCAGAGAGATGAACGTAAAACTCAACGATAACGTGCTTGTGATCACAGGCAAATACAAGGGCAAGCAGGGTAAGGTCTTAAAGTGCGATCCGAAGACGGGGAGAGTCATCGTCGAGGGCGTGAATATGGTCTTTAAGCACGAAAAGGCGAGAAAGGCCAACGAGACGAGCAGAATCGTCAACGAAGAGTCGTATATCGACGCTTCCAACGTGATGGTCGTCTGCCCCGCCTGCAACAAGCCCACCCGCGTCTACCACGCGGTGATAGACGGCAAGAAAGTGCGTATCCACGGCGGCAAAGACGGCTGCGGCAAACCGCTCGACACGGCGGCCGCCGCGAAGAAGAACAAGAAAGCGGCTCCCGCCGTCGAAGAAGAGGCGCCCAAGAAGCGCACGAGAAAGCGCAGCCAGAAGACGGCGGAGAACAAGGACTGACGGGCGGAGGAATGAAACATGGCAAAGAAAGTTGAAAAACAGGAAGCGGCGCCCGAAACCATCGCGCCCAGCAGAGTCAAGGTCTATTACGAGACCGAAGTCGTCCCCGCGCTTCAGAAAAAGTTCGGCTATAAGTCGGTGATGGAGGTCCCCAAGATCGAAAAGATCGTCATCAACACGGGCCTCGGCGACATCAAAGACAACCAGAAATCCATGCAGACGGTCGAAAAGGAACTCATGCAGATCACGGGGCAGAAACCCATCTACAGGAAGGCAACCAAATCCGTCGCAAACTTCAAGCTCCGCGAGGGCATGAACATCGGACTCAAAGTGACCCTCCGCGGCCGCAGGATGTACGACTTCTACGATAAGCTCGTCTCCATCGCCCTTCCCCGCGTGCGTGACTTCCGCGGCGTGTCGGATAAGGCGTTCGACGGCAGGGGCAACTACGCTCTGGGCCTCAAGGAACAGCTCATCTTCCCCGAGATCTCCTACGATCAGGTCGAGAAGATCCGCGGTATGGACGTGTGCATCGTCACCACGGCAAAGACGGACGAAGAAGCGAGAGAGCTTTTGAGGCTCCTCGGAATGCCTTTCAAGAAGTGAGGAAGAAGACATGGCAAAAAAATCAATGATCAGTAAACAGCAGAGAGAGCCCAAGTTCTCGACCCGCGCATACACGCGCTGTTCGATCTGCGGGAGACCGCACGCGGTGCTCAGAAAGTACGGCGTCTGCCGTATTTGCTTCAGAAATCTTGCGTACAGGGGCGAGATCCCCGGCGTCAAGAAGTCGAGCTGGTAAGGAGGCAAAAGATGACAGATCCTATCGCAGATATGCTCACAAGAATCAGAAACGCCCTCATGGTGAAGAAGGAGACCGTTGAGATCCCCGCTTCCAACATGAAGAAAGCGATCGCGCAGATCCTCCTCAGCGAGGGGTACGTTAAAGACGTGCAGCTCACCGAGGACGGGTACAACGGCAAAATCGTCATTACCCTCAAGTACACCGAAGGGAGAGAGTCCGTCATCGGCGGCCTCAAGCGCGTATCCAAGCCCGGTCTCCGCACCTACAGCGGCGCCGAGGATATGCCCAAGGTGCTCGGCGGGTTCGGCATCGCGATCGTCTCCACCAGCAAAGGCATCATGACGGATAAGCAGGCACGCGCCCGTAACGTGGGCGGAGAAGTGCTCTGCTACGTTTGGTAAGGAGGGGAAGAGATATGTCGAGAATCGGTAAGAAGATCATTCCCGTCCCCGCAGGCGTCACCGTCGGTTTTGCGGACGGCATTGTCACCGTCAAAGGTCCCAAGGGGACGCTCACCCGCGAGGTCAAGGGCAATATCGACATCAAGCACGAGGGAACGGACATGCACGTCCTCGCGCTCGACGAGACCAAGGAGACCAACGCGCTTCACGGCCTCTACCGCGCCCTCATCGCCGATATGGTGCAGGGCGTATCCGAAGGCTACACGACCTCTCTCGAGATCAAGGGCGTCGGCTGGAAAGCCGCGATGCAGGGCAACAAGCTTGTTCTGAACGTCGGTTTCTCCCATCCCGTCGAGGTAACAGCGCCCGAGGGCATCACGCTTGCTTGCCCCACCCAGACGGAAGTCACGGTGAGCGGCATCGACAAGATCAAAGTGGGACAGGTCGCGGCCGACCTTCGTTCCATCAGAAAACCCGAGCCCTACCACGGCTACGGCATCCGCTACAAGGGCGAGCATGTCGAGCACAAGGAAGGCAAGACTTCCGGTAAGGGCAAGAAGTAAAGGAGCGTGAAACATGATCACAAAAATTGATAAGAACGCGGTAAGGCAGCGTCGTCACGCTCGCGTCCGCAAGAATTTATCGGGAACTCCCGAATGCCCCCGTCTCTCTGTTTACAGAAGCACGAACAACATCTATGTGCAGTTCATCGACGACGTAAACGGCAAGACCCTTGCGTCCGCTTCCACGCTCGAGAGAGCGGTGCAGAGCGAGATACAGGGCAAGACCAAGACGGAAGCGGCCAAGATCGTAGGCAAGATCGCAGGCGAACGCGCGAAGAGCGCGGGCATCACCGACGTCGTGTTCGACAGAGGCGGCTATCACTACACAGGGCGCGTTCAGGCGCTCGCAGACGGCGCACGTGAAGCCGGTCTCAATTTCTGAGGAGGAACGGATAAATGGCAAGAGAGAACAGACCTCAAAGAAGACAGGAACAGGACGACGGTCTCATCAAAAAGACGATCAGCATCAACCGCGTTTCGAAGACCGTCAAGGGCGGTAAAAATATGCGTTTTGCGGCGCTCGTCGTCGTAGGCGACGGCGCGGGCAAAGTCGGATACGGACAGGGAAAATCCAAGGAAGTTCCCGAAGCGATCGAGAAGGCGACGCAGGCCGCCAAAAAGAACATGATCAGAGTTCCGATCGTGGAAACGACCATTCCCCACGAAGTGCTCGGACGGTTCGGCAAGGGCGCAGTGCTTATGCTCCCCGCCGCCGAAGGTACCGGCGTTATCGCGGGCGGTCCCGTCCGTGCGGTCATGGAGGCTGCGGGCGTAAAGAACATCCGTACCAAGTCTCATGGCACGCAAAACCCCGGCAACTGCATCAAAGCGACCATCGCCGGTCTTGCCTCCCTCAAGACGGCGGAAGAGATCGCCGCGCTTCGCGGGAAGACCGTCGAAGAAATTCTCTGAGGAGGCAAAAGATGGCACAGATCAAAGTTACGCTCGTTAAGAGCACCATCGGTGAGATCAAATCCGTCAAGGCGACGGTGGCGGCGCTCGGACTCAAGAAGATCCGTTCGTCCAACACCTTTGAAGACACGCCCGCTTTGCAGGGGCAGATCAAGAAGGTAGCGCACCTTGTAAAGGTGGAGAGCGTTTAAGGAGACAGCAATGAGAATCGATACATTATCCCCCGCAGAGGGAGCAAATACCCCCGCTAAGCGTCTCGGGCGCGGCATCGGATCGGGCCTCGGCAAGACGAGCGGCAAGGGTCACAAGGGCCAGTGGGCGCGTTCGGGCGGCGGCGTAAGGCCGGGCTTCGAGGGCGGCCAGATGCCCATTGCCCGTAGGATCCCCAAGCGCGGTTTCAACAACAAATGGAGAAAAGAGTACGTCGTTGTCAATCTTTCAAGGCTCAACGATCTTCCCGAGGGAACGGTCGTCGACTATGGCTTTGTCCTTGAGAACGGACTTGCGAAGGAAGTCAAGAACAACGCAGGGCTGAAAGTACTCGCAGGCGGAGAGCTCTCCGTCAAACTCACCGTCCGTGCGGCGAAATTCTCCGCTTCCGCAAAAGAGGCGATCGAGAAAGCAGGCGGCACGGCGGAAGTCATCGAGTAACACTTTGCTCGGTGCAGAAAGGAGTAAATTATGCTTGAAACAATCAAAAACGCCTTTCGCAATAAGGACATAAGGAAGAAACTGCTTCTTACGTTCCTGCTTCTTCTGATCTTCCGTCTCGGGTGCTATATTCCCGTCCCCGGGCTTCTGCGTTCCAATTTCGAGAGCGCGATCACGGGGAACGATTTCCTCTCGCTCATGAGCGGTATCAGCGGCGGCGCACTCGCCAACGGCACCCTGTTTGCGCTCGGCATCGGACCGTATATCAATGCGTCCATTATCGTCCAGCTTCTCACCGTCGGCATTCCCGCCCTTGAGAGATGGTCGAAACAGGGCGAAGAGGGCACGAAAAAGATCACGAACCTCACGCGGATCATCACGATCATTCTTGCGGTCGTCCAATCCATCGGTATCATCGTCCTCTTCGGCAACAATCAGAATGCGATCCAGTCGTCGCTGTTCTTTGACCAGACATGGCTTGCGGGCATCTTTATGGCCGTCGTCTATACGGCGGGCGCATGCCTCGTCATGTGGCTGGGCGAACGCATCACCGATTTCGGCGTAGGCAACGGCATTTCGCTCATCATCTTCATCGGTATCCTTTCTACGGCAGGTATCGCGCTTGTCGAGAAATTCAAGATCGTGTTCGGCGTCGGCGAAGGCGTTACGCAGGATGTCAACCAGCTCTGGAACATCGCGCTCTTCCTCGTCCTCTCCGTTGTCATCTTCTTCGCGGTCGTCTTTGTCGACCTCGCAGAGAGAAAGGTCCCGATCAACTATGCAAAACAGATCCGCGGCAACAGGATGATGGCCGCGCAGTCGTCTTCGATCCCCATGAAGATCACGGGCGGCGGCGTTATGCCTCTCATCTTCGCGTTCGCGATCATCTCTTTCCCGTCCATGATCATGAGCCTCGTCCCCAGCTGGAACGACGAACTCACATGGTGGCAGACTTACTTCTCGGGCAGCTCGCCCTATTGGTACGGGCAGGTCGTTTATGCGGTCGTACTCGCCGCGCTCATCTTCGCGTTCGCGTTCTTCTATTCGCAGATCCAGTTCAATCCCGAAGACGTCTCGAGAAGCATTCAGCAGAACGGCGGGTTCATTCAAGGTATTCGCCCCGGCAAACCCACGGCGCAATATCTCGACAAGATCAACAAGCGCATTACCCTGTTCGGCGCGATCTTCCTGACGCTCATGGCGTTCATTCCCTCGGTAATGTTCTCCTGGGCGGGGCAAGACCTCGTGAACGTGTTCTCTACAACGGGTATCCTTATCGTCGTCTCCGTCGCGCTCGAGTTCGAACAGCAGTTGCAGGCGCAGATCTCGATGAAGCAGTATAAGGGATTCTTGAAGTAAACTTTCGAGCGATTTCTTGCTCCTCAGCCTTGCCTGCCCCCTTTGAAGGGGGCGGGTGGCGCGGCGAAGCCGCGTCAGGTGGGGGTTGCCCTAAGGGGCAGGCGGCATCGTCGTAATAAATACGCTCGAGCGAACCTTCCTCGTTCATCAATCGAGTTGGTCGCGGAAGCGTTATATGCAAGTACAGTAAGGCGCAGGTAAGCTCCAAATGGGTCGCCCACGGCGGAAGTGAATTCCGCCTAAGGCAAGTGATTTGGAAATGAACCCCTACCCCTACCCCGCCCCCTTAAAAAGGGGCAGGCGAGAAAATGGGGCAAAGGCCTACCCCCTTTGGGGGGAGGCTCCGCCGCAGGCGGTGGTGGGGGGCTTCATCCCGAACCCCGCAGGGGCGGAAGGGGTGAAATTCACCCCCCAAACGAACTATTAAGGAGTCAATATGAAACTCATTCTTCTCGGCGCACCCGGTGCGGGAAAGGGAACGCAGGCGACCAAGATCGCCGAGCGTTATGGCCTCGTGCATATCTCCACGGGCGATATTTTCCGCGCTAACATCAAAAACGGGACGGAGATCGGGCTTCTCGCCAAATCGTATACCGATAGCGGTAAGCTCGTCCCCGACGAAGTGACCGTCGCCATCGTCAAAGACAGACTGACATGGGACGACTGCAAGAACGGATACCTGCTCGACGGGTTCCCCCGCAATCTGTATCAGGCCGAACAGCTCGATACGTTTGCGAAGATCGACGGCGTTGTCAACATCAACATCGATCCCAAGCTTTTGATGGACCGTCTCTGCGGCAGAAGAGTTTGCAGAGAGTGCGGCGAGAGCTATCACGTCTCCACGCTGAACGGTTCGACGACGTGCGCAAGGTGCGGCGGCGAACTCTACCAGAGAAAGGACGACAATCCCGAGACCGTCGGCGCGCGCCTCGCCGTCTACAACGAACAGACGGCGCCCCTCATCGACTACTACACGAAGAAAGGCATCATACTCAACGTCACGGGGACCGAAGCGCCTGCCGAAGTCCTCTTCGAGGAAGTCAAGGCCGTCCTCGATAAGATCGCGCAATGATCGGCGTCAAAACAGAGGAAGAGATCGGGCTTTTGCGTGAGCCCTGCCGTATCGTCAAAGAGTGTCTCGCCTTTGTCGGCGAAAGGATACGCGCGGGCATGACGACCAAGGAAGTCGATACTCTCGTCTACGATTTCATCAAGGCGAACGGCGCCGAACCGAGCTGCCTCGGCTACTACGGCTATCCCGCTTCCGCTTGCGTCTCCGTCAACGAAGTCGTCGTCCACGGCATTCCCGACGGCAGAGTCATCGAGGAGGGGGATATCGTAAGCGTAGACCTGTGCGCGTATAAGAACGGTTTCCACGGCGACGGCGCCCGAACGTTCTGCATCGGCGACGTCGGCCCCGACAAAGAAAAACTCGTGCGCGTCACGGAAGAATGTTTCTTCAAAGGCATCGAAGACCTGAAGGCGGGCACGCCTCTCTACGACATCAGCTACAAAGTACAGCAACATGCCGAGAGCAACGGGCTTTCCGTCATCCGTTCCTACACGGGACACGGGATCGGGAGAGAGATGCATGAAGATCCCTCCGTTCCCAATTTCGGGAGAAGGGGGACGGGACCGCGGCTTCCCGCAAACTGTGTCATCTGCGTAGAGCCGATGATCGCTTTAGGAGGCTGGCGGGTCCGCGTTCTGAACGACGGCTGGACCGCCGTCATGTCGGACGGCAAGAGCGCGGCGCATTACGAGAACACTCTCGTCGTCCGCGAAAACGGCGTGGAGATACTCACGCTTTAACGGAGGAGTTATGTCGAAGGACGACGTTATAGAGGCGGAGGGCCGCGTGATCGAGGCGCTTCCCAACGCGACATTCAAAGTCAAACTTTCCAACGGGCACGTCATCACGGCGTATATCTCGGGGAAGCTGAGAATGAATTATATCCGCATCATCGAGGGAGACGCCGTAAAACTCGAAATGAGCCCCTACGACCTTACAAAAGGCCGTATCACGTGGAGAAGCAAGAACTGAGTTCCGCTCATTCTGAGGGAGCATAGCGACCGAAGAATCCCCTTGAACGAAGTCTGAGGGTTTATGAGATCTTTCGCTACACTCAGGATGAGCGACCGAAAGGTGAACCGCAGACCGCCGGTTCATTCTGAGGGCGTAGCCCTTAGGATCCCGGCAAACGGGCGGAGTAACATTGCGCTTCCGTAGGTTAAATGGGATGCTTCACATGCGTTCAGCATGAGCGGGCCCCTTAGCACAACCAAAACGAATAACATTCAGAGGTAACAATCATGAAAGTCAGACCTTCCGTAAAACCTATGTGCGATAAGTGCAAGGTAATTAAAAGAAACGGCAAAGTTATGGTGATTTGCTCCAAAAACAAGAGCCATAAGCAAAGACAGGGCTAAATTTTGTTGACTTGTCCGAAAAAATCTGTTATAATAAACAATGCGGTTTGCGAAGACCGCGCCAAAATCGACTGTTTTAGGCTGAATTTCCGCACATTTTTGTGCGGAAAGTCGGCTTGCTTTGCGTCTTAAAACCAAATTCCGAAAACAAACGCGCTCCGATAAGGCATTTTCCACTGCCGAAGCGGGGAGAGCGATACGATATAAAAATAAAATTTTTACCCAAAAACATGGAGGTCTTAAAAAATGGCACGTATTGCCGGTGTGGATTTACCGAGAGAAAAGAGAATTGAAATCGGTCTCACCTACATTTACGGAATCGGTCTCACCACGTCCAAAAAGATCCTCGCGGAAACGGGCATCGACCCCGATACGCGTGTGAAGGATCTCAACGAAACGGACGTTTCCAAGCTCAGAGAGTATATCGACCACCACTATACCGTGGAAGGCGAACTCAGAGGACAGGTGAGCCTCAACATCAAGCGTCTGATGGAGATCGGATGCTATCGCGGCGTTCGCCACAGAAAGGGTCTGCCCGTCCGCGGACAGAGCACCAAGCGCAATGCGAGGACCCGCAAGGGACCCCGCCGCACGGTCGCGAACAAGAAGAAGTAAGGAGAAAGACTTATGGCTGAGAAGAAAAAGACAGTTGTGTCGCGCAAGCGCAGAGAACTGAAAAAGGTAGATAAAGGACAAGTCCATATCCAGTCTACTTTCAATAATACCATCGTCACCTTTACCGATATGGGCGGAAACGTCATCTCTTGGTCGAGCGCGGGCGCTCTGAAGTACCGCGGTTCGAGAAAGGGGACGCCGTTCGCGGCCCAGATGGCAACGGAAACCGCTGCAAAAGCGGCAAAAGAACACGGGCTGAGGTCCGTCGAAGTATATGTGAAAGGCCCCGGTGCAGGCAGGGAATCGGCGATCAGAGCCCTTGCAAACTGCGATCTCGAGGTGACTCTCATCTCCGACGTTTCCCCCATTCCCCACAACGGCTGCCGCCCGCCCAAGCGCAGAAGAGTATAACAGGAGGAGAACAAAATGGCAGTATACAGAGACGCAAAATGCAAACTTTGCAGACGCGAGGGCGCTAAGCTCTTTTTAAAGGGCGAAAAATGCTATATGGAAAAGTGCCCTTTCAACAAACGCCCTCTTCCTCCCGGACAGCACGGCGCAGGCAGAAAGAAAGTTTCCGAATACGGGCTTCAGCTCCGTGAAAAGCAGAAGACCAAACGTATCTACGGCGTACAGGAGGGGCAATTCCGCCACTACTACGAAGTCGCCGACAGAATGAAAGGCATCACGGGCGAAAATATGCTCTCCCTTCTTGAGAGAAGACTCGACAACGTAGTCTACCGTATGGGGATCGGCGTGAGCCGCACGCAGGCCCGCCAGCTCGTCAACCACGCGCACTTCACCGTCAACGGCAGAACCGTCACCGTTCCTTCCTACAGCGTAAAGGCGGGGGATGTCATCGCCGTCAAGGAAAACAGAAAAGATAACAAATTCTTTGAGCAGATCAAAGGGATGAAGGTCGCAAACATGCCCAAGTGGCTCGAGTTCGACCCCGAGAAGCTGGAAGGCAAGGTTTTGGCGCTTCCTACACGCGAAGACGTCGACAGCCAGATCGCGGAGCATATGATTGTTGAGTTGTACTCCAAGTAATCGAATAAAGGAGGTAGCCCTATGATAGAAATGGATATGCCCAAGATCGAGGTAACGGAAAACGAAACGAAGTCTTATGCAAAGATCGTCGTCGAGCCGCTCGAAAAGGGATTCGGTCTTACAATAGGCAACTGTTTGAGAAGGATCCTGCTCTCCGCGCTTCCGGGTGCGGCCGTGCAGGGGATCAAGTTCACGGACGGGACCGTGAAACATGAGTTCTCCTCTATTCCCGGCGTCAAGGAAGACGTAACGGAGATCATTCTCAATCTCAAACTCCTTGCCATCAAGACAAGAGTTACCGATAAGGACTATACCAAGACTCTCCGCCTTACCGTCGACGGTCCGGCAGTCGTTACCGCGGCCGACATTTCGCAGGACGCGGAAGTCGAGATCATCAATTCCGATCAATATATCTGCACGGTGGACGCAGGCGGAAAGCTCGATATGGAGATCACGATCGGGCGCGGCAGAGGATATCATCCCGCCAAAGACAACAAACAGCCCGTCATCGACTATATTCCCATCGATTCCATCTATACGCCCGTGCAAAAGGTCAATTATCAGGTGGAGCCTGCCCGCGTCGGCCAGAACATCGATTACGACAGACTGACGATCGAAGTCTGGACGGACGGCACGTTCTCGGGGAAAGAGATCGTATCTCTTGCCGCGAAGATCATGCAGGATCATATCAACCTGTTTGTCAACCTTTCGGATACCATCAAGGATATCGATATCCTCGTCAAGACGGACGACGATAAACAGCAGCAGATCCTCAATATGAAGATCGAGGACATGGACTTCTCCGTCCGTTCCTACAACTGCCTGAAGCGCGCAAACATTCACACCGTGGAAGACCTCATCCGCAAGACGGAAGACGAGATGCTCAAGGTGAGAAACCTCGGCAAAAAATCTCTCGACGAAGTCATGCAAAAACTCGAACAATACGGTCTTTCGCTTGAAAAAAAGGAGGATTAAAAGATGCCCGGTAAACTTGGCAGACCCACAAAGGAGAGACTCGCGATCTTGAGAAATCAGGCGTCGCAACTCCTTTGGTACGGTAAAATCGAAACGACGCAGGCAAGAGCCAAGGAGCTTCAGCCCTACGTTGAAAAACTCATCACCAAGGCCGTCAACACCTACGACGATGTGGTCGCGGTCGAGAAGGTCACAAAGGACAAGAAAGGCAAGGAAGTGAGGACCAAGACGTATAAAGACGGTCCCAAGAAGCTTGCGGCCCGCCGCGCAGTCATGGCAAAGACCTACGACTTGCAGGAGATCAAGGAGTTCAACGAAAAGCGCAGCGACTTCAAAAAGCGCACCGCCGATCATCAGCATCCCTTGATGGAGAAACTGTTCGACGAACTTGCGCCCAAGTACGCGCAGAGAAAGGAAGAACTCGGACAGGGCGGCGGATATACGAGGATCTATCTTCTCGGCGAGCGCCGCGGCGACGGCGCAGAGTCCGCGATCATCGAACTTGTCTGAAAAAACACTCCTTAAGGAGCGTGTTATAAGAAAAAGATAAGGGGGACGGCTGTCTCCCTTAAATTTATATTCAAAGTTTCATGATATCATGGGTTTTTGCGGGAAGCCTCTGATGTGATAATTTTTGAACAAGAACAATATCCATGGCTCAAAAATCATTGCCGAAGCTTTTCTTCGGGATGTTTTTAAGGAAATAAAGATGCGTTTCAAACAGATCACAACCGAAAAAAAGCTCGAAGAAAGAGTGGAGGAGCTCGGTTTTTTGCCTTTTTTCCGCAATGAGATCGCGGGTTTTTCCGTTGAGGAGATGACGCCGCCCGAGCTGTGGTTTTCGGACACGGCGGAGGGCCCGTGGGAGTGGAAAGGCCCCGTGATTCGCGGCACGCACTGTGCCTACGGGAAATTTTTCAAAAACAAGGCGATGTACGTCGCCGCCCGCTTTTTCCCCGTCTTTGCCAATTACCGCCGCGACGGATACGACTACGATTCCCGCGTAGACGAGGGGATCGCAAGGAGGCGGGATACCTACCTCATGGAGGAGCTGTGGAAAGAGCCTTCGCTCGTCTCCAAGGAGCTCAAAAAGCGTGTGTGCTTTACCGAGGACCGCAAAAAAAGCTACGAGGGCTCGCTCACCCGTTTGCAGATGATGTGTTATATCAACATCGCCGATTTCGAGTATGCCGTAGACAGGCACGGCAAGCCGTACGGTTGGGGGCTTGCCCGCTACACGACGCCCGAGGCTTTTTTCGGCGACGGTTTTTGCAGGGAAGCCTATAAAAAGAAGCCGCAGGAGTCCAAAGCGGAACTGTTTGCGTATTTGAAAGAGCTGTTGCCGTATGCGGCGGATGGGGATATTCTGGGCTTACTCGGATAAAATTTTCGGCTCCGTCCCTTAGGCGCACGTTTATAGGAGGCGGCGGGCGGATCGGCATGAGCGCACAGCGCGGAGAATCAAAAAAGGCGGCAAACTTGCCGCCTTTTCCTTGTAAAATTTATTTCATGAATGCGAGGAAAGCCTTGTAATTGCTGTACAGGTCCGCCTTGGAGATGACTTCCCACGGTGCGTGCATGGAGACGACGGGCACGCCGAGATCTACCGTATCGATGTTGAGATTTGCGACGAACTTTGCGACCGTGCCGCCGCCGCCGATGTCCACTTTGCCGAGTTCGGCCGTCTGCCAGACGACGCCCTCGTCTGCGAACATTTTTCTGACTTCACCGATAAATTCGGCATTGGCGTCGTTGCTGCCGCTCTTGCCCCGCGCGCCCGTGAATTTGCACATGGCGGTGCCGCAGGAGAGCATCGCGGCGTTCATCTTCTCGTAGACGCCCGCAAAGTTGGGGTCGAAAGCCGCCGTGACGTCCGAGGAGAGGCACTTTGAAGCCGCTCTCACCTTTCTGAAATTTGCGCCCATTGCGAGGGAGATCTCTTCCATGAGGTCTTCGTACGCCTGAGACTGGATGCCCGTATTGCCTTCGCTGCCGATCTCTTCCTTGTCGACGAGCATCGCAAGCACGGTGTGGGGGGTCTCGTTGCCGACGACCGCAGTGAGCGCGGGATAGGCGCATACCCTGTCGTCATGGCCGTAGGCGCCGATGAGCGCCCTGTCGAACCCGACGTCGCGGGCGGGGAAAGCGGGTACGGCGGAGAGCTCTGCGGAGAGGAAATCTTCTTCGGTCACGCCGTATTTTTCGTGCAGGATGTTGAGAACGTTGAGCTTGATCTTGCCGTCGACGTCCTCATCGGGATAGGGCATGCCGCCGACAAGCACGTTGAGCTGTTCGCCCTCGATGAGCTTATTTGCGCTACCGCTCATCTGCTCGCCGCCGAGATGGGGGAGAAGATCGTTGATGTAGAACACGGGATCCTTGGGATCTTCGCCGACCCTGACGGAGATCTTCTCGCCGTTTTTGAGCACGATCACGCCGTGCAAGGCGAGGGGGATGGCCGTCCACTGATACTTTTTGATGCCGCCGTAGTAGTGCGTTTTCAAAAACGCCATGCCGCTGTCTTCATAGAGCGGGTTCTGTTTGATATCCACGCGGGGCGCGTCGATATGCGAGGCGATAATGCGCATGCCGTCTTCCTCAAGAGGGAGCGTTCCGACTCTGAAGACGACGACGGACTTGCCGCGGTTGACAAAATATTTCTTGTCGCCCGCCGTGAGCTTGTCGCCGAAGCGGTATTCGGTGAAGCCGTATTTCTCGGCCGTCTTGACGGCGTAATCGCACGCTTCGCGCTCCGTCTTTGCGGCGTCCAGAAATTTTTTATAGCCCTCCGCATATTCGAAGATGGCTTTTCTCTCGGTCTTATCGGCCTTTTCGTAGTAGTTTTGTTTTTTGTAGGCGAGCGCCTTTTGAAGCGTTTGCCCTTTGCTCTTTTTGTCTGACATAGCATCCTCCGCGTTTTCTTTTTTTATACCACAAATTATAGCACACAAAACGCTTTGAGGCAACAAAAAAAACGTTGCATTCGCTGCAACGGGGAAAATACTCAAGGCATACCTTTGGGGGAAAGCATGCCCCCCATCCGTCTTTGCCGACGCAAATCCCCCCTTCCCCCGTAGGGGATAGGGCAAGGGAATGCGGGGTATATTGCACCCGCTCAAGCACTCTCAAAGCCTAAACTGATGAGGATCGCGCGGTTGACGCGGGACATGGTGGAGGGGGGAAGTTCCCCAATCCGCGCCATCAACCGCTTTTTGTCGATGGTACGGATCTGCTCAAGAAGAATCACGCTGTCCCGCGCGAGACCGAATGCGGACGGCAATTCGATGTGCGTAGGCAGACGCGCTTTGTGGATCTTGCTCGTCACCGCGGCGGCGATCACAGTGGGGGAATACTTGTTTCCCGTATCGTTCTGCACGACGAGCACGGGGCGCACGCCGCCCTGTTCGCTCCCCACAACGGGACTCAGATCCGCATAATACAGTTCACCGCGTTTGACGATCATAACCACCTCTTTTGTGAGCGTCCTCCGCTATCATTGTATGTACAGAGAGGCCTTTTCGCTCACCGTATCTGCATTTTTGACGATTTATTGCGAAAATATACACTTTTTATTTCGAACGATTTCTTTGCTCGGCCCGCGGACGCGTAGGGCGTCAGCTCCGCGCGTCATTCTGAGCGAAGCGAAGAATCTCGCGGGCCTACGAAAAGAAAGTGTTCGAGGGGCGGCGAGAGCGGCGTCATGCTGAGAACAGGAGCTGTACGCAGTTCGTAAAAGATGTACCGAAGCATCTCGCCGCATGTTTTACATTTGCCCCGCGAGATTCTAACTTCGTCGCTACGCTCCTCGTGCCGCCTTTCGACGCCATAAAGAACGTGCGGGCGGGGCGAGTTAAGGATTCTGACTTCTTTCTGCGTCCATACCTCAGAATGACGCGGGGCGCCTTCTGCCCTCCTCAGTCACGGCGTTGCCGTGACAGCTCCTCCTTGGGAGGAGTCAATCAATAGTCACCTTGGGCGCCAGCTTTCCCCCCGCAGGGAGGAGCCTTGCATCGGCCGCTCCGACGGTTCGGGCGGATTGCTCTCTCGCAGAAAACCAAGGACGCGATCGGGTATATGTGTGCCAGAAATGAGAATAATTCATCAATAAAGAGAATTTATTTGCACAAACAAGGCAATTTCTGTGAAATAGAATTGTCTTTTTTGAAATAAAATGGTATAATTATTTCGTATCGTTTTTTAACGGGAGAAACAACATGGTAAGAGTTATCGTAGACGCGATGGGCGGCGACAACGCCCCCGCGGAGATCATAAAAGGGGCGCTGCTTGCGCTCGAACAGAGAAAGGACTTTTCCGTCGTCTTCACGGGCGACGAAGCGCTCGTAGGATTCGAGCTCAAAAAATATAACTACGACCCCGCCCGCGTCGAGGTCATTCCTTGCAAAGAGGTCATCACGGGCGATGATATCCCCACGACCGCCGTCAGGACCAAGCGCGACAGCTCTCTCGTCGTGGGGCTCAGAATGCTCAAGGATGAGGAAAACGTTGCGGGATTTTTGTCCGCGGGAAGCACGGGCGCCGTGCTCACGGGCGGCGTTATGCACATCGGAAGGATCAAGGGCATCATGCGCCCCGCGCTTTGTCCCGGGATTCCCAACGTGCGCGGCGGCCAGACTCTCCTTTGCGACTGCGGCGCGAACGCCGAATGTAAGCCCGCATATCTCGCCCAATTCGCGATGATGGCAACCGCCTACGCCCGCACAAAGGGCATCGAGGCGCCCAAAGTCGGTCTTCTCAACAACGGCACCGAAGAACACAAGGGCGATCCGCTCCATCAGGAAGCGTACGCGCTCCTGAAAGAGCTCGATGGCATCAACTTTATCGGCAACGTCGAGGGCAGGGACATCATGTACGGCGACGCGGATATCGTCGTCTCCGACGGTTTTTCGGGCAATATTGCCTTAAAATCCGTGGAGGGGTGCGGAAAGACGGTCTCGGCCGTTCTGAAATCGGAATTCAAGCGCAATTTCGGCAGCAAGATGAGCTATTTGTTCGCGCGGAAGCAGATCAACCGTCTCCGCGACATGCTCGACTATGCAAGGCTCGGCGGGTCGCCCTTTTTGGGACTCAAAAAACTCGTCGTCAAATGCCACGGGGCGTCCAAGGCGAACAGCATCACGCCCGCCGTGTTCCAGATCTTAGACGCCTACGAGGGCGACCTCATCGGCAAGATCGCCGACATGCTCAAAGACGTTCAGACGGAGGAAGCATGAGAAACGGCGAAGACTGGACGGCGGCTACGGCGGAAGAGGCGGAACGGGCGCTTGGCTATGTCTTCAAAAATAAAGAACTCTTAAAGACTTGCTTCACCCATTCCACCTACCGCAACAACGTTGCCCACGGCGGCGAGGACAATGAGCGGCTGGAGTTTTTGGGAGACGCCGTGATCGAGTTTGTCGTCTCCGATTTTCTCTTCCGGACGTGCAAAAAGGACGAGGGAAAACTGACGGAAAAGCGGAAAGGATATGTCTCCAAGGAAGCCCTCACCCCCGTTGCGGAACGGCTCGGTCTCATGAAATTTTTGCGTCATTCCAACCGCGAAGAGGACATGGGCGGCAAGGACGGAAAAGTGCAGTCGAGCCTCTTTGAAGCGGTCACGGCGGGCATCTATCTGGACGGCGGGATCGGACAAGCAAAACAATTTTTAGAGAGAAATCTTCAATACATGGATATGGAGAGCCCCATCTCCGCCCTGCAAGTGTATGTGCAGGAGAGGGCGAAAGTGACGCCCGATTATCGGGAGCGCCTTGAAAACGGGGAATTTTATGCCGAAGTCAGAGCGCTCGGAGAAAGCGGCGGCGGCAGGGGAAAGAGCAAACAGGCGGCAAAGGAAGCGGCCGCGAAGACGCTCCTTGAAAAACTCAAAGAGAGGGAAAAACATTGAACCTGAAAGAGATCAGAGTGGTCGGCTTCAAGTCCTTTGCGGACAAGACGTCTATCAAATTCGAGGACGGCGTTACTTGTATCGTCGGCCCCAACGGCTGCGGTAAATCCAACGTCGCCGACGCCGTGAGATGGGTGCTCGGCGAACAGTCGGCAAAGGCCCTCCGCGGCACTTCCATGCAAGACGTCATCTTCAACGGCACCGAGACGAGACGGCAGCTCAGTTATTGCGAAGTTACGCTCGTCTTCGACAACGCCAATCGGCTTTTCGATATCGATTACAGCGAGGTCGCAATGACCCGCCGTCTGTACCGTTCGGGCGAGAGCGAATATCTTCTCAACATGCAACCGTGCAGGCTCAAAGAGATCGTCTCCCTTCTGCACGACGTCGGCATCGGCAAAGAGGGGTATTCCATCATCGGGCAGAACAGGGTCGACCTCATCATGAACGCCAAGCCTGAGGAGAGGCGCGCCGTCTTCGAAGAGGCGACGGGCGTCATGAAATTCAAACTCCAGCGCCGCGAGATCGAGAGCAAGCTCCAGAATGCCAGAGACAACCTCACCGTATTCGTCCAGCGTATGGACGAGGCGGAAAAACAGCTCCGCCCCCTCGAACAGCAGGCAGAGACCGCGAAAAAGTACCGCGGATATTACGAACAACTCCGCCATGAGGAAGTCAATACATATCTTCTCCGCTACGAGAACTTCACCGAAGAGACGGACAAGCACCGCCGCCGTATCGAAGAGGCGGAGAGCGAACTCACGGGCGTAGAGGCACGTCTTTCGGAAGTGGACGAAGAGGAGACCAAAGCAAGGGAACAGGTCGAGGGAACGGACGCGAGACTGCGCGATCTCAACGACGATCTCCGCCTCTACGAGGTCGGCATGGAACACAAGACGGGCGAAGCCAAGGTGCTGGGCGCCCGTATCGACAGCTATAAACGCGAGCTTGCCGCGGCGTCTGAGACAGTGGACTATTCGATCCGCCGCACAAAGGCGATCGACGGACTTGTTCTGGAGAGCGGCGCGAAGCTCGAAAAGGGGCGGCAACGCTTCACCGAGATCGAAAAGGAATGCACGGGGCTCACGATGAAAGTGCGGGAGGCGGAGGCAAGGCTTCTCGCCTACGAAAAGCTTTCCGTCGAAAAGAGGGCGAGCGAGCTCTCGTCCGTCGAGAACCTTGCAGACCTCAGAGCGAACGCGGGGAGTCTCGCCGCAAAGCGCGACGCCGCGCAGGACAGGGCGGCGGAAGTCAGACAGGCCATCGACAAGGCGCAGACCCGCCGCACGGAATATCTTCGCCAGAAAGAGGAGTGCCTCAAAGCGAAAGACGCCTGCGCGAAGTTTCTCGACAAGAAGAACGACGAGGAGAGCGACCTCGCCTCCGAGATCGCCGACCTCGCCAACAGCGAGCGCAGGATCTCGCAGGAGATCGTGGAGTGCAACTCGTCCATCGCGAGCTATAAAAACAATCTGGAGCTCTATAAGAGCCTCAAAAACCAATTCGAGGGCTACCGCGACTCCGTGCGCCGTCTCCAGCTCGAGGCGCAGCGCAATCCCGAAGTGGGGAAGCGCGTCAAGGGCGCGATCGCGGATATCGTACATACCGATAAAAAGTACGAAGTCGCCATCGAGACGGCGTTCGGCGCCGCCATGCAGAACCTCGTCACCGCCACGCAGGACGACGCGAGATATCTCGTCGAATACCTGAAAAAGACGGGCTGGGGCGTCGTTACATTCCTGCCCGTGGACGGCATGCGGGCCCGCGTCAACTCGGCGGAAGTGCGTATGGCGCTCCGTGAGAGCGGCGCGGTCGGCCTTGCGGACGAACTCGTAAAATACGACCGCTACTATAGCAGCGTCGTCACCAATCTTCTCGGCAATACGCTCATCTGCGATACGATCGCGAGCGCGACGAACATTTCGAAGAGATATCCTCACGCATTCCGCATCGTCACCCTCGACGGTGACACGATCGCAACGTCGGGCGCCATTACGGGCGGTTCGCGGAAAAAAGAGAGCGGACATCTGTTCGCGGGAGAACGCAGAATCAAGGAGTGCGAGGACGAGATCGCAAAAAAGGCGGCGACGATCGAAAAGCTCAAAGGTGCGCTCGAATCGTGCGGCAGAGACCTCGACGAGGCGCGGGCAAAGTACGAGGCGTTCCGCGTTAAAGTACAGGAAGAGACCGCCAACCTCGCCGCGCTCTCCCAAAAGGAGCTCGCGATCGTCTCGCTCATCGCCGACGCCGACAAAGATATCGCCGATTTCACGTCGCTTCTCGCACAGCTCACGCGCAAGGCAGACGAACTCGAAAGCGAGGTGCTTTCCTCGGCGGAGAACGAGGAGCTCCTGAACCGCATCCGCAGCGAGGCGGCGCAAGAAGCGAGCGAGAGAGAGCTCGAGAGCGGAAAGCTCAAGGAGAGCCGCGACGCGCTCGCCGAAAAGTTGCATGCGCTCGAGGTGGAGAGGGCGACGCTCACGAGCACGCTCGCTTCGGAGGAAGATAATATCGCGCGCCTCAAACAGGAAAAAGCCGATCTGTTGAAAAAAGTCGAAGAGACGCGGGCGACCATCGCGGGAACGGAAAAGCAGATCGAGGCCCTGAAGCGGGACGAAGAGAAAGCCGCGCTCACCGAGGAAGAACAGCAGGCCGTTGCCATTCTCAGGAAAAAACTCGCCGAAGCGGAAGAGGAGAAAAAGACCGTCTATCAGCGGCAGACCCTTCTCGCCGACGAAAAGAGAAAACTTCTGGCGCGGCAAATGACGCTCTCCGAAAAGAAGCACCAGAGCGAGCTGGAGATCTCCAAGGCGGAGACGCTTCTCGAGAACATGCAACAACGCATCGAAGAGGAATATCAGCTCACCTACGAGACGGCGCTCGGATACAGGGATCCCGAATACGACCTCTCGCAGGCCGCCAACAATATCGCCAATTTAAAGAGAAAGATCACGGCGCTCGGGCCTGTCAATGCCAACGCAGAGGAAGATTATGCGGCTCTCTTCGAGCGTTACAGCGAAATGCAGACGCAGAAAGAGGATCTCGATAAGGGGATCGTAGACCTCAACACCGTGCTCGAAGATCTGAAAGCGGAGATGCAGCGGCGCTTCGACGAGGGTTTCAACGAGATCAATAAAAACTTTACGCAGATCTTTAAGGAACTCTTCGGCGGCGGCAAGGCGGAGATGCAGCTCGATTATACCGACTGCATTGACCCGCTCGACGCGGGCGTGGAGATCATCGCATGCCCGCCCGGGAAAAAACTTGCCAAAATATCCCTTTTGTCGGGCGGCGAGCGGGCGCTCACCGCGATCGCGATCTTGTTTGCCATTCTCAAAGCCAATCCCATGCCGTTCTGTATCCTCGACGAGATCGAGGCGGCGCTCGACGAGGCCAATGTCGACAGGTTCGCGAAATATCTCAAGAAATTCTCGCAGGACACGCAGTTTATCGTCATCACGCACAGAAAGCCTACGATGAATCAGGCCGACAGCCTCTTCGGCGTCACGATGGAAGAGAAAGGCGTTTCGAAGATCGTCTCCGTCAAACTCTCCGAAGTTGAGTCGAGACTGGGCGGGGATACGGTGATGTGAGTGTTTCGAACGATTTGTTTTCTGCGAAAACAAATCGTTCGAGGGGTCGGCTTATTACATTTCCGAGCCTTATCACCCCACGAACGACGCATCCTTGAAAACAACAAGGCGCAGGTATGCGCCGAATTGGGCCGCCCATGGCGGAAGTGAATTCCGCCTGAGGCACGTGATGTTGGAATGGTTTCGAACATTTCTTTACTCGGCCCGCGGACGCGTAGGGAGTTCGCCCGCGCGTCATTCTGCCCCGCGCGTCATTCTGAGCGAAGCGAAGAATCTCGCGGGCCTACGAAAAGAAAGTGTTCGAGCGAACCTTCCCCGTTCATCAATCAAGTTGGCCGCGGAAGCGTTATATGCAAGGACAATAAGGTTCCCGTAGGGTACCAAATGGGGGTGCGCTTAGGCGGGGAGACCCCGCCACGCGCCGTGATGTTGGAATGGTTCATAGGAGGCAAAAGGCCTACCCCCTTTGGGGGGAGGCTCCGCCGCAGGCGGTGGTGGGGGGAATAGTCCCCGCTGCTTATTCAGAGAGAGCGCCAGCGGCCGAAGAAACCCCTCAAACGGGCGGATTCTAAGGGTTTTATGGGATGCTTCGCGTACGCTCAGCATGAGCCTCCTCGCATTCGCAAACATCAAAAATCGAAACATAAGTGTGGTTTTTTATGGGAATATTCAGTAAAATCAGAGATGCACTCAAAAAAACGCGCGACTCTGTTGCGACCAAACTCCGCCAGCTCTTTTTAAAAAATAAGCTCGGCGACGCCTTCTACGATGAGCTCGAGGAGATCCTCATCTCCGCCGATGTCGGGGTGACGACTGCCGAAGATGTTGTAGAACAAGTCAAGGAAGAGGCCATCGGCGGAAAGATTAAAGACGAGCAATATGTCACAGATCTTTTAAAAGATATCCTCGAAGATACCCTCAACGAGGCGCCCGTGCCCGCATTCACCTATCCATGCGTTATTATGTTCGTCGGCGTGAACGGCGTCGGCAAGACTACCACGATCGGAAAAGTTGCGAATTATTTCGTCAGGCAGAAAAAATCCGTCACTGTGGCGGCGGCGGATACGTTCAGGGCGGCGGCGACCGAACAGCTCGAGATCTGGGCGGAACGCGCTAAGGTCCGCATCGTCAAACATGAAGAAGGGAGCGATCCCTCGGCCGTTGTGTTCGACGCCGTGTCTTCCGCCAAGGCGAGGAAAACGGACGTCCTCCTCATCGATACGGCGGGGCGGCTTCATGTGAAAGATAACCTCATGAAAGAACTCTCCAAGATGGACAGAGTTGTCGAAAGGGAGTTCCCCGAGGCGGCGTTCTATAAATTTTTGGTGCTCGACGCCACAACGGGACAGAATGCTTTCTCACAGGCGAGCGTATTCAACGAGGCGGTCGATCTCGACGGCATCGTTTTGACCAAGCTCGACGGCACGGCAAAGGGTGGGTTTGTGTTTTCCCTCTGCGGCGAACTCAAGGTGCCCGTCGTCTTTGCGGGCGTCGGGGAAAAGATCGACGATCTGGAACTTTTCGACGCCGAACAGTTCGTGGAGGGATTCTTCTAAGGTTTCGAACATTTCTTTGCTCGGCCTTAGGGCTTTCGAAAAGAAAGTGTTCGAGCGAAAGTGCTCAGAGCATCGATCATCTTGTTTCGTAAGGTACTTTGCAAGGACAATAAGGTTCCCGTAGGGTACCGAATGGGGTGCGCTTAGGCGGGGAGACCCCGCCACGCGCCGTGATTTGGAATGGGCCGTAGGGGGAAAAGGCCTACCCCCTTTGGGGGGAGGCTCCGCCGCAGGCGATGGTGGGGGAATTGGTCCCCGCCGCTCATTCTGAGCGTACTACCACAATTCTTAATTCATGAGATCCTTCACCTACGGCTCAGGATGAGCGCATACCTCAATTTTTAATTTTTCCCTCTGTCAAGGAAAAATGCTTGACAGGGGGATTTTTGTTTGATATAATGTCGATACAATGAAAGATTTGAGATATTTGCAGCTTTGGGACGCATACGGCCCGCTCCTCACCGATAGCCAGCGGGAGATCTGCGAAAAGTACTATATGTACGACCTTTCCCTCTCCGAGATCGCCGAGGAAAAAGGGATCTCCAAGCAGGCCGTCTCGGACGCGCTGAAAACGAGCCGCGAACTTCTCGACTTTTACGAAGAAAAACTCCGCTTCAACGAACAAAACCAAAAATACGCGCTCGCCGTTTCGTTCATGATGACGGATGTCACGCGGGCGCTTGAAAAGTTTAAAGCCAATCACCCCGCATTCACGCGGGAAATGGACGACATCATTGAAAAAGTCGAAGTCGGCGAGACGGTCGATCTCGACAAAGAGGAGAATTGAATGGCGCTTTTCGCATCGCTCTCCGAGCGGCTCAACCATATCTTTTCAAAACTTACCAAGCGCGGGAAACTCACCGAGCTCGAAATAAGGCAGGCCATGCGCGAGGTGCGCATTGCCCTTCTGGAAGCGGACGTCAACCTTAAAGTCGCCAAAAATTTCATCGCCGAAGTGAGCGAGAAAGCGGTTGGGCAACAAGTTCTCGAAAGTCTCAATCCCGCCCAACAGGTCATCAAGATCGTCAACGACGAACTCATCGCCCTCATGGGCTCTGGGAATTCCAAACTCGAGATCTCTCCCAAACCTCCCACGGTCATCATGATGTGCGGTCTTCAGGGCGCGGGCAAGACGACGATGTGCGCAAAGCTCGCCGTCCAGCTCAAAAAACAGGGCAAGAAGCCGCTTCTCGTCGCGTGCGACATCTACCGTCCTGCGGCGATCGACCAACTGAAAGTCGTCGGCGCGAAGGCGGGTGCGGAAGTTTTTGAAAAGGGCACGCAGGCGCCCCCGAAAACGGCGAAGCAGGCCGTGGAATACGCGCGGAAGATGGGATTTGATACCGTCGTGATCGATACGGCGGGACGGCTCCACATCGACGAAAAGCTCATGCAGGAGCTTGAAGATATCAAAAAAGAGGTCGATGTCACCGAAATTCTTCTTACGGTCGACGCAATGACGGGTCAGGACGCGGTAAACGTCGCCGAAACGTTCAACTCCCGCCTCGACGTCACGGGCGTCATCCTCACCAAGCTCGACGGTGACACGCGCGGCGGCGCATGCCTTTCTATCAAGGCCGTGACGGGGAAGCCCATCAAATTTATCGGCGTGGGCGAGAAGATCACCGATCTCGAACCTTTCTATCCCGACCGCATGGCTTCGCGTATTCTTGGCATGGGGGATGTGCTGTCTCTCATCGAAAAGGCGCAGGAGGCCGTCACCGAACAGCAGGCGAAAGAGATGGAACGCAAAATGCGTGAAAATTCTTTCACCCTCTCCGACTATCTCACCCAATTCGAAACGCTCAAAAAGATGGGCGGCGCGGGGGCGCTCGTGAGTATGCTTCCCGGCGCGGGGAAGATGAAACTTAAAGAAGGGGACATCGATGAGAGCAAGATAGAGCGCGTGCGCGCGATCATTTTGTCGATGACGCCAAAAGAGCGCGACAATCCGCAGATCGTCAACTATTCCCGCAAGCGGCGCATCGCCCTCGGGTCGGGGACGACGATACAGGACGTCAACCAACTTCTCAGGCAATTCGAACAGACGAAAGAACTTATGAAGCGTTTCCGCGGCGGCAAGGGAAAGATGAAATTGCCGTTTTAGCTCTTTCGAACATTTCTTTGCTCGGCCTACGGCCTTCGAAAAGAAAGTGTTCGAGGGGTCGGCATATTACATTTCCGCGCCTTATCACCCCACGAATTATGCTCCCTTGAAAGACAACGAGGCGCAGGTATGCGCCGAATTGGGTCGCCAACGGCGGAAGTAAATTCCGCCTAAGGCACGTAATTCAGGAATGGTTTCGATCATTTCTTTACTCTGCCTACGGCCTTCGAAAAGAAAGTGTTCGAGGGGTCGGCATATTACATTTCCGCGCCTTATCACCCCACGAATTATGCTCTTTTGAAAGACAACGAGGCGCAGGTATGCGCCGAATTGGGTCGCCCACGGCGGAAGTAAATTCCGCCTAAGGCACGTAATTCAGGAATGGTTTCGAACATTTCTTTACTCGGCCCGCGGACGCGTAGAGAGTTCGCCCGCGTGTCATTCTGCCCCGCGCGTCATTCTGAGCGAAGCGAAGAATCTCGCGGGCTTCCGAAAGAATAGGGCTCCCAAAAAAATGCAACATATGTCACGAAAAACGAGTCAAAAAATAAAAAAATTATTATAGAGAGGTAACAACTATGGTCAAAATGAGATTGGTCAGAATGGGCGACAAGAAGTCTCCCGTCTACCGCATTGTAGTCGTGGACGCGCGGAAAGCGGCAACGGGCGAATACATCGAGAAAGTCGGTTTCTACGATCCCAAGTCGAATCCCGTCACCCTCACGGTCGACGTCGAAAAAGCCAAAGATTGGCTTTCCAAGGGCGTTCAGCCTACGGAGACGGTGAAGAGCCTTCTCGTGCAAGTCGGCGCGATGGAGAAGCCCACAAAACTTTCTCCCCCCAAGACCAAGGGAAAGAAAAAGAAGAAGTAATTTCGAACATTTCTTTACTCGGCCCGCGGACGCCCCCTCCCGAGGAGGGGGATCAAGGGGGTGGGCAACGGTTTGAGATCATACCCCTCATCAGTCTCGCTCCGCTCGACAGCTTCCCCCCACAGGGGGAAGCCTTATGCCTACCTCAGTCACCTGCGGTGACAGCTCCTCCTTGGGAGGAGCCTTGCGCAAAGCCCTGCTCCGTGACAGAAAGAGGCTTCTCTCATCCCCTTTGGGGGTTCGGAATGAGGGGCTATAGAACAATATGTTCCCGCAGGCCCGACGGTATGCTTCGGCCGATGCCGCAGCATGAGCGGGAGCAAAGTTGAATAAGGAGAAAAATATGTTAGAACTTATCAAGTACATCGTAGGGCAATTTGCCGAAGATAAAGAACATATCGACTATGTTGTGGAAGAAACGGACGACGCTGTGAACGTCACCGTCCTCCTTTCCGACTCCGATATGGGCAAGGTTATCGGCAAGCAGGGGAAGATCGCCAAGGCGCTCAGAACGCTTGTCCGCGCCGCGACTCCCAAGGACTCCAAAAAATACAACATCGAGATCAAAGAACGCACGGAAGAATAAAATTTCCGGGGCCTGCGGCGTTGTCCGCAGGTTTTTTATTTTACGGCAAATTTCTCCGCGCGTGGATAATTTTACCGCCGAACGTACACAATAGGGGTAAAGGCGGCAGATCCGCCCGAAAGGAGTTATCATGAAAAAATTTTTTAGCAGTTTCGCGCTTCTTCTCGTCACCTTTTGTCTGTTTGCGGCGGCAGCATGCGGCGGGGACGATAAAGACAAGGACAAAGACCAAAGCGGGCAGGGCAGCGTCGTCACCGTGACGGGCATCTCTCTCGATAAGACGGAGACAACGCTCAAGATCGGCGAGACCGTAAAACTCACCGCATCCGTCTCTCCCGACAATGCGACGGATAAAACGGTGACGTGGAACAGCTCGGACGCCGCGGTCGCAACGGTGAAGGACGGCACGGTGACGGCCGTTCACTCGGGAAAAGCGACGGTCACTGCCTCGTCGGGCGGAAAGAGCGCGACGTGCACGGTCAATGTTCTCCGTCCCTCCGACACGATTTCGATCGGGGAGAAGAAATTCGAGACGCTCGGGGCGGCCGTCGGCGCGTCAAAGGACGGGGACGTCATCGACATTTCGAACGGCAAGTATACGGTCTCGGAGAGCGTCAGGCTCGATAAGCGGGTAACGTTGCGCGGCGAGGCGGGCTATACCGTCATCGAAACGGCCTCTTCCGACAACGTTCTGACCATCGCCGCCGAGGGCGTCACGGTCGAGGGCGTCACGTTTACGAAGACAAACAAAGACGGCGCGTCGTTCTCTTTCCTGCATGCCGAAAAGAACGGTCTCACGGTAAAAAATTGCACGTTCACGGGCAAATATGAGGACGGGGACAACGAAGTAACGCGCGCCATGGTATTCAATGCAGGCGTGAGCGGCTATACGATCGAGGGCAACACGGTGAAGAATTTGCGCCAGCCCGCCTATCTCGAGGGCAACGGCACCGTTAAAAACAATACGGTGGAAAATACCCGCGGATTTGTCGTCTGCTGTAATTTCAAGGTGACGTTCGAGGGGAACTCTTTTAAAAACAATGCTGCGGACATCGCCGTCATCGAGAACGGCGGCGCCGAAAATGTGTACACGGAACAGGACGGCGTTAAACTGAGCGCCGATAACAACGGGGCGTACGTCGATCTCCAACCGCTCGGGATCAAGATAAAAGACGGCAAAAAAGTGACGGCTTAACACAAAAAAGCGGGCGCACGGGCGCCCGTTTTTTTGTGTGCGCCCGTGTCCGCAAAAGTCTTGCTTTTTTGGGAAATGTATGCTATACTGTAAAAAATTGTATGCGAGGCGTGATATGGTTCCGAAATACAGACGGATCGTGTTGAAGCTCTCGGGCGAGGCGCTTGCGGGAGAACAGAAATTCGGTCTCAACGAACAAGTCATCAGCATGGTCGTAGACCAGCTCGTCAAGGTGCACGGGATGGGCGTGGAGATCGCGCTCGTCATCGGCGGCGGCAACTTCTGGCGGGGCAGGCAGGGCACCAATATGGACCGCACGACGGCGGATCAGATGGGCATGCTCGCCACTGTGATGAATTCGCTCGCCATGATGGACGCCATCGAAAAAAAGGGCATCCCCACGCGCGTGCAGACGGCGCTCAACATGGTCTCCGTCGCCGAACCGTATGTGCTGAGAAAGACGCTCCGCCACTTCGAAAAGGGCAGAATCGTCATCATCGCTTGCGGCACGGGGAACCCGTATTGCTCGACGGATACGGCGGCGGCCCAGCGCGCCTGCGAGATCGGCGCGGACGTCTTGCTCATGGCAAAGAACGTCGACGGCATCTACGACAGCGACCCCAACAAGAACCCCGACGCGAAAAAGTACGAGACATTGACGTATGAGGAGATCATCGCGAAAGGGCTCAAGGTGATAGACGTCACCGCCGCCACGATGTGTATGGAAAACAACATTCCCGTGCTCGCTTTCGGGCTCGGAGAGGAGAACTCCATTCTCCGCGCCGTCTGCGGCGAACATCTCGGAACGCTGATCCGCAACTGATCGGCCGCGGACATTTTTACCTGTTCCGCGCAAGGGGGGCATGACGCGATGGGGGACGCCCCGCAGAAATCATGCCGTACCGCAATTTTTAATTTTGAAGTCCGAATTCAAAAAAGGAGAAAATAGTATGATCGACAACGAAAAAGTGGAAGAAATTTTCCTCGTGCTCGAGGATAAGCTCGACAAGACGGTAAACGTTTTGCAAAGCGATTATGCCGCGATTCGCGCGGGCCGCGCCAATCCCCATATCCTCGATAAGATCCAGGTGGAAGCTTACGGCGCCATGAGCCCGTTGCAGCAGCTCGGCAACATCGCCGTGACCGACGCGAGATGCCTTGTCATTTCTCCTTGGGATAAATCGCTGTTGAAATCCATCGAAAAGGCTTTGCTCGCTTCCAATATCGGCATCACGCCCACCAACGACGGCACGGTGATCCGCCTCGTCTTCCCCGAGCTCACGGAAGAGCGCAGAAAGGACCTCGTAAAACAAGTCCGCAAAATGGGCGAGGACGCCAAAGTCGCGGCGCGCAACGTGCGCAGAGAGGCGATGGAAGCTCTGAAAAAGATGAAGACGAACAAGGAAATTTCGGAAGACGAGAGCAAAAACTGCGAACAAGACGTTGAAAAGAGCGTGTCGAAGTGCGTTTCTTCCATCGACGCCACGGTCGCGGCCAAAGAAAAGGAGCTCATGACCGTTTGATGGACGCTAACCACGTTGCGGTCATCATGGACGGAAACGGACGCTGGGCGAAGAAGAGACTTCTTCCCCGCGTCGCGGGACATCGGGCGGGATTTCACCGCATGCTCGCTCTTGCAGACCACGCTTTTTCGCGCGGGGTCAAGTGTCTCACGCTGTTTGCGCTCTCGACGGAAAATCTTCTCCGTCCCAAGGAAGAGCTCGACGGGCTCTATCGCATCTTCCGCGAGTATTTCCCCGAACAGTCGTTAAAGCTCAAACAGAAAGGGATCACGCTTCGCGTCATCGGCGATCTCTCTCTTCTTCCCGAAGATATCCGCAAGATGATTGCGGAGGCAACGGCTTTGACGGCGGGGGGAGATAAGGGAACGCTCGTGCTCGCCCTCGCATACGGGGCGCGGCAGGAGATCGCAGAGGCCGCCAACAGGACCGTGAGAGCGGGAAAGGAGATTTCGGAAGAGGAATTCTCCGCGCTTCTGTATACGTCCGACCTGCCCCCCCTCGATCTTCTCATCCGCACGGGCGGGGAATTCCGTCTGTCCAATTTTTTGCTGTATCAGGCGGCTTACGCCGAACTTTATTTTTCGGAAAAATTCTTTCCCGATTTTACGGAAAAGGACCTCGACCGTGCTTTGCAAGAGTATTCCCTGCGGAACAGGCGTTTCGGCAGGATCTGAGGAAAAGACCTATGGAGACAGAACAAAACGCTCCGAAGCCCAAAAAACTCGACGAATTTTGGGTAAGGCTCATCACGGGCATTGTCTATTGCACCGTTCTCATTGTTTTCTTCGCGCTCAAGCTCTTTGTGAGCGAGCTCTTTTTCGACGCCCTGATCGTTGCGTTCACCGTCATCGGAACGTATGAAATGCTGCGCGCTTTCAAAGATAAGTTGCTGAAATCGCAGAAGATCGTCGTCATGCTCTTTGCGGTGCTCTTTGTGGTGACGTATGCCGTGAGCGATTTTATTTTCTCGGACGTGCTCGACATCATGCTTCCCAAACCCGGCGCAAGCCCCTCGGCGGCGCAGGGTAGGAACTATTCCGTGTTTATCACGAGCGGCGTTTTTATCGCGGGGCTTGCCGTTCTGATGTCGCTCATGGTGTTCCGCCACGAGGTGATCACGCTCGAATCCACGGGATATGCGCTCTTTGCGCTCGTCTATCCATCCAATTTCCTCGTCGTCCTCGCGGTATGCAACCACTTTGAGATCTATTCCGAGCTCGCGCTACTCTTCGTCTTTGTGCTGTGTCCGTTTGTCGACTCTTTCGCGCTCTTGTTCGGGAGATGGTTCGGTAAAAAGTTGCCGCGGAAACTTGCGCCGCACGTCTCGCCCAAGAAGACGCTCATCGGGGGCTTCGGCGGGCTGTTCGGCGGCGCGCTCGGCGCCACGGTCATCTTTTTCTGCTACTACGGGCTCACCCTTCTCGACAAGACGGGCGCCATGGCCGCGCCGCTCGGCGGGATCTTCACGCTCAGTTGGCCCGAAGCGCTCTTCTTCATCGGGCTCGGCGTCTTTACCGCCGCCTTTTCCCAGCTCGGCGACCTCGTTGAGAGCGCCATCAAGCGTAAAATCGGCATCAAAGACATGGGAAATCTTCTTCCCGGCCACGGCGGAATTTTAGACAGGATCGACTCTTCTCTCTTTGCGGGGCTCATTGTCTGCCTCGTCATGGTGATAAGGATCATGATTATCGGTTAAAACGCATATCATATTTTGTATACGGCGTCCGCGAAGGCGGGCGTTTTCAATGATTATGAAAAAGATCGCACTCATCGGCTGCACGGGCAGTATCGGCAGACAGCTCTGCGAAGTCGTCCGCAGCCACAAAGACAAATTTGCTTTCACCGCCCTCGTTGCGGGCAGAGACAAAGACGGGCTCGACGCGCTCGCAAGGGAGTTCGGGCCGAAGATATCATGTCTTTCGGCGGAGATCCCCTCGCATTCGGCGCTCTTTGCCGACTGCGACGTCGCGTTTATCGCCGCGGGCGGTTTTGCGGGGCTCAGATATACCCTTGCCGCCATCGAAGAGGGGAAAACGGTCGCCCTCGCCAATAAGGAGAGCCTCGTTTGCGGCGGCGAACTCGTCACGACGGCGGCGAAGAGAAAGGGGGTCGATATCGTGCCCGTCGACAGCGAGCATTCTGCCCTCTTCCAATGCCTCGGCATGCGGCGGGACGCCCCTTTCAGAAAGCTCATCCTGACGGCGAGCGGCGGGCCGTTTCTGCATTACGGCGCGGAAGAACTCAAACATGTGACCGCGGCCGACGCCCTCCGTCATCCCACATGGAACATGGGCGCCAAGATCACGATCGACTGCGCGACCCTTCTCAACAAGGGCTATGAAGTCATCGAGGCGAAATGGCTGTATGGGGCGCAACTTTCGCAGATCGGGGCCGTTGTACATCCCGAGAGCATTGTGCATTCCCTCGTGCTCTTCGAAGACGGCGCCATGCTCGCCCAGCTCGGCTATCCCGATATGAAATTGCCCATCCAGCTCGCTCTTACCTATCCCGAAAGGCTGCCCTGTTGCGGCGAAGTCGATCTTGCCGCGCTCGGCGCCCTGCACTTCGAGCGTCTGCCCGAGGAAAAATTTCCGTGCTTCGGCCTTGCGCTGCGCGCGGGAGAGATCGGCGGCACCTGTCCCACCGTTCTGAACGGGGCGGCCGAAGTCGCCGTGTCGGCTTTTTTACAGGGAAGAATAGGCTTTTTGCGGATTGCGGAAACTATCGAAGACGTTCTGACAAAATTGCCCGCCGAACGCGCGGACAGCTACGGAACGCTATCCCGTGCGGACGCACGGGCGCGGGAGGAGGCGCGGCGGCTCATCGATGGGTAATCTTTTAAGCGTCTGGAGCACGGTCGGCTCCGTCGCGCTCGCAATTCTCATTCTCCTCGTGATGATCACCATTCACGAATTCGGGCACTACATCGCGGGAAAGAGTTTAAAATTCAAAATCGACGAATTTTCGGTCGGATTCGGGCCCGCGCTCTTCAAGATCAAGCGCAAGAAATCGGGGGAGCTCTTCGCTGTCCGTCTCATTCCCCTCGGGGGCTATTGCGCTTTCCACGGCGAGGACGGTCTGGAGGAGGAGCAAGCTCCCACCCCCGAAGAAGAGCTTCCCGACCTGCCAACGCATTCTGAGCACAGCGAGGGATCTCATAAACCCACGGAGCCCGACCCGGCTGAGGAGAAGATACACGTCGAATTGACGGACTCCGTTCAAGGGGATCCTTCGGTCGCTGCGCTCTCTCAGGATGAGCGAGTAGCCGCGGACTCCGTTCAAGGGGATCCTTCGGTCGCTGCGCTCTCTCAGGATGAGCGGGTAGCCAAAAGACTTCACTATACGGACGACGGCGGTTTCACGCATATGAAGCCGTGGAAGCGCATCATCGTGCTCATTGCGGGCGCGGCGATGAACTATCTTTTAGCGCTTCTCCTCATCCTCATCGAGTTTTCCGCCTACGGCCAGAGCGTCGTCATGGTACGGGGCGTGGAGCCTTCCGAGGAATGGGGGACGGAACTTTCTTTCCGCGAGGGGGATATCCTCCTCGGCGCAGAGGGGAGAGCCTTTTATCTCACGACCGATATCGCCGCCGCCATCAACCACAGGCAGGCGGGCGACAGGGTGAAGTTCCGCGTCTCGCGGGTACAGGAGGACGGTTCGCGGCAAGAAGAGACGGTGGATATCGTTCTCCGCTCGGCGGTCGAAGTGGAAAACAGCGCCGATTTCAGGGGCGTGTGGGGTGCGCTCGGCGTCGGCGTTGAGACAAGGGAAGACGGCAATCGGTACTATATGCTCGAAACCGCGTCTTACCGCTTCGGCTTTTTCGGAACGATCGGGCGGTCGTTCGTATATTCTTTCCGTCTCGCGGGCTCCATCTTCAAAGTGATCGGCGAGCTTCTGACGGGACGGCTTGGACTTTCGGCTCTGGGCGGACCCGTGACGACGATCACGATGACTTCGCAGATCGCCTCGCAGGGTTTCAGGGATTTTTTGGAAATTTCCGCGCTCATCGGGGTCAATCTGGCAGTTTTCAATCTCTTGCCCATCCCCGCGCTCGACGGGAGCAAGGTCGTGTTCACCGTCATCGAATGGGTAAGGGGGAAGCCCATTTCCCGCAAGATCGAAGCGATCATCCACGCCGCGGGGTTTGTGATCCTCATTGGCTTTGCCATTCTCGTAGACGTTTTGCAATTCGTGTAAATTTATAAAATTTGCAACTTATGTAACAAAAAAGCGCCTTTTCGGCGCTTTTTTGAAATTGAAAATTAAACGTGTGCCGCCCCCGCATCATTCTGAGCTACGGAGGCCAAACGAAGTCCGATGACTTGACACGCCCCGCCCGCACGTTCTTTATTCTGCGGCTCAGCATGACGCAGCACGCGCGGAGCTGTTTCCGTAAAGTCTGAGCGCGGCGGGAAAATCACTCCTCCTCCGTCTTTTCGGCGGGGCGGAATTTTCTCATCTGTTTCACAAAGGACTTGGAACTGAATACGATAACGCCCACGGCAATCGCGATTGCGATGTCCGCAAACACAAAGGAATTGTAGGCGAGGGAATAGATCCAGGCGCCCATTTCCGCGTCGGCGGCGTAGGCGGAGAAAGCAAATACGCCCGAGAGCACGTGGGAGAGGTAGCGGAGGGCGCTCGCGCACACGGCGCCGAGCGCGAACTGCACTTGCGGGAGTTTATCGAGCTGTTTCACTTTGCAGAAAGCCCCGGCGAGCCCGATCGCGGCAAAAGCGACGGGATAATCGAGAAGAAATTGTGCGGGGTGGATGATGTAAGGGTCCTGTACTGCCTGCAAGATTCCGTAGATGAGCCCCGCAAATACGCCCTTGCGCGTTCCGAACATGCACGAGTAGATCATGAGGGGGAGAAGAGAGGCGAGGGTCACAGAGCCGCCCTGCGGGAGTTTGAAAAACCGCACATAGGAGAGCGCAAAGCTCATGGCGATGCATACGCCCGCATAGGCGATGGACTTGCTGTCGAACCCCTTTTTGTCGCCCTTGCCGAAAAGAAATCCGAGCGCGACGACGATGACGATGAGCGCGGCCGCGCAGATGTAGAGGACGATTTGATTGACCGACGCGACATCGGAGTTGTAGTAGCCGTCATCCGCGATGTTTTCGGAGTAGAATACTCCGAGGCAGACGAGAAGGGCAACGAGGGCGGCCGCCATGGCGGAAAGTGAAGCATAAAGTGTGATTTTTTGCGTTTTTCCGCCGAACAATGTTCCGAGATAGATCGCAGCGGCGCCCAGGATCACGCATGCGCCGAGCGCGATCGCGGGGTACAGAACGAGATCGTAGACCAGCTCATTCTCCACCATATCCATGATCTCAATGGAGAACATGGTGACGATCACCGAGACTGCAAAGCCGACCGCAAGCGACACGGCGACCGTGAGATAGGATTTGAACGCTTCTGACTTCTTCATCCTGACGATAATGCCGACGACGAGCAGGATCGCAACGACGATGAGGGTGGCCCAGAGAAAGACAGAGCGGAGCCCGTCTTTGGCAAAGGAAGTCCAGACGTCGGGATAGTCGTAGTGCTTGACGGATGAGCCGTCGGGGAGCTTGTCTTTCCAATAATCCCGGTAATCGACGAGCAAGGAATTGAGAAACATATAAAACCTCCGTAAAGTGTGTGTTTGAATTTCCGCGACGAAGGAAATGCCGCCCGCGCAAAAAAGCGTAGGCGGCAGAATTTTCCCGAAGAGTTCCGTTCCTTTCGTGCAAGCATTACCTTGCCCGATTCAAATGGTATCATCTCAGCCCTTTTGGGGCACCCACGACGGATATTCAAATTGTGAGCTTATTATATCACGAAGATATGCCGTTGTAAATTGTTTTTTTATGAAATTTATGATATAATGCAAAAAAGAGGTGAACATGGAAAATTTTTACGCCTATATGGACAGGATGAAGTTTATCAAGCGTTGGCAACTCATGCGCTCCACGCGCGACGAGAACATCATGGAACACTCGCACTCCGTCGCTGTATTGACGCACGCGCTATGCGTCATCGAAAATAAGATCTTCGGCGGCGGCGTCGATATCGGGCGGGCGGTATTTTACGCCCTCTATCACGAGGTCAGCGAGGTCATGACGGGAGATCTGCCCACGCCCGTCAAATATTTTAACGAAAGTATCCACGGAGAATACGAAAAGCTGGAGAATTTGGCCGTGGACAAAATTGCGGGTACGTTGCCGCCCGAGATGAAAGAGGAGCTCTATCCGTATCTCCTCGCGGACAAAAAATCGCCCGAATATCGCTTGGTAAAGGGGGCGGATAAGCTCTCGGCGTACATCAAGTGTCTCGAGGAACTGCGCTCGGGCAACAATGAGTTCGTCAAGGCGGAAAAGACGATCAAGACCGCCCTCAAGGGCATGAAACTGCGCTCCGTCGATTACTTTTTCGAGCACTTTATACCCGCTTTTTCGCTCACTCTCGACGAATTGGAAGGGCTGTGAGAACCCCGAAGCCTTCCCCTGCGAGAAGTTGGAAGCCTTCCCCCCCGTCGGGTGTTGGAAGCCTCCCCCCCGTCGGGGGGAAGCCTGAGTTGGAACTTAACGCCTCGATGGATTTATTTGGGACAAAGAAATCCATCGAAATAAATTACCTTACCCCAAGGTAGTAAAACACCCGAAAGACGCATAAAATATGCACATATGGAATTTTTTCAGGCGATCAGGGGGGCGGCGGAACTGAGTACGGGCAGGGTACAATACACCGTGCTCGACGGTAAGGGCGGCTATTTCCAGAACGTGAGGCGGCTCTTGGAATTTTCCGAAGAGCGCATCGTGCTCGCGGGCAAAAAAGGCACGATCACCGTTGAGGGGAAGTCCCTTTCCCTCGGCAAGTGCTTTCTCGGCGACGTATCGGTGAACGGAGAGATCACAAGAGTGGAGCGGGGCGAATGATGTTTGCGTATGCATTTGAACTCGAAGGCCTTTCCGTCCACAGGGCCATCGATCTTCTCACGCGAGAGGGAATCGGAGTGCTTTCCGCCCGCAGGACCCCGAAAAAAGGCTTGGAAATCGTTATAAATGCAAATCAACGGGAAAAAGCCTTTGCAATTTTGCAAGGGTCGTGTTATAATATAAAAAAGTCCCGCCCGATGGGACTTATGCGCATACTCGAAAAATGTCTCCGCGCGAGCGGGCTCTTTATCGGGGCGGCCATCGCGCTCGGCGCCGTCCTCTTCAGCCAGACAAGAGTGCTGAAGATCGACGTGACGGGCAGCGGCGCTTATCTCGAACCCGAGATCAGGGCGGTCCTGAGCGAAAAGGGCGTCGGATTTTTTTCGGGCATGCCTTCGCCCAACTCCATCGTCCCCGAGATCCTCTCTCTTCCGCGCGTACACTTCTGTTCCGTCAAGGGCGAGGGAGGGATCCTGACCGTCAACGTGGAAGTCGGCGATGAGACGGAACCCGTCCGCCGACAACCGCTTTGCTCTCCCGCGGACGGCGTTGTGGAGGAACTCATCGTGTTGCGCGGCACGCCCTTGGTGCAGGTCGGCGACAGCGTGGCGGCGGGACAGGAAGTCGTGGCAAGCTATGCGCTGCATGGAGAGGAAAAGGCGGATTGCATCGTCGTCGCCCGCGTCCGCGTTGCCTTTCCCGTCTCGAGGGAATATGCCTTGGGCGAGGAACAGGCGCGGCTGCAGGCGCTCCTCGACTTCGGGGAGATCGCGGATCTCCGCACGGAGAAGACGGAGGGCGGCTGGCGCGTGGAAGGTACGGGACATGCCGATGGGGAAATGAACTTCGGCTGAGGAGGAAAATGAGTAAGATCGGTACGGTCGATACGGGAAGCTTGTCCGCGCTCGGCGCGGTGCTCGGCGTTTTCGACGAAAATCTCGCCGTCATCGCGCGGGAGCTCGGCCTCGCCGCGCACGTCGAGGGCACGGAGATCGTCTTCGAAGGGGAGGCGGCGGACGTCGGCGCGGAAGTCGTGAAGAGTTTGCTCTCCGCGCTGGAAGCGGGCGGAACGATCGACAAGAGCAGTCTTTTATACTGTATCTCGCTCGCGCAGGAGGGACATGCCTCCGACATCGGGGGCGTTATGCAGGGCGTCGTCGCCGTCTCGGCAAAGGGGAAACCCGTAAAATGCAAGACGGTGGGACAAAAAAACTATGTCGACGCCATACGAAAGAACACGATAACGTTCGGCGTGGGCCCCGCGGGTACGGGGAAAACTTATCTCGCCGTATGCCTCGCGGTCGCGGCATATAAAAGCAAGCAGGTGGAGAAGATCATTCTTACCCGTCCCGCCGTGGAAGCGGGCGAAAAGCTCGGATTTTTACCGGGCGATCTGCAAACCAAGGTCGATCCCTATCTCCGTCCGCTGTACGACGCGCTCTACGAGATGTTCGGCTACGACGTCTATCAGAAACTTCTCGAAAAAGGGGCGATCGAAGTCGCGCCGCTCGCATATATGCGCGGCAGGACGCTCTCGGGAGCTTTCGTCATTTTGGACGAGGCGCAGAACGCGACCCGCGAGCAGATGAAGATGTTTTTGACCCGTCTTGGAGACGGCAGTAAAATGGTTGTGACGGGAGATCTAACGCAGACCGATCTTCCCGCAGGCAAGACGAGCGGACTCAAACAGGCGGTCTCCATTCTCAAAGGGGTGGAGGGGATCGCCGTGTGCCGTCTCAACGAAAAAGACGTTGTGCGGCATCCGCTTGTCGCCGAGATCGTCCGTGCCTATGAAGCGACGGAAAGCAAACGGAAGAAGGAGGGAAAATAAGCATGCGAAAGAGTGAACTGCCCGATCTCGAGCAGATGACGCCGCAGCAAAAAATGCAATATCTGCACAATAATACGGATATCCGAAAGCCGCCCAAGGGGAAGAAAGACCCCGGGAACAGGCACAGAACGATCAAGAGCGTCGGCTATTATATTTTGAGCTATCTTGCGCTTCTCGCCGTCATCTTCTGCATGATCGTTTTAAACGACGTGCATAATTGGATGTCCTATTTCACAACGGAGTTTTCGAACGTTCTCTTTTTGATCGTGAGCGTATTTTTCCTTGTCGTCATCATTTTCTTTTACTTTTTCTTTGAGGACAGGGAAACGCTTCTCAGTACGGCAAATACCTTTCTCATCTTTTCCGCAGTCATCCTCTGCGCGTTCGTCTGCTATCTCTTCGGAAGATTTATTTCGTCTTACGCCCGTCCTTTCGCGCTGTTTGCGCTTCTCATTCTGTTTCTTCTCAACAGGCGCCACGCGATCTTTCTGAACTTTATTTTCACGTTCCTCATCTTCGTCATCGACATGTACACAAACGCCTACGAGGGGAAAGAACTCGTGGAAGAAGTGTATTCAACGCTCATGATCGGGTTTGTGAGCGGGACGCTCGCCATCTTCTTTGCGGGGAACGTCAAGACGCGTGCGGGACTCATCTTCACGGGCGTTGTGCTCGCCGTTCCGACGAGTATCGTCGTCGCCCTCCTCAATCTCTCTTCCGTCAGAAACGATTGGTGGCTGTATCTCACGAATATCGGCTACAGAATGCTCGGCAGCGTCATCTCTTCGGCGCTCGCGCTCGCGCTTCTGCCCCTTTTCGAGGCGCTCTTCAATAAACTCACCGTCTTCAGGCTCAGGGAACTGACGAGCACAAACGCGCCTCTGCTCAACCGTCTCAAAAAAGAGGCGCCGGGGACGTTCAACCACTCGCTCATCGTTGCCCAGCTCTCTGAGGCGTGTGCCGTCGCGATCGGTGAAAATGCGGAACTCGCCCGTGCCGCCGCCTACTATCACGACGTCGGAAAGCTCAAAGATCCGCAGTGCTTCACCGAGAACCAGACCGATTACAACGTGCACAACGAACTTACGCCCGAGCTTTCGGCAGACATCATCCGCTCGCACGCACAGGACGGATACGATCTTCTCATTGCGAGCCATCTGCCTAAGGCCATTGCCGACGTGGCGCTCGAACATCACGGCACGCTGCCCGTCAAATACTTCTTCAACAAGGCGATGCGTATCTCGGGCGGGGAGGCGGACATCGAGAACTTCTCCTACTTCGGTCCCACGCCCCGTACGAGGATCGCCGCGATCGTCATGATCGCCGACGGCGCCGAAGCCGCGACCCGTGCCCTCAAAGACCATTCTCCCGAGAGCGTGGAAAAGACGGTGCGCGACATCATCGAGGAGAGAATGGACCTCGGCCAGTTCGCAAATTGTAACATAACGATGCGCGACCTCACCATCATCAAGCAGTCACTCGTCGAAGCGCTCTCGGGCGTGCACCATCACCGCGTGGAGTATCCTTCCATCCGCTTCAAACGCGACAGGTCGGTAGATCAACAATGAAACTTATCATAGAGGGCGGGCTTCCCGCCTCAGACAGAAAAAAGATCGCCCTCGCCCTGAGCGATGAATTTACGGCGGACATGCCCATGGTTTTGGAGCTTCTTTTCGTCTCCGAAGAGGAGATCAGAGCGCTCAACGCCCGCGAGAGGGGGGTGGACGCCGTTACCGATGTGCTCTCCTTTCCCGCTTCCGGCTACGTGCGGGGGCGGCCCATTGTCGCCGCGGAGCATGCCGATTGCATAGAGCCCGTCATGGGCATACGCAAGGGCGAATGGGTGCAGAAAGGATCCCGTCTCTATCTCGGCTCGGTCGCCGTATGCAAAAAGAGGGCGGAAGAACAGGCGGAGGAATACGGCCATTCCGTTGAGCGGGAGATTTGTTATCTCATCGTGCACGGGGCGTTGCACTGCCTCGGTTACGACCATATGACGGAAGAGGAAAAACGCCCGATGCGCGAGAGAGAAGAGGCCGTTATGGCAAAACTCAATTTAAGGAGAGAAGAATGAAGAGCGGAACGGTTGCCGTCATCGGACGGGCTAACGCGGGAAAGAGCACTCTTGTCAACGTCATGGTAGGGGAGAAAGTCGCCATCGTTTCCCCCAAACCGCAGACGACGAGAGACCGTATCATGGGCGTCCTTACGCGTGAGACGCACCAGATCGTCTTTGTGGATACCCCCGGGATCTATCGCCACCGCAACGAACTCACAGACCGCATGATGCACGCCACGGAAAACGCGTCGAAAGAGGTCGACGTCATTTTATACGTTCACGACGGCCATGCGGGGGTAAAAGAGGAAGATATTTCGCTCATGAAGAAGTATGCTTCTCTCGGCGTTCCCATGCTCATCGCCTATACGAAGACGGACATCATGCCCAAGGAAAATATTCCGCGGGACGCAAAGCTTTTGTACGAGGCGGGGATCGAAAAAGACGTCGTGCCCGTTTCGGCGCGGAAAGGGAGAAATATTTCGCTGCTCGAACAGGAGATCGTAAAACTTCTGCCCGAGGGCGAGGCGCTTTTTCCCGATGACGTTGTGTCGGACAGGAGCGAAAAATTCATGGTCGCCGAGCTCATGCGCGAAAAGATCTTACTCAAATACGACAAGGAGATCCCGCACGGCGTCGCCATCGTCATCAACAAGTTCGAGCGGCAGGAAAACGGCACATATGATGTAAATTTAGACATCGTTTGCGAAAAACGCAACCACAAGGCGATCCTCATCGGCAAACAGGGACAAGCGCTCAAGGAGACCGCTTCGTTCGCCCGCAAAGACATGGAAAAATTCCTCGGCGCGAAAGTGTTTTTGACGGTTTACGTCAAGGTCCGCGAGGATTGGCGCGACCGCGCCACGCTTCTCAAAGAATTCGGGTATGAAGAGGAGTGAGATTGTTTCGAACGATTTTATTTCGAACATTTCTTTGCTCGGCCTACGGCCTTCGAAAAGAAAGTGTTCGAGGGGTCGGTTTATTACATTTCCAAGCCTTATC
>CANQHG010000007.1 GCA_947623655.1 uncultured Clostridia bacterium | reverse complement strand
AGAGCGAAAACGACAAAGGCAAATGCCGAGCGGGAAGCGAGCGAATATCTTTCGGGAATCCGTGAGAAAGTCGAGGGACAGGCAAACAAGCCCACGCCGAGGAAGCGCAGGGACGCCGAACAGGAAATCGTTTCTCTCCGTACCCAGAACGCCGCCAACGAGGAATTGCTGAACATCAAGACTGCCGACGCGGACGACCTATATCGGCAACTGCAAGAGGCAAAGCGGAAAGACGACGTGCGGGACAAGGCTTTCGCGATGGTGACGGATATGATGACCGCCTTCCCCGACGAGTTCGACGCTCTGCTTGCAAAAGCGCGGCAGAAGAAGAACGGCGGCTACCGCCCCTTCGTCAAGAGCAATCACAGCGGCAAGGACGGAAAATGACAATTTCATAAATCTATAAGGAGGTAAAAATATCGGTTAAGCAGGATGGCGAGGAAGAAAAAGCAACATCAAACCGAGGCGTTAGATATTCCCGACTATCAGTTAGAATCTTTGGCAAGGGTTTTACTCCCTTTTATGCGGGATTATCTTTCATCGGAAGAGGGAAAGAAAGATTACGCCGAATGGACGGCACAACGACAACTGAATAATAAAAATCAAAATAAAATATCCCATTGAAGAACATAGGGAGCCGCCGAAAATGGCGGAAAGGGTTTGGTCGTTAGAATCCCGAATAACAAAAACGGCGGGCGGGCAGAATAATCAAGTTCTGCCCGCCTTTTTCTATGCTCCGAAAGAATCAAATTCTTCCATAAAGCAAAATAGCCCGAACGTTCTTTTTACGAAAAAGAAGTTCAAGCTATTAAGACTTGGTGCGGTCGACAGGAGTTGAACCTGCACGGTCATCCCACAAGATCCTTAGTCTTGCGCGTCTGCCAATTCCGCCACGACCGCATCTTCACAATTCATCTGCCGTCACCTAACAGCTTTATTATTCTATCGCATTGAAAGAAAAAAGTCAACTGTTATGAGTACAAAAATTCATAGATTTTTTTAAATTTCCCAACTTTTTTTATATATGCTGCCGTCTCAGGATAAGGAATTTGCGCAAGCGTAATGCCGTCGGACGAAAATTTCTCATCCTGAAGCCATTGTCGTACCGTCCCTTCTCCCGCATTGTATGCAGCAAGCACCGTGTCGTCTCTTTCAAACTTTTCGCGCAGATACAATAGATATCTCGTACCCAATACAATATTATATTCTCCCTCCAAGAGTCGCTCGGTTTCAAAGACGATCTTCTCTCTTTCACAGATAAATTCCGCAGTGGACGGCTTGATCTGCATGAGCCCGACCGCACCGGCCGAACTTACAACATCCTCACGATAGCCGCTCTCCGTCCTGATAACGGCATAGACGAGAGATTGTTCCACGCCGCACTGCGCCACTGTTCCGACATACGGACGCGGAAAGGCAACTCTCATCCCGATCCAACAAAAGAGCGGCACTACAACAACGAACGATAGGATGATAGACGCGATCCACACTGCCTTTTTCTTCATCATATCATAATATGTGCGATTTCTACGAAATAAGAGAATTTTGCCGAAGTTTTACACTCCGATTGCACATAGCGCACTTTTAACGGCCGCTTTCAGTTCCTCTAAAGAGCCATTGTTTTCTACAACGACGATCCCCTCTTTCTCCCGTTCACGATCGGATAATTGAGCGGCGATCTTTCTCTTTACCTCTTCTTCGGAGCTCTTGTCTCTCTGCATGACCGAAGCGATCCGCTTTTCCGTCTCTCTCTTGACGAGAATCACACTGTCGAAGAACTTGTCATATCCTCCCTCAAAGAGAAGCGGGACTTCGGCAAAGCAAACAGCATATCCGTTCATTTTATTTAATAATTCCCGCATGATGCGCGGATGAGATACGGTTTCGAGCTTTCTCCTTTGCTCGGCGTCCGAAAAAATAAGCGCGGAGAGTTTTTCTTTTACGATTTTTCCCTCTTCGGTGCACGTGGGGAAAACCTCGGCAAGCGTTTTTAAGTATTTTTCCTTCTTCCAAAGCTCACGGGAGATCTCATCGCAAGAGAAAACAGGATATCCCAATTCGGATAGAATACAGCAAACCGCCGTTTTCCCGCTGCCTATCCCGCCCGTTACGGCGATCTTATTCCTTTGCATCATACCAACTCTTCCCCACGGAAGCCTCCGCGACCAAGGGCACATCCAGCTTCATAGCGTTTTGCATCTCCTCTTCGAGGAGATTTTTCACCTGTTCCGCTTCTGTGACAGGCGCGTCGAGAATGAGTTCGTCGTGCACCTGCAAGACAAGTCTTGAACTTAGGCCCTCTTCTTTCAAACGCCGCGCGACGCCGAGCATGGCAAGTTTAATGATATCTGCGGCGCTCCCTTGTAAAGGCATATTCATGGCGGCGCGTTCGCCGAACAGGCGTTGGTTATAGTTTGCCGATTTCAGCTCAGGGATATATCTCTTTCTGCCCAGAATCGTCATCACATAGCCGTTTGCTTTCGCAAAACGAACGTTTTCATCCATATACGCTTTGACCTCGGGATGAGATTCGAAATATTTATTGATGTAAGACTGCGCTTCTTGCTGGGAGCAGTTGATATCCTTGGAGAGTCCGAAAGCGCTCATGCCGTAAATGATGCCGAAATTTACGCTCTTCGCCTTTCTGCGCATGGCGGGCGTCACTTCGGCAAGCGGAACGCCGAATACGAGCGCGGCAGTCGCCGCATGGATATCCTCCCCTTTTCTATATGCGTCCACAAGCACCTTGCAGCCCGAGAAATGCGCTAAAAGACGAAGCTCGATCTGCGAATAATCGGCGTCCACAAATACGTTTCCCGCCCGCGGAACGAAGAGCTTTCTCAATTCTCTCCCCTCGTTGGTACGCACGGGGATATTCTGTAAATTCGGGTTCGCACTCGAGATCCGTCCCGTCGTCGTCATCGTCTGGTTATAGGTCGTGTGCACGATTCCCGCCGTAACGAGAGGCCGTATACCGTCGATATAGGTCGATTGCAGCTTTTGGATCTCACGGTATCGCAAGATCAACCGAACGATCTCATGTGACTCGGCAAGCTGGTCGAGAACATCCGCACTCGTGGAGTAACCGCCACGGGAATTGCGCTTTGCCCCTTTGGGGTCGAGGGCAAGTTTATCAAAGAGAACTTCGGAGAGTTGGTAGGGCGAATTGATATTGAAATTATCCACGCCCGCAAGATCATAGATCTTTGTCGACAATTCGGTAAGTTCCCGCTTGAATTTTTCCGAAAATTCCGGAAATCTTTCCGCATCGACCCGCACGCCGTACCGCTCCATGTCGAGCAAGACATACGAAAGCGGTAACTCCAGCTCATGATAGAGTTTTTCTTCGGGTCTCCCCGCCGTCTTTTTGATGGCCTCCTCATGGGCAAGTTTCAAAGCATAAGCGCTGTTCTCGTCGGAAAGCGCGTAGTCTTTGACAAAATCGGACGGCGTAAGCACGCGAAGATTGGAATCGACGAGATAGCGCAGAATAGAAACGTCTTCTATTTTGCAACGGATCGGAATACCGATTTGGTCGAACTGATGCGCGAGCGCCTTAAAATCGGCTACGACCGCCGTATTACCCTCCGAAAAAAGCTTTGTAAAGACGGGCGTGAGCTCATCAAAAAATACCCCTTCTTCGAGAATGTTCTCCTTGATCCTGAAAATGTATTCCTTGTCGTTGATCAAGATATGGCAGTCTTTTTTTCCCAAATAGAAAGAAAACTCGATGTTTTCAGGAATCAAACGCAAAAAATCGTCTGCTGAAGAAGTGTAGACCACGGTAACGGCCTTTTTCTTTTCCGTATGAAAATACTCGCTGTCTACCATAGAACGGAATTCGAGCTTTGCAAAATAATCCCGCGCTTTCTCGGGAAACGGAACTTTCAGACGACAACTTTCAAGCGTCACATCTATGGGCGCCTGCGTATCGATCGTAGCAAGGGTATGCGAAAGCCTTGCACTCTCTTCTCCCTCTGTCAATTTTTTTTGCAAAACGGGAGAGAGCTCTGAAATGTGAGCATAGATGTTGTCGAGATCGCCGTAGCTTTTTAATAGTTCGAGGGCGGTCTTGGGGCCGATCCCTCTCACGCCGGGGATATTATCGGAACTGTCTCCCGTAAGCGACTTCTCTTCGATGATCTGCCACGGTTCAAGTCCGACTTTGGCGTAAAAATTCTCCTTTGTCAAAAATTCAATGTCTGTGACTCCCTTTTTGGTGAAACAGACGTTGACATGCTCATTCACGAGCTGATAGGAATCTCTGTCGCCTGTATAGATATAGCTGTCGACGCCGTTGAAACGGCGCGAAAGCGTGCCGATCAGGTCATCCGCCTCATAGCCCTCGAGCTCCACACAGCGGATATCCATGGCGGCAAGCAGTTCCTTGAGGACGGGCACCTGGCGGACAAGCTCTTCCGGCATGGGCTTGCGCGTCCCCTTATACGCCTCAAACATTTTATGGCGGAAAGTCGGCGCATGCAGATCGAACGCAACAACGAGATATTCTGGACTTACGGTCTCAATAATTTTGAAAACCAGCTTCACAAATCCAAAAATGCCGTTTGTCGGCATGCCGTCTTTGGTCGTAAAAATGCTCATTGCATAAAAAGCTCTGTTGAGCAAGCTATTGCCGTCGACGAGCACAAGTTTTTGTCTATCTGCCATAAAATTTTCTCCTCGGGAGATATTGTACCATGAAAGGTTTTTTTTTGCAAGAAAAACAAGGAAATCGCTTGCCTTTTTCCGCAGAATATTATATAATTTTAAATGCGCCGGTGTGGTGGAATTGGCAGACGCGCTGGACTCAAAATCCTGTGGTAGTGATACCGTATCGGTTCGACCCCGATCACCGGCACCAAAGAAAAGGACGAAAAATGCGGGAAAATCCCCCTTTTTTCGCCCTTTTCTTATACTTTTTTAGACAATCGGAATTCTCAATAAAATGTATTTCCCCATTTTTCCCCATTTTTAAAAAATGCCGTTTCCATTCCTTTTTTAAAAAAAGCGTTCTCCGGGGAAACAGCGGGCCCCGCGTCACCCGCAACGCGGATCCCGACGCGGGGCCCCTGTTTTTCCGCCTTTTACCCGAGAACGCTGTTTCCGAACTTTCGAATGCCGCCTTTTCCGACTTCCTACGTCGCGCTCTGCAAGCTTACAAAAAACTCGAGCATGTCTTACGGCGGTCCTCTGTTTTTCCCGATGGCTGCATGAGCGCAGCCGTCGGAAAAAACAGAGGGTTAAAACGGTGGCTTTGTTCAATTTTCTTGCTTTGCGTTCTTTTTTCCGGCAAAATCACTTGACTTTCCTCCAGCGAAAGAGCTTGACATTTTCAAACTCCTGTGATATAGCAAATATGGTCACCAGCCCCTGTAAGGGGAAGCGTCGGGACTTCCGCGACGACAGAGAAGAACGTTTGACCTTCGCGCGTAGACTTCTCACTTAACCGTCCGTATTTACGGGCGGTTATTTTTCTTCTGCCCTTCAGCCAACTGCCGCTTATACTCATTCCATCCTATGACAGGTTTTTTCGTATATGGATTATAAAGACGATCACCATAGCTGAGCGAAACTTGCCGCCAAGAATCGGCTTTCCCAACATAAATGTCGCCGAAACGCGAAATTGTCCAATACTTCATTTTTATCTCCTTTGCGGTCTCTCCCGCCGTCTGAATTTTTCTATCTTAATCCGCGATCGCGGTATCGATATCGTGCTGAAAATGGGGTCTTCTTTTGATTTTCCCAAATTTTTCCTACTCTTTCATCGACTGATTTCATTTTTATTACCCTAAAATTCCTTGACATTTTTTCTAAGATCGAATATAATAAGCATAGAAAGTGTTTGGCTCGGTGTCAGCGGGTTCCCGCTCTCGTCCTTGTAGCCCCCACGCAAAGAGGCTTAATTGCTCGTGGCACTTTCTTTTTTTATGCTCATTTTTTCTTCTTTGGCTTTTTCATCTTCCGATATTGTCCTTTGCCGCCCGTGGTTGGAACGCTCTCATGAGGGAACGTCTCAAACATTTTTCCGATACGCCTTTTATCAAAGTCTATGGGATCGAACTCATCTGTCTCCGCCCCGAGAGCCGAACGATTGCCGACAAACACCTTGGGATAAGCATATGACCTGTTTTGTCCGCGCTTTATCCCTTGCGCCTTATTCTTCTTTCGCTCCGCAGGGCTGATATTATCCATGAGAGGAACGGTACGAACCTTTCCCTTTTCTCCGAAATCAACTTCGTTGGAATGCGTAAAGGTCAAATATTCGATTTCATCACCGTTTTTACGGCGATATGTAGCAGGGTGACGTTCGTGTGGATAACTTTTTGTTTTTGCCCAACCCGTAGAACGTTTACGGTTCTTTTTCTTGCTCATAGTTTCATCTCAAAACTTAATATTCCTTGATTTCTCATAAGCGGAGTTTGCGGCCTTATATCCACGCTGAAACGCTGCACTTCGCTTCTTCAGATCTTCCTCAGACTCATAATGCCCACGCGATATACCGTTTGTAAAGGTGGTATACCCGTCTGCATACTGCACCTTCGGCGATCTCTTTTCGGCGGCTTCCATTGCATCGAAATCAAGAGTGTTACCCTTATCAAAACGCTTTACAAAAGCCGAATACTTTTTGCCGTAATGCTCTACTCGATCATTATAGCTGTACTTCTTTTTCTTCTTTGCCATAAAAATATCTCCTTTGCGGTCTCTCCCGCCGTCTGAATTTTTCTATCTTAATCCGCGATCGCGGTATCGATATCGTGCTGGAAATGGGAATGCTGCGCCGAACGCTCTGCCTCGGTCGCCATAACAGAGGCATATTCTTTCAGATCGTCAAGGCCCACTGCATTCATCTCTCCGTGGGCTTCGAAGATCGCCGACATACAGTCCGTCGCGTAGCGCCTCGAATAAACTTTCTTGCTTTGCCTGTACCACGTACAGTCCGAAAAATCACCGTCCTTTGTCCCGCGTTCCACGCGCACGGTCACGCGCTGACAGCCGTAAAGGTTATAGACCCTCTCACGGTACCCTGCCAACCTTGCCGCAAATCCATGTACAAGATACATGAAAAGCGTGAGGTCCGCCCGTACATGACGATATTGCAAATAAAAATCATCATGCTTGCCGAGGATAAAATCCACTGCGAGCTCCGCGATCCAAAAGGGCGCCCAAAACGGAAGCACGGGCAACATACTCCCTTTGGATCTCAGCTCCACTGTGTCGCCGAGCTCGAGATAATCGGCATTCAGAGAGCCCGTTCTCTGAAGATCCCCGATGATATGGACAAACACACGGTTCGCAACGACACAGGCGTGCCGCGACATCTTCATACAGGTATTGAAGAGGTCGTTGAGCTGATTACAATCCTTTGCGTTTGCTTTCAGCTCTCGGGTCGTCGGCGCGTTCTTCCGCTCCTTATCGATCTCCGAAATGACATACACCCCGAAGCCGTACGCATAGCGGTTGGGGTTATTCTCGAGCATGCGGCGCCCCAAACGAAGCATGTCGAAATCAAGAATATGAGCATAGCGGGAACCCTCGAGAGAGCTGTCCCTTGCAAAAAAGTCCGTATCCCACAGGGGGAGGTTCCCGAGATCCTCGACCTGCTTGTCCGACCGGATCGAGTAATTCGCGATCAAATACGAGCTTTGCACCGTATAGATAAAATACGCAAGGGCATGCTCTTCGATCGCTTGCCATATGTCACCAAGGCACAAACCGTCATCATACGTCATTCCGTAGCGCTCGAAGTCATAGCCGAAGAGCTCTTCCGCAGAGGGAGTTTTTTCAAAACACTGCCGTTTTTGCAGGATCCAACGCTTCACGCTCCATAGAACCGTTTGAAAAGCTGCCTTTCGTGGCATATTTAAAAACTTCGTGGTATTTCCCTTTTGCGGGCTCCGCAAAACATGAAAATCCGTCCGGATAATTCCTTTTCCCCTCAACTTGCGGCAGCACTTCAAGGTTCTTCTTCGTCACTTTGATCCCGTTCAGGAGAAGATACCAGATCCTCTGCAAAAACACCTCGAAATCCGAAAACAACCTATCCTCACGGCGATGCGATCGGTCTGTCGAAAACATGTTCCTGTGCTTCGGCGTCGTATCGATCCCCTTCTTCAGCACGCACATGCAGTGAAAATGGGGATGAAAATAACTGTCTTTATCATTCTGCGACACTTCCAAAGCTCTCACACAGCCCTCAAATCCGTACTTCTCTTTTAAATCCAAACCCTTGATCTTTTTCTTTCCCGTCATAAATCCGACCCAACGCGAAAAACTCTTATACATCAGATCTAACGTTTGGTTCAATATAAAGCCCGGTACATTCGGCTGAGAAAATACAATGTGATATATTTCGTACTTCTCCGCAAAACGATCGATCACAGGAGCATACTCGTGAAAGCGCTGCAATGAGTCCATACTTTGACAGTTGTAACAAAATCTATCCTTGCAACGGTTCACCCCTTTCAGGATCTTCACACCGTGCATGCGGTAATAATCCGACATCCATCCGTCCCGCATACAATTTTCAATGTTATGCGCACGGTTACTGTATGTATACATCTTCCGATACTCAGGATCCGAGTGAAGAAATCTCGCCTCTTCACGTTGCGAAAGCGGGTATAGATAATCAAACTGCTCATCCGCCATTTGACGATACCACTCCGCCATTCGCTCGTTGTATCTGCACTTTTGAGAGATCTCGAGGAAATATTCACTGTTTAAATCGAATTTTTCCATAGAAATCTCACTCCAAAATTTCAAGTTTGTGGGACAACTTATTTCTATACTATCAAGACCCCTCTTCAGGCGCGGCTTACGCCGCGCCTGAAGAGGGCATCAGACTTATGAAATAAGCTCCACAAGGTCCAGCGAGCTGGCCTCGATCAGCTCGGTCGCAACGGGCTCTCCCCTATTGAAACGCTCGTTCAACTCCATCTTCAGATTGATGATGTCTCCGAAGTTACACTCCCTGCCGATCTCAAACAGCTTGGGGTCCGTTACATAATACGTCTCCGCACCGCCGCCGACAAGTTCACCGCTCCCGTCGCTCTTCAGCTCCGGTAGCTTGTACACTTCGAGAATGACCATAGGTCTGCCGCTTTTCTTTGTCTTTTCCACATACTGCCTTTTGAGAAACATTGCTTTCATTTTTCTTTTCTCCTTTGCCCGGAAATGAAATAACGGGTCTTAAAATTTTTTAGATCCCCTCAGGGGACTGGGGCGGGACTTATTAAACGCGGCGCCCGCTATACCGCAAACTCGGAGGAAATTATGGAAAAATCAAATTTCCTTGCCGTGCTCCGTAAGCCAATCCACAACTTGGTTGACAGACCGCGCATGGCACATATCAAACTTCGGACATTTACTGTCCGTAATGAAATACTTTGCGATCTTCCCCTCTCTTCCCGGCTCCGTTGACCACGTGTCCCAATAGGTGACACCGTTAAAACGAAAAAGCCGGGCGCCGTTTACAAACACATAACGGTAGATCTTCAGATCTAGCTCGGGGATCGTCAAATACGGGCTTGCATCCTCAAAAACGCCCTCGACCCACTTCTTACGCTCTTCCTTGTTCTTCAGCCCGAGCGTCTTCCTCACCTCGATCAGCTTCTCCCCGGGCGAGTCGGATGCGACCTCGGTCAATTCTTCCGCGGATACGTCGGCTACCTCTGTCTGCGGCGACGGTAAAGAGATCTCAGACTCTGACGCCTCTGCAGAAGAAAGCATTGCCAAAAGGCCCTGTTTGCGTTCTTCTTTCTTGTCTTTCTTCTCCGCCACCGCTTCCTCGGCGGCCGCCTTTCTCACACGCTCCAGCTCCGACCGCCATGTGATCTTTTTTCCGAAGTCTGAAGAACGCCACTCATGCAAAGGATACTTCTTCAACCCCGCACGCAGCTCCTTGATCTCCGCGACCGTTGCCACCGGCGTGAACATCTTTAATTCATAACCTGTAAACGGAAGAAGATATACGAGTTGAGTATAACTGTAATCCTTATACGCAAACGAAAGACCGCCTTCACCGTCCCCAAACTTTTTGACAATATTCATCAGATTGTACGTCGTACTCTTCTGAAAGCCGAATACCTTGAACCCATAATCCCCCATATCCAAAAAGGTTTGAGACTTAATACAGACAAAGCGAATTAAATTCTTATTATTGATTTCCAGAAGAAGATACCCAATCTCCACAAAAGCCTTCGAAACAGATTGACCGAGCTCGAAGATCCGCTCTGTCTTTTCCGTGAGCTCGTCTGCAAAGCCCGCTCGCTCTTCAGGCGTGTAAGGAACACTATCTCCCCGCGACCAGTCAAAGTGGCTACAGGCACAACTATCCGCTCTTAACTGAAATTCGGGCGCTTCACCCCGCAATGACAACAATTCTTCCATAACACAAAACCCCTTTTTGTTAATTTTTCACATTTTCCAATTAATTGGAAAATGAACAATTCGAACATTTATTTTGTTACTTTTGCTCAATCCCCTCGCCGCGACAGAACTTTTCCGCCCCGCCGCGGTTTTAGGGAATTGTGCCGCCCGGGCTACGGTTCAGCCCACAGTCTCCGCGCTCTCACGCGCCTCGCTGCACCCGGGCATAGTCATTTTCAATCACTGATCGCGTCGGCAATCATCATTCGTACTGTATCATAGGATTCGACGCATTCGACGACAGATAAAAGCGTCTCGCCGCCCTTCTGCACATGACCGAAAAACAATACGGCATGAGACATCGGACTTTCAGAATCCTTCTCCGAAAATACATACAAAATCGAATTGACATTTACCAAAACACGAAAATTGTCCTCAAAATCTCTTACTTCAATAAATCCTTTCATATCGATCTCCTTTACGCGGGTCAATCCGTCTCAAATTCACGCACCGAGATGACTTTCCCGTATCGCACCTTTACGTGAAGCAAGACCCTGCAACGGTCACAGGTCCATACTTCATCTTGGCAGCCAAAGAAATTATAGTCTATGTCGTCAAGATCCGCTCGCTCTCCGCAACGCCGGCATTTCAATCCATCCATGCCGTAAACTGAATGACGTGCATCCATAGAATCCATCACAATTCCCCCTTTTTGTTTCTTCGTTTACCGATTCTCTCGGTAAATCGAAAATCATTATAACCGAAAATTTCGGTTAAGTCAAGCATATAACCGAAAATTGTTGTAAAATATTTTTGCGAGGAGGAAAAAATGAAAAATCTCAGAGAAGCCCGGGATGATGCTGGCTTAACTCAAAAAAAAATTTCCGAAGCGATAGGTATAAGCCAGCAATCGTATAGCGATTACGAGAATGGACGAACTTTTCCCGATGAAATGACATTGATTAGACTTGCAAATACTCTCAACGTCTCTGTCGACTATCTTCTTGGCCGCACCGACGACCTCGGCGCTGCAGTTCCGACTGAACCAAAACTCTCCCATGACGAGAAAGAAGTTCTCGAGCTCTATTCCTCACTCTCTCCTTCCCGCAAGGAAGATCTTCTGATCTATCTCCGCGCTCTGAGTGGATCGGCACAGGAAGGAAAAATCAAAACAAAGAAACTACAATAAATTTACAAAGGAGAAAAACAATGAAAAATAGCTGCGAGATCTGCGGAAAACCCAGCGGAATGTATCCCCTTTGCCCCGCTTGCTTTAAGTTGCGCGATGAAGGGAAAATTGCGAAATGCGAAACTTGCGGCACGTGGTTTCGCACCAATAAAGGATGCCCGAACTGTAAACCCCAAAAAAACATCCCTCATAAAATTAAAAAATCAATAGAGACAACAGAAAAAGTCACCTGTTTAATTTGCGGGAAATCATCGAACGGTGCGCATCTCTGTGTAGACTGTTACAACAGATACAAGAATAAAAGAATTTTCTTAAAGATTACAAACTGCGTATTTCCTTGTGGAGACCCCCTCGATGAATCCTACGAAGGAGTCTACCAATGCGATGACGGACATATCGTCAAAAGTACGGCAGAACAGACAATCGACAATTATCTGTATGAACATGAAATATTTCACGGATACGAGTTACCGCTTGACGTTGGCACAGACAAACCGCTCCACCCCGATTTCTGCCTGAAAGACTATCTTGGCAAAGGGAAAAAAGTCTATCTTGAATACTTCGGACGAAAAGGACAGTCAAAATATGATGAAGAGACTGCCTACAAAATCAATCTTTATCGAAAAAACCACATAACCGTTATCTGCATGTACCCGAACACAGATTCTAAAAATCTGAACTTTGCCCTATCTTCCAAATTAAAAAAGGAAAAACTCAAAGAGGGTACGCTCAATTATTACGAAGAATAACGCTTATCACCACACTTCTATAACATAGTCATTTTTTACTCCGTAAAAATTGACTAAAATTTTGTTTCTTTTTTACGCTATAATTCTCCCAAGGGAAATTTCCCAAAGGAGAAACAAAAGATGGATACCCGCCTTATGCGTGAGAAGCTACGCTTGATGACCGAACTTGCCGCCGAACTCCTTACAATGCTGCCCGATGAGCCTACACGGCCACACCTTGTCTTGGTAAAAGACGGCGACGAAGATCTCTCCTTTATGACAAAGCCCTCCCGCGCGCGGGAGGGTTTCTCCATTATATACGATCGGTCCACAAACGACGATCAATTTATTCCAATGGGAACGGCATTTTTGGAATTTTCTAAAAAGGAGCTATCAAAAATGCCTAAATGGTTCGTTAAAATCTACAAACTGAAAGGAGGCAAAGTCGCACACATCAGACAGAAACCAAACGGGACGTATGAAATCAGGTATCGCCGTGATGGCCTGAATATTTCGGTCGGGTCCAAAAATCTCGCCGACGCAAAAGAGCGATTTATCCAAGCCCTTTGCGATGCCCGTACAAAAGAAATGAACGATAAGACTTTCTTCGGTCAATTTGCCAAACAATGGCTCGAAGTGGTAAAAAAACCGCACATTAAGGAAACGACGTACGAGGATTACATCGTAACCTTCCGAGCACACATCTTTCCGAAATTCGGAAACAAACGACTGCGCGACATCAAACCCTTGGATGTGCAAAAACTTCTGAACGGCATCGAACAAAAAGGATCTCCCCGCAGCGCTATCAAAGCCTACATCCTTCTCAAAGCACTTTTCGACTTTGCGCTTGCGGAAGATTTGATCATCAGGAACCCGATGACGATCATCAAAAAACCACAGCACGAGGTGAAACATGGCCAAGCATTTACAATCGAAGAAGAAAAAAATTTTGTCGCGAAATGTATTGCCTCAAAATCACCGTGCAAATACGCTTATATCCTTATGCTTTTTACAGGAATTCGGCGCTCCGAACTATCCAGCGTTCAATTCGATTCGCAATGGATCACGGTGATCACCGGAAAAACACGGAAAGGATTAAACGACAAAACAAGGAAGATCCCGATCTCCCCCATGCTTATACCTTTCATGCCATTTATGACAAAGGAGAATCTGACGGTAAAAACTGACACTCTTTCCCGACACTTCCCTAAACTCGCGCCTCATCATCACCTTCACGAACTGCGCCATACTTTCATTACAAGGTGTCAGGAATGCGGAATCAGCCGTGAGCTCACTTCCCTTTGGGCTGGTCACCGTGCAGACAACACTGTCACAAGTAATGTCTATACCCACTTCTCGGAAACATTCCAAATTGGGGAAATTCAGAAGCTACGGTATTAAGGCCAATCTTTCCCCAATATGTCCCCAAAATCCGAAAAAAACAAACAAGTAAAACTGAATAATTGAATAAACACTGTTGAATTTTTCGTATTTTTCTCAAAATCCTATGAATATATCCACATTGAGATTTCTCAAAATCCTATGAATATATCCACATTGAGATTTCTCAAAATCCTATGAATATATCCACATTGAGATTTCTCAAAATCCTGTGGTAGTGATACCGTATCGGTTCGACCCCGATCACCGGCACCAACCCCAACCTAACTCGAACCGTTAGAGTTAGGTTGATTTATTTGCACTTGAAAAGCGAGGACATGAACGCCCTCGCTTTCCTTATACTTAATGATTAAACAAAAAATTACAACTCACCTTTGAAAATATCCCAATATTTTTCCATATTATTTTGTTCCCTTACAGCTATTTAATCTTTGTTCCATTAAAGCCAAATCATAGTCAAGAAAATACGTTTGCAAGAGCGGATAGAAGTGCTGGAATTTCTTTTTATCGAAGAACACGATATTGCACCCTCTATCATCATATACCGAGAATATACAGCTATTGTTAAATGATACGAAATGGATAATCGGATTTTCTTGATTGTCAATTTGAGAGTTTATAGCCTCAATAGCGTTGAATTTCTTATTCGGATAACAACAAATTCGATTTCTTCGAACAATTTCGTCGTTATTATCGTCATCTTTATCAAAGGGGATATCCCTAATAATTACGTGCTTAAACTTCTTTTGATAGCCCAAAGAGAATTTAAGCCGCTTTTTCTCCAATGAAATCAGGTTATTGATATACACAGTTTTTCCCGTATCAAAATCAAAGTCATATATGTAATTGTCAAAGAAGAACAAATCGACATTGTTTTCAAATAGAATATTAAAAATTTCCGCCGCTCTTTTCTTTGCGATAGTCAAATACGCCTCGTTGCTTTCGCCAATACCCAATTCACACCGCAATGAAAAAGGATTGTTATAAAAATAAGGCGGCTCGTATTTGAAATTCCTATTTCGTATCATTTCTTCAATCGCATTCATTCTTTTATTATCCCTGCTAAATTAACACTTATCGTTCCCATCATATCATATTCAAATAGAAAAATCAAGCGGTCAAAACTGTACTTTGGCATTTAGGCGTGAGCTTGTCTATGACGAAGACAAACTGCCCTCGCTTTTTTTACTCCGCTAAATTGACCTTACCGCTTTTTCATTTTCGGCATTGGCAGGTCATCATACATTGCCTCAAATAATCCTGTTAAATAAAGCTTATCGTCCACATTGTCCACATTGAGCATTTCTTTTGCACCCTCATACGGCAAGGAATACTCCGCTTCCGACAAATAGGATAGAGCGGATTTCACGGGTTTTACAAGTAATCTGTCATCGTAAATACCACCGACAAGTTTACCGCGATAGTAAATAAGAAATTCGCCCATCATGGGCTTGCAAGCTATGTCCTTTAAATCGGATAGTTGCTCTAAAATGAAATTCAAATATTCCTTGCTTGACGGCATAATTCCTCCGCTCATTCCTGTTTATCGTTCCCATCATATCATAAACGCACAGAAAAATCAAGCGGTCAAAAAGTCAATTTGGCATTTAGGCATGAGCTCGTCTATGACAAATGCGCCATAGTAGATAACTTTTCCGTCATATCAGATTGATTTTTATATAAAAAACACGCCGAAGCGTGTTTTTTCTTTTCCCCATGTTTGTCAGGAAAGCGGGACAACATTGATTGCACGTAACTTCCCGCTGTTCTTGGGATCGGGAGCCGTATCAAACGATACTTTCTGTCCTTCCTTCAGCGTATGGAAACCGTCCATCTGAATGGCGGAGTAATGCACAAAAATGTCGTCTCCCCCCTCGTCGTTGGCAATAAATCCGAACCCCTTACCATCGTTGAACCATTTAACAGTTCCGTTCACTTTGTTACCTCCTATTGGTACGGCATAAGAAATGTCTCGAATTTCCCGTACCGAGAAACATTATATCATTCCACATATAAAATGTCAATATCTAAAAGCGAAATTTATTGTCTCTCTTTCAAATAATTCAAAAGAACGTCGGTATAACCTGCGGAGAATGCCTCCGTCTCTTCGGCGGTAAGCTGGCGGTAATTCATCAAGGCGAGATAGTAGATCTGCATTGCGCCGACCTTTTGTGCCTCTTCGGGTGCGTCTTTAAGAGCGGCGACTGCGGGACATGCGCTGTTGACAATGAGAGTCAGATCCTCAGGTGACTCACCCATTTGATAGAAGCTGTGCATCTCGTTCATTCTCCGCATGAATTCGGAGACGTTGATGACGGCGGGTACAGCGGCGTTTTTGAGTTTTTCCGTCTTGACCTTGACGTTTTTTCCCTCGAGCGCCTTAGTGAAAACGCCGACGATCTCCTGATCCTCTTCTGCCCCTGTCTCTTTCAATGCCCCCGCGACATCCGCATCGATGCGCAAAAATCTCACGCGCTTGGGATTCTTATACTCGATATAGCTGATAAAATGCGGATCGATGTAGGTATTGCAGACAATAGCGTCGAGGCCCGCATCTTTGAACATCTTGATATACTGCGCCTGCTTGTTTTCGTCGGAAACATAATACGCAGCCTGCGGCTCCTTGCCTGCCTTGGCGTCTTCATCGCTCACTTCTTCGCCGAAATAGCTCTCGATAGGCTGATAAACGCCCGAAATGTTCTTGTAAATAATGATATCCTTTACCTTTTTATAGAATTCCTCATCTTTGATACAACCGAATTTAACGAAAGTTGCAATGTCGTTCCAGCAATTCTCGTACTTTTCCCTGTCGTTGCGATAGAGCTCGGTGAGTCTGTCCGCGACCTTTTTGGTGATATGCGCGGCGATCTTCTGTACCTGCCTGTCATTCTGAAGGAAAGAACGGGAGACATTGAGAGGAATGTCGGGACAGTCGATCACGCCGTTCAAAAGCATCAAAAACTCCGGAATCACTTCCTTGATATTATCGGCAATGTACACCTGATTACAGTATAATTTGACCTGTCCGCGCTCCAATTCAACTTGCTTCTTGACTTTGGGAAAATACAAAATGCCCTTGACGCGGAAAGGATAATCCATATTCAGATGGATCCAAAAGAGCGGTTCGTTGAAATCGTTGAAAGTGTCGCGGTAAAAGGACTTGTACTCCTCTTCCGTGCACTCCTTGGGCTGTTTCAGATAAAGAGGTTCGGGCGTGTTTACGGGCTTGTCGTCCTCGCCCTTTGGATTGAGATAAATCTCATACGGCATGAAAGAACAGTACTTGTTGAGAAGACGTCTGATCTCGCTTTCGTGCAAAAATTCAGACTCCTCTTTTGCAAGGTGCATGATGACTTTGGTCCCGTGTCCCTCTTTTTCGCACTGTCCGATCGTATACGTACTGTTGCCGTCCGATTCCCAGTGCACGCCTGTAGCGCCGTCGCGGTAAGATTTCGTAACGATCTCGATATTGTCGGAAACCATGTAGGCAGAATAAAAGCCGAGCCCGAAGTGCCCGATGATGCCATCCCCGCCCGCTTTTTCGTACTTTTCCACGAAATCCGCCGCGCCCGAAAAAGCGATCTGTGTGATGTACTTTTCGACCTCTTCCTCCGTCATGCCGACGCCATTGTCTTCAACGGTAAGCGTTCCCGCCTTATCGTCTGTGGTGACGGTAATTTTATAGTGCTCCTCCGCCGCAGTCTCGCCGAGATCGATGAGCTTTTTATACTTCGTAATCGCGTCCGACGCATTTGCGACGATCTCGCGGAGAAAGATGTCCTTCTCCGAATAAAGCCATTTTTTGATGATCGGCATCATATTTTCGCTTGATATGCGGATATTGCCCTGTCTGTCCATTTTTTTTCTCCTTGTTTTTTCTTTCAAACATATATAAACAAAAAAATCCGCAATTAAGCGGATTTTTCGTAAATTTAAAGAGAATTATTTGTTTTCGTCGTCGTTGCCGCCGAGCAGATCCGCGATGGAAGCGCCGCCGTAGCCACCCTCCGTCCACTCTCTGTACTCTTCGCCCTCTTCATATTCGCCACCGGCATTGCCGCGCCTGTTGTTTTTACGCGCACGGCGAGCTTGCCCGTTATTGGCGGCGTTCTCATCGCGCTCGTGGCGAGGTTCAAACTCGGGACGGGGAAGAAGCGCCTTGATGGAAAGGTTGATCTTCTTATCTTCGGGAACGAATTTAATGATCTTCGCGTCGACTTCCTCGCCAATGGAGAGGACAGACGTGGGATTTTCGAGCCATTCATGGGAAATCTGAGAGAGATGGACGAGACCGTCGATTCCTTTTTCGATTTCGACAAACGCGCCGAAAGGAACGATGCGGACGACCTTACCGTGTACGACGTCGCCTTCCTCATACTTCTCTGCGGCAAGATCCCAAGGCTGAGGCTGAAGCTGCTTGTAGCCGATGGAGACTTTCTTGCTTTCACGATCCACTTTGAGGACCTTGAACTCATAGCGCTTGCCGATCTCGAGCACTTCGCTGACATCCTTAACGCCCGTCCACGAAAGATCGGATATGTGAGCGAGGCAATCAAACCCATTCACGGAGACAAACGCGCCGAACGTGGTCACGCGCTCTACCTTACCTTCTACAACGTCGCCGACGTTGATGGAATCGAAGAATTCGGCCTCTTTTTGCGCTTTCACAGCTTCGCGCTCCGCTTTCTCGGCTTCGAGAATAACACGTTGGGAAGCGATGATCTCCTTTCTGCGTTCCTTACGGATCTCGAGAAGTTTGAGTCTTAAAACCTTTCCCTTATATTTTTCAAGGTCTTTGACATAGCCCGAACGGATCTCGCTCGCGGGGACGAATACGGGGTATGTCCCGAGCTCAGCCGTGAGGCCGCCCTTATTGAAGCCCGTGCAGACCACGCTGAACTCCTTGCCGCCCTCGATCTCCTTGACGAGAGCCTCATCTTCCTTGATCTTTTTCAGAGCTTTTTCGGAGAGCTTCACCTTGGGGGTGATCTCCATAACCATGAGCTGGATCTCTTCCCCGACGCGCGCCGCATATGCCTCGCGGCTGTATGCTTCACAGTCGAGTTCTTCTTTCGCAAGAAGAATTTCAAGCTTGCCGGACGCCGAAACGTAAACTCCTTCGTCCGTTGCGGATACGATGTTTGCGGAGATGATCTGCCCTTTCTTGTAACGCACGTTCTTGCCGAGATCTTCCACGACTTTTTCCATCAGGTTGCCCTGCTGTGCCTCGGGCGCAGGTTCCGCCGCTTCGGCTGCGGGCTCCGTCTGTGCCTCGGGTGCAGGTTCCGCTGCATCGCAAACAGGCGCAGTTTCCTGTGCCTCAGGCGCGGGTTCCGCCGCTTCGGGCGCGGGCGTTTCCTGTGTTTCGGGTGCGGGTTCTGCCGCGTCACATGCAGGAACAGCCTCCTGCGTCACCGTAACCTCTTCAGTCACGGGCGTTTCTTCGACGACCTCGGTCGTCTCCTGTACTTCCGCATTGTTTTCTGCCATCTTGAAGAGAACCTCCTGAGTCTGCCAATCGGGAGTGCTCGCTCCCGCTATGATGCCGACCCTTTTAAAAAATTTGATATTTTCATATTCGAAATCGTCCGCGCCGTTGAGCCAAATGACCGGCTTTCCCTTTGCCGACGCAATTTCGCACAGTTTCGCCGTGTTGCTGCTGTTGCTACCCCCGATCACCAGCACGGCGTCGCAAATTTCGGACAGTTTTTCCGCCTCTTTTTGCCTACTGACAGTAGTATAACAAATTGTTCGAAAAATCTCAACTGTTTTGGGGTATGCATTTTTAAGATTTTTTGCAATTTTTAAAAATCTTTGCTCGGAAAAGGTTGTTTGAGACACCAAAACGACCTGTTTACCGTGAAAACGCGAAAAATCGGCTTGCTCGTCGGAGTAGACATAGACGTCGCCGTCGCACTGTCCGATGAGCCCTTTTACCTCCGGATGGTCGGGTTCCCCCACAATAAGAACGGTCTTTTTTTCTTCACCCGCTTGGCGGACGATCTCCTGCGTACGGCGGACAAATGGACAGGTACAATCGATCACGCGGATCTCTTTTTCTCTGCATTTTTCGTAGATCTCCCGCCCGACGCCATGGGAACGAATAATGAGCGAAGCGCCGCGCGGCACTTCGTCGGGCGACGAAACGGTCGATATTCCCCGCGCAGACAGACGACCCACGACTTCTTTATTGTGGATCAGTTCGCCCAAAACGTAAGTATTTTCGGGCGGGACGGAGAGAGCGGTATCGACGGCACGTTTTACGCCCGCGCAGAAACCGCGGTTTTTCGCAACGATGACCTTCAATTATTTTTCCTTCTTTTTCTTTTTTGCCACAAGGAAAGCGCGATGCTCTTCGCGCAGTCCATACAGCCTGTTTTTGAGTTTTTCGTCCGCTTCAGCATAGTCTTCGGGCGTCATGCGTTTGCCGTAATATTCCGAGAGCTCCATGGGCTCGCCGAAAACAACGTGCGTGACATGAAAGACGCGCGGCCTGTTACAGATGACGAAAGGGATAACGGGCGTTTTTGTTTTGATCGCAAGAAGCGCCGCCCCGCCGTGGAACGGAAGAAACTCTTCATCGGAAACCTTATTCCGCGTTCCCTCCGGGAAAAGAGATATCTTTTCGCCGTTCTTTAAGACTTTCATCGCTTCCATCAACGTTCTCACATCCGATCCGTCTCTCATTGCGGGAATTGCCCCCACGCTCCTCGCCCAATAGCCAACGACGGGTACATAGAGAAGAGGTTCTTTCATGAGATAATGGATCCCCTCTCCCGTCGTTCGAGCGGGATAGAAGACGTCCCAGATGCAGTAGTGATTGCCCATGTAAATATATGCCCCGAGCCCCACTTTTTTGTGTCCGTACAATTTATAAGGGTAAATCAAAAAATGCACGGGATAAAAGAGAAAGCGGAGAAAGTTCATCATGTGCATTACATGCTTTCCCTTTTTGTTGGCAGGAAAGAGAAGTTTGCGTTTTTTCATCGCCTTCTCCCGCTTTTTTTGCATTTTTTCCTGCTTTTTCAACCTTTTTTGCTCGGCTTTGAGCTCTTTTTTCGAGAGCTGTTTTTCAGAAGACTCTTCTGTCATATCTTCTCCTGCATAGACCGCTCGATCGCGGCAACCACTTCGTCTATCGTCATATCCGACGTATCGATGAGGACGGCGTCTTCCGCTCGTTTTAAGGGAGCGAAATCCCTGTTCATATCTTGTTCGTCACGATGGACGATCTCTTCTTTCAAACGGCCGAAATCAACTTCCGTACCTTTTGCCTTTAGTTCATCAAACCGTCTTTTCGCCCTGACATCGGGCGAAGCCGTGAGGTAGAATTTGAAATCCGCATCGGGAAGTACAAACGTACCGATATCCCTGCCGTCGAGCACGCACGACATCTTCCCCGCGATCTCGCGTTGCTTTTCCACAAGGTGCATTCTCACGCTCATGTGTTTGGATACAGACGAAGAAGCCATGGAAACGGGGTTTTGACGGATCTCTTCGGAGACGTCTTTCCCATCGAGCATTGTCTTCTGAATGCCGTTTTCGTATACGACGTCCAGTTTCACGTCGCGCATGAGAGCGACGATCGCGGCTTCATCGGTCGGATCGATCCCCATTTCGAGCACTTTCAAAGCGCATGCGCGGTACATGGCGCCCGTGTCAAGATACAATATATTATAATCTTTCGCGATGCGCTTCGCGACTGTGGATTTTCCGCTTCCGGCAGGGCCGTCAATCGCGACATTGAACTTTCCGGCAAGATCCTTTCTCAGTACTTTTGCACCGCGGAGATAGACATGCGAAGGCGCAAGATTTTTTTCTACGAAAAGCATACAGCGGATACAGAGCGGAAGAGCGCCGTCAATCTCGGGTTCCTGCGCCGAAAAGAGCGAACAGCTGATAAATCCTGTTTCCCGCGCCGCCTTGGCGGGATAATAAGAATGAATATCGCAAGTGCTCGAAAAGACGAGGCTGACCACTTCGTCCCGTTTCAAGGCATTTCTGCTCTCGATCTGCTCCAAAAGTTCGGAAACGGCCTTTTGGATCTCCTCTTTCGTGTCGCACGGGATCGTCGTCGCGCCGCGTATAACTACCATATTCTCCTCCGTGTTTCTCTTATTCATTATAAATAATTACTTTGTAAAAGTCAAATAAATGACGCTATTTCGTTCCGACGGATTTTCCCGCCATATACCCCGTTGCAAAAGCAAGCTGAAGATTAAAACCGCCCGTAAATGCGTCGATATCGAGAACTTCGCCGCACAGATACAGCCCCTTTATTTTCTTGCTCTCCATCGTCCTGGGATCGACTTCCTTAAGGTCGACTCCGCCCGACGTTACGACAGCCTCGTTGAACCCGCGCAGAGAAACGGGATAGAGCGGAAAGGCCTTGAGTAGATGCAAGAGATCCCGCCGTTTCTCCTTTGTGAGGGCATTTGCCTGCTTCCAAAGCGGGATATGCGCATACTCCAATACAGAAATCCCCAAACTTGCCGGCAAAAGACCGCGGATCACGCTCTTCATCTGCTCGTTTTTCCGCTCAGACAGATCTCTCTTAAGCCGCATCTCGAGCGCAACATCGTCGAGCGCGGGCTTGAAATCAACAAAAATACTTAAATTTTCAAAGGACATGCGGTTGACAAGTGCGGACAGAGTGAGGACAAGAGGTCCGCTCACGCCGTAATGCGTAAACAACAACTCGCCGAGTTCTGAAAAAATGACTTTTGACCCCTGTTTCGCTGTAAGAACGGCATTTTTGACAGAAACGCCCTGCACCGCCATAAAATCTCCCCTACAATTAAGGCCTGTAAGAGACGGTTTACATGGAACGATGGTATGCCCGAGCTCGCCGGCAATTCGATATCCGTCTCCCGTCGAACCCGTAGACGGATACGATAGCCCTCCTGTCGCAAGAATAGCTACATCGCATTCCAAAATGCCTTTATTGGTTATTACGTCACGCATAGTACTATGCAAAATGTCAATTTTCAAAACTTCAGTGTTAAAATCGAAGGTAACACCCACCCTTTTGCATGCTTTTTCAAGCGTTTTTGTCACATCGCTCGCGTGATTGGAGGCGGGAAAGACACGATTCCCCCTCTCGACAGTCAACGGCAACCCCTCGCGTTCCAGAAAATCCATCAGCCGTTGAGGCGGAAAACGATAGATCGCACCGCGCATGAATTTTTCACCGTGCACGACGTTCTGCAAAAATTCATCGGGGGCGCAATCGTTCGTCACGTTACATCTTCCCTTGCCCGTGATATATATCTTTTTCCCAAGTTTTTCATTCTTTTCGACGAGCGTCACGTCGTTTCCGTTCTCTGCGGCGGCATATGCCGCCATGAGTCCGCTCGCGCCCCCGCCGATGACAACAACTTTCATCACGATCCCCATAGAAAACGAGGGCAATGCCCTCGCATTCATCTGTTTTTACACTTTTTCTCAGACGGGATAGACGCCCGTCTTTGCCATATCCATATCGACGCCCTCACGCGAAGCCTTTCTCCATTTGAAAAAGTTCTCGGCGACTTCGGGAAAAGACGCGTAGGAAAGCACATCTTCGTCGGGAATATCTTCCCGCTGCGCGTAAAATCCCTTTTGGAACAGCTCCTCTTTCAGCCTGTCGAATTCGGGCGCCAAATCGTCTGCCGGGCGGTGCGTGATGGGCTTTTCCCCCTTGAGGACCTTTTCCGCAACATCTTTATCGACAGGCATCGGAAGCTGGCCGTATTTTCCCGCGAACAGATCTTTGGTCTCTTTCGTCACCATCTTATACCGCTCGCCCATGACAACATTCATCACGGCCTGCGTTCCGACGATCTGCGACGACGGCGTGACGAGAGGCGGATACCCGCAGTCACGGCGGACATTGGGAACTTCCGCAAGCACTTCCGATAATTTATCCTCTTTACCGGCTTTTTTGAGTTGGTTCATGAGGTTGGAAAGCATGCCGCCCGGGACCTGATAGATGAGTGTTTTCACATCCACTTGCCTCACTTTCGGGTTGAGAGAACCGTCTTTTTCGAGTTGGGAAGCAACTTTTTTGAAATGTTCGGCTATCGGAATCAATTTATTGAGATCGATGCCCGTATCGTATTCTGTGCCGCGAAGCGTCGCCACAAGCGACTCGGTCGCAGGCTGAGATGTACCGTTAGCCAGAGGCGAAAGCGCAGTGTCGACGATATCAACGCCCGCTTCGATCGCCATCAGATTAACCATATCGCCCGTACCTGTCGTATTATGCGTGTGAAGATGCAGTTTCGTTTCGGGTCGGAGAGATTTTTTCAGCGCGGAGACAAGCTTATAGGCGTCAAACGGCAAAAGGAGATTTGCCATATCCTTGATACAGATATTGTCGGCGCCCATATCTTCGTAGGTCTTTGCAAGTTTTACAAAATATTCGAGGGTGTGGACGGGGCTCGTCGTATAGGAAATTGCCGCCTCGGCAATACCGCGGGCGGGATCGGTCGCTCTGAGCTGTCCACCGTATTTTTTGATCGCCTTCATCGAAGCTTCGATGTTGCGCGGATCGTTGAGCGCGTCAAAGACGCGAATGACGCCGATGCCGTTCTCAAAACATTTTTCGACGAGCTTATCGACAAGATCGTCCGCATAATTCCGATAGCCCAAAAGATTTTGCCCGCGCAAAAGCATCTGAATGGGCGTCTTCTTCAAATAAGTGCGGAGCGTTCGCAACCTTTCCCAAGGATCTTCATTCAAAAATCTCATGCAAGTATCGAACGTTGCGCCGCCCCAGCCCTCGAGTGAATAGTAACCGACTTCATCGAGTTGCGCAAGCACGGGAATCATCTGCTCCGTCCGCATACGCGTTGCGGCATGCGATTGGTGCGCGTCGCGCAAGATCGTATCCATGATCAAAACTTTCTTAGACATACATTAAACTCCTTCTTTTCGCTCTACCAAGGGATCGCAAGCAGAATACCTGCCGCCAGCGCCGAACCAATAACGCCGGCGACATTCGGCCCCATTGCGTGCATCAGAAGATGGTTAGAGGGATCGTACTCCCTCCCGACATCCTCGGAAATTCTTGCCGCCATGGGCACAGCCGAAACGCCTGCCGAGCCAATGAGCGGATTGATCTGCCCGTGCGTAAGTTTACACATGATTTTTGCCGTGAGAATCCCGCCGATCGTGCCGCAGTAAAATGCGACGACGCCGATAACGATGATGCTCAACGTATCCGTCGTGAGGAAAATATCCCCCTTTGCCTTACAGCCGACCGCAATGCCGAGAAAAATCGTTACCGTGTTCATGAGACCGTTCTGCGCCTGCGAGGAAAGTCTCTCAACCACACCGCATTCGCGGAACAAATTGCCGAGCATCAACATTCCGAGAAGCGGGATCGCATCGGGAAGGATGAGCCCGACGACCAACGTAATCGCGATCGGGAAAATGATTTTCTCCGCTTTTGTGACCTGGCGAAGCGGTTTCATGCGGATCATGCGCTCCTTTTTCGTCGTAAGAAGTCGCATAACGGGTTTTTGAATGACGGGAATGAGCGCCATATAGGAATAGGCCGCAATCGCGATCATGGGCAAAAGATGTTCGGCAAGCGTTTTTGCAACGTAGATCGCCGTAGGGCCGTCCGCACCGCCGATGATAGCGATCGCCGCGGCTTCCGCTCCTCCGAATCCGAGCAACATAGCGCCGAAGAGCGCGATAAAGATGCCGAGCTGCGCTCCCGCCCCGATGAGCATGCTCTTGGGATTTGCGATAAGCGGACCGAAGTCAGTCATTGCCCCGATTCCCAAGAAAATGAGCGGCGGATAGATCACTTTATCCACGCCATAATAGAGGTACCACAAAAGTCCCCTGTTTTCCACAAGATCGTAGGTATGCGCCTCGTCTGTGTAAGTGCCCCATAGCACCTTTTCGGCGCCGGGAATATTGATGAGGAACATGCCGAATGCGATCGGCAACAGGAGCATCGGCTCAAACTTCTTGACGATCGCCAGGAACATTAAAACAAAGGAGATGGCGAGCATGACATAGTTCTGCCAAGTCCCCTGCGAAAGTCCCATGGAGTTCCACAAATCGGAAAAGATCTTTCCGATGTCGAGCGCAAGTAAATTTTGCATGGGCCTCTCCGCTTAACCGATCATCGCAAGAAGTGCGTCCGACTCAACGTTCGCCCCTTTCTGCACATTGAATGTTACCGTCCCATCGCAGGGCGAAGTGATGTCGTTGTCCATTTTCATAGCCTCGAGCACGAGAATGGGCTGGTCTTTTTTGACGGAAGCGCCGTTTTCCACAAGCAGATTTTTAATGAGCCCGGGGAAAGGAGAGAGCACTTTCGTCCTCTTTCCGCCTGCAGGGGCGGGAGAGGGCGCCGCCGCGGGAACAGGCGCCGCAAGCGGAACCGCCTTAGGCACATTCGTTTCGCCGATCTCTTCAACGCCGACTTCATACTGTCTGCCGTTTACCGTTACAATAAAATTGCGCATTTTGAACTCCTTTATTTCTGAAAAACTTATAATCTCTTGATGCGCCGCACGACAAAATCGCACTTCGCATTTTCATTCTGATAATACGCCATGAGCGCTGCCATGAGCGCCGCAACCGTCTCCTCCGAGAAGTCTTTTGGATCGGAAGAAGCATATGTTCCCGCGCTCTGTACTGCGGGCGAGTTGTCCGTATTTTTCTTTGCCGCGGCACGCTCGTTCAGTTTTTTCATAAGAAAACCGAGTAATGTAAAAATGGCGATCAACACAATGATGCCGACCAGAACAAACGCAAAGCCCAATACGGCATAAAACGCGCCCTCGCCAAGATCGACTTTCAACCATCCGTCAAGAAGATTCAGCATACTTTCCTCACTTTATGAGCGTCTGTAAAGACGCGATCAAATATTGTTTGAGAAATTGCGGTTCAACGATATTATCGAGGTACCCCCCCTCTGCGGCGTGTATGGGATCGGCCAGCTCTTCTCTATAGCGAGCGATTGCCGCCTCGCCTTGTTCTCGCAGTTCGATCTGCGCGCCCGCCTCATCCTCAAAGAGAGATATCTGTGCGGTCGCTAAGGCATAAACGTAGTCAAATCCGATCGATTTTGCGGCAAACAGACTGTATCCGAGCCCAACAGCTCTGCCCGTCACAACGGAGATCTTTGCAGTATCGATCGCATCGAACATCGAAAGATATTCTCCGATTTCCTTTAAAACATCGCTATTATTCGCGCTGAGCGTCGCTTCAAGCCCCATGCAATCCACAAAAGTGATAAAGGGAATGCCGAAACAGCATGCAAACTCAGCAAAATTTTTGATTTTTCTGATGTTAGCGGCATTTAAACGCACCCCGTCGAAGAGCACTGCCGCCACGGAAAGCCCGCCGATGCGGCCGAGGAGCGTCTTGACCTCCGGGCAACTGTTCTCACCGAGTTCGATATAGTCCTCAAAAAGTCCCTTGAGCGCCTGTACATCCGCATGTTCGTTGAGCGCGGGCGATGTTTCGTTGAGATCGGCATCGACAACCGGAAGCCCGACAAGATCCGAAATTTTTAAAATTGCGGACGCCGCCTCTCTTACATCGTTTACTTTCAGTGCGGGAAGAAGCGCATTTTTCATGGCATCGAACCCACCGACTTCCGCCGCTGTCAGGTTTTTCCCCTCTTTGGCGGAAAGAACGAGCGGAGAAGTGAGGCTCAGAGCGCTATTTTTACAAAAAAGCACACAGTCGCAGACAGACGCGAGCGCCGCGGCAGATCCGTAGACCTCGCCAAGCAGGACCGCAAATTGCAAAACGCTGCCCTTGAGTTGTGTTGCTTTCAGGAGCAAAGTCGAGATGCCTTCCATCACGGCAATTCCTTCTCCCACGCGGACGCCCTGTGATTGCAACAAATACACGACAGGCGCCTCGCCCTTTTCGGCAGCATTCAAAGTCTTTGCGATCTTCTCGCAATTCCCTTTCGAAAGACCGCCATAGGAAATAGCAAAGTTAAGGGCGACAATATAAAAAGGATACCCGCCGATAGTGGCAAACCCCGTTACCACCCCTTCTCCGAGAGCATCCCGATCGTCGAATGTTTTTGAAAAACTGAATGCAGACAGTTCTACAAAGCTGCCGTCGTCGCAAAGTGCCGAGATCTGCGAGCGGATATCATGCCCCGCTTGCAAGACAGCCTCTTTCCGATTTCGCAACAAAGAAATTTTATCCATTCATGACCTCTTGAGATAAAAAATACTAATCTCTACCAAATATCATTATACACAACAGACGCTTAAAAAGCAAGTATCGCGCACATGTTTTTTTGCTTTTTTTCAAACGTGAAGAGCGTAACTATTATTTCTAACATGTTGAATAAATGGAAATTTCTTCCAAATGCATATTGACAAATAGCGCGTGCTATAATATAATTTAGTCCTGTAGAGGGATATTATTTGGAAAAGATTTTATCTTTTTTGCCAAAGAATCTGAGTGACGGGGGTGTCTGCCAATGCACTTTGATAATCAAGGAAAGTAGATGATCCAATTAGGCAACTTAATGCTAAAATTATTAAGCTAAGCATGTACAATAATTTAAGAAAACGAGGAGAAGATAAAGAAATCTGTAATTGCGTTGTTGATGTGCGGGCTATTCCTTAATTTATCACTTTCTGGAAATGTGGATGACTGGTCGATAATTTGCAAAGAAACGGAACATGTACATAGAGAAATCTTTATGGTGGATGGTGAGACTAGATGCGGATGCGAACACAACATTTGATTCTGACGATTTTTTTGGTATGCGTAGGCTTTTGCCTTTCTGCTTGCAAGGATTGGCGAGATTATTCTCTTGATTTCCAACCGGGCAATTTTAATATAAAAGACTATGAAGAGGATACTCCATTTTTTACGCCTGAATCAAAGATAGTTCTTTCTTTGACAGAACCTGTGGAAGGAACGGATGGTTTTGTGGCGTCTATAGATCATGGTGATGCCTATTTCGTATTTTATCATGTTGCAGACGGTGTGAAACAAATAGATTATGGTTATGTAGCCGAAAGGAGCATTACTTTTTATGTCGAGATGAACGAAGGCGACAATCAGAATTTTACCTTATACGCATATGACTGGAAAAATAAGATTTATTGCATGGGGCATGAATTCTATTTTGAAGCCGAATGAGACTTTAAGTTTTTCGGGCGGGAAATTCCCGCCCGTTTTACGTTTATTTCTTTCGCGAACGATCTGCAAGTCGAGCGCGGCGGCAAGTTCTTCCTTTTCCTTGATCTCGCCTTTTTTCAAACACACGGACTACGTTTGAGGGGATCCTTCGACACGCGCTTATGCGCGGTTTAAGCTGACGCAGAAATGCCATACAGACGCGCCTTCCCCTTTGAAGTGTGGCCTCGCCGAAAGGGCTCCGGCGGCAGAGACCGCTGCAACCGGGTGACGCACGAAAAGTGCGTCGGGTGTGGGTCGCTCTCGTTTCTTCTTATTTTCCAAGACACTTTTTTTCGTTTTCCCCGTAAACCTTACGGAGAAGCTGCTCATAACGCGGGCTTTCTTCTAAATGCTTTTTCTTTGCGAGAACGACTTTCGCGGAAGAGTGCGGGAAGTCGCTCCCGTACACAATTTTATCTTCGCCCGCCACAGAGAGAAGCATATCGAGCGCGACGGGTTCGGGATCGCCCGCAATGTCGAAATACAAATTCGCAAATTCCTTTTGTACGTCCACGCTCTCCATCATGCCCATAGAGGCAAGGATACCCGAAACACCCGCGAACCTCTGCAACATATAGGGCAGGAATGACCCCGTATGCGGAACAACAAAGCGAATTTTAGGAAAACGCGTCATGATTTTGCGCGCCATCATGTTAAGGACAGCCCGCGTCGTATCGGTCGGGTACTCGAAAATCGCGGCGACCGTTCCCGTAATGGGCGTTTTTGGATATTCTTGCGCTCTCTGCGGGTGAACGATGACAAGCGCATTGTCCCTGTTCAGTTCTTCCTAAAACCCGTCGAGCGAGGGATCGCCCAAATAGACGCCGCCCGCGTGCGTTGTAAGTTTTACCCCGACCGCTCCGAGCTTTTCCTTTGCAAAGCGGTATTCCTCGATCGCTTCCTCGATATGCGGAAGAGGAACGGAAGCGACGAAAGAAAATTTATCGGGGTGTTTTTTGCAAACTTCCGCTATCGAAACGTTGACTTCCCTGTGGATCTTCGCCGTGAGCCTTCCGCCGTCCCCCAACAAATGCGGCGTGGGCGAGGAAAGAATGCTTTTCTCTATTCCCGCTTCCCGCATAAATTCGAGATGGGCTTCCGCGCTCCAATCGGGAAGCGCAAACCCGTCTACGGCAAGAGGGTCGATATTCAAAGATTTTAATCCCCATTTATATTCGGGGGTGATGATATGCGCATGAAAATCTATCGCCATACTATTTCACCTCACTGAATTTTTGCACACGCATTTTGAGGCGATACTTCTCCCGGAGGGCGGCGATTTCTTTCATCATCGGGCTTTTGTGATGAAAGTCGAGCGCATCTTGACTTTCCCATGCGTCAATGAGCAAGACTGTTTCGGGATCGTCCATCGGCAAAAAATATTCATAGCGCAGATTGCCTTGTTCGGCGCGGATTTTATCCACAATACCGCTCGATTGCATCTCTTCCGCAAACTTTTTCGCGTTGCCGTTCGTCCCCGTGTAATAGATATTGACCGTCAATGCCATGTCGCACCTCAGGGAAGTTGATTATATTCTTCTTCACTCACGGGTTCCAACCATTCATTCGATCCGTTTTCGCCCGGGACTTCGATCGCAAGGTGAGAGAACCAACTGTTTTTTGCCGCACCGTGCCAATGCTTCACCCCTGCAGGGATGTTGATACAGTCCCCCGGCTTCATCTCCACGGCCTCTTTCCCCCACTCTTGATACCAACCGCGCCCCGCGAGCGCGATGAGAATTTGGCCGCCTCCTTTTGTTGCATGGTGGATATGCCAATTATTGCGGCAAGCGGGCTCGAATGTGACATTGAAGATGCCGACCTGTTCTTTGGAGACGGGCGCAAGATAACTTCTCCCGCTGAAATACTGCTTGAAACCGTCGTTGGGAGCGCCGATAGGGAAAATCATTGAATTTTCGTGCGATGCCATTTCTGTTTCCGCGCTCTCTGCCGCCCAGACTTCTTTCGCCATGTTGAATACCGCCCACGCCTTGGGCCATCCGGCGTAAAAACCGACGTGCGTAACGACCGCAGCAATTTCTTTCTTCGTCACCCCCGCCTTTTTGGCATTTTCCAAATGGTACTTGAGCGAACTATCCGTAATGCCCGACGACATGAGCGCAACGACCGTGATGATGCACCGCGTCTTGTGGTCGATATCATGATTGTTCCAATTCTCGCCGAAGAGAATATCGTCGTTAAAATGCGCGAAGTCGGGAGCGAACTCCCCGAGCGCCTTTCTTCCCGCGTCCTGTGTGATTTTTTTCATATCAAAACTCCTTTTATTGATTTATGAGGCTCTTGCCAAGCCCATAGGCTTCCGCCATATAGCGGGAGCGAGCTGTCATATCGGGCGTTCCGCAACCTTTCCCAAGAATCATTCCGCAGTCCACGAAATTCAGATACCGTACAAGCGTTTTATAATGTGCCTCTAACGCTTCAAACGTCCAACTGTCTGCGTTCCACGCGACGGAGATGAGCGCCGAATTCATGTGCTTTCTCTGAATTTCGCCGTTGAACGCGCAGAAACGGTCGATGACAATTTTGAGCTGTGCGGACATTCCGTAGTAATAGAGCGGTGTAACAAATACGATCATATCCGCACCGAGTATTTCCGCTTTGATCCCGCGCATTACGCCACTCTCCGAACCCATATCGTCTTTTTACGCGCAGGGACCGCCGTATCCGCACCGTACGCAACCCGTGCAGGGCTTGACGTTACAATGCGCCGTGTCAATAACGGAAACGCTGTTGCCCGCTTCTTTTGCGCCTTTGATAAATTGCTCTGCGAGCATATTGGACGAGCCGTGCTTTTGCGGACTGCCTGTCAAAATCACAATTTTCATAAATTCAAACTCTCAACCCAAGATTTAAGCGAGCTTTCGGTTGCGCCGTTTATAAGCTTTCCGCCTTTCCAGACTGCGTTCGGAGCGCAAGCCTTTAATGCGCTCTCCGTTCTTCCGAGTCCGCTTCCGCCGCTCGTCGCAAAGAGAACGATTTGTTTGCCCGCAAAATCGTAACTTTCGAGAAAAGTCTTGATAATGGTCGGCGCGGTGTACCACCATACGGGGAAGCCGAGGAACACGACGTCATAGTCCGCCAAGTTTTCAAGGTGATTCCCGATCTTCGGACGGGAAGCGGGGTCGTTCATTTCGAGCGTTGAGCGGCTCTTTTTGTTCGTCCAATCGAGGTCCGCCGCTGAGTATGGCGTCTTAGGCTCGATTTCAAAGAGGTCGGCGTTCGCCGCTTTCGCAAGAAGGGCCGCCGCTTTCTTCGTGGTTCCGCTCGCCGAAAAATACGCTACAAGAATTTTTTTCATGATTTTATTCTCCTTTGCCTTTCAGCAGATTTTTTACACAGTTATAGGTAAGTTCATAGACCGAATGATAGACAAACGGTACTTTGGCTTCCGTCATGGCTACGCGCTGCTTTTCCGTGACTTCCGCATACGGATAAATGCCATAGACAAATGGCAAGAAAATATATAAAAGTTCTTCCCTCTCCCCTTTCGGATATCCCGTAAATTTCGAAAAACATCTATCGAGCGCTCTCAACGATTCGCCGTAAGACTCCTTGAACTCCGCAAGGTTTTCAGGACGGCTGCACGCTTCCATATCATAGTTGTTCATCGTCATGAGTTTCAAAAGCAAGCTCCTTTCTTCGAAAATGCGGGCAAGAGCAGAAGCGAGCTCTTCGGAAGACAACGCGACGTTCTCTTCGGTAAGCGTGTTCAGACTTTCGATCAACTTTTCATATTCCCTTTTGAGGAGAGCAAGAAAGATCTCTTCTTTCGTTTCAAAATAATTATAGATCGAGGTGCGCGTAAAAGACGTAACCGCGCCGATCTCCTTAATGGTAATATCCTTGAAACTCATCGTTTTATAGAGTTTTTCGCACGCGTTCACGATCTCATCCTTTCTCGCGTCGGTCAATTCTTTAGAACCCTTTGGCATCGTGTTTCCCCTTTCATACAGCATTCTGACGTCGTGTCAATGTAAATATAACACAATTCTGACACTGTGTCAACATTTTTGAAAAAAATTTTTTGCGCAATCTTTCTACATTTTCCATAACTTGGCAGAAATAGCGTAATAGCAAAAAAGGCACACCTGCGGGCGTGCCTTTTGCGTGCGTTATTCCGATGCCGTTCCGGTTTATCTCTTCTTCGGCGGCTACGGGCGTCGGGTCGCCTTATACAGTGGTTTCAGGGGGAGGTGCAACTTGCTCGGCGAGCGCTTTGCATTATCCACAACGATGACTTCCTGCGGAGGATTGTCGGGCGACTTGTAGAGCGCGATCTCACCTTTCTCCCATGTTTTGCCTGCGGGATCGAACCAATACACCTTCCTGCCGCGGCGGCGGAACATCACGCCGACGACCTCAATGCCGTCCTCGTCCTTTTTTGTCTCCTCATAGGTCTCAACATCGCGGATCTCGCTTTTTGAAAGTTCCTCGATAACGGGCTCCTCTTCTGCGGGAGCAGGTTCTTCGACGGGCTCTTCTACAGGGGGGGCTTCTTCTGCGGGCTGTTCTGCGGGAGTTTCCCCGTCCGCCATTATCACGGTGGCTTCTTCCGCGTTTTCCGCAGAAGAATTCTCCTCGACAGGCGTTTCTGCGAGAGTGAGAGACACTTCCTCAAAGAGCATTCTTTCCGCCTGATCCTCGGCGGGAACAACATCTTCCGCCTTTTCTTCCACGTTGGTGGATTGCTCATCGTCAATTGATGTTTGTTCTTCGGTGAGAGTTTCCTCGTCCGCTATTGTCACGACTGCTTCTTCCGCGCTCTCAGAGCTTTCCTCGGAGGAACTTTCCTCGACAGGCGCTTCTGCGAGAATGGGAGAAACTTCCTCTAAAAGAATTCCTTCCGCCTGTTCCTCGGAAGGAGCAACATATCCATCTGCTTCTTCTTCGTCGGTGGATTGCACATCGATGGTCTGTGTTTGTTCTTCTGCGGGAGTTCCTTTGTCAGAAATTATGCGGGGCATTCAACGGGGCAGGAATATTACCCAATCATTGACTTCTTATGAGTACAATTTCATTTTTTTGAGGCCGCACGGCAACCTCGGCTACTGTCCCCCCATCCCTCAAGGGGTGGGCAAAGCGAACTCCCTCGGCTCCCCCTTGAGGGTCGCAAAACGCAATTTTTGCACATCAGAACGGTTTGTTGTACGCTGCGTTTTGCGGTGAGTGCCCCGCTCGCTTTTTTATTGTAAAAGTTTTCCGAGGCGGTTCATCATCATGTGTTTGTGCTCCATGAGGCTGTGCACGTAGCGATTGAGCGTTACTGTGGGATTTTTGTGCCCCAAGAACTCGGCAAGCGTCTTTACGTCGACCCCGCATTCGATGGCGCGGGTAGCAAATGTGTGGCGGAGCACGTGAAATCCGCGGCGCGGGATATTCAGTTTTTTTAAGAGCAATTCAAAACTCCGCTGATAGGCACGCACCGATATGAGCTTGTCCCCGCCGACAACGTATGTCCCGCCGATCTCCTTTTTCACCCTTTTCAGCATCCCTTGTAACTGTTTCGGAACGGGGATAAGGCGAACGGAACTCCCTGTTTTGGGGGATTCGATGATTCTTCTGTAGCCCTCTTTCCCCCATCCGTCATGACAAGACTTCGTGACAGAAAGGACCCCATCCGCAAAATCGATATCGTCCCATGTGAGGGCGAGAAGCTCGCCGATGCGCAGCCCCGTATAGAGGCAGAGGAGCACGCCGACGAGCCTTTTTGGGCCCTTGAGGACGGCCGTCTCGAGTTTCTTTTGTTCCTCTTTAAAGAAACACTCAATTTTCTTCTCCGACGCGCGGGGGCGGGAGACGCCGTCCGCATATTCCCGCTCCGTTACCCCGAGGGTGACGGCCTTTTTGAGGGAATTTTTGAGGACGGAGATGATGACATTCACTGTATTGGGCGAAAGGCAAGACGTTTTGTTTGCGACAAACGTCTGCAAGACGGGCGCGGTGAGCTCATCGAGCCGATAATTTCCGAGCGATAAGAGATGTTTTTGACAAATACGTTCGTACTTTTCGTAAGTTCTCTGCTTTACCGTAGGTTTCACGCAGACCGCAAGCCACTCATTGAGCCATTTTTTGTATAACATATGTACCTCCTGATCGTTCAAATAAAATTATACGCTTTATTAATTATCGACATATTCATTCCAATGTCTATATAAAAAGAGCAGAGAAATTTTCTCTACTCTCTATTCCGGACTTGTTGGTGAGGAGTTATTTGTTGAATTTATTCCCAAGAATATTTGCCTTGTGCTAAACTGAATGTGGTATTGTAGTTTTATTTTGCTCCGTTATTTAACATCCTCCGATTGGTGTAAATTTTTTAGACTGGCAGGTCTTTGTCCATGCCCACCCCTTGAGGGGTGTCACGAGCAACGCGAGTGACGACAGGGGTGTCGCTCGTCGCCCCTCGTAGGGGAGATGTCACGAGTTTGCGAGTGACAGAGAGGTTTTCGAAACCTCTTGGGCTCACTACGTTCGCACCAGCCGTCTCGGGCAGGTCGATCCTGCCTTCGGTCACCGTTCGCGCGGGATAATGCGCTCACTCATCGCAAAACGCAGCGCACTGTGCTGATGCGCAGAATTGCGTTTTGCGTCCCTCAAGGGCAGCCGAGAAACGTTCATGTTTATCGGCAAAGCCTCTTTTGAACCACGCGACTACGCGTGGTTTTCGTATACCAAAAAGCGGTTTGACCTGTTTGCAAACCGCTTGAATCCTATTTTCTCCGATCGATTTCCATTAAGAATGGCCGATATCTTCTTTCTTTTTTTCCGCCGAGCCGTCCTTTTCTACCCCTTTCGAAACAATAGAACCATCGGGATCGACCACCTCGATGAGAAATTCCCCCTTTTTCTTTTCATGTTTTACCCACGTCTCATGGTGAAATTTTTTTTCAAACCAACCGAGAATCGCGTCCGATTTCTTATAGAGGAAAACAAACAAAACAATGACGGCAATAATGAGAATCGCCCAAATCAAAAGTCCCCACCACGTGTCGAACGGAATGATCGTGACGGAGTAGCTCGTTGTAAAGATTGCGAGTACCCTTGATATCAGGATCACCGCCAGAAAGTACCAAACCGACATCGATGAAAAACCCGCTACAAAGCAGAGCACATCATCGGGAAAGACGGGTAAAAGAAACATTGCGGTGAGCAAAAGTTTATCTTTTCCCTTGATTTTTTTGAGCCACTTCTCAAGCGTCTCTTTTCCCACCATCCATGAAACGACGCGCGTTCCTGCATAGCGGCCGACCAAAAAGGCGACGAGAGAGCCGATAACGATACCCGTCAGACTATACAAACTTCCCTTTAAGGGGCCGAAAAGCGCCGTCCCCGCAACGACCGTCACGGTGCTTGGAATGGGCAAGATCACGACCTGTAAAAATTGCAGAGCAATGAAAAGCACCGTCATCCAGCTTCCCGCGCGCTCGACATACGCCTGAAAACTCCCCTCGTCGCGCATGACTTCCATAAATCCCGTCTTGAGAAGCACATAGAGGCCGATCAGCAAAAAATCGAGAAAAATGAACGAAATAATGCAGAATTTATAGACCATCTGCTTCCGCAAAAAGTAAAAAACAAGGTCTACGGTCGTCAAAGCGATGTTCAGGGCAGTGGAAAGAGACAGCACGGTCCACCACAGCGCGGGATGCCAATCGCCGAAATAACGTAAAGACAAAAACAGGAACAGTTCGAAGATGACTGCGCCGCATACGATCCCTATAGTATGAAGTATCTTGTATATGACAGGTACGGCCTTTTCTTCCCGTTCCATAATATAATATAGTATATCAGTCTATGTCGTTTTTTATAAGTTTTTTTCGCAGATCTTCGATCGCTGCACGGGCCAGCTCATCGCATGTGTTGTTTAGTTCATTGTCGGCATGCCCTTTCACTTTATGAAAACTTACCTTATGGACACGAGCGAGATCGAGCAATTCTTTCCAAAGTTCCTCGTTCAAGACAGGCTTTTTATCCGCCTTTTTCCAACCGTTTTTTTCCCATGCATACACCCAGCCGTTTTCAAAGGCGTTGACGGTATAGGCGGAATCCGAGTAAACATCCACTTCGCACGGATATTTTAACCGCTTGAGGCCCTCGATAACGGCCGTGATCTCCATACGGTTGTTCGTCGTCCCGATCTCCCCGCCCGAAAGTTTTGTACTGTGTTCGCCGTAAATGAGAACGGCTCCCCACCCGCCGGGACCGGGATTGCCCGAGCAGGCGCCGTCGGTATAGAGTGTCACTCGCTTCATGCGCCTATTGTAAAACATGACGGGGAAAAAGTCAAGAAAAAAGCCGAAATGACTTTAAGGAACAAAAAACAGCCCGCAGACATTTCCTGCAAGCTGTTTTGGCAGGGGAGACGCGACTCGAACACGCAACAGACGGTTTTGGAGACCGTTGCTCTACCATTGAACTACTCCCCTAAACACATGTTATTATACATGATTACAAACTTTCCGTCAAGATATTTTTCGACAAAAATGCAAAAAAATCAAACTTTTGCTTCGACGAACCAACTCTCACCCTGCGGTTCGAAATAAAGCAGTTTTATAGCCCCGCCGACGACAACCGTATACCTTACAGGCAATACGGCCTGAACCGAACGAGGCGCCTTCGACGCGGAGATCACCCGATCGACCTTATATCTCTTGCCATCCGCCCAAACGATTTCAACGGGGATCATGCCCCCTCCCGCGGGAAAACGCGCCGATACCTCCACACAAATTTTTTTGTATTCCATACCAAGTAATATGCGCAAATAATGAAAAAAAACGGCAAAATGCCGTTCTTTTACAAATATTATGTCACGCATAGTACTATGCAAAATTTAAAAAATCAACAATTATAGCCGTTTGGATTCTTCTTCTGCCAATTCCATTGGTCCGCGCACATCTTCTCGAGATCGTACGCCGCATGCCATCCGAGCTCTTTTTCCGCTTTCTCCGCTGATGCATAACAAGTTGCGATGTCCCCCGCCCTTCTCGGTTTGATTACATAAGGCAGCTCTTTTCCGCATGCCTTTGAGAACGCCTTGATCATGTCGAGCACGCTGTATCCGTTCCCCGTGCCGAGATTATAGACATAAACGCCGGCCGCATTTATCTTCTCGATTGCCGCCAGATGTCCTTTGGCCAGATCGACGACGTGGATATAGTCTCTGACGCCCGTGCCATCGTGCGTGGGATAGTCGTTCCCGAACACGCCTATTTCCTTAAGCTTTCCGCTCGCGACCTGCGCCACATAAGGCATAAGATTGTTCGGAATACCCTTAGGGTCTTCACCTATGAGCCCGCTCTCATGGGCGCCCACGGGATTAAAGTAACGCAGAAGCGCCACGGTCCATTCATGATCGGAGGTATAAATGTCCTTTAAGATGTTCTCCTGCATGACTTTCGTCGCTCCGTAAGGATTGGTCGTGGGGTTCATGGCGCTTGTTTCGCGGAGCGGAAGCTCGCTCGGGTCGCCATAAACGGTCGCAGAAGAAGAGAAAACTATTTTTTTGACGCCGAATTTCTGCATAGTCTCCGCGAGGACGAGTGTGGAAACCAAATTATTGTCGTAATATTCCATGGGCTTTTGCACGCTCTCGCCCACAGCTTTCAGACCCGCGAAATGGATGACCCATTCGATATCGAACGCCGTAAAAATGAGTTCAAGCGCCGCACGATCCCGAACGTCGTTCTCATAGAAATAGACGTCTCTGCCCGTGATTTTCTTAATACGGTCGAGCACTTCACGATTGGAATTGCACAAGTTATCGATAACAACAACATCATAGCCCGCATTCAGAAGTTCAACGACTGTATGTGAGCCGATAAACCCGGCTCCGCCTGTTACCAAAACCGTCATAATTTAACCTCAAACCTTGACGTTTCCCTTTGCGCCAAGCAAATTTTTGTGTCTTTCGAGAATGGGAGCAATCTCTTTTCCGACGAATTCCTCCGTCTGCTTCGGCGCTCTTCCGATAAATTTTTTCGCATCGACGATCTCACCGATCCTGTCTTTCACGGCCTCGAACAACTCATCCTTTGCGATTTCCTCTAACAAGTCGTTGTCTGCGCCCTCATCCTTGATACGCGCGCCCGCTTCCTGAGAAAGTACGCGGATCCGCTCGTGTAGTTGCTGCCTGTCGCCCCCCGCTTTCACGCATTCCATGATGATGTTCTCGGTCGCCATGAACGGAAGTTCCTCCGCTACATGTTTTTCGATGACTTTTTCATGAACAACAAGGTCGTCCGCAACGTTCATATATATTTCGAGAACTGCGTCAACAGTAAGAAAAGCTTGCGCATTGACGATGCGGCGGTTTGCCGAGTCGTCAAGGGTGCGTTCGAACCACTGTGTGGACGACGTAAAGGCGCTGTTCATGGGAAGCGTGAGCATATAGCGGCAAAGACCCCCCATACGTTCGCACCGCATCGGATTACGTTTATAGGGCATTGCCGAAGAACCGATCTGCGCTTTTTCAAAAGGTTCTTCGATCTCCTTCATGCTCTGCAAGAGTCTGATGTCGTTGCTGAATTTATACGCGCTCTGTGCAATCTGCGAGAGAACGCACAGCACATTATAGTCGAACTTCCTCGGATAAGTTTGTCCCGTCACGCCATAGACCCGTTCAAAGCCGAGCTTCGCGCAAACCCGTTTTTCAAGTTCTTTGACTTTCCACTCGTCGCCGTCGAACAAATCGAGAAAACTTGCCTGCGTACCCGTAGTGCCCTTAACGCCCCGCAAACGGAAGTGTGTATAGAGCGAAATAAGGTTTTCATAGTCGAGCAACAGATCCTGAAGCCACAGAGTCGCCCTTTTGCCTACCGTAGTGAGTTGGGCGGGCTGCAAGTGCGTAAATCCGAGCGTCGGGAGGTCTTTATACCGCAGAGCAAACGACGTGAGTTTATCCATCACGTTGACGAGTTTTTTCAAAAGAATGTCGAGCCCGTCGCGCAAAACGATGAGCTCGGCATTGCAATCCACAAAACAGCTTGTTGCGCCGAGATGAATGATCCCCTTTGCCGACGGTGCGGCGTCGCCGTACGCCTTGACATGCGCCATGACATCGTGCCGCACAGAGCGTTCGTATGCGTCCGCTTTCTCGTAGTCGATATCGTCGGCGTGGGCTTTAAGTTCATCGATCTGCGCCTGCGTGATCGGGAGCCCGAGTTCTCTCTCGCTTTCCGCTAGCGCGATCCATAACTTTCTCCAAAGACGGAACCGCTTTTCGTCTCCGAAATTTTCCAGCATCTCTTTGCTCGCGTAACGTGTGCTCAAGGGGCTTTCATACAGTATTCTGTCTGACATAGTACTATGCTCCGATACGTTATTATGCTTTTATCGGGTCGGGATAGGCGACGCCGAATGTATCGGCCGTCACTTTTTGCATCTTCTGTTCGGTGAGCGGCTTATCGCGATAGTCTACGCGGGCGGACGCGATCTCGTCGACAACCTCCATGCCCTCGACGATCTTGCCGAACGCCGCATACTGCCCATCGAGGTAGTCGGCTTCGGCGTGCATGATAAAGAATTGAGAACCCGCCGAATCAAAATTCTGCGCCCTCGCCATGGAGAGAACTCCTCTTTCGTGCTTCAATGTATTATTAAACCCGTTCGCAAGAAATTCCCCTTTGATGCGATATCCGGGCCCGCCTGTGCCGAGGCCAAGCGGATCTCCGCCCTGTATCATAAAGCCCTTGATGACGCGATGGAAGATCACACCGTTATAAAAGCCCTTTTGGACGAGCGAAAGAAAGTTATACACGGTATTCGGAGCGATCTCGGGATAAAGTTCTGCCTTAAAAATTTTCCCGTTTGCCATTTCAAACGTTACAATAGGATTTTTTGCCATATTACTCCTCAAATTTTTCTATATCCGTGCCCGCTTCGTGAAAGAGCTGCATGGAAAATTCATCGGGATATCCCTCTTTGTAGACGACCCGTCTGATTCCGGCATTGATGATCATTTTGGCGCAAATAACGCAAGGCTGGTGCGTACAATAGAGCGTAGATCCGTCGATATTGATGCCGTACCGCGCCGCTTGAATGATCGCGTTTTGCTCCGCATGCGCGGCGAAGCATAGCTCCTGATGTGTTCCGCTCTCGATATTCATTTTCTCGCGCAGACATTCGCCCTTTTCCATACATGACCGAATGCCCATCGGCGCTCCGTTGTAACCCGTCGTCATCACGCGGTTATCTCGCACAATGACTGCCCCGACTTTACGGCGGAAGCAACTTGCCCAAGTCCCCACCTCTTCGGTGAGTTTCATAAATCTTTTATCCCACTTATCCATGCCACTATTATAGCATTGAAAACGGTCCATGTCAATCATTCCCCTTTTTTTGCCAAAAAAACAGGGAAAATTTTTCCTATCCTGTTTGACATTGTGTCACAGAGGTTTATAATAGAGACAGAAAATAAAGATCCCGTCAAATCGGGCTCAACAGGAGGTTTTCAATGAATATCAAACCATTGTTCGACAAAGTGGTCGTGGAAGCGGTCACAGTCGAGGAAAAGACAAAGAGCGGATTTATTCTTCCCTCTTCCGCACAGGAAAAACCGCAGACGTGCGTCGTCGTTGCCGTGGGTCCCGGCGGGATCGTGGACGGCAAAGAGACCGTAATGCAGGTGAAAGTCGGCGATAAAGTCCTCTGCTCCAAGTATGCAGGCTCTGATTTTAAGGTCGACGGTAAGGAATTCACCATCATCAAACAGAGCGATATCCTGGCGATCGTGGAGTAAGCCCTCTCAGACCGTCATCTCATAACCAAAAATCCAATCTATAAGGAGATAATTTTATCATGGCAAAGCAAATCAAATACGGAGAAGACGCAAGAAAATCTCTCGAGACGGGCGTAAATGTGCTCGCCGATACCGTCAAAATCACTCTCGGCCCCAAGGGCAGAAACGTCGTGCTCGATAAAAAGTTCGGCGCTCCCCTCATCACCAACGACGGCGTGACGATCGCCAAGGAGATCGAACTTTCCGATCCTTTCGAAAACATGGGCGCCCAACTCGTAAAAGAAGTTTCCACCAAGACGAACGACGTCGCGGGCGACGGCACGACAACAGCTGTGCTCCTTGCGCAGGCCATCATTCGCGAAGGGCTCAAAAATCTTGCCGCAGGCGCAAATCCCATCATTCTGAAAAAGGGCATCGACAAAGCGGTCGAAGCGGCTGTTGCGCACCTCAAGGAAATTTCCAAGCAAGTCGAAGGCAAAAAAGCCATTTCTCAGGTTGCTTCTATCTCTGCCGGCGACGAGACGGTCGGCGAACTCATCGCAAAGGCCATGGAGATCGTCGGTACGGACGGTGTGATCACGGTCGAAGAGGGAAAATCGATGACGACCGAGCTTACGACCGTCGAAGGAATGCAGTTTGACCGCGGCTATGCTTCCGCCTACATGGTGACAGACACCGAAAAGATGGAAGCCGTGCTCGACAACCCCTACATCCTCATCACGGACAAGAAGATCTCCAATCTTCAGGAGATTCTTCCCATTATCGAACCCCTCGCACAGCAGGGTGCAAGACTCCTCATCATTGCCGAGGACGTTGAAGGCGACGCACTCGCGGCGCTCATCGTCAATAAGCTCAAGGGCGTGTTTAACAGCGTTGCGGTAAAGGCGCCCGGCTTCGGCGACAGGAGAAAGGCAATGCTCGAAGATATCGCGGTCCTTACGGGCGGCACCGTCGTAAGCTCCGACCTCGGCTACGAATTCAAGGACGTCACGCCCGATATGCTCGGCAGGGCCGTACAGGTAAAGATCGACAAAGACAACACGACCATCATCGACGGCGCGGGAGACAAACAGGCGATCAAAGACCGTGTATCGTCCATCAAGGCACAGATCGAGGTTACGACCTCCGATTACGACAGAGAGAAGTTGCAGGAACGTCTTGCAAAGCTCGCGGGCGGCGTTGCGGTCATCAATGTCGGCGCGGCGACCGAGGTCGAGATGAAAGAGAAAAAGCTCCGCATCGATGACGCCCTGGCTGCGACCCGTGCGGCAGTCGAAGAGGGCTATGTCCCCGGTGGCGGCTCCGCACTTTTAAGTTGTATCCCCACTGTCAAGAAGCTTGTCGCTTCCCTTGAAGGCGATGAAAAGACGGGTGCAAGCATTATTCTGAAAGCCTGCGAAGAGCCCGTGCGCCAGATCGCAAAGAATGCGGGTGTTGACGGATCGGTCGTCGTCGACAAGATCCTGACGAAGAAGACAACAAATTACGGCTTCGACGCACTCAAGAACGTCTACACCGACATGGTAGAAGCGGGCATCATCGACCCGACAAAAGTCACCCGTTCCGTTCTTCAGAATGCGGCTTCCGTTGCGTCCACGCTTCTTACCACGGAATCCATCGTGACGGATATTCCCACTCCTCCCGCTCCCCCCGCTCCTGCAGGCGGCATGGACGGAATGTATTAAAAAATCAGAGAGCCGGAAGGCTCTCTTTTTTATGCAAAAATCCGCCTCTCAGGCGGATTTTTATGTGTGTTTATTATTTATGAATTCACTGCGACTTCTTTCTGCCGAGAAGATGCTGTAAAAATTGCGGCATATCGCTACGCTCTTCTTCCGAAAAATCGCTGTGCGAACGCTCGCCGGCCGGCAACACAGTTGCGCTGACTGTATCTACGGTCTTTGACGGCACGGGTTCTGCGGCGGGCGCGGGAGCAGGGGCAGGTACAACTTTTTCTGGTTCTTGCGCGGCGGGACGCGATTCGGCGCGAGGTCTTTCCGCAAACACAGGATTCGCGATGGGCTCATCGCGGCGAAGAGCTGCCTCCGCAAAGGCATTATGTACGCTCTCTTTGGATTGGAACCCCGTAGCGATCACCGTGACCTGCACTTCGTCCTGCATGTTTTCATCGATACAGGTGCCGAAGATGATGTTGGCGGAATAATCGACCACGCTCTGCACAAGGCTGACGGCTGTCTGCGTCTCATCGAGCGTGAGGTCGTTACCGCCCGTGATATTGATGAGAACCGCGGTCGCCCCTTCGATCGTAGTTTCAAGAAGCGGCGAATTAACGGCAAGGCGGACGGCCGTGACGATACGATTCTCTCCCTTCGCCACGCCGACGCCCATGTGCGCGAGGCCCTTATCTTTCAAAATCGTCTTCACATCCGCAAAGTCGAGATTGATAATGGAGGGCGTGACGATAATATCCGCAATGCCGCGGATCCCGTGCTTGAGCACGTCGTCTGCAACGCGGAGCGCTTCGGGGAAAGAACTATTCTTGGGCACGATCTCGAGAATCTTATCGTTGGGAATAATGACGATGGTATCGACATGCTTCTTGATCTCTTCGATCCCCTTTCTTGCGTTGTCCATTCTATGCTTTCCCTCAAAGGAGAAAGGTTCTGTAACGACAGCGACCGTCAAGATCCTCCTGTCACGCGCAAGTTTTGCAATGACAGGCGCGGCACCCGTGCCCGTTCCGCCTCCCATACCGGCCGTAATGAACAGAAGATCAGTATCTTCGATAGCTTTAATAAGCTGATCCTTATCCTCTTCCGCGGCGGCACGCCCCGTTTCGGGATCGGCTCCTGCTCCGAGACCTTTGGTGAGCGTCCGCCCGATCTGTATGCGGGTAGGCGCTTTGCTGCAAGCAAGAATCTGCGCGTCGGTATTCACTGCAATATACTCCGCGCTCTTGATATTTGCTTCGATCATGCGATTGACGGCGTTATTTCCCGCGCCGCCCACGCCGATCACCTTGATCTTTGCTTTTCCGTCTATGCGGGCGGGTTCCTCCGCTCTTTCGTTTTTTTCGATAAAGTCGGTATAATCGTTCGTAGTTTCGTTCGATCGATAGGAATCAGTAAACATTCTCAGCCTCCGAATAAATGATTGAAAAATCCGCCTTTGCGTTTGTCGGTACATGCCATATCGACAAGGGAGATGTATGAACTCATTGATGGTTTGTCGTAATAGGGAAGATCGGGCGCTATGTACTCGCAAACGCGGTCTACACGCTTGCTGACATGCTCGAGCGCCCCTCTGATATCGGAGATGCCCTCCCCCGTGACATAGAGCGGCTTATAATCGAGCTCGCGTCCGTGCATATTCTCCATAAATTCGCCGACCATTTCACATACGGCGTCGAGCCCGTCTTTCACTGCTTCCACAAGCCGATCGAGATCCACTTCATAGGAAATATTTCTGCTCGTGAACTCAAATGTGCCCGCGTTGCTCCGCGTGTAAAGATTTGTTTTGCCGAGAAGCGCGGTCGCCGCGTCGTACGGAAGAGAAAAAGCGTCTATAAGCTGCTTCAGGATCTGCGCACGCCCGACGGGAGCCGTCGACTGGGCGAGGATCGCATTGCCCTGTATGAGCATGACCGTCGAAGAGAAGTTCCCCACATCGAGAAGAAAAGCATATTCGTCGCGCGTCTCCGACGGAATGAGATAACAGGCCATTGCCAGCATGGAAGGAAGATATGTAAGCTGTATGCCCGTGCCCGAAAAAATCTTTTCCACGGTCTCCGAAAAATAAGCGCTGCAATAACAATATGAGACAATACCCTTAAGTGAAGTTGACAATATACCGACGGGATCTATCACTCTGCGCTTGTCCGCCGTTGTAAAAACGGCGCTTCCGGCACGAAGAAAATTCATGCCAAGAACATTCTCTTTTCCGCTGTCGTACAAGGCGGCGATGTCCTTATCGGAAATTCTTTTCCGTTTGGAAAACCCCGTCACGGGTTCCGAAAGTCTGACTTCGAGGAATTCACCCGGCACCCCCACATAGAGATTTCGGATCTTTTCCCCGCACACTTTTTCGACTTCGCGCAAGGCGGAAGATACCGTATCGGAAAGTTCTTTTTCACTGAAAAAAACTCCGCCGTTATATCCCCCGTATTCCACTGTTTTGATCGCCCTGAATACAAAGGTGTTATTGACGCCCCTTTCTCCCACGACGACTGTGATCTCGGAGGAGCGAATGTCCATGACAGCTACGCTTTTGCGACTCATGTTCCGTCCTTTTTTCCGCAGTTGGATTTATGGAAATATTATAACACATGTCTTATATTGTTGTCAAGAAGTTGAACTGTTATTTCACACATAAAACAAAAAAAGCGCCCCCGAAAGGACGCTTGTTTCCGCTCGATCTGTCAATTACGCGCGATGTCGTAATCGACCAAAATATTTCCGTCGGCCGCGACCGCAGTGATGCACCCGCAAAGCCGTTCGCCGTCCGTTCTCACAAGATAACCGTACTTTTCGTCCGAAAGCGCCGCCCGCGTTTTTTCCGCAGCAAGTTCATCGGGCGACACGATCTCGATCCTCACCCCCTCTTTCATGCCGATCACAAACGTATCGAACACAAGTCCCGGGTTGTAAGTAATGGAGACGACATTCGCGCGCGCCTCTTTCAAAAGCTCTGTAAAGACGCCGTAGACTTCGAGAACATCCGAAAATTTCTTCTCTTCAAGTCTCTCTCCTTGCTCCATGGAGAACGAAAAACCGTTCAGAAGAATATTCTCTCCGCCCATGCGATTTGTTAAGTTATCCTTATTATATAGATACGTCCCATCGTCTGAAAAAACTGCATAGCCGTGCTCGGTAAGAACGGCAAAAGCCTCTTTGCGCTCGGTCACGCATACTTCGATTGTAGACGGATAGTGCTTTTCGACCTTTTCCGCTTTCATGCAAGGATAGGAGGCAATGAGGGCGCGGACTTCCTCCTCGTCGAGAAAAATCGTGCTCGATCCGATGTATCCATCGAGCTTTTGCTTCAATTCCGACGCCTCTCTTTCACCGTCTTCGGACGTCACCGAAAACTGCGCTTTTACGGCATTGACCGTAAAAACGGCGTTGAGCCCCGCCGCAACGACCGCGCAGAGCAAAAGAAAGGATACGATAGTCGTAATCAGCACTCTTGCTTTCATATGTATCTCCGATGTGTCTCCGAATTGGGTCAGATGCGGACCCTTTTGATCTCCGCCCCGAGCGATCTGAACTTCCCCTCGAGGTCAGAATAGCCTCTGTCGATATGCGAGAGATCCAAAACCTCCGAAATGCCTTCGGCGCCGAGTGCCGCAAGAACGAGTGCCGCGCCCCCGCGCAGATCCCCCGCCGTAACGGCCGCGCCGTGCAAGCCGTTCACCCCGCGGACAAACGCATTTCTTCCCCTTACTTCGATATCCGCGCCCATTTTCTGGAGTTCGGGCACATATTTGAAGCGGGTCTCGAAAAGATTTTCCACAATGAGCGCACCGCCCTCGCATACGGCGTTGAGCGCTGTGATCTGCGCCTGAAGATCGGTTGGAAAGCCCGGAAAAGGCATGGTCTCGATGCGGCGGTTACATTTGAGTCTGCCGTAACTCGACAATCTTATTTTATCATTTTTTGTATGTATTTTGCAACCGTTTTCACGCAATTTGTGAAGAAGCATGCCTAAATTATCGGGTGTGACGCCCACAACTTCCACTTCGCCGCCGCAGAGCGCGCAGGCAATGAGGAAAGTCCCCGCTTCTATGCGGTCTTTCACGGGTCTATAGGTGATTCCGCCGAGGGAGCCGACTCCATCGATCTCGATGACGTCGGTGCCGGCGCCTCGCACTTTCGCCCCCATGCCGTTCAAAAAATTTTGAAGATCTACGATCTCCGGCTCCTTTGCGGCGCCCGCAAGCACCGTTCTCCCTTCCGCTTTCACGCCCGCGAGCATGATATTTTCCGTCGCACCGACGCTGGGAAAGTCGAGAACAATCTCTGCGCCGACAAGTTTTTCACATTCGCAATATATGTATCCGTCCCGTTCCGAAATTTTAACGCCGAGACGCTTTAAGGCGTTCAGATGCAGGTCGATCGGCCGAAGTCCGATGTCGCAGCCGCCCGGATAGGCGATAACGGCGCGGCGGAAGCGCGAAAGCAACGAACCGAGCATAAAAACCGACGAGCGGAGTTCTTTTGTGAGCGCCGAAGAAATGACGTGGCTATGGGCGTTCGAACTATCGATAACGACGTCGCCGTCCGCAAAACTTACGCTCGCCCCGAGTTCTTTCAATATCTGCGCCATACAGAATGCGTCGGCGATCGGCGGGGTTTCGCGTATTGTCACTTGTTTATCGGTCAACACAGACGCCGCAAAGAGCGGCAGAACGGCATTCTTCGCGGATTGCACATTCACACTGCCGAAAAGTCTCCGCCCCCCGTCTATGATATATTTATCCATGGTTATCTCCTCATGTATTTCTGAAAACGCAGAGAAAGACCCTGCATGGCGGGGCTCCGCGTTTTATTTGTATATTTTATGTGGAGATCGCACTTCATTGTGCCTTGACGCCCCGTACACGACCCCCATGCCCGTCATTGTGACAATGAGAGACGTGTTTCCCGCCGAAATGAGCGGGAGAGGCAGTCCCGTGGGCGGAATTGTCCCGCTGACGACGAGCGCATTGAGCGCCGACTGTACGGCGAAAGCGAGCGTGATGCCTGAGACAAGCATGTAGCCGTAAAAATCCTTGCAATTTCTCGCGATGCGGAACCCTCTCCACACGAGAAAACCGATGAGAAGAAAAAGAAGAAGAATCCCGAAAAAACCCGTCTCTTCCGCAATGACCGAAAGGATGAAATCGCTCTCCGCAAAGGGAAGAAAACGGTATTTCTGGCGTGACCGGAAGAGCCCGACCCCAAAAAATTCTCCGTTTCCGAGCGCGTAAAGGGATTGGATCAGTTGATACCCTTCTCCGCGCGGAGACGCCCACGGATCGAGATAGGCTGAGAGCCTTTGCAAGCGGTACGGTTCCGCAATAATGAGCGCAGGGACAGCCAGAAGCACGGGGACGCAAATAGCGAAGAGACTCTTCCATCTCGCACCGCCCAAAAAGATCATTCCGATCATAATCGCGCCCACGCACATCGTCACGGACATGTTCGGCTCGAGCATAATGAGCACGCAAACGGAGAGTCCCGCGAAAAGAACGGGCAGAAGACCCGTAAATTTGCGCATCCGACCCGGATCTTTGGCAAAATATCCCGCCGTAAAGAGCACAAAGCCGTATTTTGCGATCTCGGACGGCTGTATTGTGAAAGAGCCGAAACCGATCCAGCGCGTCGCGCCGTAATTGCTCTTGCCGAGTCCCGGGACAAAGACGAGAGCAAGAAGGATCAGCGATAAGACAAGGGCCGGGATCCCCCCTTTTTTGAGTTTTTCATACGGAAGAAAGGAGACGGCGATCATGGAGACCAGCCCGATGACAAAACCGACGAGCTGTTTTTTAAAAAAGAAAAATTCGTCTCCGTACTGCACTTTGGCATTGTATGAACTTGCGGAATATACAAATACGAGCCCGAGCCCTGCGAGAAGAATGACGCCGCCCAAAAAGAGGAGGTCGCCCCTCCCCTTTCGCTCTCTATTCGTCGTACTCTCCGCGGGTCTTTGCATACGGCTGTGCCTCCCTTTTGAATGTTTCGAGGAGTTCGCAGAAGCGTTTTCCCCGTTCCTCGTAGTTCGCAAAGGCGTCGAAACTTGCCGACGCGGGAGACAAAAGAACATTTTGCCCCTTTTCGGAGATCAGATAGGCGACGCGGACAGCAAGATCGAAGGGACGGCACAGCGTAACGGCGGAATAACCGCATTTGAGGGCTGCATTGAGAATGCGGAAAGCGTTTTCGCCGTAGATGACGGCATGGACGACGCCCGATGTTTTCAAGACCTCGAAGAGCGGTTCATAAGAATACCCCTTATCCTTGCCGCCAAGAAGAAGCACGCTTTCTCCCTTAACGCTGCCTACTGCCTTGATGGCGGAATCGACATTGGTCGCCTTGGAGTCGTCGATAAAAGTGACGCCGTTGATCTCGCCGACCTTTTCGAGACGATGTTTTACGCCGCGGAATTCCTTAAGCGCTGTACGGATAGCCGTGTTGCCGACGCCCATCAATCTTGCGGCTGCGATCGCGGCAAGCGCGTTGGCGACGTTGTGTTCGCCTTCAAGAGAAAGCTCATCTACAGAAAACAGTTTTTCCCCGAAGTAACAGAAACTGTTATCCTGCACATAGGCGCCGTCCACCCTCTCCGAAAGAGAAAACCACACAACTTTCGCCTTTGTCTTTTCCGCAAAACCGCGGACGATCGGATCGTCGTAATTCAACACGGCAAATTCGCTCTCCGCGGCATTTTTGAGCAGTCTGGACTTCAGATAGATGTAATTTTCCATGTTATAGTGGCGGTTAAGATGGTCTTCCGTCACATTGAGGATCACTGCAACGTGCGGGCGCAGGGAATAGAGCGTTTCAAGCTGGAACGACGAGATCTCCGCGATCGCAATGCCGTCCTCGCCGAGTTCGCCGAGGCAGGACGTGAGAGGTCTTCCAACATTGCCGCATGCGATCCCCTTTTTCCCCGCCGCTTTGAAGATCGCCTCGAGCATGGAGACCGTCGTCGTCTTTCCGTTTGTCCCCGTTACGGCAACGCAAGGGCAACGCAAATTGAGAGCGCCGAGTTCCGCCTCGCCGATGATACGTTTCCCCGCCCGCTTGAATGAGATTGGAAGCGGGTGATCTACGGGAATGCCCGGAGAGAGCACGAGCACGTCGCACTTCTCCGACTTTTCCGCAAGTTCTTCCTTTGTGACGTTGATACAGCCGATCTCTTTGAGATGTTCCGCAGCTGTGCGCACGTTTGCGTCGTCTACATCGTCATACACATACACTTTTGCACCGTGCGAGATCAGAAATTCGCTCGCCGCGATCCCCGAACGGGAAAGTCCCGCCACCAGAAACACTTGCTCGGAATAAAGCATTCAATTCTCCTCCTCTCCGCGGCTTTTCCCGCGCAAGAGTCAGGCGTAGGGAAGAAGAAGCGTTAAACCCAATACCGCAGTCAGGATCGCATAACAATAGGAGATCTTCGCCTCGGAAAATCCCTTTTCCTGAAAATGATGGTGAATGGGCGCCATCAGGAATACCCGTCTGCCTGTCCGTTTATAGTGTATGACCTGTATAATGACGGATATGCTTGAAAGAACGAATACAAACCCGAGGAAAGGCACGGCAAGCGCGTTTCCCGTAAAAAGGGCGAGACTTGCCGCAAATCCCCCCAAGGCGAGAGAACCCGTGTCCCCCATGAAAACGCTCGCGCGGGAGACGTTGAACACAAGATAGGCCGCAAGCGCGCCCGTCAGGCAAAAACAAAGGCATGGCGTGACGTTTTCCCCTTGCAGAAGAAGCAACGATCCCAAAAATAAAAAGAAAAAGGCGCACGAAGAACCCGCCAGCCCGTCTAAGCCATCTGTAAGATTGACGCTGTTGACAGTGGCGAGGAACACAAATACGCCGAGCGGCAATATCCACCAACCGATGTCGACCGCAGTTTTCGTATAGGGCAAGAAAAGAAGCGTTCTTCCGCTCCGACATGCGTAAATGCTTGCGATCACGGCGACAGCAAGCTGGAAAACAATTTTCTGATATGGTCTCAGCCCCAAATTTTTGCCGCGCAGTTTCTTTAAAAGATCGTCGAGCAAGCCGACAAGCATATATCCCGCCCCCACGGCAACGCACACCGTAAAGGGTCTATCCGATACGCCGCACAAAACGAGCACAACCGTGCAGGCGGCGATCACAAACCCTAGCCCGCCCATCGTAGGCGTACCGCCCTTATCTTTATGCTCCTTGACATATTCCAGAATGTTTTGGCCTGCTTTCAGCTTTTTGAGAAGCGGAATCTCCACAGCGCAGAGCACAAGAGACAAAAGAAAAGAAAAGAGAACGCAAAGCAATAATTTATTGAGCATTTCCTCTCCCCATGAGAGTCCTTAAAACGTCTTTATCGCTGTAACTGTATTTTACGCCCATGATCTCCTGTTCTGTCTCGCCCCCTTTTCCCGCAACAAGAAGGATATCGCCTTTCCCGAGCTTTCCGACGGCATAGGCGATCGCCTTTTCCCGCTCCTCGACGGCAACATAATCGCGGCTGACCTTTTTATAGCCCGCCTCGATCTCTGAAATGATGGCGCACGGATCTTCAAAGCGGGGATTGTCCGATGTAATGACCGCAAAATCGCAATTTTTCGCTACGACTTCTCCCATAATGGGCCGTTTGGCCCTGTCACGGTTGCCGCCGCAGCCGAACACGGCAATGAGCTTGCCCGCAGCATGTTTTTTCAGCGCTTTCAACGATTTTTCAAGACCGTCCGGCGTGTGCGCAAAATCCACAAAGAGCTCTGCGCCGTTGATGCTCCCCACATGCTCAAGCCTTCCCTCGACATGCACATCCGAGAGTCCCTCTGCGATCTTTTCCATGCTCACGCCCAACCTCTTGCAACATGCGGCGGCCGCAAGGGCATTGGCGACGTTATGGCGGCCCGTCATCGGAAGATCGATCTCGCACAGGTCGTCTTCCAAGTTCAGAAGCGCCCTGATCCCGCCGAGGGACTCCTCCTCGATCATGGCGAAGCAGTCGGCCGGGCCGTCGAGCCCGTATGTGAGCGTTTGCGGAGCCCTTTCGGCAATTCTCGGCGAAAAAAGGTCGTCACTGTTCACAATGGCAAGATGACAACGCGAAAAGAGAGAGAGTTTGGCCTCGCCGTACGAGCGCATGTCCGAGAAAAAATCAAGATGATCTTGCGTGAGGTTGGTGAAAATCGCGCCTCCGTACACGATCGGACGATCTTTTTTTAAAGCGAGAGCATGAGCGGAAACTTCCATCGCGACGACTTCGATGTGTTCGCGGCGCATGTCCGCAAGCAAAGAAAACAGAGAAATGGGATCGGGAGTCGTGAGCGAAGCGGGAAGAACTGTTTTTCCGAATTTCGCCCCGAGCGTTCCGATGAGTCCCGTTCTTTTTCCAGCCGCAGTCAGAATGGAATAGAGCATGTGCGTAACAGTTGTTTTTCCGTTTGTTCCCGTCACGCCGATCATCGTCATATATTTTTCGGGATGACCGTAAAATGCCGCCGCGATGCGCGCCATGGCGGCACGGCAGTCGGGCACGAGAATACAGGGGAGAGACGTCTCCGTTTCCCTCTCGCAAACGAGGGCGGCCGCGCCTCTTTTTTCCGCTTCACCCGCATAACGGTGAGCGTCTTCATGCGTGCCGTTGATACAAAAGAAAAGATCCCCCTCTCCCGCCACGCGGCTGTCGGCGCACAGCGACCGAATTTCTATATCCGCACCCCTGAGCGTTCCGCCCCCCTCTACGGCAAGTTTTGAAAGTTTCATGGCTCCACCTCCGTTTTGGGCAATTTCATCATATCGATGATGCCTTGAAAGATATCTTTTGCACAGGGTGCCGCGACCGTGCTGCCGTAGTAAGACCCCTGCGGTTCGTCTACAATAATGAGCGCAAGATATTTTGGCGCATTTGCGGGAAAATATCCCACAAACGAGGAGACATACTTCCCCTGCGCGATACGACCGTTTTCATACTTTTGTGCTGTTCCCGTTTTTCCCGCAACACGGTATCCCTCAATGTAAGCTTTTTTCCCGCTTCCGTCGCGCACGACTCCCTCGAGCATGGAGGAAAGAATGCCCGACGTCTCTTCGCTGACCGTGCGATGCAGGAGTTTTGTTTCCGTATTTTCTTTTACACGCCCATCTTGCGAAAAAATCTCTTTCACGAGGCGGGGCGCGTAATAATATCCTCCATTGACAGCGGAGGCGACCGCGCACGCGAGCTGAAGAGGGCTGACAGCTATTGTCTGGCCGAAGCCGATACGCGCGAGATCGCAATCACGGACGATGCTCTCGGGGAGAAGCATGCCGATGGACTCTCCCGAAAAATCAATGCCCGTCGCCTTGCCGAACTGGAACGCTTTCAGATATTCGTAGAAAGTTTCTTTCCCCAATGCAAGCGCGAGATCCACAAAGCACGGATTACAGCTATTGTTCAACGCTTCCGCAAGCGTTTGATTGGAATGTTTTCCGTTCTGATGATCGCTCCAACACTTGATCGTCGTCCCGTCCACCATGCGCGTACGAGAAGAGGAGAAGACGTGGTTTAAAGGGAGCGCACTCGCGTTGCCCTTCAGCCCCTCTTCGATATTGGCGGCGGCGGTAACGATCTTAAACGTAGACCCCGGCTCGTAGATGTCCGAAACGAGAGAGTTTCGCGAAAGAGCGTTGAGCTTTTGGATATCATCTCTCGGAATCTCGTTGAGATCGTAAGACGGAAGATTTACCATGGCAAGCACCGAAAAATCGGACGGATCGAGCACGATCGCCCGCGCGGCTTTGGCCTGCGTCTCGGACAGCACCTTGCCCATGACTTGCTCCGCAAGGGACTGAATGCGGAAATCCACCGTAAGCTTGACATGCAACCCGTCTTCCGCAGGAAGAAAAGCGGCGACAGCGTTTTCGAGATCGACCCCTACGAGATCGGTCTCATACAATATTTCGCCATCCTTTCCCGCGAGAAAACCGTTGTAGTACCCTTCCAAACCCGTCGTTCCCGAACCGTCGAAAGAAGTAAACCCGAGGAGTTGGCAAGCGAGCGCACCGTAAGGATAGACCCGCACATCGTCACGGGCATAATACACACCCCGAATGTTTTGTCCCGCCAAAGCTTCCACGGTCTCTTTGGCTGTCTTTCTCAATAAAACGATCTCTGATTTGCTCTTATCGGAAAGTTTCTCTTTGAGTATTTCTCTCTCGAGCCCGAGGATACCCGAAAGGACGGCGGAAGCGCTTTCCGCGTCTTCCACTGCGTTTGCGCGGGCATAGACGCTGTATGCCGCCGTGTTCCCCGCAAGAAGTTCGCCGTTTGTATCGTAAATGTTCCCTCTCCCCGCATGGACGGGAATTTCCCTTGTCCACTGATCGAGCGCGAGATAGTGCAGTTTATCTTTCCAAACGACCTGGATATAGAAGAATCTTCCCAAAAAAAGACAAAAAATAAAGGCTATTACCAATAACATGGCAAATAACCTCTTTCGTAAAACCGTTACGGAATATTGATTTTTGATGGGAAAATCCTCCCTTTTAAGAACGCGTCATTCCGAGTTCGTGCTCCGCATAGTCATCGACATAAGCGGGATCTGTGACCTCTTCGATGCGCCCGTTGAGTTCCTCGGAATATTCCGTGAGCCCACGCAACTCCTCTTCTTTTGACGTGATCCCCGACTTGATCGAATTGATGATGCCCGTATTGATACAGACGAGCGCGATCGCCACCACGATGAGAGCGGAAACAATAGCAAGCACCATCTTTGTCTTTGCCGACAAAGACGCGAAGAAACCGACGCGTTCCTCTTGCTTCATTTCGGTCTCTGTATCGGGCCTGTAGAGTGCGCCGCGCTGAAGCATTTCCATCGTGCGGCGCGTGGGAAGAAGATCCTCATTTTCCGCCTCGGGAACGGTCTCGGGACGGAAAGCGGGCGCCGCTTCAGGTATAGCCGTTGCCGTATCCTCGGTTACATCCGTCCTGTAAAGCGTATGATCTTTATATTCGTAGTTTGAAAAGAGCTCTCTGCGGGCCGGAGCCTCGGGAGCAGCGGGAGCAGACGCGGGCGCTTCCGTAAGGACGGCCGCATTTGCGGACGGCGCGGGCATAGAAAACGCCGCAGTGACGTCCTCCGGTTTGAAATCTTTCTGGCCGAACACTTCCCTGTAGATCTCGCTGCCTCTCTTTCTGTGTGCAATGGCTTCCGGTGTATTTTTTTCGTCCTCTTGAGACGTCGTATATTCTCTTTCAAGCAGAGCTGACTGTGCCATGACCCCTATCTCCTCGTTAAAATATTGTATTCGACAAATTGCCCGTTCATTCTGTAATTTTCTCGGCAATTCTCAGTTTTGCGCTTTTCGAGCGCGGATTGGCTTGTTGTTCTTGTTCGGAAGCCATAAGAGGCTTTTTTGTAAGGATCTCGAGCTGTTTTACCCTTCCGCATACGCAGATGGGAAAATCTTTCGGACAAGTACATGCCGTGGACAGATCTCTGAACACGTTCTTTACCACCCTGTCTTCCAAGGAATGGAAAGAAATAACGCACGCTCTCCCGCCCTTGCCGAGCCTTGCAATGAGTTTTCTGATGCACGTTTCGAGCCCTTCGAGCTCGCCGTTTACCTCGATGCGAATCGCCTGAAAAGTCTGCCGCGCACATGCCGCCGAACGGAATTTGGGCGGAAAGCTGTTTTCCACGATCTCTTTCAACGCCCCACAGGTCGAAATCGGTGCCTTTTGGCGCTCCCGCACGATACTGCGGGCTATGGTCCCCGCAAAGGGCTCCTCGCCGTACTCTTTGAGAATACGTTTTAAACGATCCTCGGCGTAGCCGTTTACGACGTCTGCCGCAGTCAACGCCGAGCGCTTGTCCATGCGCATGTCAAGGGGCGCTTCCGCGATTCGGTAGGCAAAGCCCCGTTCCGCGTCATCTATCTGGTGGGAAGAGACGCCGAGATCCAACAAAAAACCGTCGAGCCTATCGTCGGGGGATAAAATTTCCTCAAAATTTTTGAAGTCCGTTCGTACCAAGCGGTACCGACCCGCAAACGGTGCAAGACGCTTGTTCGCCTCTTCCACGGCGTCGGCGTCTTTATCTGTTGCAATAAGCCTTGCGGCGGGATCCTTTTCAAGGATCGCATACGAATGTCCCGCGCCGCCACATGTTCCGTCGAAATAAAGCCCGTTCGGCTTTATGTTGAGCCCCTCTATCACCTCATCGAGCATGATCGGGTGATGGTAAGCGCTCATTGTTTTTCCTTGTATTCTTTCTTGATGCGGTTCGCGGTCTGAACGGACATTCCTTTCATCTTCTCTTCGAACGCCGTTTCGTCCCAGATCTCGATGTAGTCGCCCATACCGACGGAGACAAGATCCTTCTTGAGACCCGCATGCTCGCGATATTCTCTGGGGATCATAAACCTGCCCTGTCCGTCTTCCACCAAATCGTCGACGACGCTATACATATACCGTTTTGCGTCGTAAGTCTCCTCGTCGGCGGGATCGACGTCGCCGAAAGAGAGAAGTTTTTTTTGCATGACCGAGTCGCACATGATCGCGACGCAGCCGCTGATGTACTTGACAAAGAAAAGTTTTTCGTCTTTCGGAAACGAATTCTTGAATTTGGCCGGAATGCGCGTACGGTTTTTCGCATCAAGCTGGTGATACGCTTTTCCGCTCACGAATTGCATCTCCATAAGACACCTCCTTTTCAATGTACGTTCATTATAACATGCTTTTTAGGGCTTGTCAACCACTTGAGCCCATTTTTTTCCACCATTCTCGTTATTTTTTTAGTCTTACTTAAAACAAATGTTTGAGTAAAAAATTTTTTCATTGAAATATTTGGCGTTTCCAAGAAAAACTATCTGCTTTTCGGCCCATTCTTTTATATTTTTCTCAAAACAAATGTTTTGATTTTGGATAAATCCATGGTGGTCAGTCCGCCCTAAATTAAAAAGCGTAAACAGCGATTTTGCCACTCCGACGTTCCCGTCAAAGGCCTTACAACCGTAAATAGCTGCCAATTCGTCCTTAAAAAAAACGTAATGGGTGCATCCCAGCACAACGCCGTCGGGTTTTGGGCCATTATAGATCGGCGCGTGGACGAATTTCCCAAACTCCCCCTTTTCCGCAATGCAACGCTCGATCTCGGCCGCCAGATCGGCGCACGGAAGCACCGTAAATTCACAGTTTCGCTCGCTATCGATGAGTTTTTTGAGCCGCACACTCGCGGCGGTACGCACAGTAGAGAGAACCAACGATCTTTTACATTCTTTTGCGGCGAGACGGACGGCGGGCTCCGTACCGATGATGGGAAAGGGAAACTTTCGGCGCATCTCTTCGAGGCAGACGGCCGTCGCCGTATTGCATGCAAGCACAACGGCGTCCGCTCCGAGCGTTTGAAATATTCCGAGCGCTTCGCCGACAAACGAGACGATTTCCCTTTCGCTTCTGTTTCCGTACGGAGCGCGTTCGTTGTCGCCCAGATAATAATATTCTGCCGTGGGAAACATGCGAAAACATTCTTTCAGAACGGTAAGTCCCCCTATTCCGCTGTCGAAAACGCCGATCTTGGGCCGTTGCGTCTGCATTTTTTCTCCTTTTTTCCAAAAATTTTTCCGCATACCATTAAAAAACAGTTTACAAGCAATGTATTTTATGCTAAAATAATCAAGATTTATCAAGAGAAAGCATCTTTAGGAAGGAGAAATATCGTGCCCAACATCAAATCCGCTGAAAAACGCGTCCTTGTCACCGAAAAAAAGACCCTCGAGAACAAAGCCGTGAAGTCGGCGCTCAAAACACAGATCAAAAAGTTCCTTGCAGCCGTGGAAGCGGGCAATAAGGAACAGGCGACTGCTCTCTATCCCGAGACAGTCTCCGCGATCGACTCCGCTGTTACGAAGGGTATTTTGCACAAGAACAACGCATCGAATAAAAAGGCAAAGCTCGCGAAAAAGCTTGCCGCTCTCTGATTTTTTCAAAACACGGCCTGCCGCACGGCAGGTCTTTTTTTATGCTCTTCTCTCCCCCATCACGTCTGATTTTATGCGGAACGACCGCTCAATTTGTTCTATATATTCTATTGTTCGCGCGTGCGCGAGAGCAGCTCGTCCGTGACTCAATATATTTTATAAATTATTTTTACAAATTCGCCTGAAAACAGTTGACATTCCACGCCATATCAAGTATACTTTTTTGCGGTTTTGGTTTATTTTTATTAAACTTTTGGTTTATTATTGCAAAAGTTTGATAAAAAATATCAAAAAGTTTATTTTTACTAAACATGGAGTGTTAAAATGGAACTTGGTGCAAAGCTGAAAGACATGCGCCAGCAAAAAAATCTGACGCAGGAAGAGTTGGCAGACCGCTGCGAATTGACGAAAGGTTATATCTCCCAGCTCGAAAACGACCTCACCAGCCCCTCTATTGCGACCCTCGTCGATCTTCTCAACGCACTCGGAAGCAATCTTTCCGATTTTTTCCATGAAGAAGCGGAAGAAAAAGTCGTTTTTACGGAGCCTGAATATATTGAAAAGCAAGCCGACGGCATGCTTTTCAGTTGGGTCATTCCGAACGCGCAAAAAAACATGATGGAACCCGTGCTCGTAGAGCTCGGACCGCAGGCACGGACGCAGAATGATTTTCCCCATGAAGGCGAGGAATTCGGCTATGTATTGGAGGGCAGGATCGCCGTCGTGATCGCGGGCAGAGAATATACCGCCAAAAAGGGCGAGAGCTTTTATTATACGGCGAAAAAAGAACACTATATTGTAAACAAGGGCAAGGGTAAGGCAAGATTCATCTGGATCTCCACCCCGCCCAATTTTTAAAGATTTTTACGAAAGGAGGTTTCTATGGCGGAACACATCATCGAACTGAAAGGAGTCACGAAATACTTCGGCGAGAATCTCATCATAGACAATATGAGTTTCTATGTCAACAAGGGAGAATTCATCACCTTTTTGGGCCCGTCGGGGTGCGGCAAGACGACGACGCTCCGCATGATCGCGGGATTTGAACTTCCCACGAGCGGGCAGATTCTTCTGAACGGGAAAGATATTTCCTCTCTCCCCCCCAACAAGCGGCCCGTGAACACCGTCTTCCAGCGGTATGCGCTCTTCCCTCATCTGAACGTATATGAAAACATCGCGTTCGGGCTGAAATGCAAGCGCGTCATCAACACTTACCGCAACGATAAGGGCGAAGAGTACACAAAAAAAGAGAGACTGACAAAAAAGGAGATCGCCGCCAAAGTAAAAAAGGCGCTCGAGATTGTAGACCTCGAGGGCTTTGAAAAGCGTTCTATTTCCACCCTTTCGGGCGGCCAGCAACAGCGCGTCGCCATTGCCCGCGCCATCGTCAACGAACCGGAGATTCTCCTTTTGGACGAGCCGCTCGGCGCTCTTGACTTAAAGATGAGGAAAGAGATGCAGATCGAGCTCAAGAAGATGCACAAGCGTCTCGGGATCACTTTCATTTATGTCACGCACGATCAGGAGGAGGCTCTCACAATGTCCGACACCGTTGTCGTCATGTCGGACGGCGTGGTCCAGCAGATTGGCACCCCCACCGACGTCTATAACGAGCCCGCAAACACTTTCGTCGCAGACTTCATCGGCGAAAGCAACATCATGAACGGGACAGTCGTCGGGCAGCATAAAGTGCGTTTTTGCGGCAAAGATTTTGCCTGTGTGGACGATTTTCCCGTCAACGAACCCGTAGACGTCGTGGTCCGCCCCGAAGATATCCGCATGTGCGCCCCCGAAGATGGTATGCTCACGGGCGAAGTCATTTCCGTTGTCTTCAAGGGTATCCACTATGAGATAACAGTGCAAGTTGGGAAATATGAGTTTGTCATCAACTCCACCGAGTGCCGAAAAGTTGGCGAGAAAATCGGCATGAAGATCGCTCCCGACGAGATTCACCTCATGAAGCCCAAATTTACGACAAACGTCTACGATGGTATCATCACCAAACACAATACCGTCCGCTTCGGCGACGGCGAGTGGGAATGCGACGTCACGAGCCTCTATCCGGGAAGCCATATCGACGAGGAAGAGTATCTGATCACCAAAGAGGGCGAAAAGATCGATCTCACGGATACGGAAGTTCGCGTCGAGGTCGGGCTTAACGACATCACGATCAGCGACGAAGAGGACGCAGGCGGCGTCATGGGACACATCATCTCCATCATCTACAAGGGCGACCACTACCGTCTCATCGTCAGAACGGAAGAAAACGAGGAAGATTTCGTCTTTTCCACCGAAGATCTCTGGAACGAAAACGACTATGTGTCCGTCATCATTCCCCGAGATAAGATCAAGCTCACCCTGAAGCCCAAGGGCAAGGAGGATGAGGCATGAAGCTCCCCCGTTTCTCAAGAAAAACGCTGTGCATTCCCTATGCGGTGTTCCTCGTCTTTTTCGTCATCATCCCGATGTGCGTCATCCTCTTTTATGCTTTCACAGACAGGCAGATGCACTTTTCCTTTTCTAACTTTTTGCGCTTCTTTTCAGATCCGACCAAGCTCTCCACCATCGTCTATTCGATTGTGATAGCGCTGATCACAACGGTTATCTGTCTCGTCATCGCCTACCCCGTCGCGCTCATCCTCGCACGGAGCAAACTCAAAAAGAAGTTTGTCATTTTAATGCTCTTTGTGTTGCCGATGTGGATCAACTTCGTCTTGAGAGTCAATGCCTTGCGCGAGCTCTTCAACCTCCTTTCGCAGAGCGAAGCCCTTTCGTGGCTCGAAAATGCAAACATTTTCAAGACGATCGTCGGCATGGTCTATGACTTTCTGCCTTTTATGATTCTGCCCCTATACACGACGATGCTCAAGATCGACACATCTCTTTATGAGGCGAGCGCAGATCTCGGCGGGAATGCGTTTACGACGTTTTTCCGTATCACGCTTCCCCTCTCGATGCCCGGCATCATGAGCGGCGTTACAATGGTCTTTCTTCCTTCCATGACAAACTACGTCGTCTCCGATATGCTCGGAAACGCGAAAGTGACGATCATCGGCAAGTTCATCTATGAATATTTCGGCTCTGATTGGCACATGGGCTCTATGGTCGCCCTCGTGCTTCTCATCGTCGTATTTGTGTCTACCCTGCTCTCGGGCGGGTTCAAATCGGAAGAAAATGTAAGGGGGACGAATTTATGAAGCACCCTATCCTTTCAAAATGCCTCAAAGCCGGATTTGTGGGGCTTGTACTACTTCTTCTCTATCTCCCCATTCTTCTCCTCGCCGTCTACAGCTTCGACAAAACGGACATGATCGGACGGTTTCAGGGCTTCTCATTCAAACACTACGCCGACCTCTTCACCAATTCCAAAGTGCTCGGCATGATCGGGAACACTTTTCTGCTCGCATTCATCGCGGCGACGCTCTCAACCGTGCTCGGCACGATGGGTGCGCTTGGCATGTTTTACTGTAAAAAACGCACAAAGACGGCCATCCACGCGGTTTCACAGATCCCCGTCATCAATGCCGAAATCGTCACGGCGCTCGCGCTTGCCGTTACCTTTGTTGCGGTCGGGCTCGGAAAATCCTATTTCACCCTTCTCATCGGACATATGGTCATATGCACGCCCTTTGTCGTGCTTTCCGTCATGCCGAAGCTCAAACAGATGGATAACTCCCTCTACGAAGCCGCGCTCGACCTCGGCGCAAGCCCCTTTAAAGCGCTCATGCAGGTCGTGTTGCCGCAAATCATCCCCGGGGTCATTTCGGGGTTCATGCTGGCCGTCACGCTTTCGCTCGACGATTATATCGTCACCGTCTACACCCGCCCGGCCGGCTTTGAGACTATCTCCACATACGTCTTCAATGCCACAATGAAAGGCAACGCACACACGGCAGTGACCCTTTCCTCTTTCTGGGCGCTCACGACGATCATTTTCGTCGTCATCGTGCTGTTCGTACTCATATCCAATCTTGCCGGCCGCAAGAAAAAGGAGGCAGACAAATGAAAAGGAATAAAATTTTCAGTCTTGCCCTCGCAGGCGCTATGCTGCTCCCCACGCTTGCAACGCTTACAGGTTGCGGCGGCGAAGACGTCATTACGCTCCGCGTCTATAATTGGGAGGAATACATCGACGAGGGCGGCGAAAAAACATTCATTTTCGACGAACTCCATGAGCTCGACGAGAACGGCGATCCCCTTCTCGACGAAAACGGCGATCATATCCACATCGAATCGGACATCGTGGACGACGATTACAAAGCATGGTATGAGGAGACGATGGGACACGCCCTCTCCGAAGAGGGTCCGCGCATTCTCGACGATTTCTGCGAATGGTACGAACGCACATATGGACAAAAAATACAGGTGGAATATTCCACGTTCGGCACCAACGAGGATATGTACAACGAGATCATCCTCGGTAACGAATACGATCTTCTGTGCCCTTCCGACTATATGATCATGAAGCTTGCGGCGGAAGGAAGACTTGAAAAGTACGACGAAACATTCTTCGACGAGACAATTCCCGAAAATTACTATGTGCGGAACGTCTCCCCTTTCATTGCCGAAAAATTTGCGACGAATGCGGGACTCGAGATCAGAAGCGATCCGGACGGCGGCGCGATCTATTGGCAGGATTATGCGGCGGGATATATGTGGGGAACGACGGGCTTTGTGTACAATCCCGCAGCCCTCGAAGCGGCAGGCATTGCCGAAGACACACTTGAAACGCTTGGTTGGGACGTCTTTACCGACTCCCGCTTCAAGAGCAAGATCACCGCAAAAGACAATGTGCGCGACACCTATTTTGCCGCCCTCGGCGTCACCTATCAAGACGAACTCTTGTCTCTCGACAGAGCGGCCGACGACTACATTCCCAAGCTCACGGCGATTTTCAATGCAACGGACGACGGAACGATCGGCGCCGTCGAGCCCACACTTATGGATATCAAGAGCAACATCTACAGCTTTGAAACGGATACGGGAAAATCCGATATGGTAAACGGCAAGATCTGGCTCAACTATGCGTGGAGCGGTGACGCCGTATACGCGCTCGACCTCGCTGAGAGCGGAAAAAGTGAAGACGGCGAAGACGAAAAGACGGCATATCTCAACTACTTTGTTCCCGAAGCGGGATCAAACCTGTTCTTCGACGGATGGGTCATGCCGAAGGGCGCCAACAAAAAAGCGGCGCAGGCATTCGTCAACTTCATGTCCATGCCGCAGAATGCCATGCGAAATAGCTATTATATCGGTTACACATCCGTCATCTCAGGCGAAGAATTCGAGATGCTCGACTACGCCGATTATCTCTATGGATACTACCCCGAGGATGAATTTGAGGAAGGTGAGGAGTACGATGAACCCGTCGATTACGATCTGAGCTACTTCTTCTTCGGGGAGAACCACGCCGAAGACGAGTATGTGAGCATTCCCGCAGAGCCAGAACAGGCCGAAAAACGTCAGCTCTTCGCACAATTTCCCCCCGAAGACGTCATTGCCCGCAGCGCTGTCATGGATTACTACGACGAAGCGGCGAGCATCCGTATCAATGAGCTTTGGTCGCGCGTAAAAGCCGAAACACTCGAGCCGTGGACGATCATTGTGATCGTTGTCTCCGTCGTTGCGATCGCCGCTGCAGTCCTCCTGCTCAAATTCGGAAGTAAGATCGACCTATTCCGCCTCGGCCCCCAAAAGGGCTACAAAAAGGTCAAAGAAGAAAGAGCTTAATTCGCCTCTTCGCTCATTCTGAGGCCCCTTGTGGGCCGAAGAATCTCCTCATACGAAGTGGAGTCCCGTAGGTTTATGAGATCCTTCGCTACGCTCAGGATGAACGCGATTGCTCAGGAGCGGGGCGGGTCGCAGCGTGGCCGCTCAATCTGAGGGAGCGTAGCGACCGAAGAATCCCATAAAACTTACGGATCTAAATTTTTTCCCATAAGAAAGACCCGCCGATGGCGGGTCTTTTTCATGGTATCGATTACTTACCGACCGAATCGGGTGAAAGGAGAGTGCCATGATAATAGGCTTCGACCTTGACGGAAAAGCCGATCGAGATATGGGCCTTGAATTCCTTCCCATCGATCGTGGCACGGAGCGTAAAACGGGAAGCATGGGCATCCTAAAACTACTCCTCGAGTCAGCCGTTCACAAAAATCTGCGCCCCGTTTTTGAAACTGAAACAAACAACGACCTGTTTCCCTTTGACCGTGTAGACAAAGCTCCTCGAAACGATACGGATCCGCACGCAAAGAAAATGGCCTATATAACGATCAGCGCAACATTGACGCCGAGCGCGATCCCTGAAGATATGGGCATAAAAGCTCCTTTAAGGGCAACAAATTATGATTTGACATATCTTATGTCTGACATAATACTTTTCAAAACGGCAAAAACGGGGAGAATTATACGTCATCCTCCTCTTTTTTGGCATATTTCCCCCCTCTGCGCTTTTTGACGCAGTTCGAGAGAAGATATTCTATCTGCCCGTTGAGCGAGCGGAAATCCTCCTCCGCCCACTTTGAAAGCTCTGCGTAGAGCGACGGGCTGAGCCGTAGCGGCACCTGTTTTTTGCTCTTATCACCGTCGTTCATCCGGTCTCTCCTCTTCGAGTATTTTTTGAAGTTCGGCCTCCGTCGGGCGCACGTGCTTGCGGTAAACGGCGTACATGATGGTCCAAATGATCAAGGAAACGATCGCCGCGGGAATGAGACATATCATAAACGTTGACCCGATCGCGACGATGAGGCTGAGCTCATACCCCAGCGCATGGCCGATGATCCCGTAGATAACGCCGATGAAAAGAGGCGCAAGCAGAAAGCACAGAAACATGATGTTTCCCCTTCTCTGCTGTGCGATCCACGCGCCCTGCAGCTGTCGGCGGAGGGTATCTGCGCGGCTGTCCGTGAGTTTTTGCTCATTTCTTCTGTAGATCCCCTTCTTTCTGCCCTCAAGTGGAAGGGCGAGCACGAAAAAGAGCACAATCGCGGCCGCAAACACGCTCAATATGACCGTCCACGCGACCGTCGGCTCCATTTCCTCCCAGAATCCCATCAAAAAGATCAAGGCGACAAAGACGAGGCCGAGAAAGGCGGCGACGATACCGCTCCGCTTGTTGACGATGCGGAAGTCCTCACTTTCCGTCCCGTCCTTCAAAAACATCGCAACGGGCACGGGAAGCATCGAATAGCCGCGGGCATTTTCGGACTGCGAAAAGATCTTCCTTTCGGAAATGCCGAATTTACTGCGCTTGATCTCGTCGATCTCCCGCCCCGCCTTTTCATAGAGCAGAGCCCGCGCCTTCGCCTCGCCCGTCGCTTGCATGAATGCGGGGGTCGTGAGAACGACGGCGGCGACGATGCACGCAATGGGCAAGACAATCTCGGGAAGTTCCATATATGTCGAAATTAGCACGGCCGCGGCGAGGATCGCAAATCCAAGTACCGTAAATACGGCCGAGAATACCATGCGGAGATCCTGTTTCTCGAAAGTTTCTAGCCAGACCTCATAGAGCTTTTTGTAATTTTCCCGCTCTTCCCCCTCTTTTTCGATCTCAATCGCGGCATTCTCAAGCTCAACAAGCGCACCGACAAACTTTTTCTGTACGAAAGAAAGGACGGCCGCCGCGGTTTCCAAAAGAAAACCGAGCACGGTAAAGACAATGCTCAAGGGAGCGTTTTTTGCTCCAAAAAGATTGATAAATACGGGGATCACGGCAAATAATGCCCCCAAAAGGGCGATGACCGTGCGGAAATGGTTGAATTTTTTCAGATCCTCCGCCCGTTTTCCCGTAAGATAAAGCTTTAAAAATTCGTCCATACGTTTATTTCCCGAACATGATTTTTTCGCTGGAAAGCATCTTCGTCATCGCCAAGACAAGGGCGGCCGTATAGAGAAGGTTCGCCCCGACGCTCACAAGCGCCTGCCACACGGGGAGAGCTCCCGCGAGGAGCTGTTGCATAAAGACGACGGCATTGAGCACGGGGATGGCGACGGCCCAGTTCCCGATGGCGGGCAGAAACGCCGTCACAAGCGAGAGGACCATGACGAAGATCATGAGGACGCTTGTATAGGCAGAGGCCTCCTTCACCGAACGCGCCGCCGTGGAGATCGTTGAAATGAGCGCTACGATGAGTGGAACAAAACTGATAATGAGCAAAAACAGAAGAACGTACGTCCCGAACCCGTATCCGCCGAGCATCCCCACCGAAAGCCCCATGAGTTTTGGCATCGAGAGAACGACGCCAAGGAAACTTGAGAGCGCTCCGAGCATGGAAAAACAGGCGAGCGGGATAATTTTCCCGAGAGCGATATGCGAACGCTTTGCCGAAGTGACAAGAATGGTCGATAACGTTCCCCGCTCTTTCTCTCCTGCGACCGATTCGAGCGTGACAGACATGCAAGCCGAAAACACAAAACACACAATGATAAAAGGCAGGATTTGTTGCATGATCTCCCGGCCGATGTGCTCCTCCGAGGCGAGCGGCTCGGAATGGATGGAAAATTTCATGCCAATCCTCTCCAGAACAGCCACAGTGGCCGCATAAAACTCGCTTCCCGCCTCATCCATGGGGTCGTAGACGATAGAGACGGCGCTGTTTTCGGGAAGTTCTTCAAAATTCTCCGTAAAAGTGAGAATGGCGGTCTTCTCCCCCTCTTCCACTTGCTTTTTCGCCGTATCCATGTCCTCGAGCGGAAGCCATTCGACGGTGTTTTTACTCTCTTTGACAACCGCTTCGATCAAAGAAGTGACGGCAGGAGCCTCCCCCTGCACATAGACTTTATAATCATAGGTCGAGGGTTCCGCATGAATGGCCTCGCCCATGACCGTGTAGAGCAAAAAGATGACGATCCCGGGGAGAAGCATGGTGATAATGAGCCGCGGGTCATGAAAGAAACGGTGAAATTCTTTCTTAATGAGCGCCAACAGTTTCATACCATTTCCCCCTTGATGCTGTAATACAGATCGAAAAAGCTCTTCTCAAGGTCTCCCTTTGCGATCTCTTCAAGCGGGCCCTCGGCCGCCATTTTCCCGTCGAAAATAATGCCCACACGATCGCATAGCTTTTCGACAAGAGAAAAGATATGAGTGGACAAGAGAATGCTCTTCCCCATCGCTTTCAACTCGGCAAGAAAATCTGTGACAACCTTTGCCGTGAGCACGTCAAGCCCGTTCGTGGGTTCATCGAAGATCACGACGGTCGGGTCGTGAACAATAGAAATGACGAGAGAGACCTTTTGCAACATGCCCGTCGAAAGGTTTTTGACCTGTACCTCAGCGAACTTATCGATGCCGAACTTTGAAAACAGATCTCTTTTTCTTTGTTGAAGCGTATTTTTGTCCACGCCGTGCATGGCGCCGAAAAAATCGAAGAGATAGTCGGGTGTGAAAAAGCCCTCAAGCTTTAATTCGCTCGTCATGAAGCCGATCTCGTCACGCACCTTTGCGGGCTCCTTTACCACGGAATGGCCGCAAATGAAAGCGTCGCCTGCATCCGGTCTGATGAGTGTGGAGAGCATGCGGAGCGTCGTCGTCTTGCCGGCCCCGTTGGGACCGAGGAGGCCGTAGATCTCCCCGCGATACGCCGAAAAGGAAAGGCCATTGACGGCAATCCGCCTTGTCTCCCCTGTTTTTTCAATTTTTTGCTGTTTTTTGGAGAGCAAAAAAGTCTTTTTGAGCCCTTCCGCACGCACAATTTCTTCGGACATAACAACCTCTCTTTTATTTTTTCACATCGATCACGACCAGTGCCTTATAACCGAGCATGGGTGCAAGCGTTTCAAATTCATAGGGCGGAAAGAGAATTTCAAACGTCTCGCTGCCCCTGATTTCCAAGCGGTAAAACGGCTTTACAAACAGCTGTCCATAGCTGTTGCAACGGATCTTAAAGGACTTGAACGCACCTTTATTGAATTTCTCCCCCTTATTCCATCCAATGAACATCGTCCGCTTACGGACGCAAGACAGAGAAACAACGCTCTCATAAGGTATTCGGACAACATAGGTGTCGTCGGCAAGGCAGAACGCTTCCCCGTCGCGGAAAGCGTAGAGCGGAAGATTCGCAAAAACATCGGTCATGACGCCCTTGCGCTTTCCGTTTCTGATCCTGTACGGATAGGAAAGTACATCCACGGGAACGGCGCCTTGCGGCACGAGCATGCTTTCAAGCGCTTCCCTTTTGATCTTTTCGTACCTGTTCTCATGCTCTTTGACGGCAGAGGAATTCAGCACGGACTTCCTCTTAATTGTTTGGATAAGAAAGAAAAGGGCGGAAATCAGCGTGAGCCCCCCACCGAAGCCGATGAAGTACCAAAATCCGCATGAGACGGCAAACTCATAGTCCATCTCATCCTCTCCCAAAAGTTCGATGGCAACGACGAAAAGCAATGCGCCGCACATCAGCATGATCCCGAAGAGATGAGTCAGCCAAGGCGGAAAATTCGCCGCCTTTTGAATGGTGTCATCCTCGCGATCCATGGCGGAAAGACGCAGTTTCACCTCTTCCTCGGCGCGCTTGACGATGAACTCGCTCCCGTCGGGCTCGGGCAAAGGCCAAACATTCTTGTCCTTGATCAAAAAACCAAAGAGATTTTTCATAACACGATTTAGTAGATCGATCCTGTACCCACAACGGGCTGGGCGTCACGGTTGCCGCAGAGCACGACGAGAAGATTAGAGACCATCTGTGCCTTTCTCTCGTCGTCGAGTTCGACGATCTGCTCCTCAGACAGCTTGTTGAGAGCCATCTGTACCATGGAGACGGCGCCTTCCACGATCTTCTGCCGTGCGGCAATGATGGCGGAAGCCTGTTGGCGTTGCAACATCGCCGCCGCGATCTCGGGCGCATAGGCAAGGTGAGAAATGCGTGCCTCAATGATTTCGATGCCCGCGATGTCTACACGCTGCTGAAGCTCCTCGCGAAGAATTGCCGCGATCTCCTGCGCACTGCCGCGAAGAGAATTTTCGTCCCCATTCGTGGAAACGTCGTAGGGATACTGCCTCGCGACCTGACGGATCGCCGCGTCGCACTGCGTGGAAATATAAGACATATAATTTTCCACATTAAAAACTGCCCGCGCGGTATTTGTGATACGCCAGATGACGACAACGGAGATCTCAATGGGATTTCCGTCCTCATCGTTGACTTTCTGTTTGTCGTTATTGAGCGTCATCGCTTTCAAAGAGAGCTTGCGCGAGATACCCGCGATCGCCCTTGCGGGATTGACGGCAGCACAGAACGGGTTTGTCCAAAAGAAGCCGTCCGTCTTGAGTGTACCGTAATATTTACCGAAAAGCGTCAAAACATAGGCTTCGTTGGGTTGAAGAAGCTTGAAGCCGAACGTCATAAAGATCGTCGCAACCAACGTCAGGATCCCGACAGGCGCAAGAGCAATCAGCGCAGCGTTTTCTTTATCGACGCCGAACACGATGCCGAGGGCAAACATTGCAATACCCGCAACGATCATGCCGAAGATCACAAACAGCATCACCCAGCCGTTGGCGTGTTTTGCCGGACGTTCGTCCACGATGTTCAAGGGCCTTACGGCTTTGTTTTCTTCCATTTTCATATCCTCCGATTGTGATATCATTTTGATATCATCATGATAACACGGCCCACGGCCTTTGTCAAGAGTTTCGGAAACGATTTTTTTAAATTTTTTTGGATTTTTGTCTGTATGACCTTGTATTATCGGGATTTTTATGCTATGATAGACAAGGATTATTTCCGAACTGTGAGGAAAACTGATATGAATAATGTCTTTATCTTCGATCACCCCTTGATCAACCACAAGATCGCCATATTGCGCGACAAGAGCACGGGCATGAAAGAGTTCCGCGAACTTGTGGAAGAGATCACGATCATCATGACATATGAGAGCATGCGCGACGTTGAGCTCGCGCCCGTAGACGTGGAGACCCCTCTCGAAGTCACAAGGCAATACCGCGTTCCCGAGGGAAGTGTCGCCATTGTTCCCATACTTCGCGCGGGACTCGGCATGGTGAGCGGCGTACATAAAGTTTTCCCGAATGCAAAAGTCGGCCACATCGGCATGTACCGCGACGAAAAGACGCTTCAGCCGCAAGAATATTACTGCAAATTGCCCGAGGGAATACAAGAGAAAATGGTTCTCCTTGTCGACCCCATGCTTGCGACGGGCGGTTCCGCCTGCGACGCGCTTACGGCGCTCAAAAAGCGCGGTTGCAAACATATCAAGTTAATGTCCATCATCGGCGCGCCCGAAGGGGTCAACAAAGTGGCGCGTGAACATCCCGACGTGCAGATCTACGTCTCCACCCTCGATCGATGCTTGAATGAAAACGGCTATATTCTCCCCGGTCTCGGCGACGCAGGCGACAGATTATTCGGAACAAAATAAAATGGATACAAAAACAGCTCCTCCGTTCCCTCGGAAGAGCTGTTTTTTAACTTCATACATCATTGAATCAGTTTTTCGAGCACGGCGCGGCAGGCGAGCTTGCAGTGCTCATAGGTCAATCCACCCTGAAAATAGGCGGTGTAGGGTTTACGAATGGGGGCGTCGGCGGAGAGTTCGATGCTCGCCCCCGCCACAAAGGTCCCCGCTGCCATAATGACTTTATCGTCGTACCCCGGCATATCCCACGGTTCCAGTTTTACGAAAGAATCGACGGGAGACACGTCTTGTACAGACTGGATAAAAGCGCAAAGCTCCTCTTCGGTGTTGAAACGGATAGCACGGGTGATATCCGCAAGCGGCCTGTCCGTCGCCGGGAAATTTTTGTAGCCGAGAATTTCCATACACTTTCCGATGAGAAGGCCGCCCTTGAGCGCCTGTGCAACGACATGCGGCGCGAGGAAAAATCCTTGAAAAAAGGGTTGATAGCCGTAGGCATACGACCCGATCTCCCCTCCTACGGACGGCGCAGTCAAGCGGTTTTCGCATAATTCAATATACTTTTTTCTTCCTGCAATATAACCGCCCGTGGGAGCGAGCCCGCCTCCGGGATTCTTAATGAGACTACCGACCATGAGATCGGCGCCGACCTCGGTCGGTTCTGTCTCTTCGACAAACTCGCCATAACAGTTATCGACAAAAATGCAACCTTCAAAGCCGTGTGAACGGACAAATTTGCAAAGTTTTCCGATTTCTTCAACCGTAAAAGCGTCGCGTAGCTCGTAACCGCGAGAACGCTGGACATAAATCATATCATAGTGCCGCATCTCAAAATGAGCGGCGACATTTTTGAGGTCGATTTTCCCGCTTTTTGTTAAAGACACAATGTTAAAGGACACGCCGAAATCCCCAAGCGAACCGTTTCCCTCTCCCCAAATGACGGGACGAATCGTATCGTAGGGAGCTCCCGTCACAAATAAAATCCGCATTCCCGGGCGAAGAACGCCAAAGAGAGCGACCGTAAGCGCATGCGTTCCAGAAAGAAGCGCGGGTGAGACAATGGCACGTTCGGCGCCGAACGTATGCGCATAGACGTCTCCGAGAGCCTCTCTTCCCTCATCGCCGTAGCCGTAACCCGTCGACGGGGAGAAATGACGAAGCGCGATCCGCGCTTCACGAAACGCGTTCAAAACTTTTTCCTGATTGAACAGTGCAACCTCGTCAATCATACGGAAAGGTTCCTTTAAATCGGCTTCCGCATTGGAAATAATTTCATTTACATTCATATATTTTAACAACCTCTCTTGCCGCCGACTCGACTTCGCACGGCGTAATTTCGTGTAGATTTTCCATTTTTTTAAAGAAAGTTATCTGTCTTTTCGCATAATTACGGGTATTTTTCTTTATTATGTCTGACATAGTACTATGCAAATACCCATTTTTCAGGCCATCCACGACTTCTTTATACCCAATCCCTTGCATGCACTGTGCATCCTCGGAAACGCCATTTTGTAAAAGATTTTCAACTTCATCAACGAGCCCGCATGCAAACATTTTATCGACGCGCGCCTCAATGCGACGGTATAACTCTTCGCGGGGATATAAAAATTCAAAGGCTTCAAAGGGATAGCGCGGCGTACTGCCGTCCGTCTGTTCAGACTTCTTTCTTCCTGTCAACTCATAAATTTCAAGCGCGCGCACAACGCGTTTTACATCGTTACTGTGAAGCTTTTCCGCGCTCTCTCTGTCGACTTTTTCAAGGAGAGCATGAAGTGTTTCTTTCCCCTCTTCTCGGGCGATTTTTTCGTACTTCTCCCGCACGGCGCTGTCCGCGGGCGCATTGCCGAACGCATGCGCGTAGAGAATGGAATTGATATAAAATCCCGTGCCGCCGCAGAGAATCGGCGTCTTTCCTCTTGCAAAAATATCGTCGACGATAGGGACCGCCTGCCGCTCAAAATCGCTGACGGAAAAAGAGCCCGTTGGATCGATAACGTCGATCATATGGTGCGGAATGCCCTTTTTTTCCTCTTCTGTCGGCTTGGCGGTGCCGATATTGAGCCCTCTGTAGACCAAAAGTGCGTCGCATGAGACGATTTCGCCGTTTAAAAGACGGGCGCACTCCACCGCAAGAGCGCTCTTTCCCGAGGCGGTCGGCCCGCAGATGACAAGCATTTTTTTCATACGATGCGCTTAAAAAGCTTCTCCATTTCGCTTCGCTTCACTTTAACGGCAACGGGTCTGCCATGCGGACATTTGAGTCCCATATCCCCGTCCATACGTTCCAAAAGTTTTTTTGCCTCTGCATCAGTCAGAAATTCCCCGCCCTTTACTGCGGCTTTACAAGCCGCAGAAGCAAGCTTGTCTTTGAGCAAATCTGAAAGTCTGATCGCCCGCAACGACTCCATCGACGCCAATACTTCGCCGAAAAAGGCATTCAGATCGATGTCCATGAGTTCCGTCGGTACTGCGGAAACTTTTACACAGCCGCTGCCGAATTCATCGATCTCAAAGCCCATTTCCCTCAAAATTTGAAAATTCTTTGTTAAAAAAGCAAATTCCGCCGCATTTACATCCAAAAGATACGGGACGAGCATGGGTTGAGAGATCACCGTGCGGGAAGCAAGCTTTTCCTGCAATCTGTCGTAGATGAGCCGCTCGTGCGCCGCATGCTGGTCAACAATGAAAGCTTCGTCCCCTGCCTCATAAAAGAGGTATGTGTGAAAAAGTTCTCCTTTGAAAGTCAAACTTTTTACATCCACATGCTCTTGTTTTGCCCTTTCTTTCTCCCTCAGAAGTCTTTGATTTTCGGCAAAGACGTCTTCCCGTTTCTCTATGGCCACGGAGGCAGACGGCGCATGAACTTCATAGCGGACGGGATCCGGAATATAAAATCTCGGCTCGGAAGGCGCGTTTTTATTGGGAGAGACATCGAATTCAAGCTCTTTTTTCGCCTCTTCATATGTCATCATGGGCTGAGATGCAACTGTTTGCGGCGCGGCATGTGCCGTTTGAACAGCAGAAGACCTCGCAGCCTCTTCTTTTTGCAGCTCTTCCTTGACGCCGACGAGATATTCCACGGCGCGCGAATTACCGTCGAGCACGGAAGAAATGACGGCGTACACGCTTCCATAAATGATCTGGTTGTCTTGAAATCTGACGTCCGCCTTATTGGGGTGCACATTTACGTCCACGATCTCCTGCGGAACATCGAGGAAAAGAACGTAAAACGGATATTGCCGCTTCATGAGATACGCGGCGTAGGCATTTGTAACCGCTGCCGCGACCGTTTGGTTGACAACGTACCGTCCGTTGACGAATAAGCTCTGATAAGTCCTGTTCGGTTTTGAGAAATTTCTGTTGCCGATAAACCCGTGCAATACGATACCATGCTTATCCGCGGCGATCTCAAGACAGTTTTCGAGCGTGGAAGCCCCGTAGACGACCGTGATCGCGGAAGGAAGCCCCTCGCCCAAAGAACGGAATTTGACTTTTCCGTTTGCCGTATAGAGAAAGGATATTTCGGGGCGGGACAAAATAAACCTCGCCATCATATTGGTGACGTCGCCCTCCTCCTGGCTGTCCGTTTTTAAAAATTTCAGGCGAGCAGGCGTATTGTAGAAGAGGTCGCTCACAACAACTTCCGTGCCGCGCGCACCGGCTGCGGAATAAACTTCGCCCAGCACTCCGCCTTCACAGGAGAGCGCATATGCGCCCTGTCCCACATCGGAAGTGATACTCATGCGGGAAACGGACGCAATCGAGGCGATGGCTTCTCCGCGAAAACCGAGCGTTGAGACCGTAAAAAGATCTTCCGCGTCCGCAAGTTTACTCGTCGCATGGGGTTGGTAAGCCTTTTTGAGTTCGTCTTTTTCGATACCGCAACCATTGTCAACAACGCGGATCTTTTGTTTCCCGCCGCCCTCGATTTCCACTGTGATCTCGGTGGCGCCGGCGTCTATGGCATTTTCAACGAGTTCTTTTACGACCGAATAGGGCCTGTCGACCACTTCACCCGCAGCGATACGGTTATAGACGTCGGGAGTCAATATATTGATACTCATTTGATTTTCTCCTTCCATTCCGATATGAGTGCAAGCGCCTGCATGGGCGTAAGCATATTGACGTCGAGTCCGCTGAGCTCTTCCCTGAAATTGAAACGTTCTTCTTCAATCGGTTCTTCCTCTTCGATCGGCGTCTCGGCACGGGTCTTGTCTTTCTTTTCGAGAGAACGCAAAATGGCTTTCGCCCGCGCCGTCACGGCCTCGGGAACGCCTGCAAGCGCCGCAACTTCCACGCCAAAGGAACGCGAAGCGCCCCCGCGCACGATCTTCCGCAAAAAGACGATACTCCCGGCGATCTCACGGACGCTGATTTTATAGTTCTTTACCCCCTCGAGTTTTCCCTCGAGCTCGGTAAGTTCATGGTAATGAGTGGCAAACAATGTCTTCGCGCGGATATTCTGCGTGAGATACTCGATAACTGCCCACGCAATGGAAAGTCCGTCAAACGTGCTCGTCCCCCGTCCCACTTCGTCGAGGATCAAAAGACTCTTCTCCGTGGCGTTTCTTAATATGTTCGCTACTTCCGTCATCTCGACCATAAACGTACTTCTGTCGAGAATCAGATTGTCGCTCGCGCCGATACGGGTAAAAATTCTGTCCGTGAGCGGCACGACCGCTCTCTTTGCAGGGACAAAGCATCCCACATGCGCCAAAAAGACAATGAGCGCATTCTGTCTCAGATAGGTGCTCTTGCCCGCCATGTTGGGCCCCGTCAAGATCATCGTACGGTTTTCTCCCGTGTCGAGAACGCAGTCGTTCGGGACAAAACGTTCCTTTGAGATCGCCTCTACGACGGGGTGACGCCCTTCTTCAATCTCGAGCGCCCCTTCTTGTATGAGTTGCGGACGGGTATATTTATTCTCTTTCGCGACGGTCGCAAAGGAGACAAGAACATCGAGCTCTGCGATCGCCCCCGCGATCTTTTGAAAAACTACAATATTTTTTTCGAGGATCCCGAGAAGTTCCAGATAGAGATGTTCTTCGAGCCGTTGAGCCTGATCGTCGCTTCCAAGGATCTTCGTCTCGAGTTCTTTGAGTTCGTCGCTGATGTAGCGTTCCCCTGTCGTCAGAGTCTGTTTTCTCGTATAGGAATAGGGCACGCGGTCTTTGAAAGAGTTGCTCACCTCGATATAGTAGCCGAAGACGCGGTTATAACCTACTTTCAGCGTTCTGATCCCCGTACGTTCGCGCTCTCTTGCTTCAAGTTCCGACAGAAGAGCCTTACTGCGCGTCTTGACGTCCCGCAGCGCGTCGAGCTGCTCGTTATACCCTTCTTTGATGTAACTTCCCTCTTTCAACGTCGTAGCGCTGGGCGCAATCGCACCGTTGATGAGGGCGCAGATCTCTGTCGTGTCCGCCATACGGTTCGCGACCGAAGAGAGAAGCGCGGAATTGAACCCGGAGAGCTGAAATTTGATATTCGGCACGACGGCAAGGGAAGCAGAGAGCGCAAGACAGTCCCTCGGCTGCAGATTGCCGTTGGAAATGCGTCCCGTGAGCCGCTCGATATCATGCATAGCGCCGAGCATATCGGAAAGCCCCATACGTATGACACCCGCGCGATAAAGTTCGTCCACGGCGTCGAGCCGCTTATTGATCCTGTCGATATTTTTGAGCGGAGTGAGAAGCAGAGAAGCCAACTTCCTCGCGCCCATTCCTGTCTTTGTTCTGTCGAGAAGCCACAGCAAAGAGCCGTATTTCTTCCCCTCTCCGTTGTTCTTCAAAATCTCGAGATTGCGTAGCGCCGACGGATCAAGGGTCATGTGCTCCGAACTGTCCGCAAAACGGAGAGAATTGATGTTCTTGAGCGCGTGCTTCTGCGTTTCGAGGAGATAAGCGATGAGCGCCCCTGCTGCGATCGTCGCCTCTTCGTGCCCGCCAAGTCCCAACGCGTCCATAGACGCGACTGAGAGCTGATCTTTGAGGCTTTTTTCGGCACTTACATAGTGAAAAGCATACGGAAGATAACAGGAGATCGGCGGAAGCGCCCCTCTTGTCACCTCTGCACTGTCTTTCGTTTCAAAGAGGAAATCGTCGTTACAGATGATCTCAGCAACGGAAAGATTGATCAGCGTCGAGAGGCACTTTTCCGCACCGGAAAGTTCCGCACAGTTGAGCTCGCCCGTCGTGATATCCGCCCATGCTAAGGCATATTTATTATTTTTCTTATAGGCACAGGCGATGAAATTATTCTTTTTTTCGTCGAGAAGACTTTCCTCTGTCACCGTGCCTGCAGTAACGACGCGAATGACGTCCCTGTCGACCATGCCTTTCGATTGCTTCGGATCGGAAAGTTGTTCACAGATCGCGACCTTTTCGCCCGCCTCCACGAGCTTCTGAATGTAGGCGTCTGCGGCATGGAACGGCACGCCGCACATGGGCGCACGGTCTTTGAGCCCGCAGTCTCTTCCCGTTAAGGTCAGATCGAGGATCTTGCTTGCCTTTTCGGCGTCCTCGAAAAACATTTCATAAAAGTCCCCCAAACGGTAAAAGACGATGCAGTCGGGGTGGGCTTCCTTTACCTTTTTCCAATGATCCATCATCGGTGAAAGTCCCATTTGTTCTCCTCCGTTACTCTTCGACGACGCTTCCGTATAAAGAAATGCCGTTCGCATGCTCGATCCTGAGCGTTACAAACTCGCCGATCCTATCCCTATCATCGGCAAAATAGCCCATTCTGCCGTATTCGTCTCTGCCGAGATACATCTTTTTCTTCTCGTCATACCCTTCGCAGAGAATTTCCGCAGTCTTCCCGACGTATCCCGCGCTGATATTTCTCGTCTGTTCATTAACGGCGTCGATGAGCCTTGAAAGCCTGTCCTTTGAGATCTCTTCCGCGATCTGCCCTTCCATGACTGCAGCCCTTGTGCCCGTGCGGGGAGAGTATATGAACATAAAGGCCGAGGCAAATCCGGCCTCTTTCACGAGGGACAGCGTCTCCTGAAAATCCTCTTCCGTCTCCGTGGGAAAACCGACGATGATATCCGTCGTTACGGCGCAATCGGGAATCTCTTTTCGCAAAAGCGCAATCTCTTCCAAGTATTTCTCCCGCGTATACCGTCGGTTCATGAGAGAAAGAATGCGGTTGGACCCGGACTGAACGGGCAAATGGATGCAGCTGCAGATCTTTTTGTGTTTTTTGATGACTTTCACGAGTTCCTCGGAAAAATCTTTCGGATGAGAAGTCATGAAGCGGAGACGAAAGTTTCCCTCAACGCTTGCACATTTATCGAGAAGTTCAGGAAAAGCAGTGCCGTCGTCGCCGTAGTAGGAATTGACATTCTGTCCGAGAAGTGTTATCTCTCTGTACCCTGCCTCCGCGAGCGAACGCACCTCGTTTACGATCTCTTCCGGGCGACGCGAGCGCTCGCGCCCGCGCACATAAGGGACAATGCAGTAAGAGCAGAAGTTATTGCAGCCGTACATGATGTTGACCCATGCGCCCGGATAGCCTGTCCGCACGGGAGTGATGCCGTCTTCCGTTTCTTCCCGTTCTTCTTTGAGCGAAAAAACTCGCTTTTTTTGCGCCCTCTTTTTGTCGATCAACGCGCCGAGTTCGTTCAAATTATGGGTCCCGAAGAGAATGTCCACAAAGGGAAATTTCTCTCTGATGAGTTCCGCCTTTCCCTTCTCTTGCGCCATGCAACCGCCGACGGCAATAATGAGGTCTTTTTTCTCCCGCTTGTGCCGCTTGAGTGCGCCGATATTACCGAAAGCGTGGTTTTCGGCATTTTCTCGGATACAACAGGTATTGAATACGATGATGTCGGCATTGTCGATGTCCGTTTCCTCTGTGTAACCCTTTTCGCGCAAGATTCCCGCGATTTTTTCCGATTCATGCAGGTTCATCTGACAACCGTATGTGACGATGTGATATTTCATACTTTGATTTCCGATAAGATCTCTCCGACCTTTCCGTGAAGAACAAGGTCGCACTGACTGTCGAGCGGCGTGGGATCGCGATTGATGAGAACAAGGTATTTCCCGTTGAAATAGTTGACAAACCCTGCCGCGGGATATACGGTCAGCGAAGTCCCCGCCACAATGAGCGTATCCGCTTCGGCGATGGCGTCGACGGCGCCTTGAACAGTGTCCTCATCGAGGAGTTCGCCGTAGAGCACGACGTCGGGTTTGATAAGCCCGCCGCAACCGCAATGCGGGACCCCTTTTTCGGCGGCGATCTCCTCTGCCGTATATTTATTTCCGCATTTCAGACAGGTATTTCTGTGAACAGAGCCGTGAAGCTCAAAAACTTTTTTGCTGCCCGCCTTTTGGTGAAGCCCGTCGATGTTCTGTGTGACGACGGCGAGAAGTTTCCCCTTTTTCTCGAGTTCGGCGAGTTTTTTATGCGCCGCGTTCGGTTCGGCCCAAAGGGGCAACATTTTGTCGCGATAAAACCTGAAAAACTCTTCCGTGTGTGAAAAAAACCAATCTTTGGAGAGCATCGTCTCGGGAGAAACGGTATACTTTTGACGGTATAGCCCGTCCTCCGAGCGAAAGTCGGGAATTCCGCTCTCGGTAGACACACCCGCGCCGCCGAAAAAGACGATTTTACGACTATCGTCAATGATTTCCTGTAAAGTTTTCATACAGAATGATTATATCATAAACAAAAAGGTTTTTCAATCATCTTTGAGCAAAAATCCGCCGAAAAAGGAAAAATCGATGAAAACACTGAAACTGCTCGCTTAAATTTTATTTCCGAGACACATACTGTCACAGATGAAAAAAGTATTCCTTGCGATCTTCATTCCGCTCGGAGTGCTCGCGGTATTGTTGCTCGGCGGGCTTTTCTACTATTTCGGCGTGACGGCGGGCGTGAAGCTCGACAGCGAAAAATTGCAGATCTCCACCGCTTGCGTCAGAATTTATGACAATAACGGCGAACAGATCGAGACTGCAAAACGGAAAAGCGTCTCTTTGGACGAACTCCCCGACTATGTGCCGCAAGCTTTTGTCTCGGTCGAAGACAAGCGGTTTTACTCCCATCATGGGCTTGACTACAAACGGATTTGCGGGGCGCTTCTCAAAAATATCAAAACGTTTTCTTTCCGCGAAGGTGCTTCAACGATCTCCCAACAGCTCATCAAAAACACGCACCTCACGAGCGAAAAGACGATCAACCGTAAACTCAGGGAATTCAAACTGACAAAGATTCTCGAAAAAAGGTATTCAAAGGAGGAGATCGTCGAGCTTTACCTCAACTCGATCTATTTCGGACACGACGTATTCGGCATCGCTTCCGCCTCCGATTTCTATTTCGGCAAAGAAGCGGAGAAACTCGGTCCCGCAGACGCCGCCATGCTCGCCGCTCTGGTGCGTTCTCCCAACCGTTACTCTCCCTTCCGCAATGGAGAAGCCTGCCTTTCGAGGCGTAATTTTGTGCTGAAGCTCATGAAAGAGCAAGGCTATCTCGATGAAACGGCATATCTGAATGCCATAAAACAACCTCTTCCCGAAACACCCGCGCAATCACAGGGCGGTGATAGTTATTTATCGCTTGTTTTCGACGAACTCTCCGAGCTCTTTCCCGACGCAGGCGCGGGTGAGCTCGGATCTGTGCGTGTTTATACTTTTCTCGACAGGCAACTTCAAAAAAAACTTGAAGAGACGAGAGCCGACTCCGATGTCTGCACGATCGTCCGCGACAACCGCTCGGACGGCATAAAAGCGTTTTATTCGACTTGCGGCACTTTAAAACGCCTCCCCGCCTCTACTTTAAAGCCCTTGCTCGTATACGGACCAGCCATCGAAGAAGATTTAATATGCCCGGCAACACCGATTTTAGACGAAAAGACCGATTTTTCGGGCTACTGTCCCGACGATGCAGGTGGCGCAAGCGGAAAATATATGAGCGCAAGGTACGCCTTGGCGCACAGCGTCAATATCCCTGCAGTAAAAATATTGAACGCTCTCGGTTGCGAACGGGCGGCCGCCTATCTCGATAAAATGAATTTGCACGTCGATAAGAGCGACTATTCTCTCGCTCTCGCCTTAGGGGGCATGCGCGAGGGTTTTTCGCTCCCCGCCCTGGCAGACGGCTACGCCGTACTCGCAAACCGGGGCCTATTTTCCCCCGCGAAAGCGATCTCACGTATCGAAAATAGCAAGGGAAAGACGATCTACGAGTACAAGCCGCGGGATACAAGAGTGTTTTCTGCAGAAACGAGCTATCTTGTGAGCGACATGTTGAAAACGGCCGCAAAAGAAGGAACCGCAAAAAAACTCAGAAATCTCCCCTATGATGTGTGCGCCAAAACGGGCACTGCCGAGGGAAAGGCGGGAAATACCGACGCTTACACCATCGCCTACACATCGGAAGATACAGTGGCCGTTTGGCTCGGAAACAGAGATAACAGCGAAATCAGCGCAACGGGCGGCGGCATTCCCGCAAACATTGCCCTTGATATCCTCAAAACGCTCTATAAAAACCGTTCGCCCTCCCCGCTCCCCCCGTGCGACGGCGTAGAGGAACTCTCGATCGACATACAGGAATACGAAAAAAATCATAGAATCCTGCTTTCTGATCCAAATTCTCCCTTTCTTTCCGACAGAAAAGAACTCTTCAAAAAAAGTGCGGCGCCACTTGAAATGAGTAACAAATATTCGGCTCCGCGCATTGAAATGCCGACGATTTCAGTCAGAAATGGTGCCGTTAACATAGTACTATGTCAGGCAGAGTACTATGATTATGTTATAAAAAGGGAAAATCAGGGCAATTCAGTTACGATCTATCGCGGAAAATATCAAAGGTGTATCAGCGACAATTCTGTTGTCGCAGGTGAAAGTTATCGCTACAGCGTCACCCCGTTCTATAAAAATATCGAGGGAGAGACTGTCTTTCTCCCCCTCGTTCATATCGATACAGCTTCAGACCTTCCCGATGATTGGTGGGACGGCTAACCAAATTAAAACCGTATGCACTCGCGCGTTGAAAGCGCTTCTTCGACCAGAGCCTTGACGTCGAGCTTGCTCTCCTCTTCTTCGATAAAGGAAAGTTTGGGCTTTATCGCGGGGAAATCGGGCAAAAACACGGTGCAACAGTCCTCATACGGAAGCACAGAGGTCTCGTATGTGCCGATTTTTTTTGCGATTGCAATGATATCCTCTTTGTCGAAGCCGATAAGCGGGCGCAAAACGGGTAGCTTTACAACGGCATTGGATGAAGTGAGTCCCTCGAGCGTCTGGCTTGCGACCTGCCCAAGGCTTTCCCCCGTCACAAGACAACCCGCCCCCTCCCGCGTTGCGATTCGCTCGGCAATGCGGTACATAAACCGCCGCAATAGGGTTACATTGAGCTCTGCGGCGCATTTTTTGTGGATCTCTTCCTGAATGTGCGTCACACTTACGGTGGTAATACGGGTCGTCAGCGAGTATTCCGATAAGATCTTCGCAAGAGAAACCACTTTCTCTTTTGCTCCCTCGTTGGTATAGGGATAGCTGTGGAAATGCAGCATCTCGACGGTCAGTCCGCGCTTCGCCATCATATAGCCCGCAACGGGAGAATCAATGCCGCCCGAAATGAGCAGAAGCCCTTTCCCCGCAGTCGAAACGGGCATACCGTGTAATCCGTCGCAAAAAGAGCCGAATACAAGCGCTTTACCGCTCTCGCGGACATCCACATATACGGTATGTTCGGGCGAATGTACGTCGACGCGCAGAGAGGGTCTTTCGCTCAATAGTCTGCCGCCGATGCGGGCGCTGATCTCCATAGATGTGAGCGGGTACCGTTTATCCCCGCGATGCGTCTCCACTTTAAAAGTCCCACTCTCGGGCGCGACAAGTTTTGCGGCATGATAAATGCTGTCTTCGTCGTTTTCTGTGAGAAGACCAGAGGAATATGAATGTACGCCAAAAACTCGGGAAACGCGGCGCATGATCTCTTCCGTCATACTCTCGTTGAAGTCGGCAATAAGATATCTACCGCTTGTGCGATGAATCTCGTGACGGATCCCCTTCATAGCCTTTTCGAGATTGTTGGCAAACACCCGCTCGAAATAACCGCGATTCTTTCCCTTTAAATGAATTTCCGCATAGCGGATAATGATGACATTTTCCATTTTTTTCCTTTCCGACTGTGCCCACAATACCGAGAGTCACAGATCTGTATTTTGTTGATAATCTCTTGCTACTGAGTTGAGGATAAGCGCCGCTTCGGCGATCTCTTGCTCCGTTGTTGCGGGCGAAAAACTACATCGGAGAACACCGTCGAGCACCTTTTCTCCATATCCGCACGCTGTCATAACGCGGCTGAAACGGTTTTTGGAAGAACACGCGCTGCCCGTTCCCACGCAAAGACCCTTGTCCCACAACATACGCTGCAATACCTCCCCGCGCATTCCCGCAGCGGAAACGGTGAGGATGTATGGCGAGCCCTTTTCGGGAGAAAGACGCATAAAAAGTTGATTGTCAAGCAAGGAAATAAGCTTTTCCCGATACTTTTCAAGCCTTTCAGCGTCTTTTTTAAGCGTTTTGAACTTATTTTCCGCGGCATACGCAAAGACGGCGATGCCGAAAGTGTTCTCCGTGCCGCTTCGAAGATTTCCTTCCTGCCCGCCCCCGTAAACGAGCGGCTTGAGGGCAAGCCCCTCGCGTTTGAATAGTCCGCCAACCCCCTTGAGCCCGCCGATCTTGTGGGCGCTCACCGCATAGAGATCGACGCTTTGCGGGAGAACGAACGGCAGTTTCCCGAATGCCTGAACGCCGTCGCTCATGAAAATCGTGCGCGGATTTTTCGCCTTGACGGCCTTCGAAATGGCGGCAATATCATTGATGGCACCCGTTTCATTGTTGACATGAACAACCGAAACAAGGCTCGTTTTATCGTCGACAAGAGAAAGGACGCTCTCCACTGTCACACTGCCGTCGATTTCTACAGCAGCGAAGCGGGGTTCGACGCCGCGATTTTTCAACTCCACACAAGTTGCATATACGGCCGAATGTTCACCCGCCGTCGTGACGACGTTCCCCCTCTTCCCGCCGGAAAAGATCGCTTGGTTATCGGCCTCGCTGCCGCACGAGGTATAGATAAGATCAAACCGCCCCGCAGCGCCGACGGTTTTCAATAGAGCCTCGCGCATGGCGTTTATTTTCGATGAGACGGTAAAGCCTCCGCCGTATCTGGCGGAGGGATTGTAGTAGAATTCGTCTGTAAATTCCGCCGCTCGTTGAAGCGCCTCTGCGTCGGGACGGGTCGTTGCGGCATTGTCAAAATAGATCATTCTCTTTCCAGCTTATTCACGCCCGCGCTTTGGACGAGGTATTCCATTAAGATCTGCCTGCACTCGAGCACATACAACGTCTTTCCGAGCGAACCGCCGACAAGCAAATAAATAAAATCTTTCTCCTCGGCGGGCGTCTTATTGGGCGTCAGATATTTGGGTTTTCCCTGTATACCGCGCATAGTGTTCTGAAAAGAAGGCTTATCGCACCAACCGATCTTTAAAATGGAATCCGCGGAAATGGTCGTAAAATACTTTCTCGAACGCCCGTTAAAGACCTTTGTCACACGCAATTCATCCTCAACGAACGTGTAGTCGTAACTTAAATTAAATCTCTTTTTGATGAACCAGAAGAGAAGTCCGACGCCGGCGAAAGTAAGAACGAACAAGATCCACACGGCGATCGCTAAAATCTTGCCGAGCGTCGTATATGCCTCGTCCGCAATAACGCCCTGAATGACGGAAGTTGCAAAGAAAGCCGATATCCCCGCAAATACAAAACAAATAATCGAAAGCACGAGAAAAAAAGTGTAATATTTGGCCTCAGCATTTGCACGCGAGCTCGTGGCGCTCTCTTCATACAGCAAATCGCGCAGCATCACTCCCCCTCCCTCTCTCAGGTATACAACCGATATCCATATTATTATAGCACAGAGAAATCTCTCCGTCAAGTATGCGCTCGGATTTCGCCAAGAGCAAGTTTTTTTCAATTTAATATTATAATTTGACAATATTATGTCTGACATATTACTATGTAAAACACTAAAAACGGCGTTTTGCGCCGTTTTTTAATCTGAAGTCTCCATTGTTTCGATTGCAGGATAAAATGTTGCGATCTCTGCAACGGTAAATTGTTCGTCGTACGATTTTGCGAAGAGCACCTTTCTCGGAAAAATAAATTTATCTCTGGAATCCTTCGTCTCGAACGTGCAGACAAATTTTCTCTTCGTTGTCTTGACCGCTTTGCATCCCCTCTTTACGTCATAGGTGTATGTTTTGCGCCGCGTTCTAACGTATACGACCTTGTCAGTTGTTTCGAACCCGACGACCGTGCCCATAGAAATATAGACAGCATACAGACCGTAGAGGGTAAAATAGACAAGGGCGATCGCGATTGAGATAAACAAAAACCCCATATAACCTCTCACGGCAAAGATGAGGCAGACCATGAGAGCGGGAAGCGCGATGCAACTGAAGATGATGAACAGTTTTCTGCACAGATTGACGAACTTCAATACGGACGGCTTGTCTGCTTTCACGGCCGCTCCTCCCACTCCACACGGAACTGAGTCAAAAGTTCGCCGTCCGAATGTGCCTCGCAGACGGAACAGCCGTCGAGGTCTTGCCTTATGAGCGAGAGTTCTCGGCCCTCTTTCGCTTGCTTTGCATAAGAGATTTGAAAAGACTTTATCTTTCTTGCCTGCTGTTCTTCCATTGTAAAGCAATCCATAAAGAAGTCGAGGTAGCGGGTGTTGTTGGCGTGCATATAGTGATCGCAATGACTCGCGTTTACCCGCATGCGGTACATCTCTCTTCCCTCGGTAAGCTTTTGTATCTTCCAATTCGGAACTTCAACCGTCTTTTCGTTGCGATAAGGACATCTCGCATTCGTCTCCCCGAGTTTTTCGGGCGGCAAAAGAGAAAAATCGCTCATGTCGACAAGACACCAGCGCGACGCAAGAGCGGCAACTTCCTCTTCGCCCGATAAAACGCGGTAATCCCTTTCGTAAATCACATGACGGGGCGGAAGCGGCCACGTTTCGATCGTGATCTTTTCTCCAAGGCGGATGGGACGATGCAGTTGGCAGTAGGTATTGACCACCAAAAACCCATAGTGAAGCGGCCTGAGATCGTCGTAACCGAAACCGAGTTCGTCCGCGCTGAGACAGGCAGACTCCTGCACGAGCGCCAACAGCGCAGTAGGCGTGAGTTCGTCTTTAAAATCAAAATCGGAATATCTCAATTCATATGTTTTTCTGTTGCAGTACGGCATGAAAGTATTATAACACGCCTTAAATATCTTGTCAAATATTATGTAGCGTCGGTCGTAAGAAAGGCCAGCGCACCCTTTAAAATCGCTGTAGCAATCTTTTTCTGGTAATCTTCCGTAACAAGTAGTTTTTCGTCTTCGGCATTGGAGAGGAAACCGCATTCGACAATGACGGACGGAAAATCACTGCAATTTAAAACGTAATAATCCCCTTTAAGGGCGTTTGTCTTCTTGACGCACTCGGGCATATCGTTTAAAGAAGTTTGAATGTGCGTTGCGAGACTTCTCGAGGGAATCGAATCTTCCCGAAAGAAAACCTGCGCCCCGCGCCTCGAACGCATGGAAAAGAAATTTTGATGCACGGAAATGACAAGGGCTGGCATGCTTTCACGAATGACCTCGGCACGCTTCTGCATATCTCTTTTTTTATATCCGTTCGTCGCCGTGCCATAAAGTCCCGCCTCTGTGGGACGGGTTTGGATCACATAAAAGCCCGCGTCTTCAAACGCCGTTTGCAGGATCCTCGAGAGCGAAAGATTGATGTCGCTCTCCTTTTTCCCCGTTTCGATTCCGACGACGCCTCCGTCGATACCCCCGTGTCCCGCGTCGATCACGACGACGAGGCGGCTTGTCTGCGCGGCTGTGCGCGAAAGTGCAAAAAAACAGACTCCGAAAGTCAGAGCAACGGCAAGAAAGATAGAAAGAAAGCCCATCGCCACCCGATGGCGATAAAAAAAATTCATACAATAATGTATGAACTTTCTTTTCCGAATAGAAGTTTGCCTTTCGCTTCACAGATGTGAGAATGCGGGCACACAGACCGAATTCCTATGAAATTTTATTTCTGATATATTCATCGATCGATCTTGCGACCCTTTTCCCGGCACCCATCGCGAGAATGACGGTCGCGGAACCCGTTACGGCGTCTCCGCCCGCAAACACTCCGTCCAGCGAAGTCTTTCCGTTCTCGTCGGCAACAATTCCTCCGCGGGCATTCGTTTCAAGTCCAACCGTCGTCTGTTTGACAAGCGGATTGGGAGATGTTCCGAGCGCCATGATCACACAATCGACGGCGATTTCAAATTCGCTTCCCGCCTTGGCGACAGGTTTTCGCCTGCCGCTCGCGTCGGGTTCGCCGAGCACGGTTTCCACACACTTCATTGCGACTACATTGTTCTCTGCGTCCGTCAGAATTTCAACGGGATCGGTGAGCAATCTGAACTCAACTTCCTCTTCCATGGCGTGCTCGATCTCTTCACCCCTTGCGGGGAGCTCTTCTTTGCCCCTGCGATATACGATAAAGACTTTCTCCGCCCCGAGCCGCTTGGCTGTCCGCGCCGCGTCCATTGCAACGTTGCCGCCGCCCACGACCGCGACGTTCTTCCCGCGGTAGACCGGCGTTTTACTGTCTTCTTCGTAGGCTCTCATAAGATTGGCACGGGTAAGATATTCGTTCGCAGAAAAGACGCCCTTGGCGTTTTCCCCTTTAATGCCCATAAAACGGGGGAGCCCCGCACCCGTACCGAGAAAAATAGCTTCAAAACCGCTCTCTTTGAGTTCCTCTACGGTATAGAGACGGCCGACGACGCTGTTCATCTCAAATTTTACGCCGAGCTCCATTAAATTCTCCACCTCGCGGCGCACGATCTCTTTCGGCAGACGGAACGCCGGGATCCCGTATGCGAGGACGCCACCGGCCTCATGGAGAGCCTCGAAGACCGTCACTTCATACCCGAGCCGAGCAAGATCTCCCGCACACGCAAGCCCCGCAGGTCCCGAACCGACAACTGCCACTTTATGGCCGTTCGAAGCGGGACGTTCTGTCTTTCCCGCATGAATGGCATGGTAGTCAGCCGCAAAACGCTCCAGTCGCCCGATGGCAACAGCTTCTCCCTTGATTGCGCGTACGCATAATTTTTCGCACTGCCGCTCCTGCGGACATACCCTGCCGCAAACGGCGGGCAGCATAGAATTTTGGGAAATGACTTCGTATGCTTCCCCGAACTCTCCCGCGGCGATCGCGGCGATAAAGTCGGGAATCATGATAGAGACGGGGCAACCGTTGACGCACGGACTGTTTTTGCAGTGCAGACAACGCTGTGCCTCAAGTTTTGCCGTCTCCGCATCGTATCCAAGGCAGACTTCGTTAAAATTTTTATTCCTCACAAGAGGTTCCTGCACGGGCATGGGATATTTTGTTTCCCTTTTGTTAAACATCATTTTATCTCCTTTTTATAGAGATTGCAGTGCTTTTCGCGGGCTTCGGCTTCAAACGTTTCATACGTCTTCAAACGGCCGATCGCCTCGTCAAAATCGATCTTCTGCGCATCAAAATCCGGCCCGTCCACGCATGCAAACCGCATTTTTCCGTCCACTGTCACACGGCAACAGCCGCACATCCCCGTCCCGTCGATCATGATAGGGTTCATGCTTGCAACCGTCTTCACGCCGTACGGTCTCGCAGTCAGAGCAACGTATTTCATCATGACAAGCGGCCCGATCGCAAATACAGCGTCGTATGTTCCTCTGTCGAGAAATCTCTTTAAGGGAACACAGACATTCCCCTTTTCGCCGTAGCTTCCGTCGTCCGTCGTCACGATAAGCGTATCGGAGACAGCACTAAACTCATCTTCGAGAATAACGAGCCCGCGGTTTCTGAATCCGATCACGGAACACACTTCTGCGCCAAGCTCCTTGAGACGTCTTGCAACTGGCAGAGCGATCGCGCAACCGACGCCTCCGCCCACAACGATCGCCCTCCTAACGCCCGTAAGATCCGTAGGATTTCCCAAAGGGCCGACGAAATCGGCGAGACGATCACCCTCTTTTTTCAGGTCGAGCTCCATAGTCGTTCTGCCGACGACCTGAAAAATGACCGTGACAGTTCCTCTCTCCTTATCTGTCCCCGCGACAGTGAGCGGGATACGTTCTCCGTGCTCATTGGTGCGCAGGATCACAAACTGCCCCGCAAGCGCTTTTTTCGCAATTTGCGGCGCTTCCACCTCTATCATCGTGACGTTTTCATTTAATTGCTTTCTTGTGAGAATGCGATACATACTTTACTCCCGTATTTATGGTATCACAGTACGGGAAAAATGTCAACCTTTCGCAGAAATCAAACATTTTTCCGTTGAAATCCTTGACTTTCTGCGTTATATTCTGTATAATAAAATCGGTTCACAAAATAAATATTCGGAGAGTGATTATGGCAAACGTCAAGATCGTCACTGATTCGAATAGCGGCATCACACAAGCGGACGCAAAAAAACTGGGAATTTTTGTGCTCCCGATGCCCTTTCTGATCGATGGCAAAGAGTACTTTGAGGATATCAACCTCACACAAGACGAATTTTATGTTCACTTGCAGGGAGACGCCAATGTTTCCACGTCGCAGCCCGCTGTCGGGAGCGTGACCGATCTTTGGGACGAGCTTTTAAAAGACGGCAGCGAGATCGTGCATATCCCCATGTCGAGCGGACTTTCGGAGTCCTGTCACACGGCGGAAAGCCTCGCAAAGGACTACGGCGGACGGGTGCAGGTCGTGGATAACCAGCGCATTTCCATCACCCAACGCCAAAGCGTTTACGACGCGCTCACGCTTGCAAAGCAGGGAAAGAGCGCGGCGGAGATCAAAGATATTCTTTTGAAAACAAAATTCGACAGCAGTATCTACATCTCCCTCGACACACTGAAATATCTCAAAAAAGGCGGCCGTCTCACCCCTGCTGCCGCCCTCATCGGCACGATCCTTCGAATCAAGCCCGTCTTGCAGATCCAAGGGGAAAAACTTGACGCCTTTAAAAAAGTAAACACGCTGAAAAAGGCAAAAGAAGTGATGATCGAGGCTATCAGAAAGGATTTTGACACGCGCTTCAAGGCGCTTGTGGAAAACGGAGAGATGCAACTTTCCATCGCCTATACAGCCGACGATACCGAGGCAAAGATCTTTGCCGAAGAGCTCAAGGCCGCATTCCCGAATGTGCCTTTCTGCTTCATCGATCCTCTTTCGCTTTCTGTCTCCTGCCACATCGGCCCTGGGGCTTTAGCTGTCGCCTGCGCGAGAATTGTCCAATAATCTAAAATAAAAACTTACGGCTTGCCTCACGGCAAGCCTTTTTTACTCAGAATGTGCCCTTTTTCTTTTTGTAAAAGCCACGCTGGCGGGTCTCGATAAGGTGATACTCCTGCTCCCGTTTCAAATCGAAAATACAGGGACTTTGCGGAGAAGAAAAACTGAGTTTTCCGCCGATATCGGCCGCTTCGGCATAACCGAACGCGCATAGACACACGGGAATACCATACATGAACGCCTGCGCCCGCATGAGGGTCTGTTCGAGACTTTCTGTGAGTTCCTCAAAAATAACGATGGCGACTTCTGCCCCGCAGACTGAGAGCGTTTCGATGACGCGCGGGAAATAGAAATCTTCCGCCACGACGACGCCAAGTTTACCCGCCGCCGTCTCGAAAATCCTGATCCCCGCGCCGCTGCGGAAATCTCCGCCGTCGAGACGGTTCACCATATCGCTGACGCCGAGGATGCGCCCTCTCTCCGCCACAACGACCGATTTACGCTTGACGCCGCGCGCATCCGTATAGCAACCGCAGAGGACAACATTTTTCTGTTCTTTGGACAGGAGCGCGACGTCTTCAAACAGACTTGTCTCCCCCTTGAGTTCCCTCTCATAGCTCACTTTTCCGATCGCCTGAAAGCCGAAGCATACGACGTCGGGCAGTTCGCCTTCGTAGTTCTCAGAAAACTCGCTTAAAGTTCCTCCCGTCACAAAACCGATGCGCATATTCTCTCCCCGTTCATTGTAGTCGCGGGGAATAAAATATGTGCATATCTTAAACTATTGATATTAGTATGAAAAAGCGAAGCCGAAGCTTCGCTTTTTTTCATTCTTTCTTTTCTTGCGGCGGATCCGACTCGAGAAGCCGCAAAAATACGTCTCTGTTTCCGCTTGCGGGCAGAAACCGTAAGAGCCAATCGATGTGGCGCACGATATCCTCGGGCGCGGGATCGGACACGGAAGCGGCAAACGCCAGATAGGGAATGTTCGATTCCGTCTCGATACAAGTCATCCAATAGCTGCTTTTACGGTTGAATTCGTTGAGAAGCCTGAGATTTTCCTCGCTTGCATGCTTTTCGCCGAAATAAACATAGACGGTGAGATTTGTATGACCGTTTTTGGGATAGTAGGAATAGTCGATATCCAGCCGTTCCGCGTGATGATCGAGAATGGAAAATTCCCCCGACGCGATGCTGATGACGTTTTCCTTTTTCTCTACGCCGAACTTCAATTCGAGATCGGTATAGAATTTTCTGATCTGTCGCTCCGCCTCTGCAAACGCAGGACCCTGCGGGCGTTTCTTTTTCCCAAACTTGAGAAAACCGAACATGTTGACCTCCGTCAGACAAATCTCATTCGTATTTTATTCTTTCTTTTCAGTTCCCGTCTGCGCTTGCGCTTGTAGCAGATCGCGGATCTGGGCAAGGAGTTCTTCCGTTGTAGGTGCGGGTGCGGGAGCGTTGGCAGCGGCTTCTGCGGCCTCTTTCTCGAGACGGGCTTTCTTTTCGGCAGCGGCTTTCTCAACGTCGTCCCAGCTCTTTCCCTCGCCGCGAAGCTCTTTGATCTCCTCTTTTGTGAGCGGATCGTACTTCGCTTTCTGCTTCTTGGCGCCCTCGTGGAGCGAGTTGATGACCTTGATAATGAGGAAAAGAACGAGCGCGATGAGCAAGAAGTTGATGATCGCCGTGATGAATGCGCCCCAATCGATGTAAATGGAGTTCACAAGATCGATCTGCGTCGTGAGAGCGCCTGCTTCGTCGAGCAAATACGCCTTATGCAGATAGGTATAGATGTTCTCCATGCCTTGCCCGCCCGTGATCGCGTAGAGGATCACATTGATGATGGGCATGAGGATCTGATTGGTGAGCGCCGTGACGATCGCACTGAACGCACCGCCGATGATCACGCCGACGGCCATGTCGATGACGTTTCCGCGGGTGATGAATGCCTTGAATTCCGCAAAGAATCCTTTCTTTTCTGCCATAAAAGTTACCTCCGATAATTTTTTATCATTTTTTTGTATTTTGCTATACTACGCCCGATGGGTCTGTCGAGGCGGAACAGCCAATTTCCCCCCTGCGTGCCGGGGATATTCATGCGGGCTTCGTTGCCGAGCCCTAAAATATCTTGTATGGGAACGATCGCGAGGTTTGCCCTCGATGCGAGCGCCAAACGGACAAGCGCATCGGGGAAATTCTTGCCCTTTTGCGAGAGCCGCATTTCGATCCTGTTCTCCTTGAGCGCCATCGCGAGGCGTGCGCGAAAGAGAATAAAATCTTCAGCGGCAAGAGAGTCGACATATCCCTTCACGGTGTCGTTATCGTGCGTTCCCGTATAGCAGACGTGGTTTTCATGTATGTTTTTGGGTAAAAATACATTGTCCGGATTGCCGTCGAAAGCGAAAATGAGCACTTTCATACCCGGGAAACCCGTGTTTTGCAACAGTTTCAGCACGCCGTCGTCCGAGACGCCGAGGTCTTCGGCAATAATGCGGCCGCGCTCTGCGCCGAGCGACGAAAACAACTTTTCCTTGGGACCCTCTTTCCATTCTCCCCTGATCGCGTTCTCTGCGTCGGCGTCGATCTCATAATAACGGTCAATGCCGCGGAAATGGTCGATACGGACAATATCGTACGTCGAAAGCGCCGACATGAGCCGCTCCGTCCACCACTTATAGCCGTCTGCCGCGTGGACATCCCAATCATAGACGGGATTGCCCCAAAGCTGGCCTGTCTCTGAGAAATAGTCGGGCGGTACGCCCGCTACTTTGACGGGTTTGAGGTCTTGATCGAGCTTGAAAAGTTCGGGATGGGCCCAAACGTCCGCGCTGTCGTAAGCGACATAGAGCGGAATATCGCCGATGATCCCGAGCCCCAGCGAGCGGCACGTGCGGTACAGCCCCTCCCACTGCACACGAAAGAGAAACTGAACGAACTGCCAAAACAGATATTCCTCGTGATACTCCGTACGGAGAGTTTCGAGCGCGGACGGCTCATGGCGTTTCAGCGGCTCGTCCCAATCGTAGAATGTTCCGCCGTAAACCGTTTTCGCAGTCATGAACAGGGCGTAATCCTCAAATGCGCCTTTTCTGACAAAGGCACGGAATTCGTCGTTGTCGAACGCATAACGGGAAAAGGCCAGCCTGAGCGTCGCATAGCGCTCTTCGTAGAGGGCGCCGTAATCGACTTTTACAGACTCCCTATAGCGGTCGCGGAGGTTCTTGAGTTCCTTGCGCGTGAGAAGCCCCATTTTCCCCAGTTCGTCGAGGTCGATGAAATAGGGATTGCCGGAGGTGCAGGACACCGATTGGTAGGGACTATCGCCATACCCCGTCTGCACGAGAGGCAATACTTGCCAATATTTGACGCCGTTTTCCGCGAGCGTCAGCGCAAACCGCGCGGCATCCCTTAAATTTCCGATCCCGTATTTTCCCGGCAGGGAAGAAATGTGGCACAGAACGCCCGCGCTTCTTGTTGTGTTCTCCATAAAACTCTCTTACTGTCTTAAAAGCTTCGCGATCCTACGCATCGCTTCTGCCGTATTTTCATGTGTTCCGAAAGCTGTGAGACGGAAAAAGCCCTCTCCGTTCTTGCCGAACCCGCTCCCGGGGGTACCGACAACGTTGGCATTTTCGAGAAGATAGTCGAAAAAACTCCAACTGTCCATATTGTTCGGGCAACGGAGCCAGATGTAAGGGGAATTTTTGCCGCCCGTGTACCATATGCCGAGCTCGTCTAATACTTCTGAGATGATTCGGGCGTTTTCGCGGTAGTAGCCGATGCTCTCGCCGATCTCCCTTTCCCCTTCTTCCGTAAAGACAGCCGCCGCCCCCATCTGCGTGATGTAGGATGTGCCGTTGAATTTTGTGGACTGCCGTCTCGCCCAAAGACGATTTAAAGATGCTCCGTCTTTTATGAGCTCGCGGGGAACAACGGTATATCCGCAGCGAACGCCCGTGAAACCCGCCGTCTTGGAATAAGAACAGATCTCGACCGCGCACGCTTTCGCCCCCTCGATCTGATATATGCTGCGGGCAAGGCTCTCGTCGGTGATGAAGTATTCGTATGCGGCGTCGTAGAGAATGAGCGCGTCATTTTCGAGAGCGTAGGCGACCCATTCTTTCAGTTGTTCTTTTGTATAAGCCGCGCCCGTGGGATTGTTGGGCGAACAGATATAGATGATATCCGCCTTAACTTTTTTATCGGGCATAGGCAAAAAGCCGTTCTCTTCGTTCGCGTCGGCGAAAATCACCTTTCTCCCCGCCATGATATTCGTATCAAGGTAAACGGGATAGACGGGATCGGGCACGAGGACAATATTGTCTTCCGACAAAATATCGAGAATGTTGCCACAGTCCGATTTGGCGCCGTCGGAGATGAAGATATCCCCTTTTTCCAGCGTCACACCCTTGCGCGCATAGCTCCCGATGATTGATTCGAGGAGTGCGTCGTAGCCGTAACACGTCTGATCGGGCGCATAACCCTTAAACGTCTCCGCAGACGCCATGTCGTCGACAGCGGCGTACATCGCCCGAATGACAGCAGGTGCGAGCGGACGCGTGACGTCTCCGATGGAGAGACGCAGAACATTCTTTTCCGGGTGTGCCTTTTTATAGGCGGCGGTCTTTGCTCCGACCGTCGCAAACAAATAGGAGTCTTTTAAATTCAAAAAATTACGATTGATCTTCATGATTATTTCCCCTGATAGCGGACCGCCGCACGGACAAACTCGCGGAAGAGCGGGTGCGCCGCGTTGGGACGGGATTTGAATTCGGGGTGGAACTGCACGCCGATAAAGAAATCGTTTTTATCGATCTCTACAGCTTCGCAGAGCGTGCCGTCGGGAGAAGTCCCTGCGATGGTCATACCCGCTTTCTCGAACGCCTCGCGGTAGGCATTATTGAATTCAAAGCGATGGCGGTGCCTTTCCCGGATAAGATCGCAACCATAGGCTGCTTTCATCTGTTTCCCGAGTACAACACACGGATAGGCGCCGAGACGCATTGTCCCCCCCATCCTGACGCCGTATTGGTCGGACATGAGGTCGATGACGGAGTTTGCGCCCTCCGGGAAAAATTCCGAGGAATTGGCGTCCTGCAATCTAAGGACGTTGCGCGCATATTCGATGACTGCGATCTGCATGCCGAGGCAGATGCCGAGATACGGAATGTTGCGCTCCCGCGCATATTTACAGGCGAGTATCATTCCCTCTACGCCCCGCACGCCGAAGCCGCCGGGGATGATCACGCCGTCGACCCCGCCGAGCTCCGCCGCAACGTTTTTTGATGTGAGTTTTTCGGTATCTATCCACTTGATCTCAATCGCGGCGTCCGACTCATAACCGCCGTGGGCAAGCGCCTCGGCGACGGAGAGATAGGCGTCGTGCAGTTGGACGTACTTCCCGCATAGAGCGATCGTCACCGTCTTGGAGAGAGAATGGATGCGGGACAACATTTCCTGCCATTCGCTAAGGTCGATGCGGTTGGGCGAAAGATGTAAAATTTTACAGACGATCTCGGAAAAATTATTTTCCTCGAGCATCGTCGGCGCCTCGTACAGGACGGGAACGGTGAGATTTTCGATACAACACTCCGGTTCCACATTGCAAAACATCGCGATTTTTTCACGTATGCTGTCGGGCATGGGACGATCTACGCGGGCGACAATGATGTCGGGAAAGATTCCCATTCCCTGCAATTCTTTGACGGAATGTTGCGTCGGTTTGCTCTTGAATTCCTCCGAACCGGAAATGAAAGGCACCAGCGTCACATGGATATAGCAACAATTCTCTCTGCCGACTTCGCGGGCGACCTGACGGATCGCCTCGAGAAAGGGTTGAGACTCGATATCGCCCGTCGTCCCCCCGATCTCCGTAATTACGATGTCGGCGCCGGCCGTCTTTCCGACCTGATAGATAAAATTTTTGATCTCGTTAGTGATATGGGGAATGATCTGAACTGTTTGGCCGAGATATTCCCCCGCCCGTTCCTTATTGAGAACATTCCAATACACTTTCCCCGTCGTGAGATTGGAGTATTTATTTAAATTTTCATCGATAAAGCGTTCGTAATGACCGAGGTCGAGATCGGTCTCCGCACCGTCTTCCGTGACAAAAACTTCCCCGTGCTGATAGGGACTCATCGTCCCCGGGTCGATGTTGATATAGGGATCGAGCTTCTGCGAAGCGACCTTATAGCCGCGCATTTTCAAAAGTCTTCCCAAAGAAGCGGCCGTAATGCCTTTCCCGAGGCCCGAAACGACGCCGCCCGTCACAAAGATATACTTCGTCGCCATGTAATACCTCTTCGATCAAACTTCCGCTTCGCCCTTGAATGCGAATTCCGCGGGACCCGTCATGAAAACAGTCTCGTCCGTGACCTCGATCTTCAGCACCCCGCCCTTAAGGCGGAGCGTGATCGGCGTATTTTTATCGGCATACCCGTTTAATACGGCGGCGACCGCCGAGGCGCATGCACCCGTGCCGCACGCAAGCGTTTCGCCGCTACCGCGCTCCCATACGCGCATTTTGAGATCGTTTTTGACCAAAGCCTGCACAAATTCGGTATTAACGCGCTCGGGAAATACAGAATGCCGCTCAAAGAGCGGCCCGATCTTTTCGATCTCGATCCCGTCGGGATCTTCCCCAAATACGACGCAGTGAGGATTTCCCATGCTCACGCATGTTACTCTGTATTCCGCATCTCCGACTGAAAGAGGCACGTTTACAGCGAGATCGCCCGAAAAGTCGGCGGGAATCCTGGCGGGGCAAAGCTCTGCTTTCCCCATATCGACTGTAAACGTCTCGGCGTGCATGAGATCGGCGCTCTTTTGGCCAACTTTCAGCGTCTTTACGCCGGAAAGGGTCTCCACCGTGAGGACGTCCTTTCTGATTCCCTTTACATCATATAAAAATTTGCCGACACAACGGACGCCATTTCCGCACATCTTCCCTTCGCTGCCGTCCGCGTTGAACATGCGCATTCTGCCGTCTGCAATCTTGCTCGGAAGAACGAGGATCACCCCGTCTCCCCCGACGGAAAAGTGTCTGTCGGATAGCTTCACCGCAAGGGCAGAGGGATCTTCGGGCTCCCAACCGAAGCAATCGAAATAGATGTAGTCATTCCCGATGCCGTGCATCTTGTAAAAAGTCCGTATCATTTCATTTTCACGTATTCGTCGCGTTCTGCCCCCACGGAGACATAGGTAATATTGCACTCGCAAAGTTTTTCGATGAGACGGATATAGGCAAGCGCCTCCCGGGGAAGATCGGAAGGCTTTCTGCACTTCGAGATGTCGCAGTTCCAGCCCTTTACCGTCTCGAAGACGGGCTTGCAGAACGGAAGAAGATCGGGATACGGAAATTCATGCAAAATCTTCCCGTCGAGCTCATAGGCGGTGCAAATCTCTATCTCGTCATGTCCCGAAAGGACGTCAAGTTTGGTGAGAGCGACCTCGTCCGCCCCCTGGCAACGAATCCCATAGCGGGACGCAACCGCGTCGAAAGGTCCCACTCTTCTGGGTCTCCCCGTCGCGGCGCCGTATTCTCCGCCCGCTTCGCGCAATTTTTCGGCTTTCTCGCCGAAGTACTCTGCGGTAAAAGGCCCCTCGCCTACACAGGTGGAATATGCTTTCATGACGCCGATGCTCTTGTCGAGCTTGAGATTGGGAACGCCGGCGCCGATGGGCGCATAGGCGGCAATGGTCGACGAGCTCGAAGTAAAGGGCAGGATCCCGAAATCGATATCGCGCAACGCGCCGAGCTGCGCCTCGAACATGATCTTCTTCCCCGCTTTGTCCGCTTCATTGAGGAAGAGACCCGTGTCGGTAATATATTCTTTGAGAGGTTCGCCGTACGTCTTAAAATATTCTTCTACTTCCGAGACAGTGACCGGGGCATGGCCGTAGCCGCCCGCAACGGTGAGATTTTTCCATTCGACGATATCGGCGATCTTTTCTTTCAATAATTGCGGATATAGAAGCTCCCCCATGCGGAAGCATTTTTTCATGTATCTGTCCGCATAGGCGGGCGCGATACCGCGCCGCGTGGAACCGAATTTCTTTCCCGCGAGACGGTCTTCCTCGAGGCAGTCGAGAAGAACGTGGTAGGGCATGGTGATAACGGCCCTGTCGCTGATCTTGAGATTTTGGGGCGTGATCGCGATGCCCTGTTCCCTGAGCCGCCCGATCTCTCCGCAGAGATGCTTAATGTCGACGACCATGCCGGGGCCGAGAACGTTTACAACGTTCTCCCTCAAAATTCCCGAGGGAAGAAGATTGAGGATAAACTTTCCCCTTTCGTTGATGACGGTATGCCCTGCATTGTTGCCGCCCTGATAGCGGCAAACAACGTCGTAATCGGCGGAAAGCAGATCGACCATGCGACCTTTTCCCTCGTCGCCCCAATTTATCCCGCAAATAGAGGTAAGCATTCCAAACTCCTTAAAAAAGCTCCAGAAAGCTTTTTAGCCGCCGCAAAAAAGCTCTGCAAACAGCGAATAATATTATACTATAATCATAAAACGTTTGTCAAGTAGTCGACGCCGATTTCCCGCGCGAAAGTGTAGGATTACAATTGATGTGAGACAAAAGGGAATAGAAAAAAGATAGCGAACAAGGCGCTCCATGTGATATAGTTT
>CANQHG010000006.1 GCA_947623655.1 uncultured Clostridia bacterium | reverse complement strand
TTCGTTCGGTTGCAGGCGTGAGCTTGTCCGCGCCGCGTAGCGGCGCGCTTGTCATAGACAAGCTCACGCCTAAATGCCAAAGTGGTTGATTTTTGATAAAACTTATGATATAATTTTTATGGAATTCATTAACAGAGGATTGTCAAACGATGAGCGAAAAGAAGTATCTTTCAGAGTTACCTTATTTAATGAAGGAATGGAATTGGGACAAAAACAATTCGATATCGCCTACTGGAATATCCGTTGGTTCCAATCAAAAAGTTTGGTGGAAATGTAGCAATGGACATGAATGGCAAGCCTCAATTGGACATAGAGCAATTAGAGGGCAAGGATGCCCTTTTTGTAGCGGACGGCGAGCAATTTCGGGTGAAACTGATTTGGCAACTCTAAATCCAAAATTGGCAGCAGAATGGCATCCAACAAAGAATGGAGCACTAACGCCCAATCAAATAACCATTCACAGTGGCAAAAAAATTTGGTGGCAATGTGCCTATGGGCATGAATGGCAAGCAACGCCACGTGACCGTGATATAGATAACACGGGGTGTCCATTTTGCAATGCGCGAAGGCAAACCTCATTCCCCGAGCAGGCGATTTATTTTTATATCAAAAAGATTTTTCCCAACGCCGTTAATCGTTATAGGGATATTTTTTCCAATTCAATGGAACTGGATATTTTTATTCCCGATATTTCAGTCGGTATCGAATATGATGGGTTGCGTTGGCATAGTACGGAGACACAACACCTTAAAGAAAAGACGAAGCATAGGATTTGCAAAGAATGCGGCGTTTTTTTAATTCGAATAAAAGAGAACAATAAAAGTGCTTGGAATGATGTCGCGGATAAAGTCATTTGTGTCGAAAAGCGTCGTAATTTTGCAAAATTAAATAAGTTGATAAGTGAGATATTGAGTTACATTGTCGGAATTTATAATGGTGCAGAAACGATGAATTTGTTAAATAAAAATATCTCGATTGATGTAGAAAGAGATCAAGAGGAAATCCATAGCTATTTAACAGAAATTGACGAGTCATTAGAAGAATTGCGTCCAGACTTGGTGGAAGAATGGGATTTTGAAAAGAATGGTCGTTTGTTGCCTTCTATGTTTTCTCTACATTCAAATGATGCCGTCTGGTGGAAATGCAAACGGTGCGGACATAGTTGGCGTTCCTTGATTAATTCGAGGACAAGGCCTAACGGGAGTGGTTGTGCTATATGTGGTAATACCCAAAAAGGAACGACTTTTCACAAAGGTTATATTTCAGTAAATGGCTCATTGTTGCAAAACAATCCTGAATTAGCGGAAGAGTGGCATCCAACACGGAATGGCAACTTGTCTCCCGATAATATTACTGTCGCAAGCCCAATAAAGGTTTGGTGGTTATGCAAAAAATGCGGATATGAATGGCAATCTGCTCCGAATAATAGGAGTAAAGGTGTAGGTTGTCCGTGTTGTAGCGGACGAGTTCCGCAAATCGGTATTAATGATTTAGCCACCGTCAATCCAACCCTTGCGGACGAATGGCATCCAACGAAGAATGCTCCTTTATTGCCTAATGCAATCCTACCTAAAAGTGGTAAAAAAGTTTGGTGGCTGTGTCCTCAATGCGGAAATGAATGGCAAGCCGCACCACACAGCAGAAGTGCAGGGCATGGCTGCCCGTTTTGTAGCGGGCGTGTTCCCAAAATTGGTGTTGATGATTTGGCAACAATTAGTCCCGTTCTTGCAAGCGAGTGGCATCCAACATACAATTTGCCATTAAAGCCCAATATGGTCTTGCCAAATTGCACAAGAAAAGTTTGGTGGCGATGTTCAAAATGTGCTTACGAATGGCAAGCGACTGTAACCAGTAGGTTTAATGGGCGTGGTTGCCCGAATTGCTACAAATTAAAAAGGAAAACCTCAACTTAATTCGAGAGGTTCGAATTAGGTTGAGGTTGGTGCACCACGTCGCCGCAAGGCGCATTTTGCAAGAGGTTGTCCTTTGGGGACAACTTCTTTACTTTTTACGCCTGCATCTCCTTTTCCCCAAAAATGTTGCTTTGCAATATTTTTGGGGAGCTCAATAATGATTCGAATCAGGTTGTGGTTGGTCTTTTGATCTTACAGTTTGATCGTCTTCCAAACTTCGTCGATCGGCATTTTTGCACCTTTGAACGGAGGCCAAGCCTCGATGCCGTCTCCTGTTTTTCGAGGAATAATATGGATGTGTAAGTGGGGGACAGACTGTCCTGCGCTTTTCCCGCTTGCATGCAACAGGTTTATACCGTCGTAGTTGCAGAGCCCGACGCAATGATCTGTGACTTTTTTCACTGCAGACATGAGATTGCAGAGGGTCTCGCCGTCGCAATCGAAAACATTTTCAACATGTTTTTTGGGAATGGCGACCATATGTCCGTCGACATCTTCCGCAATATCCATAAAAACCAAAGCATGCGCGTCCTCATAGACTTTTCTGCATGGAATTTCGCCGCCTGCGATCTTACAAAAGATACAACCCATCATTTACCTCTCTGTATTTATAATTGTTTTAGCATTTTTTCCATAATATATAAGGGGAACAAACATTTCTTCTTCGGTGAGGGAAGTATGGTGCCCCTTGAATATGTGGCCGAAAGGGGAGAGACGGAAGATTTTGTCCGTCTTTCCGACGGCAATAAAATCGCCGAGAAGCGAGGCGTGTTCAGCTTCTTGATTTGGACCAAAATAGCCTTGTCTGATGAGATCCTCCGTGCGAAAGAGTTCAAAATCTTCTCCGTATTTTTTTCGGAAAAGCGTTGTAAATTTATCTTCCGATCCGTCTTTGATCTTAAAAGCTGTTGCCCGAGCTTCGAGGTATTGCGGCCATTTTAAAAGAGCCGTCAGTTCACTGTCTTCATAGAGCGCAATATTTTCTCCGACGTCGATCTGGCCATGATCTGCCGTTATGACAAAAAGAGTATCTGAAACTTTTTCTGAAAGTTTTTCAATCCCGTCATTGAGTTTTATGATGATTTCGGCGGCCTGCGCAGAAGAAACGCCGTACCTGTGCATGGTAGAATCGGGTTCTGCGGAATAACCATAGAGAAATCTTTTTTCTTTTTCGGCGCAACATGCCTCGATGAGAGAGAACATCTCGTCCAACGTCCGATAAACTATTCTTTCGTCTTCGTCACCGTGCCAAAAATCGGGCACGATTGCAGATGGCCGATAAATTTTCGAAAGCTTATAAAACGGTTTAGCGGGAAGCCGCTGCTTGATAAAACTTTCGCCGACATTTTCGCCCGTAAACGTGTCCACTGCGGGAAAGATGTTGACCGCGCGTCCGAGCTCTTCAAAATAGAGTGACCAACCGAACCAACCGTGTTCCATCGGATAAAGATTTGAAAGGAGGGAGGTCGTCGCGTTTGTCGTCGTCGATGGAAAGACGGATGTAAGTGTCTGCCTGACATTGCGTCTCAAAAAAGAATTTTCGTCTAAATTTGTGCAGAGCGGATGGAGTCCAAGACCGTCAAGAATCAGAAAAACAATATTTTTGTAATTTTTACTTAACTCATTTGCGAGGATAGGGAGAGTCGGTTTATCATTCGGACAACCCAAAAATTCCGCGAATGTAGCGGAAATATTGACGATACTGCCTTTGAAATTCGGTTTTACAAAATTTGCTTTCATGTTAAATTGCAATTACAATCAGTAGAGCCCCAAAGACACAAGGAGATACTGCTCGAAATAGGGGGCCCACCACTGAAGATATCCCGCTTTTTTCGGGTGAATAGGGTCGTTCATCGCCCAAGAGTAGTATGCATCGGAAGCTTTCGCGTTGAAATCTATGTCATGGAAAAGATCGATGACTTCCACGTCGATATCGGCTTTTTTCCATTTTTCGGCGATCTCAAGCACTTTATTTACGAGTTCGCCGTAATCTGTTCCCGTGGGGTTGCTGTTGGCGCGGGGAGAAAGCGTCTTGTCGCGATCTAAAAATTCGGCGCCCGAATAGAAATAGATGGGACAATTCCACGTATCCGTGACATAGGCAATGATAAACTCGATTCCGCCGAGCGTCGTCGAAAGATCGAAGTTTTCCTGATAGAGCATGTCGTCCGATGCGATCGTACCCCAATTTTTCTTTCTGTCGCCCCATGCGTCGTTTGTCGAAATCTGGCAGATGAAAGCGTCCACCTTTTCTGTCTTGTTGAAGACAGAACTGTTTTTCAGACGGCGCGTATACGATTTTTCGCCCGTGTTATCAGACTTCCCGTCGTCAAAAATCGTTGTACCGGAGACAGCCTCTTTTTTGGAGATACAACCTGTTTTGGCCGCAAGAAAATCCGCCATGCTCTCGCTGCCCGAGGCCGCCCCGTCCGTCACTGAAGAGCCCAGCCAATAGAGCGTCTTTCCCGCAAGAGGACTTTCGACGCGCTCCACATTTTTTGCATAGAACATCTCATCATTGGCTTGCGCAGTTTCGATCAGACTTTCGTCTATTGTGTAGGCGATCTTTGGAATCTCTTTGTTTGCGTCGGAGGAATCGTCTGTGTTTTTGTCCGTTGCGCAACCGGCCATGGACACGCACCCCAGGAGCAAAGCGGCGAGGCTCATGGCGCCTACAGTTTTCAAGTGTTTCATATTTGTCTCCTTACCAATTATAGATCATCGTTATTTCTGTTTTGCTGTACAGTTCAAAATAATCGAGGTTTGACGCTGTGTCCGAAACCATATTCAGAAGAATAGTATTTTCTCCCTTTTTCAGATGGATGGTCGTAAGATCGATCTTTGTCCATGCGCCCCATTCTACTTCACCTTGTTCGCATGCCTCGATGGGACGAGGGGGAAGCCATAGTTTTGCGCCGTTCACAAATACAGCAAACCAATCGGAAAAGTCCGCTTTGAAAGCGCGTTTACTCAATCCTATACTCAGGTAGGCGTCCGTCTCCTCGGCAGCGTTTATCGTGAGCGTGACGAGACGGTTTACGTCGGAACCCTGTTGTACCTGCCCGAGAAAAGCGCCGCCGCTTGCTCCGCGATAGTAGTCGTCCAACTTCATCGACTCATGATGCGCGCAATTTTCCGCTTCGAAACGATAGGATCGCAGTGCGGCGTCCGGAGCAGAGGGGACGGGCCATTCATTTCCCGCCAGAATATCTTTGCCGTTGCCGAATATTGTATTCAGATAGTTGAGTCTTGCATACAGCCATCGGTAAAGATGTTCGGCGGCGCCCTCTTGCGTTACGATTTGGTTCATTTCGTAGGTCAACTCGCCGTAACCGCCAAGCCGTTGCCGCCAACGGTTGATATTTTGATCATAATCGCTCTCGTATGCTTTTGTCTGTTCTGTTATCAACGAGAGAGCGTTTTTAAAAACGTCGTATTGAATGAGTTTCTCCCATTTTTCTTTGACAAGCATTTGGAAAAAGTCCGTATTGATGAGGACGGAAAACCATGGGTTGTCGCAATTTGCGGCATAAAGTTTGTAGGCGCCGTTTACCGTGTTCCACTTGATACCGAACGCAGAATCGTAGTCCCAGGGAGCCTCAAAAATAAGTTTCTGCCCGCCGCCCGCACGCATGTCGAGAGAGATATAGAAACTCGACCAAGCGATATCGGGATCGCAGGTGATTTCCTGCAAGAGATAGGTGTCGACGAGAGACGGAAGATCGACGACGGCTTCCACTGCCTCTCTCGGCGTGCAATCCGCCCTTTCCGTGCCCGAAAAATCGGCATTGAATTTGAGAGCCTTATTTTCGTATGCCGCCGCACGAAGGATGCGGAAAGCGTTTTGCATGTACGAACGCAAAAAGGAGAGCTGCAAGGTGCTCTGTGTCTCGCTTTTAACCGTAAACCCCGGTTGCCAGGGAGTGTAGGAGCTCCCATCGAGTCTCTTGAGGTCTGTGCCGTAATCGATTGTGAAAGTCGGGTCGCCCTTGTCGTCCGGTAGAGAGTTTTCTTCCGCATAATAGCCGTCGTATTCCATGAGATAGCCGACGTCGATGCCCGTTTCGCCCTTGTCCGCTTCCACGGCATTCGCCCTGCCTTGTTTGGCTTCTTGCTGTTCGGCGAGCAAGTAAACGCCCCAATATTGCTCGTTGATATACACTTCGACTGTGCAGAAATCGCTGCAATAATACCCATCGGAGCCAAGGATCGTCTTTCCGAGATAGAATGCCGTTGCGTTGTTGAGTGCTGAGAGATCTTTATAGTCGGCAAGCAAAACCCAACTCTTGAAATTTTGTCCGCCGTTCAATCCGAGCATGTTTTGCTTTTCTTCGAATTTGATGCGGATCGACTTTTTATCTTCGTTGAGCGTGTAATTGCCCCGTGCTTTTACTTGCGCATCGCCCGAAAGTTGTGTCCCATCGGAATTTTTTACGCTCACGGTTGCGGATACATAATCGATGTTGCCGGCAAGTTTGTCGTTTCGGGTGGGGCGGGTGATGAAGTCGTTCGAGCCATTCTCCGTAATGATCTCGACCGTCGGCATCTGCTCGAAAATTTGAGGTCGGTAGGAATATTTTTCCCGTTCCGCCTCGTCGGCGTCACCTTTGTCTTCGGGTTCGGACGGAGTTTCGGGATCCGTGGGAAGTTCGGGATCGGTCGGGTTTTCCGGATCGGTCGGAATTTCCGGATCGGTTGGAGTTTCCGGATTGGTCGGAAGTTCCGGATCGGTTGGAGTTTCCGGATTTGTGGGAAGTTCGGGATCGATCGGAGTTTCAGGTTCTGTGGGAATTTCAGAATCAGTGATACCGCTGTTGCCCGTGCCTCCTTGTTCCTGCGAGGGCTTGTCGTTCATCAGATTGATTTCGCAGCCGCTTAAAATGTTTACACACAATGCTGTACATAAGAATAGCGCCAGAATGTTCTTCGTTTGCTTCATATTATATATTGTAAATGATAATTGCAAGAATAGGAAGTATTTTTTCAAAAATAAAGTATAAAAAAATACTCTTTCAGAAAAAGTAAACGTTTTTGTCATATTTTGAACAATAATAACAAAAACTGTTGTTGACATCTGAAAATGGGTACTATATAATGAAAATAAGGGGGAATTGCAGAGGAAAGGGATCCGTAGAGCGGCTTGTTCTTCGGATTTTTGCCGCATGAAGCGGCTATTTTTTTCGGGAGGAAATTATGAAAAAATTGTGGCACGTTTTACTCTGCGTTGTTTTGGCGCTCACGCTTTCGCTCGGTTTTGTAGCTTGCGGAAACGACAGTAGTGGAAACGAGGAAAACAACCAAAACAATAATCAGAATGATAACGACGACAGCAATGACGACAGCAATGACGACAACGATGATGACAACAACGACGACAACAACGATGACAACAATGAAGATGACAATCAAGACGATGATGGGAAAGGAACAGTACTGACTGTTCCGCAGGGGGTAAAAATCGAAAGCGATACCCTTGTCTGGACCGCCGTAGAGAATGCCGCGGGATACACGGTCAAAATCAATGCGGACGAGACGACAAGCGTTACAGCGACTTCGCTCGACCTTACGACTGTCACGACGAAACTCGTTGAGGGGAATAATACTCTCGCCGTGAAGGCAACGGGTACGGGCAATTACACGGATAGCGCCTATTCGGCGACTGTAAATTACACATACACCGTTCCCGATGTAACACCCGAGGCGGTGAAAGCTTTTGTCGCTCAGGTGAGCGCTATTGAGACCTTGGCGCAGACACACACGCAGGCCAAGGCGTCTGAGATCGGCGAAGCCATACAACAAGCGGAAGCCGCATATGACGCGCTGACGCAAGACGAAAAGACATATGCGCAGACTGCATATAGCGAACTGACATCCAAAAAACAAGCTTATACACAGCAGACGGAAGCGGCGGCCGACGCTCACAGCGCCTATGTTGCTCTTGTTTCCGCCGCGAAGACCGAAGCGGAGAAAAACGAGTCTGCAACAAAGCTTGAGACGGCAATTTCTGCAGCCAAGACGGCGAAAGGGGCACTTTCCACTCTTGCGGGCGGACTTGTGACTGAAGCGGAAAACGCAGATCTTGCGGCGCTCGAAGCCACCCTTTCCGCGTGGAAAACGGCGATAGCAACGGCGGTCGAGGCGCTTGGAGCACAGCTTACCGTTCTCGATCCCGCAGATGACAAGACCGCGGAGGCAATCCTTACCGAAGTTGCGCCCATCCTTGCGGCATATGAGGAGTATGAAACTTATGTCAAGGCCGACGGCGGCGTCGCGGAAAAACTTGCGGCCGTCAACGCTGCCCAAAAGGCAGCGGAGGATCAGCTCGATGCGTCCGTGAAAGCGCTGAAAGACGATATCGACGAGGCGCTCCAGAATATCGCGCCGACAAAAGAAAATTACGAAGCACTTGCCGCTCTTCGGACGCGCTCGCAATCGCTCGGCGCCTACGCACAACAGCAATTCGGGAACTATAAGATGACGGAGATCGAAACCGCGGTCCAAGAGATGTTGAAAGCGCCCGCGGTCGTAACGACCCATGAGAGCGTGCTCTACAACAACAATTCAAGCGAACAGCCCGTGATGTATGTCACCGTCAGCTATAAAAATTTCGCCGGCGAGAATGTCGAACTCGATGAAATGCCTACAGTGACTGCGAGCGAAACCGTGACGGGCGGAGTTCGGGCTTCGCTTCAACCGACAGTAACATTCGATGAAGACGGCGCATGCTATGTCGTCAAATTTGCTTTTACACGTCTTGAATACAACTCCGACGGAGAATCGAAAACGTCTACGATCACATATAAGATAGGGCAGGAAGCCGAAGTCACCCTTGTGCTCGCTTCTCCGCGTTCGATCGTGTATTTCGACAACGCAACGAGCAAAGCATACAACGATGACGGTAATTTTGCGGCATACGGCGCAAGCGGCGCACAGGAGATTTTGGTCGACGTGTACCTCGATAAGGATATCGTCAAAGGCGAGGGGAACGCTACCGTTGAACTCAAAGGTGCGCCCGTGGCGAGCGGAACATCCAAGACGCTGCATACGCAAGACGAACTTCGCCATGTCCTGGCGCAGAACGGCGTCTTCGGCGACACATCCGTTAAACTTCTTGCATATCAGCGCTGGGAAGATGACGGAAAGATCTATATTACCGCGATCAACAGCGCTTCTGTCAGCGCGTCGGTCGCACTTGAAAATATTGAAGAGGAAGAAGCAAACGAACGTCTGCCTCAGCTCGGAACAGGAACGATCATTCGCCACGACGGCTCCGTGCTCGCGGTCATGGCGGGCGATTGGCTTGAACAGCTCGGCGCTCTGTTCCAAAAAGAAACCTTTACGAGAGAGGACGCAAATACGTATGTTCGCTTCCATGTCTATGTCAGCTTGAACGGGGATACTACGGATTTCTATGCGCCCATGCCTGCGGGAGGGGACACGGCGATCACGGCTACGATCATGAAGTTGCATATTTACAATCACTTTAAAAATTCCGCGGAGACGGGATATACGGTAAAGGTCAGTCTTGCTCTTGCAGAGGGGAGCGAATATTCCGACAGACTCCGCGAATCCTATCCCGTAGAGCGGAATTATCCCTACGCCGCAACGGAAGCGGACGCGGCTGTAACAAACGCGCCACAAGTGCAATACGCACAGAAAGGATATTTGAAGTTCCTTTGCCAACCTGCGGCCTTTGAAGCGTTCAATACGTACGGCGCAGCGTATGTCGAGCTTGAGATCACGAATGCGAACGGCGCGAAAGGGACGGCATATATTATCCTCGGCGAACGTAATACCGACGGTTTCTACACTGTATGGCTCAGCAAAACGCCGGACGGAACGGGAGAACAGCTTTCTCTCAATCAAGGTATGGACAGTTTTTGCACTACAGATAAATTCAACGAGTGGGTCAATCAGGCTTTCGGTTGGACGGGGTACGATGTGGAAACCGCAGGTTCTACCATGCGGACCCGCATCATTATTTCGGACAACAGTGATTATCTCACCAACGGCGATTGGTCGGAGAATATCAAATACGTTGCGCCCGACGCGCCGCAAGAATCTTAATTTGTAATTAAAATAGGGGGATCTTTCGTTGCCGCATGCGCGCAAACGGAAGATTCCCCATTCTTTTCAGGAGCAATTTATGCGTAGAAAACTTATCAGTCTGATCGCATTCATGCTGTGCGGCATGTTGACGTTCTCGGCATGTAAATTCGGAGAGAACGATCCGTCTTTGTCTGAGCCTTCGGAGTCGGAGCAGCCCAATGAGGATCCGTCGCAGCAGATCAAACCCGACGATAGCGACGACGGAGACAACAAGCCGAACGACTCCGAATCGGATGACGGGAAGCACGATGAGGATGAACCCGATGACGGCAAGGGAGAGGGCGGGGGCGTTACGCCGAGCAAGCCGCAAGAGCCTGTACTCCTGATGGACGATATCGAAATAGAAGCGGGAAAGTTCTTCGACCCTATGGCGGGCGTCAGGGCGACAATGGGAGAAGAAGGCGAAGACATTACGTCCCGCGTTTTGATAAAAGGGTATGCCGATACCTCCCGCGTGGGAGAATACGATTTGACTTATTCCGTCACTGCAGACGGAAAAACAGCCACCCATGTCCGCAAGGTGACAGTCACAAATAATCCTTCGATTGGAAAAGAAAAGCCCGTTTTTCTCTACGAATCGCAAGAGACTTTTAATATCGCACACGGATGCCGCGCCTTTTCTTCGAGCGAGCTCGGGGACGCAAAGGCCACAAAGGCGACCGACGGAGACGGAGCAACCCGTTGGGAGAGCGTGCACGGCGTCGACGAGGTGACGCTGACGGTCGACCTCGGCGCGGTCGTTCCTGTCGAGGAAGTTTCTATTCTTTGGGAAGCGGCTTACGCCCAAAAGTTCGAGATCTTATATTCCACGAACGACGAAAATTATTATACGGCTTGTATCGAGGAAAACTTTAATTTTCAAAACGGCGTCGCTGCAGTTTATCCCTTAAATGAGACGGCGCGATATATAAGGATTGCCTGTCATAAACGTGCGACGATCTACGGATATTCTGTTTTCGAGCTCTCGGTCTTCGGCAAAAAAGGCACGGTCATTCCGACCGAAAAGTTTCCGATACTTTACAATTCCGAGAGGGAGCAGATCGTTGACGAACAGAGTTTCACTTACGATCTCGGTTCTGTCAGAGAGTTCGATACAATGGAGATCAGCTGGAAAGACGGCTCGCCTCTTTCCTATGACGTCACGATCTCTTCAGACGGGACGAATTATCGCAAGACAGAGCAGGTCGGAAATGGTTTTCGCGAGGGAACTGTTTCTGCAAGGTACGTAAAACTTCTGTTGCATAGCCGTCGATTTTATATGTCGGCTTACCGTATTTCTCAGACGATCTTCAGGCGTAGCGGTGTTGAACTCGGCGGCGTGACTGCATATGCTCTCAGTATGGATGGCCACGTAGCGTCGTCTGCTCTCCGCGATTGGGGAACGTGGTGGGAAAGTCCGCACAGCATGGATCCTCAGACCGTTGACCTCGGCGAGGTGAAAGCGGTGGGACGGGTCGATTTCATCTGGAAGGGCGACGACGGCAGAAAGGGCAAATATTATGACTTACAGATCAGCTCCGACGGTTTGACGTATACGACCGTTTTCCGCCAGACGCACGGGGGACTTGAACGGCAGAGCGTTTATCTCTTCGACGAAGCGCGTTATCTTCGTATCATCGATTACCAGAATGGTGATACGTTTGATAAGCAGGGTGGAACGCGTTTTATGCTCGAGGGTATGACCGTCCATTCGCAATATCCAAACGAAGAAAAAGTCGATTATGATATCTCTGTGCAATTTCCTTCACTCGAGATTTTGAGAGGAAAGAACGGCAGCTATGTGACGGGAGACGTCTCTTTCCCGTCTGCGAAGCTTGTGACTTTCCTCGATGAAAGCTTGCGCGGTAAGCCGATTCCCAGCAATGATTGGTGGCAGTCTCTGCTCATCAACGACAAGGGACATAATATGTATCTCAATCCTTTGGTGGCGACGTTCGACGAAAGGGGGCTTTGGCTCACGAACCCGGGGGTCGGCTATTATTCGGGCGGCGTGCCGGGGAACGGCAGTCAGACTATCGATCAAGACGTACACGATCTTCGTGTCGGCTATGTTGGGCTTGGAGAAGAAACGCAGGTGAGAGTGACGGGCTACGGCGATTATTCGATTTCCGCCGTTATACTGTTTCGATAGAGGGAAGCGGAAAAATCTCTTCCCTTTCGTGCGAAACGGTCGTCTTGCAAAAATACGCAGGCGGATCGAAACTTTCGGCTTCCACCGAAAACGGCGGGAACAGGGCGAACCTCGCCATGGATGGAAACATGGGTACCCGTTGGGAAAGTGTGCACGGCAGCGACAAAGAGTGGCTCCTCATCACGCTCGACGAGTTGGTTACGGTGTATCGGCTTCGGATTTTTTGGGAAGCGGCGTCTGCCCGCGAATATAGAGTACTGATATCCGAAACAGGCGACGAGGGGAGTTTTAAAGAAGTCTTTCACGGCGCATATTCATCGGGCGCAAGGACAGACGACGTGGTACCGAATTCTCCCATGCGTGCGAAATATATCCGTATCGAGGGTATCTCCCGCACGACGCAATACGGATATTCCATCTTCGAGACCGAAATTTATACCGTTTGAGCATTTCAATTAAGAATGAAGAAACGGTAAACTACAAGAATCAGCAAAGGGAAAAGGAGCGCAGACCATTGGTGAACCCTGAGTGAGGAAGCCAAGCCCGTGCTCCTTTTTTCTATTCTTGAAATAATGCTTGAGGAAGAACAAGTAATAATTTTAATTTTATAAATCGAAGTGATATAAATTTCAATCTACGCTTTTAACATTTGAAACGATTGACAAACAACAACTGCGGCGGAGCGGGTTAGTAACTTTTTGACCGCTTGATTATTCTGTGCGGCTGTGATATAATCATTGTAAGATAAACAGGAATTTTGCGGAGCAACATATGCAACACAAAGGTACAAAGCTTCTTGAAACTCGTCGTCTGCTCCTTCGCAGATGGAAGGAGAGCGACGCCGAAGAGGCGTTTGCGCATTGGATGAACGACCCCGACGTTACGAAATACCTTACCTGGACGCCGCATGGGAACATCGAAGTGACGCAGGCTCTTCTCAAGATGTGGGAAGGGGAGAGCGGCGAGCCGCATATCTACCATTGGGCGATCGTCTTAAAGGAAGGGAATGTGCTCATCGGTGACATTGCCGTTCTGCGATCGGACGACTTTCAGGAACGCGGCACGATAGGCTATTGCATGGGCAAGGCGTGGTGGGGGAAGGGCCTCATGACGGAGGCTCTTTCCGAAGTTCTGCGCTATTGCTTTGAGGAAGTGGGATTTTTCCGCATCGACGGCGAGCATGCGGCGGAAAATATCGGCTCCTCCCGCGTCATGGAAAAGTGCGGGCTCGTCTATGAGGGAACGCGCAGAAACTTCTTCCGCCTGCCAACTACGGGTGAACGCGTGGATATGGTGGAACGCGGTATTCTGTGCGAGGACTATTTCAAAACCATCAGATAAATTTCAAATGGGAGAAGTATGAAAACACTTTATTTGATTGGCGGGACAATGGGCGTAGGAAAAACTGCCGTATGCCAAAGAATGAATGAATTGTTGGCGAGTAGCGTGTTTCTTGACGGAGATTGGTGTTGGAACGCCAACCCGTTTCAAGTAACAGATGAAACCAAAAATATGGTTATGGATAACATTTGCCACTTGCTCAACAACTTCATTCATTGTTCTGCCTATGAAAATATTGTTTTCAGTTGGGTCATGCACCGGCAGGATGTGATAGACGACTTGATAGGTCGCCTTGACACGAGCCGGTGCACCGTGAAAGTGTTTTCGCTTGTTTGCGACGAAAAAACATTACGGGAACGTTTGCAAAAGGATATTGCAAACGGAATTCGGACGGCAGACGTCATAAACAGAAGTATTGCGAGGCTCCCGTTGTATCATAGATTAAATGGTGGACGAATATCTTGGAGCTTACTATGAAGCGATTAACATCGCGCAGGCAAAATTTAACACAAACAAAAAAGAGCGCCTCGCCAAAGAAGAAGCTGAGAAAGAAGCAACGGAAAAACAGCCCGCCCCCGCAGAGGGAGAGCCTGCAATCAACGAAGGGAGTAATCCCGCCGAGAAAAAGAAAAAGTCTGCGTAAGGCGAAAGAGGAGAAATTCCATGAGCAAGTTGCTTGCGAACATACCGTGTAAAATCCCGGTCTTTTATATCTGTTGCGAAATTGCACAAGACAAAGATCCCGTCTGTATAGTGGCGGAAGGGTTTGTTGTGGATAAAGCGGGCGATGGAAAAGGATATGTAATCGAAACGAGCAACGGCGAAAGAAGATTTTTGTTCCGCCAAGCCGTGTATTTTCACAGGGAAATCGCGGAAAAGTATTTACTGGAACACGAGGATTATCTTGTTGATCAAGCATTGATCGAGTGCGAATACTTGAAGCAAACGAATCAATGGTGATCAAAGTATAGGGGAGTCGCCAAGCGGTCAAAGGCAACGGTCTCCAAAACCGTCATTCAGAGGTCCGATTCCTCTCCCCCTGCCACAAGGCCATTTGTCCTTTCCGCGTTAAGCGGTAGATTCAAATTGACGGTTGGAAAAAGACAACGGGTGGAAAGCAACACCGCTCAGCCGCAAAGACGGGATGCCGTGCCCCGTCGGCTATCCTTTGGAGGGAAAGATTATGCCTATGTGGAACTTCACGTCCAATGTTCAACATTCGGAGTTTGCCTTGAAGCTCCGCGAATATCGTCTTTGGAATAGACTGGGCCCGAGCGCGGCTGCGAAAAAACTCGGCATAAAAGAGGAGCGACTTTTTGCTCTCGAAACGGACAACGCTAAACCAACATTCTTCGAGAAACGGCGCCTGAAAAGGCTTATGAAATAAGATTGCACAGCACTTACTTTTCTTTTCAAGCAGTAAACCGCCCTCATTTTGAAGGCGGTTTACTATTGCAATGGGTTTGGTACAAGTTTGGTACATTCAAGAAATCGCTTTGAATGTTTGTTATGAAAATTCAGCCATTAGGTGGGATATATTGTGGTAATGCTCCCACCTAACCACTAAATATTGGCGCAGAGACGGGGATTTGAACCCCGGGACGATTCACCACCGTCACACGATTTCCAATCGTGCTCCTTAAGCCACTCAGACATCTCTGCAAAGACAATCGTTATTGTACAACAAAAGCTCGCAAAAAGCAACCGATTTTGATTACTTTTATAAAAATTCTTTTGACCGTGTTGCCGAAGTATGGTATAATGAAAAAAAGAAAACGTTCGAGGGGTTTCATGAAAAGCCAGCAGAAAATCTCCGTTGTCATATGCAGCATTATGATTATATCGTTTCTGCCTGTCTTTACGGCGTGCGGGCTGGAGCACCCGTACGAGATTGCCCATGTCGGCTTTACGGAACCGTATGCCAATAAGGCAAGCGTTCTCGAAGGGAAAAAATTCACACTTGGAGAGCATACGGTCTTTTTCGATGATTGCTATTCGGACGGGAAGATGGAAAATTTTCTTATCTTTGCCGAAAAGACGTTTGATCGTTTGCCATCGTCGGAGCCGTTAACCATCTATGTCGGTGAAAATTATTCTTCACGCACGGACGGCGACAATTTGTATCTCGGAACGATAGACTATACTGTGTTTCTGCATAGCTATCTGCAACGCTTAGGGGACAGATATCTCAATTACGGACTGCTGTGGGGGGTGGGTGAGCATCTTCGTTCCGAACTTGAAGATGACGTGCTTAAAGCGGATGATAAAAAGGCGAAGAAATATCTTGCTGAAGATCCTTTGCTCATTGATATGGAAGCCCCGCTCTTTTATGCGCCTTTTTCCGAAAAGAAGAACATCGAAAAGGCAAAGATTGTTTCCGTCTCGTTTACGGAATGGCTATATGAAACAGAGGGAGAGGACGGCGTAATACGACTCCTCGGTTCAGATCTTGCCGCTGTACGTTCTCCGCGTGATGAAACAGTCTGTTCGGAATTTAGTGCGGCATTTACCGAAAAGAAAAATGCTTATCTGCGTGATATTGGCTTAGAGACTGCCGTGGAGAAGGAGACGCGATTTTATCGCTATGCCCCCTTCACTGTAAAATATCCGCTTGAGATCGGCTCGGAATGGGGGACGCTCTATATCCGCGGGGACTATTATGCGGAAGAAAATCAAACCGTCCACGACTATTGCTATCCGTCTTATTCCTCGCCTGATTACGGAAGTTTGAAGACCAATTTGTCTTGGCTCGATGAATCTGCCGAAGCTCTGCTGGATGCTTTTTCTTTGGAGATGAAAGATGTTCTCGAATACGTTTGGTTTCTCGATCAGGATACACATTTTGTCTATAATGCCGGCGGTTTTGTGGACTGGAATGCCCGAAAGGGAAATCTGAGTAACTTATGCGAATTTCCGCATGAGTTTACTCACGAAATCGAAGCGATGACTGCGGCAGCAGAATTGTCCTCTACCTATAAATGGCTCATTGAGGGCGTGGCCGACTATGCTGCTCTGGCGCTTATTCCGAGGCCCGATTTTCAATATCTTTCAATGGAAAGGGACCTCGCTACAGAGCCCATCAAGGCGCTCTACGATAAGCTTCGCCCGACTTCGGATAGCGATTTGCATGCTTGGAAAGATGCGCAGGCGGTTTGGTCAGTGCGGGAAGGCTATCATACACGGAAAGATAATTTTTCCTATTATTTCCGCTATTGTTCGTTTGTCTATTATCTTGTGGAGCAAATCGGATGGGAAAAATTTGCGGCGGTGTTGACTGCGTCACAAACATTTTATACCGCATTCGGCACTTCCCAACATGAGCTTTGGAAGACTTGGGCGAACGATTTGTTTGCCCGCGCCGGGGAAGGGGTTGCGCCCGACGATTTTGCGGAAATCATCCGATAGAGGAGTCACATATGCTTTATACGCTTATAACAGGCGCTTGCGGAGGGCTCGGCAGTACTTTTACGAACATTCTTGCCGAGAAAGGTACACCGATTTTTCTTACAGGAAGAAGCGGGGACAAGCTCGCGGCTTTCAAAAGCGCTCTGAAAGAAAAAAATCCCGCTCTTGAAGTGGTAATTTACCCTTGCGATCTGAGGGAGGAAGAGAGCCGTGCGGCACTTTTCGACTATGCAGACAGAGGGAATATTATGTTCGGCCGCCTCATCTATGTGGCGGGCGTGGATACGCAGATGGCGTTCGAGGAGTATGACGAAGCGCATATTCTCACCCAAACGCGGGTCAATTTCGAGGGAGCTGTGTCGTTTATCAAGAGCATGCTCGAGAGAGCGCCGCTGGATGGGAATACGGAGATCCTCTGCGTCGGGAGTGTAACGAGCATCATGCCGGAACCATACTTCGCCCTGTACGCCGCTACGAAGAAAGCGCTTGAGTATTTCTGCATGGCACTGCGCACCGAACTCAAGGGGAGAGCGAAAGTTACGTGTGTACTGCCCGGGGGCATGCCGACGCGCGAGGATATCAAAGAGAATATCAAAGCGCATGGGGGATACGGCGCACTTTCCGCAATGTCGCCCGACAAGGTCGCCGGAAAAGCGCTGAAAGCCGTAAAAAAGAACAAAAAGCGCATCATTATCGGGTTTTGGAATAAATTGACGAACTTCGGCGCTTCTCTTCTTCCGCTATCGTGGCGTATGCATTTTGCCGCAAAGGTCTGGAAAAATACGCGAAAAGACTTTTACAAGGAATAAAGAAATCACCCTGCGTAGCCCGCAGGGTGATTTCTTATGAGCATGATTATTTCTTTTTCCATTCCGCTTCCTCTTCGGCGGTCGTGAAATCAAATGCAATGTTCTCATTCTTTTCTCTTAATGCTTTTACGAATGCCTCGAACCATCTCTCCTTGACAACGATCACCGAATATTGGTTTTTCATGTCGTCGAAGTAGACGGCGAGTTTCCCCGAACCCATAAAACGGCGAACGGAACGTATTTTTTTGAGCGCGTAACGCGTCTTGATAAAGCCGAACTGCAAAATAAGTTCTTCGTCGGTGATCATGTACTGTGATTTGATCAGCATGGCTATGACGAGAATGAAGAGCAGTCCGCAGACAAGGAACATCAGAATATATTTCAACCATTCCCAAACGGAACTGATGTCGCCCTTCAAAAAGTCTGAAAATTGCCAGATTGTCAGCGCCGTTCCGCCCGCACACAGGACAAGCAGCAGAATGAGCACCGAGAGCGTCAATGGTGAAAATTTAAAGGGGAACTTATATCCCGAGTTTTTTTGCATTGCGTCTTCCATAACTAAAAGTATAAAGGAAAATCCCCAAAAAATCAACGATTTTACAGATTGGGTATTGAAAAAGTTTGCTCGATATCGTATAATAGGATTCTGAGAAGACGTGTCGCCGAAAGCCCGTCTGTAAGGGGAGAATATGACGCTTAAGGAAACCGGTAAAATCATCGATCTGACGCCTTATCCGCGTCCCGCGGTTTTGACGAACGAACAGAAAGAAGAGCACTGCAATGAGCTCTTGAAATATTTGCTCAAAGAACAGGGCCTGATTGCGGCTTTTAACGCGCCCTATGAGAGAAGAAGGGAGACGATAAGGCGCCTCATGAATAAGAGAATGCCTCATCCTATCCCGCAAGATATCCTTAACATCCAGGACAGTCTCTTTTGGACGGAGAGCGTTGAACGCGGGATCGCGGAAGAAAGGGATGTTTCCCTCAACAGTTGCGGGATCGATGTATGGCAGGGAGATATCACGCGGCTCGGCGTTGATTGCATTGTTAATGCGGCAAATTCAGCCCTTCTCGGTTGTTTCCTTCCGGGTCATAATTGTATCGATAACGTCATCCATTCCTTTGCAGGCATGCAGCTGAGAGACGATTGCGCCAAATTGATCGCCTTTCAAAATAAGGAAGAGGAATGCGGCGGCGCAAAGATCACCCGTGCCTATAATTTGCCGAGCAAGTACGTCTTACATACCGTCGGTCCCATGGTGGCGGGTAAGCCTACGCGCGAAGAAAGAGGAGCCCTCCGTTCATGCTACATATCCTGCCTCAATCTGGCGGAAGAAGCGGGGGCGAAGAGCATTGCCTTTTGCTGTATCTCCACGGGCGTGTTCAATTTTCCCCGCGAAGAAGCCGCCGAGATTGCAACGGGTGCAGTTTTGAATTGGAAAATGCGCCACAAGAGCAGCCTCAAAGTCGTCTTCAATACCTTTTTGCACGACGATACGGAAATTTATTCGAGTATTCTGAAACTTGCCAACATCCATTGAATGCTGCCGATACATCAAAAGAGGGAAAAACTATGAAATATGTGATTGCGCTCGACGCGGGCACGACAAGCATACGAGCGTTTTTGTATGACATCGAAAAAGGTGCTTTTGTCCACGGGGCGCAGCAGGAAGTCGCAAGCAAATATCCCTTTCCCGGGTGGGTGGAACAGGACGCCAACGAAATTTATTTCAAGGCCGCTTATGTGCTCAACGATTGTCTTGCCTATGCAAAGGGGAAAGTCGCGGGCATCGGCATTACCAACCAACGCGAAACTGTTGTTCTTTGGGATAAAACGACGGGGGAACCCATATGTCCCGCCATCGTATGGCAGTGCCGCCGAACGAGTGAATTTTGTAAAAATATGCCGAAAGAGATTGTGAGACGCGTGAAAGAGCGAACAGGGCTCACCAACGACGCCTACTTTTCGGCGAGCAAGATCCGTTGGGCGCTCGACCATGTCCCCCTTGCGCGGACGCTCTTAAAAGAAGGGAAATTGTGTGCGGGAACAATCGATAGCTATCTCATCTTTAAATTGACCGAGGGAAATGTTTTCGCGACGGATGTCACGAACGCATCGCGGACAATGCTTTTCGATATACACTTTTGCGATTATGACGAAGAAATTATGCGTTTTTTTGGGATACCTCGCGAGATATTGCCCGAGGTAAGAGCTTCGGATGCGGATTTCGGCACAGCAAACATTGGCGGGACGAAGATCGCGCTTGCGGGCGTTGCGGGGGATCAACAGGCCGCCCTCATCGGACAGGCCGCGGTTACGGAAGGGGAGGGCAAAATCACATACGGAACGGGACTTTTTCTTCTCTTTCACACGGGCGGAAAGTGTATTTCTTCCGAGAGCGGCCTTCTTTCTACAATCGCGTACCAAGTGGGCGGAGAGACTGCCTATGCGCTTGAGGGCAGCGTATTTCATGCCGGATCATCCATACAATGGTTGCGCGATGGGTTGGAGATTCTCTCCACATCTTCGGAGAGCGAGAGACTCGCGATATCCGTCCCGGATGCGGGCGGCGTTTCCTTTGTTCCCGCTTTCACGGGTCTCGGCGCACCCCATTGGGACAGCGAGGCGCGGGGTATGCTCACAGGCCTCACGCGCGGCACTACGCGTGCGCACATCGTTCGAGCTGTTCTGGAGAGCATCGCATGCGGGGCTCGTGAACTCCTCGATTGCATGACGAAAGACAGCGGTATTCTTTTAAAGGAGATCAAGTGTGACGGTGGGGCTTCACAAAATAATTTTCTCATGCAGTTCCAGGCAGATGTTTCGTCGGCGAATGTCAACCGACCGAAAGAGAGGGAAAGTACGGCGCTCGGTGCGGCGTATCTTTGCGCATGTGCGAAAGATATGATGTCGATAGACGAGATCGTCCGAAGAAGAGAGTGTGAAAGAGTGTTTGTTCCCCACGAAAAAGAAAAGGCAAAACAGGTATATAATTCATATCTTGTTGCCGAAAAGAGAGCTTTAATGCATTTTGAAAATTGATTTATTTTGTATTTGCATAGTAATATGTCTGACATAATATGCCGTTTTGAGGAGCAAAATCTTTGAAACGGCTTTTTTCACAAAAAATCGGCCTGCATCATACGATGGTTTACCCGTAGAAACGGGTTCGGGAGGTTCGGTTTGGGAAAATATTTCGGTACGGACGGCTTCAGAGGCGGAGCCAATGAAACGCTTACCGCCATTCATGCTTTTCGCGTTGGCCGTTTTTTGGGAAAATATTTTTCACGAGGGAAAAGAGAGCGGGCGAAGATCCTTGTCGGAAAGGACACGCGGCTCTCTTCTTATATGTTTGAATATGCTCTGACGGCGGGCGCTACAGCCTCGGGAGCCGACGTCTATCTTTTGCATGTGACGACGACGCCATCTGTTTCATATCTGACGAGGACGGAGGGATTTGATTGCGGCGTGATGATCTCCGCAAGCCATAATCCATACACGGACAATGGTATCAAGCTCTTCAATGCAAGTGGGGAAAAGCTTGAAGAGCACATTTTAAATCGCGTGGAAGAGTATCTCGACGGCGGAAATATTCCCCTCGCCACAAAGAAAGAGATCGGCCGAACAGTCGATTTTGTCGCAGGCAGAAACCGCTATCTTGCCTATCTTTTAACTTTATCCCGCACTTCATTCAGGGGTATGCGGGTCGGGCTCGACTGTGCAAACGGCAGTGCGTGGCAGATATCAAAGGCCGTTTTCGATGCTCTCGGCGCTCGCGTCTTTGCAATCGGCGTGGAACCTGACGGCACGAATATAAATGCAAACTGCGGTTCTACGCACATTTCAGCTTTACAGGCGCTCGTGATGGAGAGAAATCTTGATGTCGGCTTTGCTTTTGACGGCGATGCGGACAGATGTATTTGCGTTGATGAGCGCGGCGACGTCGTGGATGGCGACGGCATTTTATATCTCAGCGCTCGTGCCATGAAAAATCGCGGCGAACTCGAAAAAAATGGCGTTGTTGCGACCGTGATGAGCAATCTTGGGCTTGAAACGAGTTTGGCGCGGGACAATATCGATCTTTTGCGCTGCGAGGTCGGCGATAAGTTTGTACACGACGAACTTGTTTCAAGCGGCTATATGCTTGGCGGCGAACAGTCGGGACATATCATTTTTAAAAAGGTTTCTGCCACAGGCGACGGTATTTTGACGGCGCTTAAGGTCATGGAGACAATGATCGTGAATAAATGCCCGCTTTCATGTCTCGTAGAAGGGTTCAAACCTATCCCGCAGCACTTAAAAAATATCAAAGTCGCGGACAAAAATGCCGTTTTGAAAGATGAAACGGTAATTTATACCCTCGAAGTTGCCAGAAAAAGGCTTGAGGGCGGGAGAATTTTGTTGCGCGCGTCGGGGACAGAGCCCGTCGTCCGTATTCTGGCGGAGGGAGCAGACGACGCGCTGTGCTCTGAAGTGGTTGCAGACGTTGAGCGTGCTGTTTTGCATGTCGGGGAGGTGCTCTGATGTGCGGGATCGTCGGTTACGTGGGTAAGAGGGAGGCCGCGCCTATCTTGATCGATGGCCTCTATGAACTCGAATATCGCGGCTATGATTCGGTCGGAATTGCAGTTTCCAACGGAAAAGAGTTGAAAATCATCAAAAAAACGGGCCGCGTTAAAGAAATCGAGGCCGCAAGAAGCGAAAGAGGAAATATCGGGATCGGACATACTCGTTGGGCAACGCATGGCGATGTAACTGTGGAGAACGCACATCCGCATACATATAAAAATATCGCCCTCGTTCACAACGGAATTGTGGAAAACGCCCGTGCGCTCAAGGAAGAGCTCGTGTCAAACGGAGAAATATTTTATTCGGACACAGATAGCGAGGTCATAGCCCATCTTATCGCCGACGGATATCGGGGCGATCTGCTCGACGCGGTGATCGGGGCGTGCGGAAAGTTGATCGGCTCTTATGCGCTCGCCGTATATTGTAGCGACGAGCCCGATGCTCTCATCTGCGCCCGCATGCGTAGCCCGCTCATCGTTGGCAACGCAAAGGATGGGCTTGTCGTTGCGAGCGATCTTTCCGCGGTCGCCGAAGAGGGCGCGACCCTGTACAGCTTGGATGATGGGGAATTCGCAAGGCTTGAGGGCGATGAAGTTACCGTCTGTAATGCTGGAAAGAATGCAGTCGTGAAAGAAGCGATGCAATTCGATCTTGAAGAAGGGAAAACCAAACTTGACGGCTATCGCCACTTCATGCGCAAAGAAATCGACGAAATTCCTGAAATTTTACATCATTCAATGTTTAACTTTGAGAAAAACTCTTGTTATTCTGACTTTTACAGAGTACTATGTCAGACAGAGTATATCCAAATCGTTGCCTGCGGGACGGCATATCACAGTGGATTGTGCGCCAAAGTTGCGATCGAGAAACTGTGCCGCGTTCGTGTAGAAGTCGTTGTCGCAAGCGAATACCGCTACTCCAATCCAATCGTTCCCAAGGGGACTCTTCTTATCGCGATCAGTCAGAGCGGGGAGACTGCCGATACGCTTGCCGCCGTGCGGCTTGCCAAGCGAAAAGGGGCATATGTCGCAGCAGTTGTAAACGTAAAATATTCCTCTTTGACGCGTCTTGCCGATGCGGTTCTGTATACGCATGCAGGAAAGGAAGTCGCGGTTGCCGCGACAAAGAGCTTTAACGCCCAACTTGCCGTGCTCTACTCGATCGTCGGTACGCTTGCCGCGATCGAAAAAAAAAGAGCGCCGACGCTTCGCGGTTTGGCACAAAAGACCGCGAAGACGATTTCTGTCTCTGAGGAGGTGCGCGGCTGGACGCCATATTTTGTCGGGGCAAAGAGCGCGTATTTTATCGGACGCGGGGCGGATATGTGCGCGGCGCTTGAGGGCAGCTTAAAACTTAAGGAAATATCCTATCTCCCGAGCGAGGGCTATGCGGCGGGAGAACTTAAACACGGCACGCTCGCTCTCATCGAGCCCGGCACGCCCGTTGTCGCCATCATTACAAGGCGCAATACTGCCGAAAAGACTATGAATGCCGTGCATGAAGCATATTCCCGCGGAGCAAGGATCTTTTTGGTAACATCTTTTGCGGAATATTGTGAAATGGACGAAGTATGTGCTTCCGTCCTCATTCCTCGATGTCTGCCTGAATTTTCGCCCATACTCTCTGTTGTTCCGCTTCAAATGCTTGCTTATTATGTCGCGCTTGCCCGCGGAAATGATCCCGACAAGCCCCGAAATCTCGCCAAGAGCGTCACAGTGGAATGAAAAAAGTCCCCGGAAGGGGACTTTTCTTATCCGATGCGACGCACAAACGGGTGATAGTCAAGAATTTTTTCGATCTCGGCAAGAGTATCTGACGGAATCTTGAAACCGCTTGCCGAAGCATTGACTTCGAGCTGTTTCATCTTGCTTGCGCCCGTGATGACAGTTGTGATCTGTTTCTGCCGTAAGATCCATGCGAGAGCCATCACAGAAAGGGGGACGTGTAGTTCTTCAGCAATTTTTAAAAGTTTTTCCACTTTATCGAGGTTTTGATCGGTGAGAAGAGCATTGATCTGCCGATCTGCCTGCCATGTGGCGCGTGAACCCTCGGGCAGTGGCATTCCCTTTCTGTATTTCCCCGTCAAGAGGCCCTGAGACAGCGGAGAAAAAGGAGTAATTCCTATTCCGAAGCGCTCGCAAATGCCGATGATCTCATTTTCGATATAGCGGTCGACCATGTTATATTGCGGTTGGATCACGGAGAGGGGGCGGTTGCCGTCGCGTTGAGCGGTCAAAATCGCTTCCACGATTGCGGCGGGCGTCCATTCCGAGACGCCGTAATAAAGGATCTTACCCTCTTTCACGAGATCTGAAAGCACTTCCACCGTTTCGGCGATAGGCGTTGTGGGATCGAAGCGATGACAGAAATAGAGGTCGATATAATCGAGTTTCATATTTTTGAGGGTGATCTCGAGCTGTTCCTTGATATGTTTGCGGCTCAAACCCCATTCGTTGGCGCCTCTGCCCATCGGAAAAAAGACTTTGGATGAGACGACGTATTCGCTTCTGCGATGATAAGAGAGCGTTTTTCCTAAAAAACGCTCGGCTTCGCCGCCCGAGTAGGCATCTGCGCAATCAAAGAAATTGACGCCGAGATCGAATGCCTTGTCAACAATGGCCTGGGCGTTTGCAATGGAACTTACATCCGAAAGATCTGTCACCCAACTTCCGAGGGCTATTTCGGAGAGTTTGAGCCCTGTGTTACCCATGTTGCGATATTGCATAACTTACTCCTTTCGTCTGTGTGACGTTATAAAGTCTGTACGGACGGCGAAACGTCCGTTTCTTTTTTGTAGGACCATTTCATCAGAATAGGGGTCAGAATGGAAGAGAGCAAAATGATGACGATAACAAAGGGATAGATCGCGGGATCGACAAGCCCCGAAGCAACTCCTTTTTCGGTGCAGATGAGCACGACTTCCGCCCGCACCATCATGCCGATGCCGACGCGGAAACTGTCTTTCCACGAAAATTTGCACATCTTTGCGCCGAGACCGCAGCCGATGAGTTTCCCAAGCAGTCCTGCCGCGACAAAAACTGCGCCGAAGCCGAGAAACTTCATGCTGATAGACGCGAAGTATTCGATGTTATTCATGCCGATAAAGGCAAAGAAAATGGGGGAAAAGATGAGATAGCCCATTTCATCGACTTTGCTTTCCACGTAGGGGGTTTCGGAGAGCGTTCCGCCAAGAAGGAGCCCTGCGATGTATGCGCCCGTGATGTCCGCAACGCCAAATATCTTTTCGGCGATGTAGGCATATACAAAGCATGCGGCAAGAGAGATGATGGGGACTCTGCGGTTATGAGGAGCCTTGCGCTCCATCAGATTGAAAAGTTTTCTCAATCCCACACCGACGGCGACGGCCGCGATAAAGAAAACGACGATTTTGATGACGACAAGTCCTGCACCGGGATTGAACCACTCCCAACCGCCTCCTTCGCTGCCGCCCGAAAAGCCTGTGAGCACAGATAAAATGACAATGCCGATAACATCATCGATGACCGCTGCCGCCACAATGGACGTACCGACCTTGGAATCGAGTTTGCCGAGTTCTTTTAAAACGGCGACGGTCACAGAGACGGAAGTCGCGGTGAGGATCGCTCCGTAAAAGAGATTGGAAAGAACGCCCGCTTCGGGCATAAAGAGATAGGCGGTAAGCGCTCCGAAGCCCATGGGAACGGCAACGCCGAGAAAGGTGATGACGAGCGACGCGACGCCCGTTTGTCTGAGTTTCTTGAGATCTGTTCCGAGTCCGGCGGAAAACATGATGAGAACAACGCCGATCTTACTCATCACACTCAGTACGTAGGTAATGTCCTCTCCGAAAAAACCTTTTTGCAGGGGCTCCCAAGGGATATAACGGAAAAGTCCGATGAGAATACCGGCAACGAGCATGCCGAGTACGGCGGGCATTCCGCATTTATGTGCGCCGAGCCCCATCAACTTGGAAAGAAGAAGGATCACGGCCAAAGGAAGAAGAATTTCAAACGCTTCCATATTCTGCCTTACTTTTTGCCTTTGAGATAACTGTATCTATTATAATCTTTTTCTGCCGAAAAGCAACTTTTTCAAGGCGCAACAGAGAACAATTTCGTTAAAATTCTCTTTTTCGGCCAATGCTTTTCCGAACCGCTTGCTATTTTTTTATCGCTATGTTATAATATGGTAAATGTTGACCGAAAGCGAGCCCGTTTCGGAAATGCGGGCAAAACAAATGAACCCCGTTGTCCTTGCGTTTGTGGGCGACGCCGTTTACACGCTCCTTGTGCGGGAGAAGCTTGCGCTCTCTTCGGGCGAAAAGACGGGAGCGCTCAATAAAAAAGCGAGTGACTTTGTCTCTGCGCACGGGCAGAGCAATCTTATGGAGAAGATCATGCCTCTTCTCACGGAAGAGGAGACGGAAATTTACCGACGCGGCAGAAATGCCAAAAAACCGACGAAGAGCAAGAACGCGAGCGTGGGAGAATATGTCCGCTCCACAGGGTTTGAGGCGGTCATCGGCTTTCTCTATCTTACGGGACAGACCGAACGCATCAGACAGCTCTTTTTCTTAAATCGGCCGTAAGTACCAAAGCTTGTTTGTGATATAAGGAGATCGTATGAAAACAGAGGGCAGAAACGCCGTTTTGGAACTTCTGAAAACGGACAAGACTGTCGATAAAATACTCATCGAAAAGGGAGCACAGGGCACGCTCGGGAAAATATTTGCCGAAGCGAGGAAAAAAGATCTGCGCGTCCAGTTCGTTGACCGTGCCGTACTCGACAGAGAGAGCGCCGACAAGCGTCATCAGGGCGTGATCGCCTTTACGACGGACTTTGCTTATGCCGATTTTTTCGGGCTCGGCGGGGGAGAAAATAGCCTCATCGTCCTCTGCGACGGTATAGAGGACGTTCACAACCTCGGCTCTATTCTCAGAGTTGCCGAATGCGCGGGGGCGGACGGCGTTGTCATACCCAAAGCCAAGGGCGCGAGCGTGACGGAAGCCGTTGTCCGCATTTCGGCAGGTGCGGCGGAGCATATTCCCGTCGCAAAAGTTCCCTCGATCAACTATGCCATCGAGTCTCTAAAAGAGCGCGGCTATTGGACCTATGCACTCGAAGCGGGCGGAGAAAGCATCTATGACGAGCGATTGACGGGCAAAGTCGCCTTCGTTGTCGGAGGAGAAGACAGCGGTGTAAAGAGATTGACCCGTGAAAAATGCGATAAGGTGCTCTCGATCCCTCTCTTCGGAAAAGTGAATTCGCTCAATGCCTCCGTGGCGTTGGGAATCGCAGTTTATGAGGTTGTCCGTGCAAGAATTCAGAAATGAAACAGACGAAGCGCTTGTGACCCGCGCACAAAAAGGGGACGTTGCGGCGACAGAAGAGCTTCTTCTGCGCTACAAGAATGCAGTCCGCGCCCGTGCACGCCAATTTTTTTTGGAGGGGGGCGAAACGGACGATCTTGTGCAGGAAGGTATGATCGGGCTGTATGCGGCGATCGGCGCTTTCGACCCGAATGCGGGGAAAAGGTTCAAAAATTTTGCCTATCTCTGTGTGACAAGGCGCATTTTTGACGTTTTGCGTGCGGCGGGCAGACAGATCAACGCCGAAGGGTTTGATCCCGATACCGTTGAAAGCGGCGTATCGCCTGAGGATTTTTTGATAGACGATGAATCGCGTACCGAATTGCAGACGGAGCTGATGAAAGTTTTGAGTAATTTTGAGTTCCGCGTGATGACTATGTACCTCGACGGTATGAGTTATTCACAGATCTGCGAGGCGACGGGAAAATCTTTAAAGAGCGTGGATAACGCGCTTGGACGTTCCAAACGGAAATTGCAGGTCGCATTTTCCGACAAACATTGATGCAGGAGGAGATTATGGCGCACGTTTCCCTATACAGGCGATTTCGGCCGCGCACGTTCGATGAGTTGGTGCGGCAGGAGCATGTCGTACGGGTCCTGAAAAATCAGATCGGGAGCGGGGCGATCGGGCATGCGTATCTTTTTACGGGACCGCGCGGGACGGGAAAGACGACAGTCGCGCGTATTTTTGCGCGCGCCATTAACTGCGAAAACCCGAAAGACGGTTCGCCTTGCGGAAAATGCCCTGCATGTTTGGCGCTTGCGGGCGGTTCCATGGATATCTCCGAGATCGACGCAGCTTCCAATAACGGCGTGAACGAGATGCGAGATCTGCGCGAAAAGGTACAATATCCGCCCGTCAACGGCAGATATAAAGTCTATATCATCGACGAAGTTCACATGCTCACCGATAGCGCATTCAATGCTCTTTTGAAGACGCTCGAGGAGCCGCCTGCGCACGCGGTTTTCATTCTTGCGACTACCGAGCCGCAGAAACTTCCCGCGACGATCCTCTCGCGTTGCATGCGGCTGGATTTCAAGCTCATTCCCGAAGAGGATCTCGAAAAACATCTGATCCGCGTGCTCGACGAAGTGGGGAAAAAGTACGAAAAAGAGGCTGTTTCGGCGATCGCCCGTGCGGGCGCGGGGAGCGACAGAGATATGCTCTCCATTGCCGAAATGTGCATTGCCTATTCGGATGATCTCACGTATGAGGGCGTAACGGCAGTTTTGGGTGCGGCAGATTTTCAAGAAACTTGCGGTCTTGTTTCCGCTCTTCTTCGTTTTGAATGTGGGGAAGCCATCGAACAAACCGAAAAGATTCTTGCCGCGGGGAAAGCCGTGGGCGTTCTCGTCCGCAATATTCTCGATCTTTTAAACCAGGTTCTCGTTGCAAAGACGTGCAGGACGGCAGAAAAACTTCTCTCTTTACCCAAAGAACTGTTTGCCGCAGTTAAAAATCTTGCAGACCGGGCGGAGAGCAGTGCGATCTTGCGGGCAACGGAGATCATGGCCAAGACGGAGAACGAACTTCGCTATACTGCGTCTCCCCGCATCGTTTTGGAAACGGCGATCGTACGCATTTCCACCCCCTCACAGGATCTTGATATCGACGCTCTCCTCGTGCGCATGGATGCCCTCGAGCAGGAGCTTAAAACGATCAAGGAGACGGGTGTCATCGTCTCTGCCGCGCCGCAAACGACGGATGTGCAAATCCATGCAAGTGAGAGAGGGGAAAATTCGGCGCAACCTCCCGTGAAAGAAGATAGATCCGCAAAGCTCGTGCAGGAAGCAGAAGAGAACGGGGATGATGATTTGCCGCCGCCCATGGAAGAGCCAATGTTTGAGGAGGCGTACTTTTCAGACGAACCGTACACTTTCAAAGCGCATAAGAATGAAAATTCAGCTTTACCGAAAGGCGTAGAGAAAGCTATAGAAGAACCGAAACCTCAGCCGAATGTTTTGCAAAAAGGGAATTCGGCAGTCCCGGCAAACGCTGTCGCTACATTCGGTCTGTTTATGCGAACGCTCAGAAAGACGTGTCGCAACGGTGTACTTGTCACCATTTGTTCCGATCTTGAAGCGGAATATGATGGAGATATCTTTGTTCTGTATACCGATAACGATACTGTTCTCCGTTCGCTTAGACGGGAAGAGCATGCGGCGATGGTGAGACAGGTTTTCGAACAGATCGGCATTGCGAATTTTGAAGTGAGGGGCAGAAATCAGACTGCGAAAGAAGATGGAATCGCTCAGCTTAAGAGAGATTTCAAAGATTATACGGTTGAAGTGAAATAACAGGAGGAAAGGAAAAATGGCTTACGGCAGGGGCGGCAACATGGGCGGCATGGGGAACATGCAGAATCTCATAAAGCAGGCGCAAAAGATGCAGGAAGAAATGCAGGAGACCGAAAAGCTTCTCGACGAATGGGAGATCGTCGGCACGGCGGGCGGAGAAGCAGTCGTCGTGTATATGAACGCAAAAAAGATCATCGACGGAATCGAGATCGATAAGGACGTCATCGATCCCGAGGACAGCGAAATGCTCGAAGATCTTGTGCTCGCGGCCATTCTCGACGGATATAAGAAAGCGGACGCGGTCTATCAGGAAAAGATGTCGAAATTCGGCGCCGTAGGCGGGAATTTGGGAGGACTCTTTTAAGTGGAAGTCTTCATAGAACCTATCGGGCGCCTGATGAACGAATTTTCGAAGCTTCCGGGAGTCGGAAAAAAGACAGCCCAGCGGTATGCCTACCGCGTGATCAATATGTCTGAAGCGGAAGCGCATCAATTTGCCGAGGCGATCATCGGCGTCAAAAAGAGGGTGCATTTCTGCAGGATCTGCGGTAATTTTACGGAGAGTGATATCTGCGACATCTGCCGTCTGCGCGACAGCGGGACGATCTGCGTCGTCAAGGAACCAAAAGATGTGATCGCGCTCGAAAAGTTGCATGAATATAAGGGCGTCTATCATGTTTTGCACGGCGTCATCGACCCGATGAACGGCGTAACGCCCAATGATATCCGCATCAAAGAGCTTTTGGAGCGCATACAGGAAGGACAGGTCCAAGAAGTTATCATGGCGACCAACCCCGACGTCGAAGGCGAGGCGACTGCAATGTATATCGCAAAGCTCTTAAAGCCGCTTGGCGTGAAAGTGACTCGTCTTGCGCGGGGTATCGCCGTGGGCAGCGAACTCGAATACACGGACGACGTAACGCTCGCCCGCGCATTGATCGAGAGAAAAGAAATATAAGAGGATTTTATGAAAATCAGCGTTTTGGGTTGCGGCAGATGGGGATCGTTTATCGCATGGTATCTTGCACGCCGTGGCAATGAGGTTTATAGTTGGGGCCCCGAGGGCGAATATTCCTATCAGACCTTAAAGGAAACGGGAAAAAACGATTACGTTACGTTGGATAAGAGTATCACGCTCACATGCGATCTGCATGAGGCTGTGGAGCGGGCGGAGATCATCGTCATCTCCATCTCATCGCAGGGTCTTCGCGGATTTATGAAACGCGTGACCGCTTTCGACGTTTCCGAAAAAACTTTTGTGCTCTGCATGAAAGGGATCGAGTCGGGAACGGGCAAAAGGCTTTCGGAAATTCTGGTTGAGAGCGGAATTTCGCCGCAGAAGATCGCCGTTTGGGTCGGACCGGGGCATATCCAGAGTTTTGTGCAGGGTGTTCCGAACTGTATGGTCATCGATTCGGAGAACGAAACGCTGAAAAGAGAACTTGTCCACGCTTTCAAGAGCGACCTGATCCGTTTTTATTACGGAAATGACCTCATAGGCACGGAGATCGGCGCGGCCGCAAAGAATGTCATGGGGATCGCGGCAGGAATTTTAGATGTTATCTGCGTCCCGCTCAAGGGTCCGTTGATGTCACGCGGCGCGCGGGAAGTTGCCCGTCTCATCAAAGCAATGGGCGGGAATGAGCTTTCCGCCTATGGCCTTGCGCACCTCGGTGATTATGAGACGACGCTTTTTTCACCCTATTCCCATAACAGAATGTACGGTGAAATGCTTGCCAAAGGGCAGAGGTTCGAAAAGCTTGCAGAAGGGGTCGCAACGAGCGGTGCGATGCGCTATCTGGGACAAACATACCATGTCGAGCTTCCCATTATCGAAGCCGTCTACAATGTCTGTTACGGAAGCGGAGACGACGAAAAGCGTTGCCGTGAGGAGATCGGGAAGCTCTTTACCCGTAGCACAAAGGATGAAATGTACGAATAAATCAAGAAATTGGGAGTTTTGAAGAGTACTATGTCAGACATAATAGAGGAAACTGCACAAGAAATCGAGCAAAAAGTAGAAAAAACTCCTTTTTTGATCATAACGAGCAAAATCGACGGTCAGGTCCAGAAAGAGATATCAAAACCCATTCTGATCTATTCTTATATCGGCATCGTGCTCGGGATCCCTCTTGTTCTTGCCTATATTGTATTCAGTGTTTTAAAGGGCGACGTTCTTACAATTCCCGATTTTGTTTTGTATATTCTGCTCTTTTTGGGCGCTGTGCTTTTTGCAACGGGAATTGTTTTTCTTTTTTCCGTAAAAAAGAACATGAGGAACGCCGACAACTGCCTGGAGATCAATGAGTATTCCTTTTATGATGATTATGTATGCATCGCGGCGATTCGCCGCGGGGAGAGACTCGGCGCGATAAAGACCTATTATGAGGATTTCGTAAAGCGAAAAGAGTGTAAGAAATTTTTTCTTCTGTATCCCACCTCTGTTACCATTTATCCCATTCCAAAGGAAAATCTTTCGGAAGAGAAGATCGCTCGTCTGCGCAGTGCACTCCGGATCATAAAGAGGTGACGAAAAATATTTCCGACAAAAATTTTTTAAAAAAGTGTAAAAATAAAAGAAAATGCTTGACAAGCTCTCCCATTTCGTGTATGATAATACCGTTACGCATGGGGGCGTAGCTCAGTTGGTTAGAGCGCTTGCTTGACATGCAAGAGGTCGCAGATTCGAGTTCTGCCGTTCCCACCATCGGACCCTGTATATTGTGCCGTTTTAAAGAGTAGCGCCAATATATGGGGTTTTGTTTTGCAAAAACATATCATGGATTTTTTACCGCCGTCTTCAGGAAACGGGCGGCCTTTTTTTACCATAAAAAAGATCCGTCTTTCGGCGGATCACAGTTTTGCCTCTCTGTCCATGGCACGTTTGATGTCGCGCTCTTTCAGGACTTGTTTTTTATCGTATGTGTGTTTTCCCTTGCAGAGCGCGATCTCGACCTTTACAAGCGCGTCTTTAAAGTAGATCTTGAGGGGAACGAGGGTATATCCTCTCTCATTGACTCTTCCCACGATCTTAGATATCTCGATACGATGCAGAAGAAGTTTTCTGTCCTTTCTTGAGTCGCGCGTGGAAAAAGCGCCGCTCTTGTCATATAGAGCGATGTGCATATTCTTTAAAAAGATCTCGCCGCCTCGGATCTCGCAGAAACTTTCCCCAAGGGAGGCTTTCCCTGCCCGAAGAGACTTGACTTCTGCGCCCTCCAAAACGACGCCCGCCTCGTATTTATCTTCGATGAAGTATTCGAAGGAGGCTGATTTGTTGACTGCAATGATCTTCATAACAAAATTATAACATAGACCGGGGAGAATTGTCAAAGTATTTCAAGAAGCGAAAACTGAACTCTGCGCGCACCGCGGTCTACGCCGACAACTTTTATTTTAATTTGTTGCCCGAGCCGGAAAGCATGACTGTTTCCGCGGAGCAAAAATTTTTCTTCCAAGTATTCATAGCTGTCGTCGGGGAGAGTTTCAATGGGAATAAAACCCTCGATAGAATTTTCAAGCGCCGCAAATAATCCGAATGATGTAACTCCCGAGACCGTCGCATCGTATTCCTCTCCGATCTTGTCTTGCATATATGTCACAATGTACAGTTCGTCTACGTCACGTTCTGCTTCCATGGCGTTCCTTTCGCAGGCGGAAGAGCGGATTGAAACGCTCTCCACAATATTCCGATATTTCTCGCGCGCGGCCGTTTCATCTTGCAGTGCTTCCTTGATGATGCGGTGGATGCACAAATCGGGGTAGCGGCGTATAGGGGACGTGAAGTGACAATAACAGTCTGAAGCGAGGCCGAAGTGACCGATATTTTCGGGCGAATATACTGCTTTCATCATCGAACGCAGCATTACACGGTTCACGACGGGATAAAGAGGCGTTTTTTCAATAGAAACAAGAAGTTTTTGATAATCGTACGAGGTTACTTGATAGGGATCGAAAGGCGCCGCGACTCCGATCTCATTCAAAAATTGACGAAAAGCCGTTGCCTTTTCCGCGGATGGTTTCTCATGAACGCGGTAGACAAAGGGCATTTGTCTTTCGGTCATGATCGTTGCTACGCTCTCATTGGCGAGGATCATGAATTGCTCGATCATCTCGTGCGAGATCGTTCTCTCCTGCGGTTTGACGGTGATCTTTCCGTTTTCGCAGACAATTTTTGTCTCATTTACATCCATGTTTACGCCGCCGCGTTTTATTTGTGCCGCTTTCAGAATGTTTGTAAGTTTCACGGCATTTTTAACGAATTCTATGAGATCTGAGTATCTTTCACAAGCTTCTTTCTCTCTGTTTGCGATGGCTGTCATCGCAGTATACGTCATGCGATGTTTCGAACAGATCAAAGAGGGGACGATCTTCTTTTCTATGACGGCGCCCTTTTCGTTCACCGTCATGAGGCAGGATAGTGTAAGCCGGGGCACGCCCTCGTTCAGAGAACATATGTTGTTCGAAAGCGAGGGAGGAAGCATGGGAAGCACGCGGTCGGGAAAATAGACGCTCGTCCCTCGTTTGAACGCTTCCACATCCAGAAGGCCGTTGCGTTTGACATAGTGGGAAACGTCCGCGATATGCACGCCCAGGAGAAAGTTTTCCCCTTTCTTTTCAATAGAAATAGCGTCGTCGATGTCACGCGTGTCCTCGCCGTCGACCGTTATGATAAGTTTGTTTCTGAAATCGGCGCGTCCATCCAACGAAAGAAGAGGATCTTTGTTCGCCTGTTTTTCTCCTTCGCGCAACACGTCATCGGAAAATTCTTCGCGCAGCGAGTGCGCACGGATCAAAGAAAGTTCTTCGGTAAACAGATCGCCGCTTTCTCCCAAGATTTCAGAGATCTCCCCGATCGGCATGCGGCCGTCGTACGATTTGATTTTCGCAACGACCTTTTCATTTCCATGACAACCGTGACTGCGCCCGCGCGGGATAAAGACTTTTTCGGTAAACCGTTTGTCGTCTGGAATAACAAAACCGACCTGTCTTTCGAACCGGTATGTCCCGACGACTTCATCGATTCCCCTTTGCAGAATGGCAAGGACTTCGCCCTCGTCTCCGATGCGGCAAAAACAGAGCACATCGTCGCCATGCAACGCATTTTTCAGTGCTTTACGGGGAAGAAAGAGATTTTCCGAGCCGTCGTCGGGAACAAAAAAAGCAAAACCGCGCTCATGCCCCTGAATTTTTCCGCGTTTTGCACAAAATTGCTCTACTGTTCCGTATCGTGCCGCACTGTCGGTCAGGAGCTCGCCGCTGCGGACGAGCGATGCTAGCATGTTCTTGAGCGCAAGCGCTTCTCTTTTGCCGAGGCGAAGTTTTCGCGCGATCTCTTCGGCGGTCAGAAGAACGAATGTCCCGTCCTTGATTTTTGATAAAAGTACATGTTTTACGTTCAAATTGTCTCCTTTTCGGCAAACAAATAGGGCGACTGAAAGCCGCCCTTGATAATCTTATTTCTCTTAAACTGTCCAGATACCGTCGATTTGCAAAATGAAGAACACGATCGCAAGTACCGCCAGCACCCCCAAGCAAATGTATGTCCAAAGCTTGAGTTTCGACTCGGTCGACTTGCCCTTGTTCTTTCCGTAGAACGTTTCGCTGGAACCGCCGAGGGCGTCGATCCCGTTGGAATTACCGGGGGTAAGCATGACAAGAATGATCGCCGCAACCGCCGCGACAAACATCAACGCAATGAAAACAAAGCTTACAATGCGGTAGGTGTTATACGCCGCGTGCGAACTTGCGGGAGCAAGAAGACTTGCGATGAAAGAAACAACATCCATATTCGTTTGTCCTTATATGTTTTTTACAAAATTCGTTTAAAAGTATACCATAGCGAAAGATAAAATGCAAGTTATTTTACAGATATTTTGGGAAAATCGTAAAAATTCTTTTATCTTCCATCAAAAAACCCTCTCCGAAGAGAGGGCGTCAAGTTTTATTTTGTGCCTTTGAAGATCTCTGCCGCATTTGTAAGCGGAGTAGCGAAGAGAAGGAAGCAGTTCCCGCTCACCGTGTCGAGTTTTTGCAGTTCGTCGTAGATGTTCTCGGCATCTTCTTTGGTAACATGCTTTTTCAAAGCCTCTTCCATCTCGTCGTTGCTCTTGAATTCGAGGATCACGGCGATGGTAAGTGTTTGCTTCCGCATGATGTGAAGTGTTGCAGTGTCCGCAGCGGCCTTGAAATCCTCGTTGTTTTCGTAGAATTCCTTCATCTCGTCGCTCGGTTCCACTTCTTCATAGCCTTCGTTTTCATAGGCGCCTTTGATGGAGCCCCACGTAGAGCCGCAGGCACATAAAGCGGTGAGCAAAACGGCCACAAGGGTCAGTGAAGTGAAAATTGCCAAAAGTTTTCTTTTCATAATTCTCTCCTTAAAGGATTTTTGTCTCTTGATTATACACCCAAGAAAAAAAGAAGTCAAGAGATTGCGGAAATTTTTGTCAAAAGGTTTTTTTCAAAGTTGACAAACGGAGTGCACTATACTATAATTTGAAATATGGACAATCTCATTCTCATCGGAATGCCTTCCGCAGGCAAAAGCACCGCAGGGGTATTGCTCGCAAAAAAGATTGGCTTCGGTTTTGTCGATTGCGACCTCATGATCCAAGGCGAAGAAAAGGCTCTGTTGTCATCCCTCATCGACGAGAGAGGTCCCGAGGGGTACCTCGAGGTCGAAAACCGCATTTGCTCGGGATTATATGTTTCCCGTTGCGTCGTTGCAACGGGCGGAAGCGCATGTTACTGCGAAGAAGCGATGGAGCATCTGCGGTCGATCGGCAAGATCATTTATCTTGAGATCAGCGCAGAGGAAGCCGAACGCCGTCTTTCCAATCTCAAGAAGCGCGGCGTCGTCATGCGGAGCGGTATTACCACGATCAAAGCTCTCCATGCAGAACGCGTTCCGCTCTATGAAAAATATGCGGACATTGTTGTGGATTGCAACGGGCTCACGATCGATGAGACTGTCGACACGCTTGCCGCAGCGGCGGGATTTCATCTGTGAGAATTCTTATTTACGGCGCGGGCGCCATGGGGACAAGTCTTGGCGTTCTTTTGACGCGCGGCGGCATTCCTTGCGAACTCGTAACGCGCAACATTGCGCATGTCAATGCCTTAAAAACACGCGGCGCGACCTTGATCGAGGGCGGAAAGGAGACTGTAACGCCTGTTTGTGCACGGCTTCCTGAAGAGATGGACGGCGAATACGACATCATTTTCCTTGCCACGCGGCAAGGAAAGAACGTTGAGACAGCACAGTATCTGAAACCCTTTCTCTCAGAGAACGGTGCGATCATTACTGTACAGAACGGACTTCCCGAAGAAAGTTTGGCGAGCGTCGTCGGCGCGGACAGAATCTATGGCGCTGCGCTCGGTTGGGGCGCAACGCTTGTTTCGGCGGGCATGATCGACGTGACTTCCGAGGAATACGTTCTTGCGCTCGGTGCGTACGGCAACGGGGAGAGGACGTCGGAACTTACAGAGCTCTTGCAAAAGGGTAAGATCGGGGTAGGCGTCGGAAATTTAAAGGAGATTCGTTTTTCTAAACTCGTAGTAAACGCTTCCCTTTCCACATTGTCAGCGATTTCCGGGCTCACGTTCGGGGAATTGACAAAAAAATATAAAAAGTTGGTTCTGGCACTCATGCGGGAGACTGTCGCCGTTGCAAGGGCAGACGGATGTAAAAAGCTCGTGCAAAACGGGCATGACATCGGAAAACTCTTCAAAAATCCCTTTGCAGGTCTGTTTTTGTCCGTTACGATGAAAAAACATCGGAATATCCGCTCGGGCATGTTGAAAGACCTTGAGAGGGGAAGAAAGTGCGACATTGATTATGTTGCGGGAGCCGTCGTAAAGGCCGGAAAACGACTGAATGTTCCGACCCCCAGACTTTCAGCGGCAGTATCGCTTGTACATGATATCGAAAACGGTTTTGCGGAGCTTTCGCCCGAGAGCCTGAAGTTGCTTTAAATAAACGATCAAGGAGAATTATGGACTATAAAACACTTGCGGAGCGGTTGCTCCCCGGGAACTATCCCGATCTGGAATTCTATGAAAAAAAATATCCGCCGCGCGACCTGCCGAAAGGGGCGCAGGTGACACGTCTCGCCCCTTCGCCGACGGGATTTATTCACCTCGGAAACCTTTTTGCGGCGATTGCGAACGAACGCATCGCCCATCAAAGCGGAGGCGTTTTATATCTGCGCATCGAAGATACCGATTTAAAACGTAAAGTCGACGGGGCGGTCGAAGCCGTTAAAAATGCACTTCGCTATTTCGATATAAAATTCGATGAGGGAGCCGAGATCGGCGGCGATGACACATATGCGCCGTGGTATCAGCGCCAGCGCGCGGAGATTTATCGCGCTTTCGTCAAACATCTCATTGAGATCGGCAGAGCATATCCATGTTTCTGCTCGGAAGAAGAACTTGAGCGTCTTCGCGAGGAACAGACGGAGAAAAAGGAGATCACGGGCTATTACGGCAAATATGCCAAATGCCGCAACCTAACTGAGGAGGATATCTATCAAAATCTCGATGCGGGTAAGCCTTTCGTCATCCGTTTGAAATCGATGGGGAACCCGGAGAATAAGATCAAATTCCGCGACGCCATCAAAGGCGAGATCACCGTCACGGAGAACAATCAGGATGTAGTTATCTTAAAATCGGACGGCATTCCGACATACCATTTCGCCCATGCGATCGACGACCACTTTATGCGTACGACGCTTGTGATCCGCGGCGAAGAGTGGCTCGCATCCCTGCCCATACACATTGAGCTTTTCGATGTGCTCGGGTTTGAACGTCCCCGTTACGGACACAACTGTTCGCTGATGAAACAGGATGGCGAGACGCGTCGGAAGCTTTCAAAGAGAAAAGATCCCGAGTTATCTTTAGAATTTTACCGCAAGGAAGGGTATTACGCGCGGGCGGTCAAGGTCTATATGCTTACGCTACTCAACTCTAACTTTGAGGAATGGTATCTGAAAAATCCCGAGAAAACACTTGAAGAATTCAAATTTACAGCCGAAAAGATGTCGAAGAGCGGAACTCTCTTTGATATCGATAAACTGAACGATATCTCGAAAAACGAACTATCCAAACTTACTGCCGAGGAAATGTTTGAGTTTTTGCAGACGTGGGCGGAAGAGTTCGGCGGCGAGACGCAGAAAGGGTATTTTGAAGATCGGGGGAAAATGCTCAAAGTTCTCACGCTTTGTATGGGAATCGGCGGAAAAAAGCGCCGCAAGGACTTTACAACCGCTTCGCAGGCAATGGATTTCATAAAATATTTCTTTGAGCGTCCCGAAAATTACGACGAATATCGCGTTCCCGACGAGACGAGAAAACCTATTTTAAAAAGTTTCCTCGTCAAATATGACCCTGCAGACGATTCACAGGTCTGGTTTACAAAGATAAAAGAGATCGCGGCAGAAAACGGATTTGCGGCAGAGATGAAAGACTATAAGACCGCCCCCGAGGCCTATAAGGGTAGCGTCTCGGATGTCGCCGAAGTCTTGCGTATTGCGACCACGGGAAAGGCAAACACACCCGACCTTTGGACGATCCAGCAGATCCTGGGCGAGGAAGAGACAAAAGAGAGAATTCAGAGAGCAACTGCGTAGCCGTCGCTTGGCACGTCTTTGATGGGATATCGAAGACAGGAAGGAGATACAAATGAGTAATGCCGACCGAATTTTTATTGAAAACTGTAAAGATATTCTGCAAAACGGCGTTTGGGACACAAATCTGAAAGTCCGTCCCCATTGGGATGACGGAACGCCTGCCCATACGGTCAAAAAATTCGGGATTGTAAACCGTTACAATTTACAGGAAGAATTTCCCATTCTGACGATCCGTCGCACTGCTTTCAAAAGCTGTATCGACGAAATTTTGTGGATCTGGCAGAAGAAGAGCAACAATATTCATGATCTTCATTCCCACATCTGGGACAGTTGGGCAGATGAGAAAGGTAGCATCGGGAAAGCGTACGGCTATCAACTCGCACAAAAGTCCGTGTATGCCGAGGGTGAATTCGATCAGGTAGATCGCGTGCTCTACGATTTAAAAAATAATCCCGCGTCGCGCAGAATCCTTACAAATCTTTACAATTTCACCGATCTGCATGAAATGAACTTGTATCCGTGCGCATATTCGATGACATTCAATGTCTCGGGAGATACCCTCAACGGCATATTGAACCAACGTTCTAACGACGTGCTCACTGCCAATAATTGGAATGTCGTGCAATATGCGATTCTTCTCTTAATGTTTGCGCAAGTGAGTGGATTAAAAGCGGGTGAGCTCGTCCATGTGATCGCCGATGCCCACATCTATGACAGGCATATCGATATTGTGAAAGAGATCATCGAAAGGGAGCCGCTCTCTGCGCCCAAGCTTATTGTCGACCCCGACATCAAAAATTTCTATGATTTTACGGTTGACTCTTTTAAGCTGGATGGGTATGAATACCATCCTCTCGACAAGAAAATTCCTGTCGCAATTTGATTTTTTACCATTTTACATAGTACTATGTCAGACATAATCAAGGGGAACAGCCGAAAATGAAGGCGATTTTTCACTGTGACAGACATTGGGGCATCGGAAGACAGAACGACTTGATGTTTTCTCTTCCCAAAGATATGAAATTTTTCCGCGAGACTACAATCGGAAAGATAGTTATCATGGGACGGAATACACTGTTGTCTTTCCCGAACGGAAAGCCCTTAAAAAATCGCGTCAACATCGTGCTTTCACCGACCGACATCGAGGGTGTCGTGTCGGTTCACGATCTTGGGGAACTTTTTGGAGAAATAAAAAGATATCCCCCGGATGACGTGTATGTTATCGGCGGTGCAAGTGTCTATAAGGCACTCATACCCTATTGCAATGAGATCCTTGTCACCAAAGTGGATGCCGACGGCGGGGCAGAAATGTTTGTGCCTAACCTTGATCTCGATCCCGACTACGAATGCATCCATGAAAGTGACCCCGTTGAGGACAACGGCTTTCTCACCCGCTACTGTCTTTATAAAAATCGCAACGTGAAAGTCTATTGACCGGAATGTCCGTCCGCAATCAAGCGAACGGACATTTTTTAGCAAAGCTCGATTTTTATCCCGACAACGCCGTACATTTTTTGTTCTTCGGGAGAGTAATAGAATTCCATATCTTTTGGAGACGCCGTGGGAAGCGTTTCCTCGGTATATCCGCATTCGAGAAGAGGCAGGGCATTGTAGAGCGCTTCAAAGGACGGAAAGATGCTCAAACCCAGCACTTTTGCCCGTAGTTTATTCCCGTTTTCCGCATTGACGAAATCGATTTTGTCGCCGACTTTTATTTTTTGCCTTTTTTCGTCATTGAGGCGCAGCTCGATCGTCTTTTGTTTGCTTTCCATCATCGCAAAGGGGACGGGGGCGATGTTCATCGTGTGTTTCATGGGGATATTATACCAAATTTATGTACCGAAATGCAAGAACCTCAGGGAATTTTCTTCCAACCCCGTGTTTTTTTGTTGTGTTTTTCGGGCAGATGTATTATAATCACCTGTGGAATTTAAGAGGATATTATGCTTAGAGAAGATTTACGGAACATTGCGATCATCGCTCACGTCGACCACGGCAAGACGACCTTGGTCGATCAGATGTTGAAACAGGCGGGTACTTTCCGCGTTAATCAAGTCGTTGAAGAGCGCGTCATGGACTCAGGCGATCTGGAGCGTGAGCGCGGCATCACGATTTTGGCGAAAAATACATCGATTCATTACAAGGGAGTCAAGATCAATATTGTCGATACTCCCGGCCACGCAGATTTTTCGGGCGAGGTCGAACGCTCGCTCAAGATGGTATCGGGCGTTCTTATTCTCGTTGACGCTGCGGAGGGGCCGATGCCTCAGACACGCTTCGTCACGCAAAAGGCGCTTGAAATGGGGCTCAAACTTATTATCGTGATCAATAAGATCGACCGTCCCGACGCCCGTCTTGGAGAAGTTGAAGACGAGGTTCTTGAACTTTTGATGGATCTGAACGCTTCAGACGAACAGCTTGACAGTCCTTTTGTGTACTGTTCGGGCAGAACGGGTACTTCTTCTTTGGATCCCAATGTTCAAGGTACCGACCTTACGCCTCTTTTCGATACGATCTTGTCTCATTTCCCGCCTCTCGATATGGATGATGAGGGTCCTTTACAGCTTCTCGTTTCGTCTATCGATTACAACGATTATGTGGGAAGGATCGGCATTGGCAGAATAGAGCGGGGAATTGCGAGGCAGAGTGCGGATGTCACTGTTTGCAACTATAACCACAAGGAAGTTAACATGCGCGGCAAGCTTGTCAATCTCTATGAGATCGAAGGGCTCGACCGAGTTCCGTGTGAGAGTGCACGGGCAGGTGACATTGTTTGCTTTTCCGGACTTGAAAAAATCAACATCGGCGATACTGTGTGCGCATTCGACCATGTAGAACCTGTGTCTTTCGTGAAGATTTCCGAGCCGACTGTCGAAATGATTTTTTCGGTCAACGACTCTCCGTTTGCGGGCAAAGAAGGAAAATTTGTGACAACGCGGCATCTCAGGGAGAGACTTTATCGCGAACTTTTGCGTGATGTGTCGTTAAAAGTGGAAGATACCGATTCGACGGACGCATTCCGCGTCAGCGGCAGGGGAGAAATGCACCTCTCCATTCTTATCGAGACCATGCGCCGTGAGGGATATGAGTTTCAAGTCAGTTCTCCCAAAGTGCTCTTCAAGGAGATCGACGGCGAGAAATATGAGCCTGTCGAACGTTTGATCGTGGATGTTCCCGAGGATATGACGGGACCGGTATTTCAGAGCATGGGGACGCGTAAGGGCGAACTCGTTCACATGAGCGCCATGGGCTCGCGCATGCGCCTCGAGTTTTTGGTGCCCGCGAGAGGGCTGTTTGGTTACAAGAGCGAATTTTTGACGGATACGAAAGGCGAGGGTGTTATGAGCTCTGTGTTTTTCGAGTATCAACCGTATAAGGGTGAGATCGAGCGTCGCACCTCGGGTTCGTTGATCGCGTTTGAAACGGGAGAAGCCGTCACATACGGCCTTTTCAACGCGCAAGGCAGGGGACCTCTCTTTATCGGTCCCGGAACGTCAGTATACGAAGGCATGGTCGTAGGCTATTCGCCGAAAGATGAAGACATCAATGTGAATGTTTGCAAGACAAAGCACCTTACAAATACGCGTTCTTCCTCGTCGGATGACGCGCTCCGTCTCATTCCTCCCAAGAAACTTTCTTTGGAGGAAGCGCTCGAATTTATCGCCGACGACGAATTGCTCGAGATCACGCCGACGAGTGTGCGTATCAGAAAACGTATTCTCGACAGCGAGCTTCGCGCAAAGGCACGGGCAAAGGCAAAAATGGGTGATTAACATAGTATTATGTCTGACATAATACTTTAAAATTTATCAAAATAACGGGTCCTAGCCCGTTGTTTTTGTTTTGAGCATGTTTCAGCGCGTTCAAGCATATATATTAGCATGCGCGAGGAAATTAAGGAAAGTATTCTTACGATTGAGCAACAGAAAAAAGTCACAATGAGCGGCGTTTCGTCTGTTGACGCTTTTTCTGAAAATACGATACTTCTGTCTGTAAACGGAAAACGCGTGAAGATCGAGGGATCAAAACTGAAAGTAATTTCTTTTTCCGAGGGCAGCGGAAATTTTATTGCAAGCGGGGAAGTGAGCTGCGTCAAATACGGCGCACAGGGGAAAGCTCTTTCACGCCTCTTCAAATGAACGGGCAGATCCGTATTTTTCTTGTCTGCACACTCGTGGGTGTGTTATGCGGCGTCTTATATGACGCTTTTTTTCTCGTACGAAGCACCTACCGCAAGCATTGGCTACGCATTTTATGTGATATTCTTTTTTCCATCGGTTTTGCTTTGGTATACGCGATCGTGTCTGTTTCACTTGAATTTCCGCCTCTGCGCTTTTTCTTTCTTCTCGGCTGCGGGCTCGGTCTTCTCCTCTACATAAAAAGTTTCCATAAAATTGTTGCTTTTTTTGTAGAAAAGATATATAATATTCATACACGGAAACACAAAGGGAAAACAGAACATGGAAGAAGGAAAAGAACAAAAGCAAGCTAAATACCGCCGTATCGCCGTTGGGGCAACGGTCGGGGGCGTACTTCTGATTTTATTTCTGCTCGTTGTGCTCATTGTTCAATTCGTGCAGATGGGCGTTTTAAATTCCGAAAGTCGTGAATACGACGAGAGCATCGAGGCTTATCATCAAAAAATTGAAAATGAAGAGGGCATTCTCGATGAATATCTCACAGGTGACGCGCTCTATTGGCGTGCCGTCATGCAGGGCTGGAAAAAACAGTGAAGTACGCAATCATTGATATCGGCTCCAATTCCGTTCGCCTCATGCTATGGGCGGACGGAAAAACTTTATATAAAAAGGTTGCAACGACCCGTTTGGCCGAAGGTTTAGACGCCCACGGAAAGCTTTCCGAAGAGGCGATGGAACGAACTGCGCATGTGGTCGACTGTTTCGTGCGTGAGGGGAGTGCCGTAGCGCCAGAGGTATACGCGTTTGCGACGGCAGCCGTCCGATCTGCCGAAAACGGGAATCGATTATGTCGGATCATCCGAGACGCGTGCGGGATCTCGACCGATGTCATTTCGGGTGTCGATGAGGCGCGCCTTGCCGTCCTCGGGGCATTGGGTGACAAAAAAGATGGAGGAATTCTGGACATCGGCGGCGCAAGCACCGAGATCTGCTTGATTGAAAACAGTAAGACGGTCTTTTCGTGCAGTCTGGATATCGGGGCGGTCCGTTTGCACGATTCTTGCGGAGAGGACATTGCAAAACTTACACAAAGGATTGAAAAAGAAACAACCGGCTTACCCATCTCCGCGGGAAAAGCCATTTATGCCGTAGGTGGTACAGCTTCTACTTTGGCTTGCCTGAAACATGAGCTTTTAGAGTATGATCCTGTCGTGTTGCAGGACACCACACTTTCTGACGTTTGGGTCAATAAAACGGCAGAAAAGCTTTTTTCCCTCACTGTCGAAGAACGAAAGGCCTTGCGGGGAATGGACAAGCAGCGGGCGGATATCCTCGCGGGAGCGACTCTTTTACTTCAAAAACTCATGGAAAAAATGGGACTGAAAGAGGTCAGATTTTCGGATAGAGACAACTTGGAGGGTTATCTCGCCCTTAAAGGACTGAAATGAGCGGAAAGACGAAGAGAATTATATATAATATATTGAGCTTTGTGCTTTGGAGCGCTTCGGTCGCGGGAGTTGTGCTTCTCTTTCTGTTCACGGCTCCGCGCCCCGCAGGCGTAGCGGAATATCTTGTCTTGAACGCGGTCATCCTGGCCGAGATTCTGCGCATTCCCGCTCTATTACACGAGCTGGGACATCTTCTCTTCGGATGGATGACCGGCATGAAATTTGTCGGAGTTACCCTTTCCTATGTTCGAATCTCAGGCGGAAAGATCAAAGTTGTCAACCCGAATTACGCAGGTGCGACGGAGATGTCTCCCAAAAAGAGGGGGCATATGCGGGTAAAGATAGTCATCTTTGCTTTGGGCGGTCCAATGCTCTGTCTCGTCCTCGGATGTGCTTTTCTTGGGCTGTATCTCGCAATGCCATATCACGCGGGTTGGCTGTTTGGCGGCATGATGGGGATCTTGCTCCTATACGAGGGGTTGATCGCACTCTATCCCGTGGAACTTTCCGCTGGAAAGACCGACGGCGCCGTACTTTGGGGGCTTCTCCGCCGCAAGTCAGAGGAAGAAGTCATGTTGCGCGTTCTCACGGCACAGGCCGTCTTGTATCGGGGAACATATCGGGATATCGAGCGCGATTTGCTTTTTTCGGCGCCTGTTATACGGGAAGATCTGCCTGCCTATCATGCCCTGTTGTTTCTTCAGATCAATTATCTGAAAGAGATGGGGGAGACGGAAGAGACGGTAAAGCTTCTCGAACGGTTGCGATCTCTGCGGGAGTATTTGACGGAAGCAGAAAAGGCCGAGCTTGATCGGATGGAGATATAATAAAAATCCGCCCACAGGGCGGATCGGTTCGGATTTTTTCCACGATGAATATTTTGCGTCTACGCACGGCGCCTTACAATCCCCAAGTCACGAAAAAAATCATTCGGCGAGACCGAGCAGATAATCGCTCGTTACATTAAAGTAACGCGCAAGTTTGGCAATATTCGATGCCGTCGGGTCGCTTTTGTTTCTCTCCCAATAGCAAACGATCCCAAGACTGACGCTCAAGTCTCTTGCAACGGTGGCCTGCGAAAGGCCACGTTCCTTTCTGAGCTCCAAAAGCCGTTCAGAGAATATTTTCATGTTTTCATTATAACACCATAAATTAACAAATGCAAGACTTTTTATAAAAAAATTTTCAAATTTCACAAAAATTTTTATAAAAATTTTCATTATTGTTAAGTTTTTTAACAATAATATAACAAAAAAATGAAAAAATGAAAATTATTTGAAAATTTCGGACACTTTATGTACAGAGTATTATTTGTTTGTCACGGGAATATTTGCAGGTCTCCAATGGCCGAAAGCATTATGTCGTATCTAGTCGGAAAAGCGGGAATCATAAATGTCGCAGTGTCATCCGCTGCCACCCACACAGACGCTTTAGGCTGTACGCCGCATCGGGGAACGGTGGAGATTCTGCGAAAAAAAGGCGTACCGCTCGTACCGCATGTTGCACGCTTGATGACGGGAGAAGACGGTGAAAAGTACGATCTTCTCATTGGAATGGACAAGTGGAACGTTGAAGATATGAAAAAAATCGTTGGGCAGAAGAATGCGTACAAGGTTCGCATGCTTCTGGATTTTTCCGACCGCGTTCGCCCGATCGCAGATCCTTGGTATACGGGAAACTTCGACGATTCTTTTCGCGATATAGAAGAGGGTTGCAAGTGCCTGTTGTCTTATTTAAAGAAACAGGGCATCGTTTGACCGCGTTCTGCTTTTGTTCTATTTAATAAAAATATTTAAAAAATTTCAATTCACTCTTTACAAATGATACAAAGTATCGTATAATGAAAGAAAAAAACGAGGTGGACATATGAGAACGCACGAATCGCAGGAGATGTATTTAGAAACGATTTTGCTCCTTAAGGCAAAGCGTGCTTCTGTCCGTTCGGTTGACATTGTTGAGGAGCTCGGGTATGCGAAGTCAAGCGTTTCGCGCGCTGTCAATCTTCTCGTAAAAGATGGGCTTATTGAGATCGATCAAAACGGTGAGATCGCGCTTACCGAAAAAGGGCAAAAAAAGGCTGAAGATGTCTATGAAAAGCATCGTGTTTTTACGGAGGTATTCATGCATATGGGCGCGGGACGGGAGCTCGCCGAAGAAAATGCCTGCCGTGTAGAACACGTTATCTCAGACGATTTGTTTGAGATCCTCAAAAAATATCTCGAAAAATAAAAGCAGGCCTCGCACAATGCGAGGCTGTAGTTTATACCGTTATTTCTTTAATGATTTTAAAGAAGTCGGGAAAAGTTTTTCTGCAACAGTCGGGATCGTCTATTTCGACGTTTCCGGTTTTCATTCCCGCAAGTGCGAACGACATTGCAACACGGTGATCGCCGAATGTTTTGATTTTGCAGGGATGCGTGCCATTCGGTTCGATGAAGATATCTTCGCCGTTTGTAAAGGCGCGGGCGCCGAGAGCGTTCAAATTTTTTATAATAGCATTTACGCGGTCACATTCTTGAGCTTTTATATGCGAAATTCCCCTTAAAATAGACGGGGAGCTCGCAAAAGCCGCCAAGACGGCGACCGTCATCGTTTGGTCGGAATAGTCTTGCATGTCTTCGTCGAAACCGTTATAAAAGGGGATATTTTCGCCGTCTGCGATGATTCCGTCCGACGTTTCCTTGATTTTTAATCCCTTTTGTTGTAACAGCCGCAAAAATCTCATGTCGCCCTGAAGAGAATGCGCGTGAACGCCTTCAACTAACACACATGCGTTGCAAAGGAGGGAAAGCGCAAAAAAATAGCATGCGCCGGAGACATCTGGTTCGACCGTAAAGTGAGATGGTGCGCTGTAAATTGGGGTAACGGAAAACCCTTTTTCCGTTGTAAGCGGTTGTGCATTTCCGCCGAAAGCTGTGATGAGGGCAGCCGTCATGTTGATGTAGCTTCCGTCTTGTCTGCCGCCTCTGAGAATCAGCCGAAAGGGCTTGCTGCTCAAGGCAGCGGCGAGAAGAAGTCCGCTTGCATACTGTGTGCTGACACTTGTATCGATTTCCGCCGATTCTGCCGAGATGCCATCCGAACTCATCCGAAAAGGAAAGTGTTCTTCTTGCTGTAAATATTCGATTTTGACGCCAAGTGTGTGTAAAAGCGGCAAAATGTCCATAGGGCGCATACGCATCTGTGCGGAGGCGTGGAATTCATAATTTCCGCCGCGAAATGCGAGGATCGCCGTCAAAAAACGGGCGACAGTACCCGCATTTCCTACATGCAATATACTTTCCTGCTTGGTTTCGCGTTTACCGTGAACGAGTAGACCATCCGTTCGTTTCTTCGTCTGAATACCCAATGCGGACAAACATCTTAAAAGTGCTTCACTGTCTTCGCAGATGTCTCCGCACCGTAGCAGTGTGTCGCCCTCGGTGAATGCGGCAAGAAGAAGCGCCCTGTTCAGAATACTCTTGGAAGCAGGGACGCGTACAGTGATCTTCTTGGATTTCAGTCCGGATACCATTAAGCTACTCATACTTTGATTTTAACATATTTTGCTTTGTAAGTCAACGAATTGTCAGAAGAGGGAGAATGAAACAAGTATCAATGGAATATGACATTATCAGAAGTGCACGAAAAACGCTTTCGGTGACTGTGAAAGACGGGAGAGTCATCGTAAAGGCTCCGAATAAAGTATCCGAAAGAAAAATAGCTGAATTCGTGGAAAGACACAAACTTTGGATATTCCGCCGCATCCAAGAGCAAGAGGGGCGGTATCGTCCGAATTTTTCCGACGGTTCTTCAATTGAATTATTCGGTAACACTGTAAAAATAGAGACAGGGAAAGCGGCTCTTACTTCAGAAAAGCTCTTTTTACCGAACGAAAACCGCGAAGAAGCGCTGAAAAAGCTTTTAAAGTCACTGACGAGAGACTTTATGACAGCGATGACCGCGGCGATAGCAGAGAAGTATCGCTTCCGCTATTCGAAGATCGTGATAACCTCTGCACGAAGCAGATGGGGCTCATGCAACATCAAAGGAACGATCGCCTATTCGTTCCGATCGGCGTTTCTGCCGCCGGAACTTGCCTTTTATTTGGCCGCGCATGAGCTATGCCACACAAAGCACATGAATCACAGCCGGGCTTTTTGGGAAACGCTCGCGAAGATCGTACCGGATTGCAAGGAGAAGAGAAGGCGATTGAAAGAATATTTGTGGGCAATGAAATGCCTTTAAATCTTATTTTTTATATTTTACATAGTAATATGTCAGACATAATATATCATTTTTTTAAAAAGTAGTTTACAAATTCAAGTATATGAGCTATAATAGCAACAATGACTTCACGCATTGAAATTGCGACGCGCACGCTCGGAAAAACGTCCCGATTTGATGCGATCGGAACTTTGGACCGCCGCGAGGAGGGGGCGGTAATTACATATCCGATCGAGGGCGACGTTTCATCGCTTGAAATTTTTCATAGCCATCTTATTTTGGATCGGCGGGGCGAAAACGATTTGCATGCGCTTTTTAGTGTTGGTGAACACGGAATTTTTCGAATGTCTTTCGCAGGCCGTGTTTCCGAGCTTCCTATCTTTACGCACATTTACAAAGTTTATTTTTCACAGTCGGAAATATTTCTTCGTCTTACCTATGACCTCGGTTCGGGGCCGTCTTCGCAAAAATTTTTTCTAAAAATTCATATTCAAGTTCTTTCGGAGGATCAATGGAAATAAACTATATCGGACACTCCTGCTTTTTCTTTCGCTCTGAGAGCGGGACAAGTCTTCTTACCGATCCCTATGGCGATATCGGGTTTTCTTTTCCGCGCTTAAAAGCCGATATTGTTACCGTCAGCCACGGCCATTACGACCATTGTAACGTCGAAGCAGTCGACGGTGCCTTTTCTCTTCTCCGCAAGGCGGGAAAATTCAATGTTCGCGGGATAGAAGTATGTGCTTCTGATAGCTTTCACGACGATGCACACGGCTCGAAGAGAGGAAAAAATTTGATTTTTTCCTTTGAGATGGATGGAATACGCATCTGTCATCTCGGAGATCTTGGGCAAAAACTCGAGAGCAGTGTGTTGAAAGCGATCGGGAAGCCGGACGTCCTTCTTATTCCAGTGGGTGGGCACTATACGATAGACGGTATTGCCGCGGCCGAATATGTACGAGCCGTCTCGCCCGCTATTGCGATCCCAATGCACTACTATGTAGAGGATCTCACTGTGGATATTGCAAATGAAAGCAGTTTTCTAAAAGCTGTCGGTGATAAATATTCTGTCAGGAAAGAGCTTGTGATCTCAAAAAATACGCTTCCTTCGGAGACTCAGATCATTGTTATGGAGAGGATATAAAGAATGGATAGGTCTAGTAGAGCACAACTTGAAGAGGATTACCGTACGTATCTTGAGTCGTTGCCGATCGTTTCATTGAGAGTGCTCGGCAGATTTCAGGGCGTTGCGCAGGTTTGTGCGACAAATAAAGAGACTCTTGTAATGGGTATTCTCGACATTTTGATGGAGCGGGTACATCCGATTGTGCGTTCCAGACGGGGAGCGCCCCCCAAACAGACCTATCTCGATCCCGCAATCTTAGACAAGCTTGCCGAAATCAAGCAAAAATATGCGGATCCGTCGGTCAGTTTCACTGTCTGTTCTCCCGATTATCAGGAGCAAACTTTTGTCGGCGAAGAAACGCTCTACAGCGGAATTTTGGAGTTGATGCCCTCCGGCTACGGCTTTTTAAGGGCCAAAAACTGCCAGCCATCCAACGACGGAAGCGATGTATTTATCCCTGCGCCGGCGATTCACAGTTACAAACTCAGAGAGGGAGATTTTGTCACGTGTACTGTCAAACCCCGCCTCAAAAACGATTCGCCTGCTATGGATACGCTTGGCGCGGTAAATGGCGTGTATATCGGAGCTTATGAAAAGCGCCCGTTTTTCGACGGCCTCACCGCCCAGTATGCAAATGAAAAGATCGATTTGTCGGAAAAGAGGGCGGAGCTTTCTCTCCGCATTCTCGATATGTTCGTTCCCATCGGGAAAGGACAGCGCGGGCTCATCATCGCGCCGCCCAAAGCGGGTAAGACAACTCTTCTGAAAAACATTGCCCGTTCCGTCAGCGAAAATCATCCCGAGATCGAACTCATTGTTTTGCTCATTGACGAACGGCCTGAAGAGGTAACAGATTTCCGTCAAAGCGTACCGGGGGCAAAAATCGTTTATTCCACGTTTGACGAAGGAGCGGACAGACATATCCGCGCCGCACATTTGAGCGTGGAGCATGCAAAGCGTCTTGTAGAACTGGGAAAAGATGTCGTTATTTTGCTCGATTCACTCACAAAACTGACAAGAGCCTACAACAATGCGACGGAGAATACGGGAAGAACTCTCTCGGGCGGTCTCGACGCAGGCGCATTGGGCGAGCCGAAGCGGTTTTTCGGTGCGGCAAGAAATACCGTTGAAAAGGGAAGTCTTACGATTCTTGCAACGGCGCTCGTCGATACGGGCAGCCGCATGGACGATATTATCTACGAGGAGTTCAAGGGAACGGGCAACGCCGATATCTTTCTCTCGCGCGATCTTGCCGAAAGACGCATTTTCCCCGCGATCGACATCAGAAGATCAGGCACGAGACGAGACGATCTTCTGCTGACCGAGGAAGAACTCTCAGCCGTCTATAAAATGCGGGAGAGGGGAATTACGGAAAACCCGACGGGCCTATACGATATGATGAAGCGGACGGCAGACAACAAAGAATTTATTTCCCGTTTGCCGGAATGGCTAAAAATCTATAAAGGAATATAAAAAAATTCGCGCCGAACCTTTGGGTTCGGCGCTTTCAGCTTTTTGGGTTATTTTTTGGGTCTGACTTGGAAGAAATAACAGATCCCGAAAATGAGTACGCTCACAAAATAGATAGCGGGCAGGAGCACATAGGTCATGAGCTGCGAGATATCCGCAAAATCGATTCTGACGGAAAGGGCTATGATCAATGAAACGATCACAATGAGCGAATAGATAACGATCGCGTTGATGAGTGCGGGAGACGATCGCCGCAATCTGTTATAGCCGAAGTGATTGGCATACATGAGACCTGCAGAAAGAAGGAACACGACGCCAAGGCACCACATCAAATATGGATAAAAGACGGGGATCGTGAGCGTTCCGCGAAGTCCCATTGTGATGCCGCCTACAAGGACGCTCCAGAAGAAGACGACCACAGCGCTCAGGAAGAGTGCTTTTCCCTTATGAACGGTATTCACGTCATCCGTGTTTTTTTGATTTGTTGTTTCTGCCTCTCCGCCGACTGTCTCTACGCGAAGCCCGTCGCGCGAAGCACGTTTTTCTATGTCTCTGAAATCAATTCCCGAAACAGGTGTCCCGGCGGAATTCTCTGTCGTTTTTGCGGTAGACCGCACGGAATTTTCATAGAGACGGCTCACAACGGATTGATAGTCTTCCGTTTCTTTGGGCTGCGTTTCGGAAGAGGGGGAGGGTTGGTTGACATATGCGTTCTGTCGCGCTGAGGCGGGAGAGTCGACAAGCGAAATATAGTTACGGTGAATGATCTGTTTTTCGCGCTCAGCCATTTCGAGTTCCATCTGTCTGCGAAGAGCGGCGATTTGATCGTCAAGCGCCTGTTGATACCGCATGCGATCGTCGCGGATTTGCGCTTCATGGCGGGCGCTCTCTTCGGAGAGAGCCGTATTGTAGCGGTTTCTCTCCTCGGTCAAAAGATCGTTATAGCGATTTTTTTCAGCCTGCAATCTGTCGTCGAACAGCCTTTCTTCTTCCTGTCTGGCAAGGCGGACCGCGTTTTCTTTCTCTTGTTTTGCGGCGTCCTGAAGGCCCTCTATCTCTTGTTCGTGTTTTTCGGAAAGTTCTTTGAGATCCCTTTCATGCAGTTCCCGTTCGCTCCTCAATGTGGCGTCACAAGCCTCTTTCTGTTCGGCCATGGCCTGTTCGTTGGAATCTTTGAGTGTTTGAAGTGCACGGGCGTGCTCTTCGGCCTCTTCATCGTACTTCTTCTTTTGAAGTTCAAGTTCGTTTTTAAGGGATTCGTCGGCTTCCGAACGTGCAGTTTCATGCTCCGCTTTTTCCGCCTCGAGCCGCGCTCTCTCTGTTTCGAGCTCTTGTTCGAGTTCTTCGCGCTTGGCTTGAAGCAATGCTTCCTGTTGCTCGCGGATTATCGCGAGCTGTTTCAGATTGGCGACATAGGAGTCGTTCAGTTCAGTTTGTCTTGCGGCATTTTCTTCGATGAAACGCGCTTTTTCCGTCTCAAGGTCACTGCGTTCCCGATCGAGTGCGGCGATTTTTTCGGAATGTTCCGCCTCAAGTTGCTGCAATTTATCGTTATATGCAGTCTCAAGCTCCTCTTGCTTCCGCTTGGTTTCCTCTTCGAGTTTTTCACGCAGTGCCGTATCATCGAACGCAGGTTCGAAAAGGAGTTCGTCTTCGTCGTCCTCACGAGAGGGAACGCGCGAAGTCGATTTGCGCAGGACCCGCATATCTACGGCGGTGGGGGCGGGACGGTTGAAGTCGAAATCGCGGTCGGAAATGAGCGAATCGATAATGGTGCGGGAATATTCCCACTCCGCTTGATTTTGCTCGGATACCGCTTTTCCTTCGTCCGTCAAAGAAAAGTATTTTCTCCTGCCGCCTCCGACGGAACCTCCCCAATAAGAGGTGATGTAACCGTCTTTTTCCAGACGTTTGAGCGCGGAATAGAGAGAGGGCTGTTTTAACGAGTATTGCCCCGAACTCTTGCGCTCGATCTCGGCTATGATCTCATAGCCGTATTTATCGCCGTCGTAAAGCGCACGAAGAATGATGGTATTGATGTGACCGCGGATGAGGTCTGAGCTGACGCTTTTTTCTGATTTGTCGTCGTCATCGCTCTCTGCTGTGGCAACATTTTCGTCTTCATCGGTCTCTACGGCCAAAGTTTCTTCGTCCATGATTTCCTCCTTATCGCATTTCCCTTATTATACTACAAATTTCGTTTTTTGTCAATAGGCAGAGTACTATGTCTGACATAATTTTTCAAAAAAACCAAAATTTTTTCATAAAATAACCTGTGTCTGACATAGAACATTCCGATGGGAGTACTGCGCGGAGCATTTTTTATTGTCGGCGGGACGATCGGGGCGGGATTTATCACGGGAGCGGAACTCGTGCGTTTTTTCGGCTATGAGCGCTTTTTAAAGCCTCTCGTATTTTCTTGCGCCCTGTTTTTTCTGCTCTGCGTCTTATATTTGCGGCTCGGGAAAAAATACGGCGGATTTTCGGGTGTTCTTGCACTCTTGAAAAAGGGGGCGATCGTTGTACGCGTATGCATACTGTTATGCGCCTTTATTTCCTCTGCGGGAATGCTTGCGGGACTCGACGCGCTGCTTCCGTCTTTTGCACCTCTTTTATCGCTCGTCGGTCTCACGGTCTCCGTATTTATTCTTGAACGGGGCACGGACGGAATCTCGAAGTTGAATTTGGTTCTTGTTCCTCTTCTTCTCGGATTTGTCTTGTTTTATTCCCGCGGCGGTTTCGATTTCTTCTATCCCCGTGCGGCTTCAGAGAAGTGGGGTTGGTTGCTCTATGCGGGTATGAACGCTTTTTTGATGGCGCCCGTGCTGATGGATGCGGGCAAGGATATGCGGCGTCCGGTTTTTTCCTCTTTTCTGGCTGCCGCACTCATCGCTGCGGCAGCCGTCGGAATTTTGGGAAGCGTCTACCATAATGGCGCGAACGCGCTTTTTGCGGAGATGCCGTTCATGGCGGTCGCGGGAGGAAAGATTTTTTCCGTTGCCGTTGGACTTGCCATCATCACCTCGCTCGTGTCGTCTCTTTACACGCCCTTTTCCGCATGCCGCGCGTTGCGCGGGAAAAAGAAAATTGCCGCAAAGGCAATAACGCTCCTTGCGGCTTTTTGTCTTTCTCGGATAGGACTTAAGGGGATCGTGGCACATCTCTATCCCGTGATCGGCTGTGCGGGTTTGTTTTTTTCAGCTCTTTGCGTCCTTTACGATCAACTTTTCGAGAAGCACGACAAGAAAATACATACCCGCCGCCAAAATACAAAGGATGCAGGTAGCGCTCATCACAAGGTCAAGTTTAAACACTTGCCCGCCGTAAACGATCAGATACCCCAGCCCCGCCCTTGATACGATGTATTCTCCCATGATGGAGCCGATCCACGCCATGCCGACATTGACTTTCAGCATAGATATGAAAGACGGAAGCGAAGAGGGAATCACGAGCTTGAACAAGATCTGAAATTTGCTCGCGCCCATTGAGCGGAGAAGGAGTACTTTGTTGTTGTCTGTCGCCAAAAAGGCACTCAGCATATGCAGCGTCGCGACGATGATACCGACGAGGACGGTCATGAAGACGATCGCTTCGCTTCCCGTACCGAACCAAATGATGATGAGAGGGCCGAGCGCGATCTTGGGCAGGGCATTCAGCACGACGATATAGGGCTCGAGCACTTTTTTGAGCGTTTCGCTCCACCACAGCGCAAGCGCGATGACACAACCGAGCACCACGGCGATCGCAAAACCGATGAGCGTTTCGAGAAGCGTCACGCCGATGTGATAGAAGAGGGAACCGTCACGATACAGCGAAGCGATCGTTTTGCAGATACGCGAGGGGGAACTCATGAGAAAAGGATCGACAAGGCCAAGCGCGGTAATGCTTTCCCACAACCCGATAAAAAGTGCGAGAATGCCAAGGCGCAACGCCCACACGAGGGCGAGATTTCTTTTTTTCTTGGCAAGATATTGCCTGTGCTCTCTGGAAAATTCGTGTTTCATGCGTTTAACTCCTTCCACAAGATCTCAAACCATGTAGAAAATTGCGGTTTCTCCCGTCTCTTGATCGGACGGGTTTCATCGCCGAAGTCAAGTTCGTGCTCAAAGGCAACTCTGGCGGGCCGCTTTGTGAGCACGATCACGCGGTCGGCAAGAGAGACCGCTTCAGAGATGTCGTGCGTGATGAGCAGCGCCGTTTTTTGTTCGCTTCTGATGATCGAGGATACATCTTCGCACACATTAAGACGGGTCTGATAGTCGAGTGCAGAAAAGGGCTCGTCGAGAAGCAGGATATCGGGCTCGGTCGCTAGCGTTCTGATGAGCGCCGCTCTCTGCCGCATTCCGCCGGAAAGCTGTGGCGGATAGCTCTGTAAAAAGTCGGCAAGCCCGTATTTTTTGGCAAGCTCTTGCGCCTGTTTTCTTCGCTCTGCCGTGTTTTGCCGCTTTATTTCAAGAGGCAAGTAAATGTTTTTTTCGATGGTGCGCCACGGGAAAAGTTCATCTTTTTGCAGCATGTAGCCACAGCTTCCATGCCTTGTCACTTTACCGCCCGAGGGGACAAGCAATCCCGCCGCGAGCGAAAGGAGAGTGGTTTTACCGCAACCCGAGGGGCCGATGATGGCGACAAATTCACCCTCCCGCACGGAGAAGGTGAGATCGTCGGCCGCCGTCGTCTCTCCGCGTTTTGTGTGGTAGGTAAGCGTTACGTTATCAAAGCGCAGAATTTCGTTTTTCATAGGCGTGCCTTCTTTTCATCTGTCAGAAGAGTTCTTGATAGACTTCCTTGACCAAAGTATTGTCGGCGATCGTCGTAAAGGGAATACGCTCTGTAAGTTCGCCCGCTTCTTCGATGATGTCGAGAAGCCTGTTGTAGCTCTTTTCGGTGATCTGCATATCGCCTGCCCATGCGTCAATGCCCTGATAGCTCCGCACGCTTGTTGCCAGAGAGGCGAGGGTGGTATCGGGAAAAGCTCCCGTCAATCCCTCGGCGATCTTTTCGGGCGTCTCTTCCCGAGCATACTTCACGGCCTTGAGCATGGCGCGGAGAAACCCTTTCACCGTATCGGTGTTGGAATTCAGCCACGATTTTTTGGCGATATAGCTTGTGTAGGGGACTTCGCCGCTCGCTTCGCCTACAGCCGCCACGATATACCCGTTGCCGGCCGCCTGCACTTCCGAAGCGACGGGTTCGAACATCGTACAGTAGTTTGCCGTGCCCTCGATAAACGCCGCCGTCATGTTATTGAAAGCGACGTCGAAGTTGAGTTTGTAGTTTTCGGCGCCGCGTTCTTTTAAGATGTATTCAAAGGTCATTGCGGGTACGCCGCCCTGTCTGCCCGCAAGAATTTCTTTGCCGGACAGGTTTTCCCATTTGAAGTCGGGTTCGGGTTCTCTGCCGACGAGGAAAGACCCGTCGCGCATGGTGAGCTGCGCAAAAACGGTGGGGGTATCGCTCGTGCCGCCCGTCGCAACGTAAAACGCCGCCTCGGGACCGCAGAAACCGATCTCCGCGTCTCCCGACAGGACGGCCGTCATCACTTTATCGGCTCCGCCGCCGTTCGTAAGTTCTATCTCGATCCCCTCGTCTTTAAAAAAGCCGAGAGAGTCGGCAAGGTACATCGGGGCATAAAAAACGGAATGGGTCACTTCATTGAGGCGGATCTTGGTGAGTCCGCCGTCGTTATCTCCGCCGCAGGCAGAGAGGGGAAGGAGGGCAAAGAGCGCCGCTCCGAGGATCGCAAAAAATTTTTTCATATTTCACTCCGTAAAATTTAGGATAATACATTGTATGCCCCGCTCTCTTTTGTTGACAACGGCAAAAAAAAGGGATATAATCTTGAGTGTTCACTTTGTTTGTGACAACAACATTTCGGGTGTCAAAATGAAAGAAATGCAGACAACATACGATCCGAGAGACTTCGAGGACAGGATCTACGAAAAATGGACGCGTGAGAATTGCTTCCGCGCGGAAATCGATCCCTCGAAAGTCCCGTTCACCGTCATGATGCCGCCTCCCAACATCACGGGGAAGCTTCACATGGGTCACGCCATGGACGAAACGATGCAGGATATCGTCGTCCGATTCAAGAGAATGCAGGGCTATTCCGCACTCTGGTTGCCCGGGACCGACCACGCGTCTCTTGCGACAGAGCATAAGATCGTGGAAAAGTTGCACGAAGAGGGAACGAGCAAAGAATCTCTCGGCAGAGAAGAATTTCTCCGCCACGCGTGGGCTTGGAAAGAACAGTATGGCGGAGCGATCGTCGAACAGCTCAAAAAACTCGGCTCATCTTGCGATTGGTCCCGTTTGACGTTCACGATGGACGAAAAGTGCAGCAAGGCCGTACGCGAAGCTTTCTGCCGTCTATACGAAAAAGGACTCATTTACCGCGGTAGTCGCATCATCAACTGGTGTCCCGACTGCAAGACGGCGCTCTCCGACGAGGAAGTGGAACATACCGAGGATGCGGGCTTTTTCTGGCATTTTGCCTATCCCGTTGCAGGTTCCGATCAAAAGATCGTCATCGCGACGACCCGTCCCGAGACCATGCTCGGCGATACCGCCGTTGCCGTTCATCCTTCCGATGAGAGATACGGAGATTTTGTCGGTAAAAAGCTTGTTCTGCCCTTGACAGGGAGGGAGATTCCCGTTGTCGCCGACGAATACGTCGATCCTGCGTTCGGCACGGGCGCCGTCAAGATCACGCCCGCGCACGACCCGAACGACTTCGAAGTCGGACTTCGCCATAATTTGCCCATGATCCGCATCATGAACGACGACGGTTCCATGAATGACCTTTGCGGCGAATTTGCGGGACTCGACAGATATGAAGCGAGAAAACGCATCGTTGCGAAGATGAAAGAGCTCGGGCTTCTCGTCAAGATCGAACCGCATACGCACAACGTCGGCCACTGCCACAGATGCCATGCGACGGTGGAACCCGTTGTTTCCAAGCAATGGTTCGTCAAAATGGCGCCGCTTGCAAAGCCCGCTATTGACGCTGTTGTCAAGAATAAGACGAAATTCGTGCCCGACCGCTTTGCGAAGATCTACTTTAATTGGCTCGAAAATATACGCGATTGGTGTATTTCCCGCCAGCTTTGGTGGGGGCACCGCATCCCCGTCTGGTATTGCGAATGCGGCGCAACGATCTGCTCTCGGGAAGATCCGAGCGTATGTCCCGTCTGCGGCGGTACGCATTTAAAACAGGACGACGATTGCCTCGATACTTGGTTCTCTTCGGCGCTTTGGCCATTTTCTACGCTCGGCTGGCCCGAAAAGACGCCCGAATACAATTACTTTTATCCGACCGACGTTCTTGTCACGGGTTACGACATTATTCCTTTTTGGGTCATGCGCATGATGTTCTCGGGCATCGAATACACCGATAAAGTGCCTTTCCGTGATGTGCTCATCCACGGTTTGGTGCGCGATGAACAGGGAAGAAAGATGTCTAAATCCCTCGGGAACGGCATCGACCCGCTTGAGATCATCGAAAAATACGGCGCCGATTCGCTCCGCCTTTCTCTCATAACGGGCGTAGCTCCCGGAAATGATACGCGCTTTACGTTGGCGAAGGTCGAAGCGGCGCGGAACTTTATCAATAAGATATGGAACGCTTCCCGTTTCGTGCTCATGAATGTGGATTGCGAGGTGCCGCCGCTTTCTGCGATCAGACTGCAACCCGCAGATCGGTGGATCATCTCCCGTCTCATGGCGACGATCCGTGAAGTGACCGTATCTCTCCAAAAGTATGACCTCGGCATCGCGGCAGACAAGCTCACCGATTTCGCATGGAACGACTTCTGCGATTGGTATATCGAGCTCAGTAAGCCCGCACTCTACGGCGGAGACCTCGAAAAGAAGAGAGCCGCACTCGGCGTCTTGCTTTTTGTGCTTGAAAATACGCTGAAACTGTTGCATCCGTTTATTCCTTTTGTCACGGAAGAGATCTACAGCTATCTTCCCGGAGAGAGGGGAAACATCATATGTGAAGACTATCCCCGATACAATACCAAGCTTTCCTATAAGAAAGAAGCGAAGACATTTGAGGGCATTATCGACCTCATCAAAACGGTTCGCGCGATGAAAGCGGAAGTAAATTGTCCCCCCTCGAGGAAAATCCATCTCTACCTTGTCAGCGAACAGAGGCGTCTCGTCAGCGTCAATAAACAGTCCATCATGCGCCTTGCTGGTGCGAGCGAGATCGAATTTATCGAGGAGGCAGCGGAGACCGGCGAAAAGACGCTCTCCCACGTCTGCGAGATCGGGCATCTGTTTGTTCCGCTCGGCGATCTTGTGGATATCGAAAAGGAACGCGCAAGGCTCAATAAAGAACTCGAGCGTGTGATGGGTGAAATCGCCCGTGCCGACGGGAAACTTCTCAATAAGAGTTTTGTCGCCAAAGCGCCCAAAAAGCTTGTCGATGACGAAAGAGCAAAGAAAGAGAAGTATCTCGACATGAAAGAAAAGATCGAAGAGCAGCTTCACCGCCTCGGCGACTAAGTTGTGCTCTATACAGAATAAAACGGCTTTCCCATCCGAAAGCTGTTTTTTCATAGAAAAATTTTATCGAATTGAAACTTTTTTGACATGTACATTGTCTTATAAAATGAAAGGATAACCGAACATAACGGACGAAAAACGGCTTTTCAGGGCGTTTCATTCCGATCGTCCGACCGAACCCAAGGCCACATTTCAATATCTTTATGCCAAGTATAAGCTCTTGGTCTTTTTTGTCACGGCAAGATATCTGAAAGATAAGGCGGAGATCGAAGATGTCGTACAGGAGACCTTTGTGCAGTTTTTCGGCCACGCTTCCGCGGTTGGCACCTCGGTGAGATCGTATCTGACGGCGAGCGTCAAAAATCTTGCGCTCAATGCGATCACAAAAAAGTTGTTTATTGGGATGAAAGGGGACTTTATGATGAGGATAATCGGGCCGAAAACACAGAATTTGCAAACGACGGGTTTGAGGCGCTGATCGCTGACATGCAAAGGTTTGTGTCCGATGAAGATATTCAGATCATTCTGCTTCATCTTGTCGATGATTTGAAGTTTGAGGATAAAAAAGAATTGCCGACAGTGGAACAATACAAAAAGATCAAGGTCGGCATGAGCCTCGACGAAGTTGACCGACTCATCGGAAAGCCTCAAAGAGACATCGGTTCCGGCGTAAATTTGTATCAATTCGACATTGAGGGAGGATCTGTTCTTGAAATGACGTTCTTTCTCGACGTTGAAAAGGAAAACGAATATGTGCATAACAATCCGTATGCCGCCGTATACGGTTCGCATTGTCTCTATGTTGCGGAAGTGAAATTTACGGACGATCATATTCCGGATATTCACGAATGGGGGAAACAGTGAAAAACTTTAAGTCAATTTTCTATATTAGAATCTCATTTATCTTATTTCCTTAAAATATTGTTAATTACCCGCCTTTTCGGCGGGTTTTTCATTCATAAAGCGAGGCTCCTATCTTTTTTGAAATTTCATGTGTGGATATTGACTTTTTTGGGAATATTTGCTATGATTAAGACAACAAATTTATGGAATGGGAGACAGTATGAAGGATTTTATGGTTAACGACGAAGAGTCGTTGAAAAAACTTCTTACAAGAGTGCGTTCCGCACAGGAAATATACTCTTCCTATACGCAGGAACAGGTCGATAAGATCTTTTTCGAAGCGGCAATGGCCGCAAATAAGGCGCGGATCCCGCTTGCCAAACTCGCTGTGGAAGAGACGGGAATGGGCGTTGTCGAGGATAAAGTCATCAAAAACAACTATGCCTCCGAATATATCTACAACGCCTATAAAAACACGCGGACATGCGGTGTGCTTGAGCATGACGAGGGGTACGGCATTACCCGTATTGCCGAACCGATCGGCGTGCTTGCCGCCGTCATTCCTACGACTAATCCGACGTCGACTGCGATCTTCAAATGTCTCATTTCGTTAAAGACGAGAAACGGTCTCATTATTTCGCCGCACCCGCGTGCAAAAAAGTCGACGATCGAGGCGGCAAAAATTGTGCTTGAGGCCGCCGTCAAGGCAGGTGCGCCCGACGATATCATCGGCTGGATCGACCAGCCCAATGTCCCTCTGTCGGGCATGATCATGCACGAGGCGGATATGATCCTCGCAACGGGCGGTCCCGGTATGGTGAAAGCGGCATATTCATCGGGGAAACCCGCTATCGGCGTAGGTGCAGGCAATACGCCCGCCGTCATCGACAGCACTGCAGACCTCAAACTCGCTGCCTCGTCGATTTTGCATTCCAAAACTTTCGATAACGGCATGATCTGTGCATCCGAGCAGTCCGTTATCGTTGTAAAAGACGTGTACGACACCTTTAAGGCGGAGATGGGTAAGCGCGGCGCTTATTTTTTAACGCCCGAAGAGACGGAGAAAGTCAGAAAGACAATGTTCATCAACGGTGCACTCAATTCGAGGATCGTCGGCCAGAGCGCGGAAACGATCGCCGAGCTTTCTGGGTTTGAAGCGCCGAAAGGGAGCAGAGTTTTGATCGGCGAAGTGGAAAGCGTCGACTTGTCCGAGCCGTTCGCACACGAAAAGCTTTCTCCCGTGCTCGCAATGTACAGAGCAGAGGATTTCGACGATGCCGTTGCCAAGGCTGACAGACTTGTAAAGGACGGCGGGCTCGGACACACTTCTTCCATCTATCTCAACGTGCGCGAGGGGCAAGAGAAGCTTGAAAAGTTCCGTACGGTTATGCGGACGTGTCGTATCGTCGTCAATACGCCGTCTTCGCATGGAGGGATCGGAGATCTGTATAACTTTAAATTCGAGCCGTCGCTCACCCTGGGTTGCGGATCGTGGGGCGGAAATTCCGTATCGGAGAATGTCGGCGTCAAACATCTCATTCAAATCAAGACAGTTGCAGAGAGGAGAGAAAATATGCTTTGGTTCAGAGCACCCGAAAAGGTTTATTTCAAGCGCGGTTGCCTTGCCGTAGCGCTCAAAGAGCTCGGCGCTCAGGTCTATCACAAGGAACGCGCCTTTATCGTCACCGATAAATTCCTCTATGACAGTGGTTTTACCGCGTCGATCACCAAGATCTTGCAGGAAGAGGGCATTGTGCACGAGACGTTTTTTGACGTCACACCCGATCCCACTCTCGCATGCACGCAAAAAGGGCTCGAAATGATGAGAAGCTTTGCGCCCGACGTCATTATCGCCGTAGGCGGAGGCTCTCCTATGGATGCCGCGAAGATCATGTGGGTTCTGTATGAGCACCCCGAGGCCGATTTCGAAGGGATGGCAATGCGGTTCTCCGATATCCGAAAAAGAGTGTATTCGTTCCCGCATATGGGGGATAAAGCCATGTTCGTGGCAATTCCGACCACGGCGGGCACAGGGAGTGAAGTGACGCCGTTCGCCGTCATTACCGATGAAAAGACTGGCACGAAGTATCCGCTTGCCGACTATGAGCTCATGCCCGACATGGCTATCGTTGACGCCGACCTCATGATGGATATTCCCAAAGGACTCACATCATGTGCGGGGATCGACGCCGTGAGCCATGCACTCGAGGCGATCGCTTCCGTCATGGCGACCGATTTCACCAACGGAATCGCAAAAGAGGCTCTGCGATTGCTCTTTACCTATTTGCCCTCTGCCTACAAAAACGGTGCCGCCGATCCTGAGGCACGGGAGAGAGTTGCCAATGCGGCAACAATGGCAGGTATGGCGTTTGCAAACGCATTCCTCGGCGTGTGTCATTCCATGGCGCATAAGCTCGGGTCATATTTCCACATCGCGCACGGCATGGCGAATGCGCTCATGTTGGAAGAAGTCATTCGTTTCAACAGCGCGGAAGCGCCCGCAAAGCTCGGCACATTCCCGCAGTACGCCTATCCGCAGTGTATGGCACGGTATGCAGACGTTGCCCGTTATCTCGGTATTACCGGCAAGGATGACGAAGCAGTTGTGGAAGCTTTCATCAAAAAACTGCGTTCGCTCATGGCGGAAATCGGCCAGCCGATGACGATCAAAGAGGCACTTGAGGGGAAATATACGGAAGAGCAATTTCTTGCCAAACTCGATCAGATGACGGAAGACGCCTTCGACGATCAGTGCACGGGCGCCAATCCCCGTTATCCGCTCATGTCCGAGATCAAACAAATGTATCTCAACGCGTATTACGGACGCAACTCTGCAAAATGATAAAATTCAGAAGTTCGACGTCCGAACTGAGGCATAAAGTATTCGTCGAAGTGGCAAAAGCTGCATTTTATTCCGAGAATGTCGCGAACGATCTCGAAGCGATACCGTATACTTTGACGCCGACCGAAGAGCCCCGCTACCGTGAGAGTATCTACCGTGAAAGAGCAATCGCGTCCGAACGCGTCCGCCTTGCAATGGGGATGTCTTTAAATCCGCAAGACAGACCTGCGCACCTCACGAGCGGGTTCGATAAGAGCAATATCTCCGAAAAATACTACGAACCTCCGCTCATGCAGGTCATTCCCTCGGCCTGCGACAGGTGTGAGGACAACAAATATGAGGTCAGCGACCTGTGCAGAAAGTGTGTTTCCCGCTATTGTGTACACGCATGTCCCGTTCACGCCGTCTCCGTCAAAGAAGACAGATACGCCGTGATCGACCAAAGAAAGTGTATTCAATGCGGAAAATGTAAGGCCGCGTGTCCCTATGAGGCGATCGTTCACAGAATCCGTCCTTGTTCTTCCAACTGCGGCGTCCATGCGATTTCGAGCGATAAACTCGGGCGGGCGTACATCGATCCCGAAAAATGCGTCGCATGCGGACAATGTATGGTGCATTGCCCGTTCGGCGCCATTGCCGATAAGTCGCAGATCTTCCAGCTTGTCAATGCGCTCAAGGCGGGCGATGAGGTCGCGGCGGAAGTCGCGCCGTCGGTCATCGGCCAATTCGGGCAGAACGTAACGCTCGGAAAACTTTTTTCGGCAATAAAGGCGCTCGGATTTTCTTGTGTTTACGAAGTTGCGGCGGGGGCGGACGTCGGAGCCGTTGCAGAGGCCGAAAAATATGCGGCAAAGATCGCAACAGGCGAGCATCCGTTCCTTCTTACGTCATGTTGCCCCTCGTGGATCATGTTGGCGGAAAGAGAATTCCCGGGACTTGCATCCGGCATTTCCGAAACACTTACGCCGATGGTGACGACGGCTAAAATGATCAAACGCGATCACCCGACGTCCAAAGTCGTCTTTATAGGTCCATGCGCCGCAAAAAAATTGGAGGCGATCGACAATAAAGTGCGCTCCGATGTTGATTTTGTCATCACTTTCGAGGAATTAGCCGCTATTTTCGAGTCGCGCGGAATCGATCCCGAAGAATGCGAAGAAGAAGCCATCATTGGCGCAACTGCGGCGGGAAGAGGATACGGCGCCACCGGAGGCGTTGCAGGCGCAATAAAGGCATGTTTGGAAAAGTCTCATCCAGATATCGAACTCAAAGTGGATTGCGCAGAGGGGTTGTTTGAGTGCAGAAAACTTTTGCAACTTGCCAAGTTCGGAAAAAAAGAGGGATATCTTTTGGAAGGAATGGGATGTCCGGGCGGATGCGTCGGCGGTGCGGGCGTAAATATTCCCGTTGGAAAAGGGACGGAATTTTTAAAAAAATTTGCAGAATCTACCGACAAAAAAACGCCTGATAAGACTTAAAGATGGTAATAAAACAAAAATTCAATCATTTTGCATAGTAATATGTCAGACATAATATTAAATTTTTGCATAAAAAATCTCACGCACTTGCGTGAGATTTTTACTTTTTTCATTGTGCGACAACGTTTACTTTGATCTTCGAGAGAACGCCTTCCATCAAGCGTACCTCGACTTCGTATGTGCCAACGTTTTTTATGGGATCTTTCAGGAGAACGCGTTTTTTGTCGACCTCAAACCCGAGTTCTTCGAGAGCCGAGGCGATATGTTGGCTGGTTACCGAACCAAATGTTTTTCCGTTTTCACCCGCTCGGATCGCGAGCGTGATACCCGTACCGCTCAATCTTTCCGCAAGCTCCTTGAGTGCTTTCACGTTCTCTGCTTTGTGAAATTCCTCAGAACTCTTTTTTTGCTTCATTTCGTTGATCGAAGCGGGGGTAGCAATTTCCGCAAGACCTTTTTTAATGAGAAAGTTTCTGCCGTATCCGTCAGACACCTCCAAGATATCGCCTTTTTTCCCGCTGCCTTTTACATCTGCTTTCAAGATAACTTTCATAATAATCTGCTCCTTTTTCTTTATTGTACAATTTTTTCCGTTATTTGTCAATATCATCTTTCGATATTTTTCACATTAGCGGGGGATACTGTGTTATAAGGAGGAGAACATGGAACACAATATCAACGGCGGCGTTTCTTGCGGCGTGACCGAGTGCAAATTTAACCGCGACGGTATGGCATGCGAGCTTGCAAAGATCCATGTGGGCAACACATGCGATTGCGAGCATTGCACTTGCTGCGATAGCTTTGAGCACCGCAAATAATCAGAGTATAAATATGCGTTTGTGACACAATCTATTGTCAGCGGTATCGCTTTGAAATAGAGCCTCTGCCGCAAACGCATGCGCGGCAGAGGCGCGGAAGGGACGCTAAGGCGTCCCTTCTTGCATGTATGCGGTTCTTTTCCAATACAATATTATATATGAAAGGAATTGTCAGAACTGTTTTACCCTTTGCGCTCATTGCAGCGCTTGTGATCGCTGTGATCTGTCTGCCGCGGGAAAATACAGGTTCCGCACGGGAAAAGACGATCGTCGAAATCTGGAATGTCGATACCTTTGAAGGCGGAAAGGGGTCAAGGACAGCTTTTTTAAATAAAATCGCACGTAAATTCGGCGAAGAGGATGTCTATTTTTATGTGACATCCTATACGGTGGAGGGGGCAAGGGCGGCATTTTCACGCGGAACATATCCCGATGTGCTTTCATACGGATTGGGACTCGGAGAGATCGCCGAGCGTTGTCTTGTACTTCCTTATGCCTTTGCAGGCGGCTCTATCGGGGGAAAATGCCTCGCCGTACCGTGGTGTGCGGGAAAATATATGTACTTTTCGCTCTCCGATGACTTTGATGAAGAGGGTAAAACCGCGATTTCCCATGGCGGAAGCAATCTTCCATCGGTCGCAGCCAAACTATCCGGCGTCAAGGGGGAAGAAATTCTGTCCGAAAACGCTTATGTCGGGTTTTTAAACGGAGAATATCGATACTTGTTCGGCACACAGCGTGACGAAAACAGATTTCGTGCGCGGAATGTGACGGTTTTTTGCAAAGAAGTGACAGAATACAACGATTTGTTTCAATACATTAGTATATTATCTAAAGATAAAAAAGAAATTTGTCTGAAATTTTTGGACAATTTGTTATCTGAAACTACGCGCGGATCGCTGGGCGAAATCGGTATGTATCCGTCGGACGCCGTAAAATGGGATAAAACCTTGAGCGTTTTTACTTCTGATGAGGGGCTTCATGAGCTTACGGGTGCCGCACAGAGCGAAAAGGAAATAAAATTTCTCGAAAAATATCTGAAATCCCGTTGAAAAGTCTTTGAGAATATGATAAAATAAAGGAGTAAATAAATTGGGTGTTTATGCGCTTTTTGAGGACAGATTTCCTCTGCTGACGGTAAGGGAACATGTTTCTTTCTCCCGCTGTACGACGATCGGATGCGGCGGCGAAGCGGCTCTCTCCGTCTCTCCGTCGGATGCAGAGGAGGGGGCAGAAGTATTGAACTTCTTGCAAAGAGAACGGGTACCTTACGCTTTTCTCGGCGCGGGCGCAAACACGTTACCCCCCGACGGTTTTTCAGACGGCGTTCTGGTTCGAAGCGACCATCTCAAAGGTATGGTTCTAGACGGCAACACACTGTTTGCAGGCGCGGGCGTGACGGGCGGTGCGCTTGTAAGGTTTGCGCTTTGCCATGAAATCGGCGGTTTTGAACCCTTTATCGGAATTCCGATGACGGTCGGCGGGGCATGCGTCATGAATGCGGGCGTGAAAGAAAAGCACATTTCCGACCTTGTATTGCGTGTTTTGGCGATAAGAAAGGGGAAAATAGAGAGTTTTCCTCTGTCCGCTTGCGCATTCGGCGAAAAAACCAGCGTCTTTCAAGACGGAAAAATCTTTGTCGTAGGAGCACTCTTGCGGGCGGAGCCGTCGATTAGAGAAAAGATCCGAAAAAAATGCGGAGAATTTCTGCAAAGAAGATCTTCTCTCCCCAAGGGCAGAAGTATGGGTTGTATCTTTGTCAATCCGAATGGCGTGAGTGCGGGCGAACTTATCGACCGTTGCGGTCTCAAGGGGCTTCGATACGGCGGCGCTTTCGTCTCCGAGCGGCATGCAAATTTTATCATCAATGAGGGCGGAACCGCCGCAGACGTCTCCGCACTCATCGAAAAAATCAAACAAGACGTCTTTCTTCAAACGGGGATCGCTCTGAGGGAAGAAATCAGGCGATTGTCCTTTTACGAACATACATAGGCTTTACCAAGCGGAGTCGTTATGAAACTTACAGCAGATTATCATACGCATACGCCGTATTCGCACGGAAAAAATACGGTGATGGAAAATGCCGTCAGAGCCAAAGAGCTCGGTTTGTCCGCAGTCGCAATCACCGACCACGGTTTTTCGCATGCCATGTTCGGCGTAAAGCGGAAAGAGGTTCCGAGTCTCGTGCGGGAATGCCGCGAAGCGGAGGATACGACGGGCATAAAAGTTCTCGTGGGAATGGAGTGCAATCTGAGGGGGATCTCCGGGCTTACCGACTTTACCGAGGACGACTACAGGGTATTCGACATCTTTTTGATGGGCGTGCACGTGATGGCGCGTTATGAGAAATTTGCAGACAGAAAGATCGGTTGGAGAGGATGGTGGGATACCCAGTTGCACCTCAAACCATCGCAGAGCCTTGTAAAATACACCACGCAGGCATACATCAACTGCATTGAAAAAAATCCCGTCGACATTTTGACCCATCTGAACTTTCAATGCTATTCCGACGTCGTGGAAGTGGCAAAGTGTTGCCGCGACTATGGCACGTATCTGGAGATCAGTTCAAAAAAGCAACATCTGACCGACGAAGAATTGGATAAAGTGGCAAATACGGGCGTTCGGTTCGTCATCAATTCCGATGCGCACAGCGTTGACAGGATCGGAGATACCGCGCTTGCCGAAGAGCAGATCGGTCGGGTGGGCATTCCGCTCACACAAATCGACAATATCGACGGCAGACTTCCGTCGTTCCGCTTTGCGGAGTTTAAAAATCATCTTTGAATATGAGTTTTACAACGTCGATCAAACGGGAACTCGTAAAGAGCTTTCCCGCGTCAATAGAGGAAAGTCGCGCCCTCTTGCAGGCTGTTCTGAAGACATGCGGCGAAAGGACGTCGGACGGCTTTGCTTTTGTCAGCGAAAATGAATCGGTTGCGGCGTACGTCATTGCGATCGCGGAAAGCGCGTGCAACGTCCGCATGACATTGACAGAAGCGGTGCGAGACCCCAAACATGGACGGGACAAGCTCACCTTTTCGCATACGGGCAACGACGCCAAAGAACGGGCGGAAGAGATCTTTTCCATGAGCATTTACTCCGATGAATGTGCCCTCGCCTTTTTAAAGGGCGCTTTTCTCGGTGCGGGGAGCTGTATTTTGCCGCGAGGCGACGCGAAAACGGGTTATCATCTCGAATTTGTTTTCCAAACGATTGACGATGCCAAACTCTTTGCGGAGATCGGCGACAGATTTCATCTCCTCGGCGGCATCGTCGAACGCGGCGAAAAATTTGTTGTATACTGTAAGAGCAAAGAGGGGATCGGTGACTTTCTCTCCGTTCTCGGGGCGGACAATTCGCTCAAGACGTTTGAAAAAACTGTGGCCGCCCGAGAAGAAAACAACAACCGCAACCGCCTCGAAAATTGCATGGCAGGGAATGTAGACAGGTCGCTCACCGTCAGTGCGCGGCAGGTACGCGTTCTCAACGAGATGAAAGAGAGCGGAAGGCTTTTTGTTTTGCCTCTTCCGCTCAGGCAGACGGCGGAAGCTCGCCTTTTGAACCCGACGTTCACATACTCGGAGCTTGCGGAGCATCTCGGCATCTCGAGAAGTTGTTTGCAGCACCGTTTGGACAAACTGATGTCATTCCAAGGAAATTAAGGAGAAGAAACGTGACAGATTTCGTACACCTGCATTTACATACCGAATACAGCTTGCTGGACGGAGCCGTAAAGGTGGACGATCTTGTCCGCCACTGCAAGGAAAACAATATCTCCGCAGTTGCGGTAACCGACCACGGAAACATGTACTGTTCGCTGAAATTTGCGGAAAAGTGCAAGAAAAACAAGATAAAGGCGATCATCGGATGTGAATTTTACGTTGTGGACGACTATAGGGAGCACATCGACCAAAAAGCCGACCATCTGATCCTGCTTGCTAAAAACAAGACGGGCTACATTAATCTTGTCCAACTCGATTCGCTCGCCTTTGTGGACGGGTATTATTATCGCCCGCGCATCGATTATAAGGTTTTAAAAGAGCATACTGACGGCGTTATCTGCCTTTCCGCTTGCCTTGCGGGACGTATTCCGCGCCTATTGATGGCGGGAGAATACGAAAAGGCCAAGAATTTCGCACTCTATTTGCAGAGCCTCTTCGGAGAAGATTTTTATATCGAAATACAGGATCACGGGATCCCCGAACAGAAGCAGATTCTTCCCGATCTTATCCGTATCGCAAGAGAGATCGGCGCACAGCTCGTCGCGACGAATGACGTCCACTATCTGAAAAAAGATGATTGGGAGATGCAAGATGTTCTGATGTGCATCCAGACGAAACGCACGCTCGACGATCCCACCCGAATGAAAATGCAGACACACGAGTTCTACATGAAGTCGGGCGATGAAATGGCAGCGCTCTTCCCCGACCTGCCCGAGGCAATTTCAAATACCCGCGCGATCGCCGACAAGGTTTCCGACATCGACACACCTTTCAATTTGAAAGAAGACGGTTCGCCCGTATACGATAAATCCCTCATTCCGCTCTATACGGCAGACGACGGCACGCCGTCTCCCGAATATCTCACGCGTCTCACTTGGGACGGACTGCCCAAAAGATATCCCGATCTCACAGAAGAGATCAAAAAGAGAGCGGAATACGAACTTTCGATCATCATCAAGATGGGGTTCGCGGATTACTTCCTCATCGTATGGGACTACATCAACTGGTCGCGCCTGCACGATATCCCCGTCGGTCCGGGCAGAGGGTCCGGCGTCGGCAGCATCGTTGCTTATGCCATCGGTATCACCAACGTCGATCCGCTCCGTTATGACTTGCTCTTTGAACGTTTTCTCAACCCCGATCGTGTTTCCATGCCCGATTTCGACGTCGACTTCTGCACAGAGAGAAGAGGGGAGACCATAGAATATGTACGCAAGCGCTATCATCCGGAAAACGTCGCGCAGATCGTTACATTCGGTACGCTTGCTTCCCGCGCCGTCATTAAAGATGTTGGACGCGTCATGCGCGTGCCGTATTCCGACACCGACCGTGTTACCAAACTCATGGACGGGAAATCGACGATTCGCGAACTCCTCGGGCTCAACATCGAGAGTTGCCGCAAAAAAGTAGAAGAGAGCGCCGACGACCCAGATAAACATGACGAAGCCGTTAAAAAACTCGCCGACCAAGAGAGTAAACGAAATCCTGAGTTCATCGAGATTTACGAAGCAGACGAGACTTTGAAGCGCGTTATCGACATGGGGCTAAAACTCGAGGGTATGCCCCGCAACACGTCCATGCATGCCGCGGGCGTCGTCATTTGCCGCAAAAAGATCGCCGACAACGTGCCTCTCTCGCGCAACGGCGAAGATATCACAACGCAGTTCGATATGAAAGAAGTCGAGTCGATCGGCATGCTGAAAATGGACTTTTTGGCACTGACGACCTTGACCGATATCAAGAAGACTCTCGACTATATCTATGAAGATTATGGCGTACAGATCGAATTCGACCAAAATTGCGACGACCCGGGCGCATACGACCTGATCGCGGAGGGAGACACCGACGCCGTGTTCCAACTTGAACAGGGGGGGATGAAGCGGTTTATGAAACAGCTTCACCCTACCTGTCTCGAAGACCTCATCGCAGGCATCTCCCTGTACCGCCCCGGGCCCATGGATTTCATTCCCGATTATCTCAAAAACAGGGCGGAACCCGATAAGATCGAATATCTCACGCCATTGCTCAAGCCTATTCTCGAGAAGACGTACGGCGTCATCATTTACCAGGAGCAGGTCATGCAGATCTTCCAAAATCTTGCGGGGTATTCTCTAGGGCAAGCAGACCTTGTTCGCCGCGCCATGGCCAAGAAACACCGCTCGGAGCTGATGGCGCAAAAAGACAAATTTATTTACGGCGATATCGATAAGGGGGGAAACATCACGGGTTGCCGTGCGCACGGAATTTCGCCCGAGGTCGCTGCCGAGCTCTTTGCGCAGATGGAAAGTTTCGCCTCCTATGCTTTCAACAAATCCCACGCGGCTGCATATGCTGTCGTCACCTATGAAACGGCGTACCTCAAGAAATATTATCCGAAAGAATTTCTTGCGGGCGTCCTCAATAACCGCATTTCCAAGATCGATGAGATCGCAAAATACATCGTCTACATGAAGGAGAAGAACATCAAGATCCTTCCGCCCGACGTCAACCGTTCCAAGGCATATTTCGCCGTGGAAGGTGACGGGATCCGTATCGGTCTGTGCGCATTGCGCGGCGTCGGAATCGCGGCAATGGAGAGCGTTGTCGAGGAGCGGAAGAAAAACGGGTCGTTTGCGGATTTTGCCGACTTTTTGATGCGCTGTATCTCTTTTGTCAACAAGAAAATGGTGGAAGCGCTCATTCTCGGCGGCGCGTTCGACAGTATGGGACAGCACCGCTCGCAGTATGCGGCCGTGTACGAAGAACTCATGCGCCGTATGCAGAGCATCGAAAAACAGAAAAACAGCATGCAGATGTCTCTGTTCGGCGATATCATTCGGGAAGAGACGCCCAAGGCGAACTATCCCGAGATCCCCGAATGGGAAAAGGAAGAATTGCTTTCCAAGGAAAAATCCATTCTCGGCGTCTATGTCAGCGGTCATCCGTTTGAAAAGTACGCGCACAGATTTACGGACTGCACTTTCCATACGGGCATGCTTTCCGACTACGAAGAGGATGAGGAGACCCACGACAGAACATATAATCTCGTCAAGGCGGGAGATCCCGTCACAATGGGAGGGATCATAGCGGGCGTCAAGAAAATCAGCACAAAATCCGGCGGCTTTATGGCTTTCATCACACTGGAAGACCTTTATGGCAGCGTAGAATGTCTCGCTTTCCCGAAAATCTACGAGAGGACCCGTTCTTCTATCAAACAGGATGCGGTCGTCCGTATCAAGGGAAAGATCGATCTTCCCGCCGAAAAAGCGCCCGTTATCATTCTCGATACGCTCGAAGCATTGGAACCTGACGGAGAAAGCGAACCTAACGTTCAGGAGACCGTGATGGAAGAGGTCCTTTGGCTGGACGCGCGCGCTCTTTCACAGGAAACTTTCGACGAACTCATCGACACGCTGGAAGGGTATAGCGGCGGGACGAAGACGAAGATCCTGTTCAACGGAAAGCGCTTCGAATACAGGGTACGTCTGTCGCGGGCGCTCATCGCCGAGATCAGAATGTTCCTGCCCGATCCCTGTATTAAAATCGTTTGAAAATTTCGGAAAAAGAATTTGATAAACCCCTTTCTTTTTTGAGAAGTGTGTGGTATAATATGAAAGGTCACGGAGGGTGAAATGAAGAGAATTGGATTATTGACAAGCGGCGGCGACGCCCCCGGCATGAATGCGGCCATTCGTTCGGTCGTCCGCACCGCGATTTACTTCGGCATGGAAGTTTTCGGTATCGAGCGCGGATATGCAGGGCTCATCGACGATCGCATGATGCCCATGCAGATGCGTTCCGTTTCCGATATCGTCCAGCGCGGCGGCACAATGCTTCGCACGGCGAGATGTCTCGAAATGCTGACGGTGGAAGGGCAGAAACAGGCTGTGGCGACGCTTGAAAGGCACGGTATTGAGGGACTCGTCGTCATCGGCGGCGACGGTTCGTTCCGCGGGGCCAAATGTCTTACAGAAGACTACGGTATCCCCACGATCGGAATTCCCGGAACGATCGACAACGATCTGCAATACACCGATTATACGCTCGGCTTTGATACGGCGGTCAATACTTGCCTTGAAGTCATCAATAAGTTGCGCGACACGATGAATTCTCACGAGAGGATTTCCGTCGTTGAAGTCATGGGCCGTCATTGCGGCGATATCGCACTTTTTGCGGGGATCACATCGGGTGCGGAGATCATCGTCGTGCCCGAGATCGCATACGATATCGAAGACATCGTTATGCGCATCAACCGTTCCCGCGCGAACGGCAAACATTCCAACATCATCGTTGTAGCCGAAGGCGCCGTTACGGCGGACGCTTTTGCAAAGAAATTGCAAGAGGTCACGACCTATTCCGTCCGTCCCACGACCATAGGCCATATCCAGCGCGGCGGTTCGCCCTCGATGGCCGACAGAATGCTCGCCGCACAATTCGGCAATAAAGCCGTACGTCTCCTTAAAGACGGCATCGGCAACCGCGTCGTCGGGATCCATAAGAACGAGATCATCGATATGGACATCATAGAAGCCGTTTCCATGAAGAAGAAGTTCAACTATGAACTCTACGAGACGCTTCAGATGATTTCGATGTAAGCGATAGGGAAATGTAAAGGCAGATCTCATCATGGGGGGGGTAGATCTGCGAGGGAGAAATTATGATATTAACGGTCTGCATGAGTCCGAGCGTCGACGTCACGATAGAGCTCGACTCGCTCAACGTGGGAAAAGTCAACGTCGTCAAGTCCAAAACGTTGTCATTTACGGGAAAAGCGCTCAACGTCGCCATCGGCGTGGCGCGTCTGGGCGGCGAAGCTCTTGCAACGGGTTTTATGTACAACGAAAACGGACAAATGTTCATCGACGCGCTCGACCGCGAAGGCGTTAAATTTGCTTTTGTATGGAACAGCGGCAGAGTCCGCGAAAATTATAAGTGTATCGACAAACGGTCTATGCTCACGGAGATCAACGACATCGGCGGACACGTAGAAAGCGAAAAACTTGTTGAACTTCTGCATATGATCCAAACTTCGTCCTCTTCGGCAAATGTCACCGTCATTTCGGGAAGTTTGCCCCGCGGCGTAGACGACGGATATTATCGCGACCTTTTCCGTTCGGTCGACCCGAAGTCCCTCCGCATCGTCGACACAGAAGGGGATCGTCTCTTTGCGGCTCTTGAGGCGGGAGTCGATCTTGTCAAGCCCAATCTCGAGGAACTTGAGAATACGCTCGGGAAAAAGCTGAAGAACAGGACCGAGATGATCGCAGGTTGCAGAGAGCTTCTGGATAGGGGGGCAAAGAACGTGCTCTTGTCTCTCGGAAAAGACGGTGCGATCCTCACGAACGGAACCAAGAATTATTATTGCAAGAGCATCAACGTAGCGGTCAACTCCACGGTCGGTGCGGGAGATGCAATGGTCGCCGCAGCTGCGAACATGATGCAGCAGGGAGCCGATCTTCCCGACATCCTCCGCGCGGGGGTCGCAGCGGGTACTGCCGCCGTCACGACGTTCGGCACGATCTCTTTCACGCGCGACAAATACGAGGAGATCCGTAGCAATCTTAAGGTCACGGAAATCTGAATTATTCGTACGGAGTGCCGTCTTCGGCCGTGTAACAAAATGCGCTCCATGTTTCATGCGCATAAATCGCTAAAATTCGTCACAACCACAAGATATAGTGATATTGACAAAAATTTTTACAAAATGTTGTGCTCAAACCCTTGACATTTTCAATGATTTGATGTATGATAAAAGCGTTCCTTTCGGGGAACGCTTTTTCGCCTTTCAAGGCGCGGACAGATACGATCAAGAGGAGACTTTCATGAAGATCATTAAGAGAAACGGCGCCGAAGTCAGTTTCGACATTACAAAAATTTTAAATGCGATCCGCAAAGCCAATAACGAGGTGAGCGAAGATAACCGTCTCACCGAAGGGCAGATACAAACGATCGCCGAAAAAGTTTCCGCTTTGGCGCGGGATCTCAATCGTGCCGTCAATGTCGAAGAGATCCAGGATTTTGTAGAAAACCAGATCATGGATCAAAAAGCGTTTGCCGTGGCGCGGAAGTACATCACATACCGCTATTCCCGTGCTCTTGTCAGAAAGTCGAACACCACCGACGAGCGTATCCTCACACTCATTGAATGTAACAACGAGGAAGTCAAACAAGAAAATTCCAATAAGAATCCCACTGTAAACTCTGTCCAGCGCGACTATATGGCAGGGGAAGTCAGCAAAGACCTCACGAAGAGGCTCCTATTGCCCCGCGATATCGTCGAAGCGCACGAGGAGGGGATCATTCATTTCCACGACGCCGATTACTATGCCCAGCATATGCACAACTGCGACCTCGTGAACCTTGAAGACATGCTTCAGAACGGTACCGTTATTTCGGGGACGTTTATCGAAAAGCCGCATTCTTTTTCTACGGCCTGCAATATCGCCACGCAGATCATCGCGCAAGTCGCCTCCAACCAATATGGCGGGCAGTCTATTTCTTTGACGCACCTCGCGCCGTTTGTCGATATCAGCAGACAGAAGATCCGCGCCGAAGTGGCGGCAGAGCTCTCGGAAGTTGCCGTCATGGAAGACACGATCGACAAAATCACCGAAAAAAGACTGCGCGAGGAGATCAGAAAGGGGATTCAGACCATTCAATATCAAGTCGTCACTCTCCTTACGACCAACGGACAAGCGCCTTTCGTTACTGTATTTATGTATCTCGGCGAGGCGCGCAACGAGAGAGAGCGGCAAGATCTTGCCATGATCATCGAGGAAACGCTCAATCAACGCATTCAAGGCGTTAAAAATGAGTCGGGGGTATGGGTAACGCCTGCATTCCCCAAGCTCATCTACGTGCTCGAGGAAGATAATATCCGCGAGGGAAGCAGATTTTTCTATCTTACCCAACTCGCTGCAAAATGTACGGCAAAGCGCATGGTGCCCGATTATATCTCCGAAAAGAAAATGCTCGAATATAAGGTCGACCGCAACGGAGAGGGACATTGCTATACCTGTATGGGTTGCCGCAGCTTTTTAACGCCGTATCTCGACGAAAACGGTAAACCCAAATATTACGGACGGTTCAACCAAGGCGTCGTCACGATCAATCTTGTCGATGTCGCGCTTTCATCGGGCGGAGACACAGAAAAATTCTGGCAGATCTTCGACGAACGGCTCGAACTCTGCCACCGCGCGCTCATGTGCCGTCATAACAGACTGAAAGGGACGCTTTCAGACGCTGCGCCTATACTTTGGCAATACGGTGCACTTGCACGGCTCAAAAAAGGTGAAACCATCGACAAATTGCTTTACGGCGGATACTCCACGATTTCGCTCGGGTATGCGGGTCTGTATGAATGTACCAAATATATGACAGGCAAATCGCACACCGATCCCGAAGCCAAGCCTTTTGCGCTATCCGTCATGCAGCACATGAACGATAAATGCAAAGAGTGGAAAGCAATGCACAATATCGATTTCTCCCTCTACGGCACGCCGCTCGAGAGTACGACATATAAATTTGCCAAGGCACTCCAGCAAAGATTCGGCATCATTCCCGGAGTGACCGATAAAAATTACATCACAAACAGCTACCACGTACATGTTACCGAGCAAATCGACGCGTTTACCAAGCTCAAGTTCGAGAGTGAGTTCCAGCAGCTTTCTCCCGGCGGCGCGATCTCCTATGTGGAAGTACCGAATATGCAGGATAATATACCCGCCGTCATCGCCGTAATGCAGTATATTTACGATAACATCATGTATGCGGAACTCAATACCAAGAGCGATTATTGTCAGGTATGCGGGTACGACGGGGAAATCGTCACCGTCGAAGAAGACGGAAAGTATATCTGGGAATGTCCGTACTGCCATAACCGCGATCAAAGCAAAATGAATGTCGCGCGCCGAACCTGCGGTTACATCGGAACGCAATATTGGAATCAGGGCAGAACACAAGAGATCAGAGAAAGGGTCTTGCACCTGTAATTCATAAAGTATGAACTACGCAGAGATCAAAAAATGTGATATTGCAAACGGAGAGGGGGTGAGAGTCTCCCTCTTTGTTTCGGGTTGCAGACGTCACTGCAAGGGTTGTTTTAATTCGGTCGCTTGGGATTTTGATTATGGAAAATTTTTTGACGAAGAGATTGAGCACGAGATCCTTGAAGCGCTCTCGCCAGACTATATCGCCGGGCTATCCCTTTTGGGCGGCGATCCGCTCGAGCCCGAAAACAGAAAAGCGCTCTATCCGCTTTTGAAGCGTGTCCATAAAATGTATCCCCAAAAAAACATTTGGTGCTATACCGGATATACATTTGAAAACGGTGCGCTCAGAGAAGATAAAGGGGGAGAAGTTGAAGACTTTCTCCGCGAGATCGACATTCTCGTAGATGGGCCGTTTATCGAAGAACTCAAAGACATTCGTCTGAAATTCCGCGGATCATCCAACCAACGCGTCATTGATATGAAACGTACATTTGAGCTCGGAAACATAGTACTATATCTGACATAGTACTATGCAAATCAGTGAAAATTGCAATTTCAAAAGCAATTTTCACCTTTTTTTGTTATGCGGTTGACTTTGGCAAAAAAAGGGTTATAATGAAAGGGTAAACGATTACGTTAAGATTAAGGAGAAAACTCAAGTGAACAAACTACAACTGAGAAGGTATGCAAAACTGCTTGCCAAAACGGGCATCAACGTTAAAAAGGGTCAGTGGGTCGTTGTACAGGCCGAGCTCGATCAACCCGAATTTGTGGAAATGGTCGTAGAGGAACTTTACCGCGCAGGTGCGGGAAAAGTCACCGTCGATTGGTCCCATCAACCGCTCGTTGCCACTCATTATAAGTATCAGAAACAAGATTCTTTGGAGTCGTTCGCAAAATGGGAGATCGAAAAGCTTGAATACAGAAAGGAACAGCTTCCCGCCATGCTTTATCTCGAATCGGCGGATCCCGACGGCTTAAAAGGCGTCGATCAGGAAAAATTCACGGCGGTCCGCATGTCGCGTTCCAAAGTCATCAAGCCCATTCGCGACCAGATGGAGAATAAATACCAGTGGTGCATCGCCGCTGTACCCTCAAAGGCGTGGGCGAAGAAAGTTTTCCCCGATCTCATGGTCAATACTGCCGTCGAAAAGCTTTGGGACGCTATTTTAACGGCTTCACGGGCCGACGGTGCGGATCCCGTCAAAGATTGGCACCGTCACAACGATGAACTTGCCGAAAAATGCGACTATCTCGACAGGCTCAAACTTGTTTCGCTTGAGTATAGATCGAAGAACGGCACCGATTTCAAGGTTGGACTCATTGACGGAAGCAGATTCTGCGGGGGCGGCGAGGAAACGCTTTCCGGCGCCTACTTCAACCCCAATATTCCGAGCGAAGAGATCTTTATATCGCCCAAGGCAGGGGATGCGGAGGGCATTGTCTATTCCACGAAACCGCTCTCTTATCAAGGAGAGCTCATTGAGGATTTCTCCGTGCGTTTCGAGGGCGGAAAGGTCGTAGAAGTCAAGGCAAAGAAAAACCAGGCGCTTCTCGAGAAAATGATCTCCATGGACGATGGCGCGAAGATGCTTGGCGAATGCGCGCTCATCGCATACGATTCTCCCATCAACAATACGGGCGTTCTCTTCTACAACACGCTTTTTGACGAAAATGCAAGCTGCCATCTGGCACTCGGGAGAGGGTTCAATGAGTGCGTGAAAGGGTTTGAAGATATGACAAAAGAACAGCTCAAAGAAAAAGGCATCAACGACAGCACGATCCACGTCGATTTCATGATCGGCAGCGATGATCTCGACATCGTTGGTGTGACCAAAAACGGAGAAAGAGTGCAGATCTTCAAGAACGGAAATTGGGCATTTTAATTGATTTTTCAAACAGAGAAGGCGATATCAATGATCAAAATCGATATTTTTTCGGGTTTTTTGGGCGCAGGGAAGACAACGCTCATCAAAAAACTCATCAAAGAGGCATACAACGGTGAAAAAGTCGTTCTCATCGAAAACGAATTCGGTGAGATCGGCGTAGACGGCGGATTTCTCAAAGAAGCGGGCATCGAGATCACTGAAATGAACTCGGGCTGCATATGTTGTTCTCTCGTAGGTGACTTTGCGGAAGCGCTCAAAAAGGTCGCGCAACAATTTTCGCCCGACCGCATTCTCATCGAGCCCTCGGGCGTCGGCAAGCTTTCTGACGTCATTAAGGCCGTCCAGCGCGCCAAAGTCCCCGAAAGTGTTTTAAATGCTTTTTGCACGGTCGTGGACGCGAAGAAGTGCAAAGTCTATCTCCGCAATTTCGGCGAATTCTTCCTCGATCAGGTAGAGAATGCAAGCTGTATCGTCCTTTCGCACACGTCCGATCCCCAAAAGACGGAAGAAGCCGCCGCACTTGTCAAAGAACATACGCAGGCGACCGTCATCACGACCGATTGGGATGTGCTCAACGGAAAAGATATCCTGCTTGCCATGCAAAAGACCGACAGTCTGAACGCCGAGCTCGAAAAACTTGCCGCCGAAGCGCACGATGACGATGGGGAATGCGACGATCCCGACTGCGAATGCCATCATCACCATGACGATGAACATGACGAACATGAATGTCACCACCACCATCACCATCATGAGGATGGGGAAGAAGATGAGGACGATGACGACGATGAGGAGCATGAATGTCACCATCATCACCATCACGAGGGTCACCACCATCATCATGCCGACGAGATTTTCTCGAGCTGGGGCGTTGAAACTTCCAAAATTATTCCCGAAGGGAAGCTTAAAAAGGCGCTTGAGGCGCTTGATTCGGGAGAATACGGACAAATTCTGCGCGCAAAGGGGATCGTGAACGGCGGAGACAAATGGCTTTATTTCGATTTTGTCCCGCAGGAGGTCGATATCCGCACGGGCTCTCCCGCTGTGACGGGGCGCCTTTGCGTCATCGGTTGTAAACTCGATGAAGAGAAACTGAAAACGCTGTTTTTGGGGTAAACTATGCCGAAAGAAGTTCCCGTTTATCTGTTCCTCGGATTTTTGGACGCGGGAAAGACAAAATTCATTCAAGAAACGTTTGAAGACGAACGTTTTGATTCAGGGGAGAAAACGCTCCTTCTCGTCTGCGAAGAGGGCGAAGAAGATTACACGCCTTCCCGTTTTGCCGTGCGTAAATATGCCGTCGTGAAAGTGGACGAAGCGGGGCTCAATATGCCGAATCTCACAAAACTTGCGCGCGAGAACGGCGCCGAGCGTGTTGTTGTGGAATGGAATGGAATGATGTTGCTCGATAAATTCTTTGAGGCAATGCCGGACGGATGGCTGATCGCCCAGGTTATGACATTTTTCGACGCCAACACCTTTATGACATACAATCTCAACATGCGGCAGTTGGTTTTCGACAAGATCCAATATGCCGACATGGTTGTCTTCAACCGTTTCAAAGGCGAATTGAGAAAAGAAGATTTTCACAAGATCGTCCGTTCCGCTTCCCGCCGTCCCGATATCGTATACGAATACATCGGCGGCAAGGCGGAATATGATGATATCGAAGACCCGCTTCCCTACGACATCAATGCCCCCGTCATCGAGATCGAAGACAGAGATTTTGCCTATTTTTACCGTGATATCCGCGAAGAAGGTCAAAAATACGACGGTAAAACAGTACGGTTCAAGGGTCTCGTCGCGCTCGACAGAAAGATGAAGCGGGGGACATTCGGCATCGGGCGGCTCATTATGACATGTTGCGCCGCCGATATCGCGTACAGCGGGCTCGTCTGCGAGGGAGATCCGAATTTTATGCTCTCTCCCAACGAATGGCTCACTATCACGGCCCGCGTTGACTTTGAATACAATAAACTTTACGGCGAAAAAGGCCCTGTTTTAAAAATTTATACCGCGGAATACGCTTCGCCGCTTCCCGAGGGGGAAGAGGTCGCCACATTCTATTGATACAGCGGGGAGGTCACGCATGAAAAATGTTGTAGTGTATTATTCTTTCGGGGGAAATACCCGCACGGTCGCGAAAAAGATCGCAAAACAGACGGGCGCCGATCTTGCGGAGATCAGAACGTTGAAAGCATATCCCGACGACTACGATGTGCTCGTAAGCCTCGGGAAAAAGGAAGTGGAGAGCGGATATGTTCCTCAGCTCTATCCGCTCCCCGTCGACTTACAGGACTATGATACCGTTATTTTAGGTACGCCCGTATGGTGGTATACCTATGCTCCCGCAATGAAATCATTTTTAAAGACCGTCGATTGGAAAGGAAAAACAGTATATCCCTTTGCGACAAACGGCGGTTGGCTCGGCCATACGCCCAGCGATTTCCGCAAGGCGCTGAAAGGCGCTAAAGTGGAGCCGATTTTGAATGTAAGGTTTGAGGATAAAACTCTCATAACGCCTCAGAGCGTCATCGATGAGTGGGCGGATTCGATAAAGTGAACGAAGCGCTCAGAAGTCTTTTGGTTGCCGATTACGGTGAAGAGATCACAAACTACGTCTTTGCGGGGTATGCATCTGTCCGTCCCGTTACATTACGCGTCAATTCTCTGAAAATGACCGCCGAAGAGGGGATAATTGCCCTGCAAACGGCGGGTTTTTCGTTTGAGACTGTAGATTGGTATCCGTATGCATTTATCATGCGGGGGATCCGAGAGGAGCAGCTGTGGCATTCAACTCTCTTTGAAGAGGGGAAAATCTATTTGCAGAGCCTCTCCTCCATGCTTCCGCCCCTGTATCTCTGCCCGAAAGAGGGAGAAAGTATTCTTGATATGACGGCCGCGCCCGGAGGGAAAACGACCCAGCTCGCAGCGCTCTGCGGAGGGAAGGCGCTCATCACTGCCTGCGAACGGGATAAAAACCGCTTTCAAAGGTTGCTTTTCAATCTCGGAAGACAGGGCGCGGGACGCGTCACTGCAATTTGTAAAGACGCTCTATCGCTCGACGACTGTATGTCTTTCGACAAGATACTTCTTGACGCTCCGTGTAGCGGAAGCGGGACAGTCTTCTCCGAAAAGCCTGCCCGTATCGACGCGGTATATGTGGAAAAATGTGCCGTCTTACAGGAAAAATTGCTGAAAAAGGCCTTAAAACTGTTAAAAAAGGGCGGAGAGATGATCTATTCCACGTGCTCCGTTTTAAAGCGAGAAAATGGCGATGTTCTCACAAAAGCGCTGAAAGGAAGCGGTGCGCGTATCGAACCCGTAGAGCCTTTTGACGGACTGCCTCTCCTGCCGTGCATCGAGGGAACGGTCTGTGTCATGCCGACCGAACTTTATGAGGGTTTTTTCCTCGCTAAGATCGTAAAAGAATGATCCGCCCCGCGGCGGATCATTTGCGTTTTACAGGTCGAACAGAGAGATCTGCTTCCCGTCATGCAACAAAAAGCTGTTTTGCACGCCCTTTAAAAGCGTGTCTTCCGGCTTGAGATGGCCGATCAACAGGGGCGAGGCGGGATCATGGAGCGCGTAGTTTGCTTTGACGTCTTCCATGCCTCTGTTTGCATTGCAATAGAGACATTCGCTCGGACAGGAGTCGTACCAACCTATATCGCGGCTCACGATACACTTGCATCCCGCTTTGTTGCCGAGGTGTGGCGTATGACGGAAGCGGCAGCCGTTTACTTCGCCGTACTCATCGAGGGTAAGGCAACCCTCCTGACTAATACCGTATATGTCATATCCGCTCTCCGCACAGCATATCTGCAGGGGAATTTTGTATTTTTGCGCGATCACCGCCATGCCGGATGCCAGAACATGTTTCTTTTCTTTCTTCAAAGAAAGAATGCCGGGGATCTTCTGGCTGATCTTGATAAACATTTCCACAAATGAAAAGATGCACTTGCGTACATAGGGCGCAAGGGCGGAACACAGGCATTCAAACGTATCGAGGTGTCGCTCTACAGTATAGATATTGGTGAGGAGAACGGGGTCATACCGCCAGACAAGGCGATCTTTCCCCACGAGTTTCGAAAGTTCTTTCAACGTATCCACGCTCTCTCCGATCGGCGGGATCGCGGGCTCAAGGTCTTTGCCGTAGGCTGTGATCGTATAATAAAAGTAGGTACGGTAGCGGTCTGTGATCTCATGGAGACGGCCGAGCACGGGAGAATAATTTTTGGAACAAAAACTCACGCCGTCGATCTTATCGGGAGAAAGTTCGTAGGCGTTGACACGACTCGGGAAGAGGGGATTACGTGCGTAAACATAACCCTCGCGAAACCGTTGAAAGAGCCAATCGCTGTAATGGTTTACGATGTCTGTTCTGAGTCCAACGTTTAAAATCATTTCTGACCTTCCACATTTTTTCCGTTATTATACCACACGTTTGTGCCGAATTCAATGTTTTCACGCGATATTGGACGCACAGAAACGTCTGTTTTACCGTGAAAATATAAAATATAGATTGACAAATCAGAGCAATAGCCTTTATAATAATGATTAAAGAGGGAAAAACGATGAAACGAAAAAAGTATTTTGCCGTCCTTTGCGTCATGATGTGCTTTCTCATCTCCGTGTGCGGGTGCACGGCGGGAAAACAGGAAGAGCTTGCCGAATGGTCTTTGACCGAGATCGAAAGTCCCGTCGATCTCCATACCGAGCTTCAACGCACGTATCTTGCGGGTAGCTATAACGATATTTTATCTTATGCGCAAGGGGAACTCGAACTCAGCCGTCCTGAGAGTTTGCGCCTTAGCTGGAGTGCGGCGCCAAAAGACAGCGCAACTGCGATCTCCGATTATATGCTCGAATATGCCACACAAGAAGACTTCGGGGACGCCATGCTCTATACGACTTCCGATTCGTCGTATGCGATCACAAATCTCTATCTCAACGAACAGTATTATTGGCGTGTCACGGCCAATTTTACAAACGGTAAGAAGTCTGTCTCTCCCGTTTCTACATTCAAAACGGACAATAGGGGCCCCCGTAATCTGTATGTCGACGGCGTTACGAATGTCCGCGACCTCGGCGGTTGGGCGACGCAGAGCGGCGGGGTGGTAAAACAGGGCATGATCTTCCGTTGCGGCAGACTCAATGAGAGCCAAACGCAAACGCCGAAAATAGAAATCACGTCCCAAGGCATCAATACGATGCTTTATGAGATGAATGTCCGTACGGAAATCGATCTCAGAATGAAAGATGCGCACGGACATGAGTCGGGCGGCATCACATCAAGTCCGCTCGGCGACACAGTGCAATACTTCAATGTTCCGCTCGAATGGGATACGGATAATACCTTGCTCGGCAATCTTTCGTCCGTGAAAGAATTCTTCCGTCTTGCTTCCGATGAATCCAACTATCCTTTTATCTTCCACTGCAACATCGGAACGGACAGAACGGGCATGTTTGCTTTTCTCATCAACGGTCTCCTCGGCGTGAGCGAAGAGGATCTGTACCGCGACTATCTCTTTTCGAACTTTGCGTCGATCGGCGGACAGCGTACGCTCGGGAACATTGAAAACGATTACATCGCAACAGTCAAAAGCAGCGCGGGGAATACGCTCTCCGAAAAAATAAGGAACTGCCTCGTTGCAAACGGAATTCCCGCCGAGCAACTTGACGCGCTCACAGCTATCATGACCGCATAAAAAAGAGGTGACCGCTCGGTCTTCCCCAAAATTTAATTGTTCGCACAAAAAAAGAGGAGAACGACATCGTTCTCCTCTTTTTTTGTGCCGTTTAATCGCCACTTTCGTCCGCAGCGTTTTCTTTCAGATACGCATTGTAACTTTCGAGAATGATGTTTTGAATATACTCACGTGTTTCGGTGTTCAACGGATGCGCGATGTCTTTAAAGCTACCGTCGGAAGCCTTGCGGCTCGGCATAGCGACAAAGTATGCGCCGTCGCGCTCGAAAATTCTGATGTCATGCACGACAAAACAGTCGTCGATCGTAATCGACGCAACAGCACGCAATTTACCATCGGTGTGGCGAACTTGACGTATTCTCACATCTCCGATTTTCATAAGTAATACCCTCCCCTATGTATTTCTGTTCATTATGTTATCACAATTTTATAAAAACATCAAGAGTTATCGAAAAAATTTAGTTAATTTTAGCAAAAAAATCACAAAATTTTCTCTCCACGCATACTATGCTGTATGAATTTTACCGAAATCAGCGAATTTTCGGGTGTTTACTTCATCGGAATCGGCGGCGTAAGCATGAGTGCGCTTGCATGCTGTCTCTCCGACAGAGGATTTTCCGTACGGGGCAGCGACGCGCAGGAGAGCGATTTTACGCGAAAATTGCGAAAAAGAGGGATCTCCGTCCACATTGGCGAGGACGAAGAGATAGAGGAGGAGCTTGTCGTCGTGACGGGAGCCATTCTTCCTTCGCACAAACAACTTATTCGGGCGCAAACCGAAAAGAAACGCATTCTCTCCCGCGCCGAGCTATTGGGCGCCGTTGCGGGAGACTTCGCGCACGTGATCTCGGTTGCGGGATGTCATGGAAAAACGACGACAAGCTGTATGCTTGCCCATATTCTCCAGGCGGGAGGGAAAGCATTTACCTGTCACATCGGCGGAGAAGATCTCGATCTCGGCAATTATTTTTACGGCGGGAAAGAATATTTTGTCACCGAAGCCTGCGAATTCAAACACAGTTTTCTGGAACTAAACAGCGAAATCGGAGCCGTCTTGAACTGCGACCGCGATCACACGGACTGCTATAAGACGAAAGAGGAACTTCTCGACGCTTATCGGGCGTTTGCGGCAAAGTCAAAGCTCGCTGTCGTCAACGCGGACGACGTGGGCGCCCGCTCGATTCCGCATGCGCTGTCTTTCGGTCTCTATAACGGCGACGTCAGAGCAACGTCTCTCAGGAGCGATCGGGAGATCTATTCTTTTACCGTGGAAGAGGGAGGGATCCCTGTCGTAAGAATTAAACTCAACGTCGTCGGGATATTTAATGTCATGAATGCGCTTGCGGCCTATGCCTGCGCGCGGCTTGTCGGCCTTTCGGCGGAACAGATCAAGGAGGGGATAGAGAGTTTTCGGGGGGTCAGGCGAAGATTTGAAAGGATAGGAACGCTCGGCGGCGTTCCGCTTATCTGCGATTATGCCCATCACCCGAAAGAGATCGCCGCCACTCTTTATACCGCCCGACGTATTTGCGAGGGAAAAATACGCCTCGTCTTTCAGCCACACACCTACACGCGGACGCGCGATCTGATGGATGAATTCGTTGAGACGCTCTCGAAAGCAGATGCTCCGATCGTATACAGTACATATGCCGCACGGGAAAAATACGATTTTGAAGGCAGCGCCGTCCGCCTTACGGGCAATATCCCGTCCGCCGTTTATGTCTCTTCGCCCGAAATGCTCTCGCGATACCTGAAAAGCATGATAAAGCCGAAAGATATGGTGCTCATTCTCGGCGCGGGGAATATATACGACATTGCATTGCGCATCAAAGACAACGATCGGTCTCGGTAATTTACCGAGATCTTTTTTTAAAAAAGAAAGCTAAAAAAATTATGATTTGGTATTGAAAGTACGCGCAAAATATAGTATAATAGGATAGGTTTGAGGCAAATGCCTCTTCAAAACACTTTACGCATACTTTTGTCGGGAGAAAACAATGGACGGTAAAACAAAAGAGACGGATTTCCCGCTCTACCTCTATCATCACGGAAAAAACGATCGGATCTACGAGACGTTCGGCGCACACAAAGCCATACAGGACGGAACGGAAGGATATGTCTTCCGCGTCTGGGCGCCGCACGCCCGTTCCGTCTCCGTCGTCGGAGATTTCAACGCTTGGGATCCCGCTGCGAACATGATGACGCGCATGGTAGACGGGCAGTCGTTCGAGCTGTTCATTCCCGGCCTGAAACAATACGATATCTACAAATACTGCATTACGTCGGCAGACGGAAGAGAACTTCTGAAAGCCGATCCCGTCGGCTTCCATACGGAAACGCCGCCCGCGACTGCCTCCAAGCTCTATGACTTAGACGGATACGAATGGGGAGACAAAGAGTACTTCACCCGTATCGAAAAAAGAAATATCTACGCCTCGCCCGTCAACATCTACGAGGTCAATCTTCTGTCGTGGAAAAAGCACGAGGACGGAAACTACTATTCTTATCGCGAGCTTGCCGAAGAGCTTGTTCCCTATGTCAAAGAAATGGGATACACGCACGTCGAATTTATGCCCGTAACGGAATATCCGTTCGACGGATCGTGGGGATACCAGGTAACGGGATATTTTGCCCCGACATCCCGCCTCGGCACGCCGCATGATCTCATGTACCTGATTGATCGCTTCCACAAAGAGGGGATCGGCGTGATCGTCGACTGGGTGCCCGCGCACTTTCCCAAAGACGCGCATGGGCTCTATGAATTTGACGGACAGCCCCTCTATGAGAGCGGACAGTGGGACAGAATGGAACACAAGAGTTGGGGGACGCGCCGTTTCGACTACGGCAGGGAAGAAGTGCTCTCTTTCCTGATTTCCGGAGCCTGTTTCTTCTTTGATAAATTCCATGTGGACGGGCTCAGAGTTGATGCCGTCGCTTCCATGCTCTATCTCGATTACGACAAGCGCCCCGGAGAATGGGTGCCAAATATTTACGGCGAAAACAAAAATCTTGAGGCGATCGCTTTTTTGCGCCGTCTCAACGAAGCCGTCTTCCTGCGCTTTCCCTATGCGATGATGATCGCGGAGGAGAGCACGGCATGGGGGCTCGTGACAAAACCCGGTTCCATGGGCGGGCTCGGCTTCAATTTCAAATGGAATATGGGTTGGATGAACGACATGCTCTCTTACCTTTGCCTCAATCCGTTTTTCCGCATGAACAACCACAATAAACTCACATTTTCCATGATGTATGCTTTCTCGGAGAACTACATTCTTCCCATTTCGCACGATGAAGTTGTCCACGGGAAGTGCTCTCTCATCAATAAGATGCCGGGGACATACGAAGAAAAGTTTGCGGGCGTGAGAGCGTTTCTCGGCTATATGACGGCACACCCGGGGAAAAAGCTCAACTTTATGGGCTATGAGTTCGGGCAATTCAAGGAATGGAACTACAAAGAGGGGATCGAGTTTTTCTTGCGCGACCAATACGAAGCGCACGGAAAACTCTCCCGCTACGTCAAAGATCTGAATACTTTTTACAAAGATACGCCCGCATTTTACGAGATCGAAGACAGTTGGGATGGGTTTGAATGGCTCGCGCCTGACGACGCCGACCGCAATATTGTCTCTTTTATCCGCCGCGACAAGGCGGGAAGAGAAGTCATATGCCTGACGTCGTTCTCGGGCGCAGACGCAGATGGTTACCTTCTCGGCGTGAACGAAAAAGGAAAATATAAAATTATTTTCTGCACAGACGATAGAAAATACGGCGGAGAGGGGAAACTGAAAAAGAAGACGTTCCGTACGGTGAAAAAACCAAGCCACGGAAAGCAATATTCTCTGCAGATCCCTGTGCCCAAACTTTCAACGCTTTATCTCGTCTTTGAACCGTCCGCTATGCCGGAAGAAGCGGACATCAACAAGTAAAAAACCATGGGGGTTAAAAATATGTTGAGAAAAAAGGAATGTGTCGCAATGTTACTTGCGGGCGGACAGGGCTCAAGACTGTACGCGCTCACCAACAACATTGCAAAACCCGCAGTCGCATTCGGCGCAAAATATCGCATTATCGATTTTCCGCTGTCCAACTGCATCAACTCGGGAATCGATACGGTCGGTGTACTTACACAGTACGAACCGCTCGAGCTCAACGAGTATATCGGAAACGGCCAGCCTTGGGATCTGGATCGCGCTTTCGGCGGCGTGCATATTCTTTCGCCCTATCAGGCAAAGAAAAAACAGTCGTGGTTTGAGGGAACGGCAAATGCCATCTATCAAAACCTTCCTTTCATGAAAAAATACAATCCCGACTATGTGCTCATCCTCTCGGGCGACCATATCTATAAGATGAATTATGCGGAAATGCTCCGCGCTCACAAGGCGACAGGCGCAGACTGCACGATCGCGGCGATAGAGGTCCCCCTGAAAGAGGCTTCCCGCTTCGGCATTCTCAACACGCGCGAAGACGGGTCAATTTACGAGTTCGAAGAAAAACCCAAGGTCCCCAAGAGCAACCTCGCGTCGATGGGTATTTATATCTTCACCGCCGAAAAGCTGTTTAAATATCTTGAAGCGGACGACGCGAACCCGAATTCTTCCAAAGACTTCGGCAAAGACGTTCTGCCCGCCATGCTGAACGCGGGTGAGAAAATGTTCTCATATCGTTTCCACGGATATTGGAAAGACGTCGGAACGATCTCTTCTCTTTGGGAGTCCAATATGGATCTGCTCGGCGAGGATCCCGCATTCGACGTCGGCGATCCCGAATGGAAGATCCATTCCCGCAATCCGCTCGCTCCGCCCGAGCATATCGGCGAAAACGCCGTCGTAAGCAATTCCCTGATCGCTCTCGGCTGCGAAGTAGACGGCTGTGTGAAAAACTCCGTTCTCGCTTCCAACGTCGTGGTTGAAGAGGGCGCCTGCGTGGAAGACAGCGTGATCATGGCGGGAACGGTCGTGAAAAAGGGCGCGAAAATCTGCTATTCGATCATCGACGAAAATGTCACCGTTGAAGAGGGAGCCGAGGTCGGCGAACCCAGAGAGAGCGGGAACGGCATAGCCGTTTTAGGCAGAAATATCACCGTCGCGGGCAAGATCGCGGGCGGAAAAATTCTCGATAAGGATTACAAGGGGGAATAAGATCATGGCACATTCAGCCGTAGGCGTTATCTTTTCAAATATTCACGATGAAAACGTTCCCGAACTCTCCCGCCACAGAACGATGGCTTCCATTCCCTATGGCGGAAGATACCGTCTCATCGATTTCACCCTTTCCAATATGGTGAATTCGGGCATTACTACGGTCGGGATCGTCACGAAAAACAATTATCAGTCTCTCATCGACCATCTCGGCAGCGGCAAAGATTGGGATCTCGCCAGAAAAGACGGCGGTATCATTCTTCTGCCACCCTATTCCGACGAGACGGATGCTCCCTACACTACCCGTCTCGAAGCTCTCATGGGCATCACGGGCTTTTTGACCCACCGCAACGAGGATTATGTCGTCATCACCGATTGCGACGGCATTGCGCGGGTTGATTTGCAAGACATTCTGCACTACCACGAGGAAAAGGGCGCCGATATCACCATGGTCTATCATGAGGAGACGGAACCCGCGCAGTCGTCCTATTATCTCACGCTTCAGCCGGATGCGGAAACGGGAAGATTGAAAGGGCTCAAGATCAATCCCAAGCTCAAGGGAGGGAAATACAATCTCTACGTCAATATCATGGTAATGAGCAGGGAGTTCCTCATCAACACGATCCAGGACGCCGTGACGAGAGGACTTTCGAGCTTCGGGCGTGATATCCTTACGAAGAATGTCGACACGCTCCGTATCTATGGCTATAAATTCAACGGGTACTATGCTACGATCAGTTCCCTGCAGAATTACTACAGTCACAGCATGGAACTCCTCAATAAAAATGTACGCGACGAACTCTTCGGCGCGCGCGACGTCTATACTAAAGTGCGCGATTCGGCGCCGAGCAAGTATATCGACGGGGCAGTCGTAAAAGATTCCCTGATCTCGGACGGGTGCGTCATCGAAGGGACGGTCGAAAACTGCATCCTCTTCCGCGGCGTAAAAGTCGGGAAAGGAAGCGTCGTTAAAAATTCCATCATCATGCAGGATACGGTCATCGGCGCAAACGTCAGCTTAGACTGTGTGATCACCGATAAGAACGTCGTCATCCGCGACAGAAGACATCTCGCGGGTTGCGAGGCGTTGCCTTACTTCATCGCCAAGGGCAGAATGCTCTGAAAAAAATAGTCCGTTTAGGGGGAATAAAAAATGAACGAAAACGCGAAAAAAAGGGGAACCGGAAAACAAGAGATGCCCGATCTTCCCGCAGTGGAAGTCGGCAAGGCGGAAGCACCCGTAAAAGAAGAAAAAGCGGCGGTCACGGTCGAAGCGAAGAAGAAAATTCTTTTTGTCGCGTCCGAGGCGGCTCCTTTCATCGCAACCGGCGGACTTGCGGAGGTCATCGGCTCTCTGTCCAAGGCGCTTGCGCACAATGACAAATATGACGTCCGCGTCATGATTCCGCTCTATCAAGACATCAAAAAGGAATACCGAAAGGACTTCAAGTTCCTCGGAAACACCTACGTCGCCTTGTCGTGGCGCAACCAATATTGCGGAATTTTCGAGTATCAACAAGACAACGTGACCTATTATTTCCTCGACAACGAATATTATTTCAAGCGCCCTGGTTGCTACGGCTATTACGATGACGGCGAGCGTTTTGCTTTCTTCTGCCGCGGCGTGATGGAAACGATGAATTTTATCGGCTTCTATCCCGACGTCATGCACTGTCACGATTGGCAGGCGGCGCTTGCGGCGCTCTATCTCAAAACGATCTATTGTTTCCGTCCGGAGTATCAGTTTATCCGCGCCGTTTTTACGATCCATAACATAGAATATCAGGGGAAATATTCTCTCGATATTCTCGAAGATCTCTTCGGCATTTCCTATCATTTCCGCAATCTCGTGGAATACGATCGCTGTATCAATTTGATGAAAGGGGCGATCGAGTGCTGCGAATGTTTCTCGACCGTATCTCCGACCTATGCGCAGGAGATCAAAGATCCCTATTATTCGCACGGGCTCGATCCCATCATCCGCAGGAATGAGTTCAAACTCCGCGGGATTCTCAATGGAATCGACCCCGAGTATTATGATCCCGCAACAGATCTTTCGCTCTTCCAAAATTACAGTGTGGACGACATGGCGGGAAAAGCAGTCTGCAAGGAAGAGCTTCAACGCATGCTCAATCTGCCTGTGCGGCCTGATACGCCTGTGATCGCAATGATCACACGCCTCGTCACTCACAAGGGGCTCGACCTTGTAAAAGAAGTCATCGAACAGGCGCTCAGGCAAGACATCCAATTTATTCTTCTCGGCACGGGCGACTCATCCTATGAGACATATTTTTCCGACCTTGCCAGAAGATACTCGGGAAAAGTCGTCTCCATCATTTCCTTTAATTCCGACCTTTCGCGCAAAATTTATGCAGGCGCGGATCTCTTCCTTATGCCCTCAAAGAGCGAGCCTTGCGGCCTTTCGCAGATGATCGCTTCCCGCTACGGTACTGTTGCGATCGTCCGTGAAACGGGAGGGCTGAAAGACAGTATCACGCCGTTCGGTGCAGGCGGCAACGGATTTACTTTCCACGACTATAACGCCTACGACATGCTCTACGTGATCAACGAGGCGATCGGCGTCTACCACAACCGCGAGGTATGGAGCAATCTTGTCCATAAAGCGATGACGACCGACTTTACATGGGCGTCTTCCGCACGTTGTTACGAGGAGATGTACCTCGGACTCTTAAAATAAAAAAACCAAGACACATTTTTAGCAGGAGAAAACATATAAATGGCAAAATTGACAGAACAGGAAGCGCAACGCCTGATTGCGGGGAAACTTACCCGATATTTCGGCGTGACTCCGCAAGAGGCATCGAGAGAACAGATTTATAAGGCTGTTGTCATGAGCGTGAGAGACATCATGCTCGAGAAACGGCAGAAATTTCATCTCAAGATCAAGGCAGCAAAGGCGAAGCGGGTCTATTATCTCTGCATGGAATTTCTCATGGGTCGTTCTCTCAAGAACAGCGTCTACAATCTCGGCATTGAAAAACCTATCGGGGGCGCGCTCAAAGAGCTCGGCCTCAGCCTTGACGAACTCTATGAAGAGGAACCCGACGCAGGTCTCGGCAATGGGGGACTCGGACGTCTCGCGGCATGCTTTTTAGACGGGCTGGCAACGCAAAATTATCCCGCGATGGGCTTTTCGATTTGTTATCAATACGGGCTTTTTAAACAAAAGATCGTAGACGGGTGGCAGATGGAACTGCCCGACGTCTGGCTTCCCGGTGGCGAGGCTTGGCTTACCCAACGCTCCGATAAGCAATTTATCGTACGTTTCGATGGCGAACTCGAGGAAAAATGGACGGATCACGGCATGGAGACCGTCTATCACAACGCAAAAGAAGTAGAGGCGATCGCTTGCGACATGATGGTCTCGGGCGCCGACTCCGAGGCGGTCAGCGTTCTCCGCCTCTGGCGTTCCCGCGCCGTGCAGAAGTTCGATATGCAACTCTTTTCGCAGGGCAACTATGAAGCCGTCATGCGTGACGACAGCGATGCGCAACTCATTTCAAAGGTTCTTTATCCGTCTGATAACCACTACGAGGGCAAATCTCTCCGTTTAAAGCAACAGTACTTCCTCGTTTCGGCGTCTTTGCAGTGCATAGTAGCCGACCATAAACGTCGTTACGGTTCCCTCAACTTGCTGCCGACAATGGCGGCGATCCATATCAACGATACGCACCCTGCGCTTGCCATTCCCGAGCTCATGCGCATTCTCGTCGACGAAAATTACTACGGTTGGGAAGTCGCTTGGAATATAACGACGGCAACTTGCGCATATACGAACCATACCGTTATGGCTGAAGCGCTTGAAACATGGGCGGAAGACCTTATTGCTCGCAGACTTCCCCGTATCTACGGGATACTGAAAGAGATCAACCGCCGTTTTTGCGACGATCTGTGGCACAGATTCCCGGGCGATTGGAACAGAATTTCTCGTATGGCAGTTCTTTCGCACAATACGGTCCGCATGGCGAACCTCTGCGTCATGGGCTCGCACAGCGTCAACGGCGTTTCAGAGCTCCATAGTGAGATCATCAAAGACAGCATTTTCCATGATTTCTATGAGTACACGCCCGAAAAGTTCTGCAATGTCACGAATGGCATCGCACACAGAAGATGGCTAAATCAATCTAACCCCGAGCTCTGTGCGCTTCTCGACGAGTGCATTGGCACGGGCTACGCGAAAGATGCGTCCAAACTTGCCGATTTTAAGAAATTTGAGAATGATAAGAGCGTTTTAAACCGTCTCGACGAGATCAAACGTCTCAAAAAACAGCAATTTTCCGATTACGCCAAAATTTATCAGGGCGCGGTCATCGATCCGAATACTGTATTCGATGTACAGGCAAAACGCATGCATGAATACAAACGCCAGCTTTTGAACGTTCTTCACATCATCGCCGAATACAATGCTCTGCGTGAAGATCCAAACCTCGATGTTTTGCCTAAAACATATATATTCGGCGCTAAGGCGGCAGCGGGCTATGATATGGCAAAGCAGATCATCAAACTCATCTGCTATCTTGCCGAAGATATCAAAAAAAATCCCAAGATCAACGAGAAGCTCAACGTCGTTTACATGGAAAACTACAACGTTACGATGTCCGAAAAGCTTATGCCGGCTTCCGAGATCTCCGAACAGATCTCGCTTGCGGGGAAAGAAGCGAGCGGCACAGGGAATATGAAGTTCATGATCAACGGCGCGCTCACGATCGGAACTTTAGACGGCGCCAACGTTGAAATGACAGAGCGCGTCGGCTCCGAAAACATCTTTATTTTCGGGCTCAAGGCAGATGAAGTAAAGGAACTTTGGAGTCGCGGATATAATTCCAGCGCCTACTACAACCAGAATTATGCAATGCGTCAAATCATCGAATCGCTCATCGTCGGGTTCAACGGCTGTTCGTTTGCCGACATCTCCAATTATCTGCTTCGCAATGCGCCTGTCGCGGATCCCTACATGTGCCTCGCGGACTACGATTCCTATGCGCAAACGCAGAACGCCATGACCGAGCTTTATCGTACCGACAAACTTGCATGGAATAAAAAGTCTCTCAACAATATTGCCGCGGCGGGTTATTTCTCCGCTGACAGAAGTATTCGCGATTACGCGACGAAGATCTGGAATTTGAAACCCATCAATAAATAAACAGAGCAAACGCAATGACTTTTTACTACGATCCACTTAGCAGCGTCTGCAAGAGTGCGCGGGGCGCGATCCCGCGCCACAGCGAGTTATCGCTTCATTTATATACCGACAGAGAAAGCGGAGAATATTTATTCTCCGCTCAAACTTGTACTTTCATTTTATGGAAGAGCGGCGAAGACGAAATGACCATTCCCATGGAGCGAGAAGAAAATTGTTTTTCGCTTCGCCTGTGCTTTCATGAGGTCGGACTTTATTTTTATCGGTTTGAACTTGACGGAGCGCCGTTCCGCTGCGGAAAACTGCGGCAGGGGACTTTCGGCGAAACAGCCTATGATTGGCAAATCACCGTTTACGATGAAGATTATGCGACCCCCGATTGGTTTAAGGGCGGCGTAATGTATCAGATATTCCCCGATCGCTTTTGCAAAGACGGAGAAAATTTCGAGGTTGGCTATGGAAAAATCTTGCGCGACGATTGGGGCGGCTTACCGTCTTTCCGCGCAAATGAGAACGGAAAAGTGCTCAATAACGACTTTTTCGGCGGAAATCTGAACGGCATACGTAAAAAATTGAACTATCTGAAAAGTCTCGGCATCACAATTCTCTATTTCAATCCTATCTTCGAGGCTTTCTCCAATCACCGCTACGACACGGGCGACTACTTCAAAATCGACCCGCTTCTCGGGACTGAAAGAGATTTCGACGCTTTGGTGCGGGAAGCAGAAACGCTAGGAATCCACGTGATTTTGGACGGCGTATTCAATCACACGGGCGATGACAGCAGATATTTCAACAAATACGGTAAATACGACAGCCTCGGCGCCTATCAATCTAAACAGTCTCCATATGCCGATTGGTATACATTCCGCGACTTTCCCTCCGATTATGCCGCGTGGTGGGGAATTGCAATTCTTCCTGAAATCAATGAAAAATCACCATCTTATCAGGAATTTATTATGGGTGAAAACGGCGTGCTACGCCATTGGCTCAGACATGGAATTGGCGGATACCGATTGGATGTCGCCGACGAGCTGCCCGATTTCTTCCTGAAAGAACTAAGAAAAGCCGTCAAAAAAGAAAATCCGAACGCCATGATCATCGGCGAAGTATGGGAAGATGCCTCAAACAAGATATCTTACGACGTCAGAAGAGAATATTTGCAGGGCTATGAGCTCGATAGCGTGATGAACTACCCGCTCAAAGACGGCATCATCAACTTTATCCGAACGGGCATGACTTACATGCTTCGGGAAACGATCGCAATGCTGCTCGATAACTACCCCAAAATGACCCTGGACTGCCTGATGAATCTATTGGGGTCACACGATACGCCCCGTATTCTAACTGTCTTCGGCGGAGAAGAATGCAACGATAAAGAAAGAATGGCAGTTTTGCATTTGAGCGATGAGGAAAGAGATAAAGCCAAAGAACTCCTGAAAATGGCCGCTGTCTTACAATTTACGCTTCCCGGCGTACCGTGCATCTATTACGGAGACGAGGCGGGCATGGAGGGATATCAGGATCCGTTCTGCCGCCGATGCTTTCCGTGGGACAATATCGATAACGATTTAAATGATTTTTATAAAAAGCTCGGGAAGATCCGCACGGAAAAATTAAGAGACATTTTTTCAGAGGGCGAGTACTGCGAGATCTTTGCCGATACAGGTTGCATCGTCTATTCCCGTGGTGCTTCCGAAAAAACGGTTGTTGTTTTCGTCAACCGCAGTTCATGTAAATACACGATGCACTTTGAGGGAAAATGGAAAGAAATGCTTTCGGAAAGAACTTTTACCGACGAACTTTCCATAGAACCACAGTCATACGGCATTTTAACCAAGTACTATGTCTGACATAATACCTATGATAGACATAGTACTATTAACTTTTTTTACAAAATTCATAAGATTCATAAGATGACCTGACGCTAATTACGATACAAAAACCTACGTCAAGTTTTCGGAATTTTATAAAATTTCCCGACAAGATTTTTACAGATAAAATTCGGATAAAAGATTGCACAAATAAGAATAAGAACAAAGATACGGCTGAAAATAGCCAAATAACCGTAAAATAACCCCTTTTTGACCCCGTACTATTCGTAAAACCGTGATTTTACGAACAGTTCTCAGTGTATCACGCTCTCCTCTCTCTGTCAAGCGGTTATGAAAAGGAGCCGATTTTTAACTTCCCCCTCGGCCCGTTCAGAGAAATTTTACAAATAACTATTCGCAAAATTGACACTCCTCTTTCTTTGTGTTATAATGAAGATATGAACAAGAGCGTCAATTTTTATCAAGAACGCAATATTCGCAATCTCGATCGCATCGATACTCTCTTAACCGAGCTCCCCGAGTACTGCGAAGATTTTTTCCGAGGTGTCGAGATGCGTACGAGCACCCTCACCCGTCTGAATTACGCCTACGATTTGCGTATTTTTTTTGATTTCCTTTCAAAGAAGCGTTTCCGCAACAAGCCTGTAAAAGAAATCACACTCGAAGACCTTGAGCAAGTGTCCGATACCGATATCGAGATCTTCCTCTCCTATCTCTCACGCTATACATTTGGTGGCAAACAACTCACCTGCGACGAACGGGCCAAGGCAAGAAAACTTTCTACTGTCCGCTCATTTTTTAAATATTTCTTTAATAAAGGGCTCATCGGCGTCAATAATACCGCTAAAGTATCCGTTCCAAAGCTTCATGAGAAAGAGATCATCCGACTTGAAAAGGAAGAGATCGACGAACTTTTGGAAACAGCCGAATACGGCAACGGGCTTTCCCCCCATGCAAGCGCCTATCACGACCGCACAATGGTACGCGATACGGCAATTCTTACTCTATTTTTAGGTACGGGGATCCGTATTTCCGAGCTTGTCGGGCTGAACAATGAGAGCATTGATTTCGACAACAACTCCTTTGTCGTCACCCGCAAGGGCGGTAATCAGGCGATTCTCTATTTTTCCGATGAGGTCGCCGATGCACTTGCCGCCTATATGGAACAAAAAAAGGGAGACCCCAAAATTCCCAAAGAGACCCCTTCTCCCCTATTTCTCTCCATGCAATATAAGCGCATCACAGTCCGTGCGGTAGAAAATCTCGTAAAAAAATATGCGAAAATCGTCACACCTCTCAAAAAAATAACGCCGCACAAACTACGTTCTACTTTTGGTACCGCGCTTTATCGCGAAACAAAAGATATTTATATTGTTGCCGACGTGCTCGGCCATAAAGACGTCAATACCACACGCAAACATTACGCCGCCATTACGGAGGATAATCGACGCTCCGTTGCGGGAAAAGTAAAATTGCACCGTTCCGAGGAGGATGACGATTGAATAAACCTGAGATCATCTATGTAATTCAGCCTGTGGAAAACGAAAACTGCAAAGTTCTTCACGACGAGATCATTGCCTTGATTGAAAGCGCCGGCGCCGAATATGTGGGCACGATCTATCAGACGATCCGCGAGATCAATCCTGCAACGTATATCGGAGAAGGCAAGCTTGCCGAACTCAACGGCCTCCTTGAGGGGCTCGATGTCACAATTCTCTTCAACGGCGAACTCTCCCCCTCACAGACATTGAACATTTCCAAAGCTCTCGGCGACAGGAAAGTAATCGACAGAACGACCTTGATCCTCGACATCTTTGCACTCCGCGCCCATAGTAGCGAGGGAAAAATACAGGTTGAACTTGCACAACTCAAATACCTTTATCCACGTCTTAAGGGAAAAGGCGAGGCTCTTTCCCGTCTCGGCGGCGGGATCGGGACGCGCGGCCCCGGGGAGACAAAACTTGAAACGGACAGGCGTCACATCCGAAGCCGTATCAAAACGCTAGAAAGTAAGCTCAAAGAAACCGAGCAGCGCCGCGCGATGCAGGTTGAACGCAGAAAAAAAGAGCGCGTCATGACGATCGCTTTGGTCGGATACACAAATACAGGGAAATC